>CAMYKQ010000065.1 GCA_947259075.1 uncultured Gammaproteobacteria bacterium | reverse complement strand
GCAAGTTCGCAAGTTCGCAAGTTCGCAAGTTCGCAAGTTCGCAAGTTCGCAAGTTCGCAAGTTCGCAAGTTCGCAAGTTCGCAAGTTCGCAAGTGTATAAATAAAAAAACCGGGCGGGGTGTCAATTACCCGCCCGGTTTTTTATTCACGTTAGCGCGCTTAGGCTTCCAGCGCGAGCTTGAGTTTTTTGATGGCATTCTGCTCCAACTGGCGAATACGTTCCGCCGAGACCTTATATTGGTCGGCCAGCTCGTGCAGGGTGGATTTGCTATCCGCCAGCCAACGCCGGGAAACGATATCGCGGCTGCGATCGTCCAGCTCCGCGAGGGCTTCGTGTAATTTGTCGCTATGGTGTTCGTCCCAATCATCGCTTTCCATTTGTTCGGCGGGATCGGCGCGCGTGGCGGCTAAATAAGCGATGGGCGCAACATGGGTTTCGTCGCCGTCATTGTCACTCTCACCGTACAGGGACGCATCGTAACCGCTCATGCGCGACTCCATTTCCACCACCGTCTCGCGGCTCACGCCCAGATCCTTGGCCACGGCATCCACTTCATCATGCGTGAACCAGCCCAGGCGGGTCTTGGCGCTGCGCAGGTTGAAAAACAATTTGCGCTGCGCCTTGGTGGTGGCGACCTTGACGATGCGCCAGTTGCGCAAGATGAATTCGTGCATTTCGGCGCGCACCCAATGCACCGCGAAGGAGACCAGGCGCACGTTCATCTCGGGGTCGAAACGCTTCACTGCCTTCATCAAGCCCACGTTACCCTCTTGGATCAAGTCCGCCTGTGACAGCCCGTAACCGGCATAACCGCGGGCGATGCGTACCACGAAGCGCAGATGAGAGAGGATGAGTTGGCGGGCCGCCTCCAGGTCATTAGTGTCCCGCAGGCGGCGGCCCAGGGCCTGCTCCTCTTCGGCCGTCAGCATGGGAATGCGGTTAACCACCTGGCTATACGCCTCCAGGCTGCCCACCGGCACGGCCAATTCCAAACCTTTGTGCTGTTCGATCATTTGAGACTCACCCCTCTGTAATAGGTCCCAGCGGCATTCCTCTGACGCTCACCCGGGTAAAACGTTCACTATGCAATCGGCGGTCCAGCCAGGGCTTTTCCCCGCTCCCCGCCTGACCCACATGTTGTAAGTTTAGCACTCGATCCCTGAGAGTGCTAAGCCCCCCGGTAAGTTCCTGCCCTGCTTGCTCAAACCGGCTCGATACGCCGCAAGTGGCGGCCCACCGCCAGCCAAGCCCCCAACCAGCCCAGCAGCGCGCCGGCGGTTAACACGCCCAGCGTCGCCGCCCCGCCCAAGAGCTCCAAACGGAAATTGCTGTGATAAAGCGCGGCCAGTTGCCGCGCTGGGCCGCTCAGGCTCAACAACAGCCCATTCACCACGACCAGCGCGATCACGCCGCCGAACAGGCCGTACCACATGCCGCCGTACACGAAGGGCCGGCGGATGAAGCCGTCGGTGGCGCCGATGAGTTTGGTCACCACGATCTCCTCGCGGCGGTTTTGAATCCCGAGGCGGATGGTATTACCGACGATCAATAGCACGGCCAATGACAACACCCCCGCCAATAGCCATACGCCGCGCGCGGCCAAGCCGACCATGGCGTGCAAACGCTCCAGCCAGGCCAGATCGAGCTGGGCGCTGTCCACCTCCGTCATCGCCTCAAAGCGCCGCAGCAAACCCCGCGCGGCGGCGGGCTCGGCGAATTGCGCCGCCGGACGTACCACCAAGACGCCCGGCAACGGATTTTCATTCAAATACGCCAGCGCGTCGCGCAAGCCGGAGGATTGCTCGAACTCCGCCAAAGCCTCCTGCGGCGAAATGTAGTGCACCTCAGCCACCTCACTCATGGCCCGCATGCGGTCGGCCAATTTGCCGGCCTGCACCTCTTTGACGGACGGCTTCAAAAACAGCGAGATTTGCGCCATATCCCCTTCCCAGCCCGCCGCCACCGTCTGCACACTGCTAAGCACGGCATGAAAACCGGCGGGCAGGGCGAGAGCGATACCGATCACCGTCGCGGTCATTAGGGTCGGCAGCGGCGTCCGCAGTAACTGGCCGAGGCTGGCGAAGAAGGCACGCAGATGATTAGTGAAATAACTCGCCATGCTGCGAGCACGCCGCGGACTTGCGCGGCGATTCGGCGGGGGCGCGGGCCGCGGTTCGCTAGCGGGCTCAATGCGGCGATTCATGGCGCTGGCGCCCCCTCGCCGTTTAACATGACGCCTTGGTGCAAGGTGAGCACGCGGTGATTCATGCGCGCGATCAGATCGTGATCGTGACTGGCGATGAGCACCGTCACCCCCACCCGCTGAAAGGCCTCGAACAGGGCCATGATCTCCCGCGACAAGTCCGGGTCGAGATTGCCCGTGGGCTCATCGGCCAGCAGCAACACCGGCTTGTGCACCACGGCGCGGGCGATGCCCACGCGCTGCTGTTCGCCGCCGGAGAGTTCGACGGGATAATATTTCTCCTTGCCCAGCAGGCCGACTTTATCCAGCGCGGCGCGCACCCGGCGGCCGGTCTCGCGCTGATCGTATTCCCCGGCGATCACCAGCGGCAGGGCCACGTTGTCGAACACGCTGCGTTCCTGCAGCAGGCGGTAATCTTGAAAGATCATGCCGAGACCGCGGCGGTGATAGGGGATGTGGCGCCGGCCTAGGCGCGTGAGATTACGCTCATTGACGATGACTTCGCCCGCGCTGGGGCGCTCGATGAGGGCGATGAGCTTGAGCAAGGTGCTCTTGCCCGCGCCGGAATGGCCGGTGAGAAAGACCATTTCACCACGCGCCACCGCGAAGCTGACATCGCGCAGCGCGGCATGCCCGCTGGGATAGCGTTTGGCGACGTTGTGAAACTCAATCATGGTGGAACGGCTACCCTCTGCTACCTCAGGCCTGCGTCTCGTCCCCCGTCTCCACCGCGAACAAGGCCTCGACGAAGTCCCCGGCGTCGAAGGGGCGCAGATCGTCTATGCCCTCGCCGACACCGATGAAGCGGATGGGCAATTTGATCTGCTCGGCGATGGCGAAAATAATGCCGCCCTTGGCGGTGCCGTCGAGCTTGGTGAGACTGATGCCGCTGAGACCCACGGCTTCGTGGAACTGGCGCGCCTGATTGAGTGCGTTCTGGCCGGTGCCGGCGTCGATCACCAGCATGGTCTCGTGGGGCGCGCTAGGCTCCAGTTTGCCCAGCACCCGCTTTATCTTCTTAAGCTCTTCCATCAGATTGGCCTGGGTGTGCAGCCGGCCGGCAGTGTCAGCGATCAAGACATCGATGCGGCGCGCCTTGGCCGCTTGCAGCGCATCGAAGACCACCGAGGCGGGATCGGCGTTGCGCGCCTGGGCCACCACGGCCACGCCGTTGCGCTCGCCCCAGGTCTCCAGCTGTTCCACCGCCGCGGCGCGGAAGGTATCGCCCGCGGCCAGCATCACCGACAAGCCGTCGGCTTGAAATTTTTTCGCCAGCTTGCCGATGGTGGTGGTCTTGCCCACGCCGTTCACGCCCACCATGAGAATGACATAGGGCCGGGTTTCCGCGGGAATAACCAGCGGCGCGCTGCAGGGCGCGAGGATGGCGTGCATATCCTCCTTCAGCGCGGCGAGCAAGGCTTCGGCGTCGCCCAGCTGCTTGCGCCGCGCGCGCGCGGTCAAATCGGTAATGATGCGCGCGGTGGCCTCGGCGCCGACATCCGCCAGCAGCAAGCGGGTCTCGATCTCTTCGAGCAGCTCATCATCGATGACCTTTTTACCCAGCACCAGCCGCGCCAAGCCTTCGGTGAGGCTGCCGCGGGTGCGGCCGAGACGCTGCTTGAGCCGTTGAAACAGGCCGGGGCGCGCGGCCGCCTCCGCCTGCGGGGTGTGTTCTTTATCGCGTTTTTTTTTGAAACCAAACATAGTAAACCGCAGTCGTAGCTAACGCATTTAGCGAGGGAGCGAGGTCCGGGGTCAAGCACATGGCCGCGCGCCGGACGAATAGGCTATCCTATCACCCCTCCGTCCACCGGGTAAGTCGGCAATACAGGGATCCCTATTCTATGCGAAATATAAAATCGTTGATGCTGCTGTGCCTGTTGGCGCCCTTAAGCGCCCTCGCCCAATCCGGCGACGTTCACGAATTCAAGCTCGACAACGGCCTGAAGGTGATCGTCAAAGAAGATCACCGCTCGCCGGTACTGGTCTCGCAAGTGTGGTACAAGGTCGGCAGCAGCTACGAGCACGACGGCATTACCGGCGTCTCCCACGTGCTCGAACACATGATGTTCAAGGGTACTAAAAACCACGGCCCCAATGAGTTCTCGCGCATCATCGCCGAAAATGGCGGCCGCGAAAACGCCTTCACCAGCCGCGACTACACCGCCTATTTCCAGCAACTGGAAAAGAGCCGCCTCGAAATCAGCTTCGAGCTCGAGGCCGACCGCATGCGCCACCTGCGGCTCAAACCCGAAGAGTTCGCCAAGGAAGTGCAAGTGGTGATGGAAGAGCGGCGCATGCGCACCGAGGACAACCCGCAAGCGCTCACCTACGAACAATTCAACGCCGCCGCCTATTTGAGCAGCCCCTACCGTATTCCCGTCATCGGCTGGATGGATGACCTGAAAAATCTCGACGTGGCCGACCTGCAACGCTGGTACGGCATGTGGTACGCCCCCAATAACGCGGTGCTGGTGGTGGTGGGCGATGTCGAGCCGCAAGCGGTGCTCAAACTCGCGAAAAAGCATTTCGGCCCGCTAAAGCCCAGCAAGATCGACCCGCTCAAACCCCGCAAGGAAATCGCGCAAGTGGGCACGCGCCGCATCACGGTGAAGGCCCCCGCCGAACTGCCCTACCTGGTGATGGGCTATAAAGTCCCGCCCCGCAGCGGCGCGGCGGACGAGTGGGAACCCTATGCCTTGGAAGTGCTGGCCGGCATTTTGGACGGCGGCAGCAGCGCCCGTTTTGCGAAGAACTTAGTGCGCGGCAGCCAAGTGGCGGCCCAGGCCGGCGCGGGCTATGACATCGACTCGCGCGACCAAAGCCTGTTTTTATTGGACGGCACGCCCAATCAAGGCCACGACATCCCGGCGCTGGAAGCGGCCTTGCGCGAGCAAGTCCAGCAGCTGCGTGAAGACCTGGTGAGCGAAGACGAGCTCAAGCGGGTCAAGGCCCAAGTGATGGCCAGCGACGTCTATCAACTCGACTCGGTATTCTATCAAGCGATGAAAATCGGCTCGCTGGAGGCCATCGGCCTGCCGTGGCGCATCATGGAAAAAGACCTTGAACGCCTCAACGCCGTCACCGCCGATCAAGTGCGCGAGGTGGCGCGCAAATACCTCGTCGACGACCGCCTGACCGTCGCGGTGCTCGACCCCCAGCCCATCGATAAAGAACAGGCGCAACGCATGCAGCAAAGTCAGCACGGAGGAGGCAACCATGTACGCTAAGACACGGGCAAGATACACCCGCATGCTAGCGGCCCGGCGCTTGGTGATGGCGGGCACGGCGCTCGCCGTTTTGTTCACCGCAAACATCGTCACTGCCGCGCCCAAGATTGAAACCTGGACCACCGCCAACGGCGCGCGGGTCTATTTCGTGCCGGCGCCGGAGCTGCCCATCGTCGATGTCCGCATCGTGTTTGACGCGGGCAGCGCCAAGGACGGCGGCAAGGACGGCGTCGCCCAACTCACCAGCAGCCTGCTGGGCGAAGGCGCGGGCGAGCTCAACGCCGATCAAATCGCCGAACGCTTCGAAGGACTGGGCGCGCAATTCGGCGGTGACGCGCAACGCGATATGGCCATCGTCAGCCTGCGCAGCCTCACCGAGCCCAGCCTGCTCGACCCGGCCCTCGCCACCCTGACCACGGTGCTGACCCAGCCCAGCTTCCCCGCCGATGCCTTGGAGCGCGAACGCAGCCGCATGCTGGTGTCGCTGCAGAGCGAGAAAGAATCCCCCGGTGACATCGCCAGCAAGGCCTTCTTCGCCGCGCTCTATCCGGACCACCCCTACGGCACGCCGCCGCTGGGCACCGAAGAAAGCGTCAAGGCCCTCAGCCGCGAAGATGCGCGGGCGTTTTACCAACGCTATTACGTAGCCCGCAATGCCACCGTGGCCATCGTCGGCGCACTGGATCGCAAAGGCGCGGAACGCATCGCCGACCAAGTATTGGGCAAACTGCCCGCGGGCGAGGCGGCCGCGAGCGTGCCCGCGGTGCCGGCGCCGGTGGAATCCAAACCGCAGCGCATCAACTACCCCTCGGAGCAAACCCACATCCTGCTCGGCCAGCCGGGCATTACCCGCGACGACCCCGACTACTTCCCGCTCTACGTCGGCAACCACATCCTCGGCGGCAGCGGTCTCGTATCGCGGATCAGCGATGAGGTGCGGGAAAAACGCGGCTTGTCCTACAGCGCCTACAGTTACTTCATCCCCATGCGCGCCGCGGGCCCCTTCACCGCGGGCCTGCAAACCCGCAACAACCAGGCCGAACAAGCGCTCGCCGTACTGCGCGAGGTCATGCAAACCTTCATTGAAAAAGGCCCGGCGGAAAAAGAGCTGATCGCCGCCAAGAAAAACATCACCGGCGGTTTCGCCCTGCGTCTGGACAGTAACAGCAAGATCGTCGACAACCTGGCGATGATCGGCTTTTATCAGCTGCCGCTCGATTATCTCGACGCCTTCAATCAGCGCGTCGAGGCGGTGACGGCGGCGCAAATCCGCGACGCCTTTAAACGCCGGGTCGATCCGCAGCGCATGACCACCGTCATCGTCGGCGGCACGGTGGCCGCGGCGGCGCCGTGAGCGGAGGGGGGCGCAATCAACTGCGCATCATCGGCGGCGAATGGCGGGGCCGTAAACTCGCCTTCCCGCCCCTGCCCGGCCTGCGCCCCACCCCCGACCGCGTCCGTGAAACCCTGTTCAACTGGCTGCGCGACAGCCTCGCCGGCGCGCGCTGTCTCGACCTCTTCGCCGGCAGTGGCGCGCTCAGTTTCGAGGCCCTGTCGCGCGGCGCGGCCGAAGCGGTGATGGTGGACAGCCAGGCCTCCGTCATCGCGCAATTACAACGGCACATCGACACCCTGCGCGCCGCTGGCGCGCGCACCGCGCTGGCCGAGGCCGTGCGTTTTCTCGAGCAAACACCGGCCCGGCCCTTCGACATCGTGTTTCTCGACCCGCCCTTCAGTGAACCCGCCCTATTGAGCGCCAGTCTCGAGCGGCTGGCGCAAGCGGGCTGGCTGGCGGACACGGCCTGGGTCTACGTCGAGACCGATCGCCGCGCCCCGCTGCCGCCCTTGACCGCGGGCTGGGAGCGGTTCCGCCACAAAGAAGCGGGGCAGGTGGGCTATCATTTACTCAAAGTCACCGCCCTGCCCGCCCGGCAAGAAAGGACCGCCTCATGAGCGGCAAACACATCACCGCCCTCTACCCCGGCACCTTCGACCCTGTCACCCATGGCCACAGCGACCTGGTACAGCGCGCCGCGCGCATGTTCGAGCGGGTGATCGTGGCGGTGGCCGCCAATCCCGGCAAGACCCCCGCCTTCTCCCTTGATGAACGGGTGGCCATGGCGCGCACGGTGCTGGCGGAACACGGCAACGTGGACGTGGTCGGCTTCGACAGCCTGTTAGTGAAATTCACCCAAGCCCGTGGCGCGCAGGTCATCCTGCGCGGCCTGCGCGCGGTCTCCGACTTCGAGTACGAGTTTCAATTGGCGGGCATGAACCGCAAACTCGCCCCCGGCATCGAAACAATGTTTCTCATGCCCGCCGAGCAATATAGCTATATCTCCTCAAGCTTGGTGCGTGAAATCGCCAGCCTCGGCGGTGACGTGTCGAGCTTCGTGCATCCCGACGTGGAAGCGGCGCTGCTCAAGCGTTTGCGGTAACATCGCCGCGCGGCCGATAGCCCAGTAATGTTGCAATAGGAAGCTCCGCGTGGCCTTGATAATCACCGACGAATGCATCAACTGTGATGTGTGCGAACCCGAATGCCCCAATGACGCGATCTCCCAAGGCGAGGAGATCTACGAAATCGACCCCCATCGCTGCACCGAGTGCGTGGGTCATTTTGACACCCCTCAGTGCGTGGCCGTCTGCCCGGTGGACTGCATCCCTAAAGACCCGGACCGCGTAGAAGAACACGAACAGCTCTACGCCAAATACCTGCGCCTCACCGCCGGCTCCACGCGCTGAGAGTGACGGGCGCGCCACCATAGGCGGCCCCCTCACTTAATACTTGACGCGCAATTCATCTATCGTGTAAAAAAACAGAGTAATTTAGTCGCGTATTCAACATTGTTTATGCGGTTTAATGAACTAAGTCATCACAGCAATGGGAAGGGGAACATTATGTCAAATAAAAATTGGCAAGATATCAGCACCAATGATGCCGTCATCGTCCTGGGACTCACCGCTATATTCTTCGGCCTGTTCTTTTTGGCTAAATCAATCTCACTGTAAAAACCAGGTAATTCTTGTCAAAGTAAATTATGGCGCGACCGGGAATTCACCCCCGGTCGCGCCTCTCTAAAAAAATTACTCAACCATCTCGCCCCATCGCTCAAGCCGGACCAATGGCGCCCCGCGCGCAAAAAACTCTTTCATGCTTGAACGGCCTTTGCCGCATCCAACGTAGAGCACGATAAAAGCCAGCATGCTCTCTCTAAATTCCCGCCATAACAAGCAAAGTATCTCCCCTCCACCACCACGCCCGGCTTGACGCTAGACCTCATGTAATAAAGAATCCAAAGATAAATTAAAATTCTTCAGCTTAATCCATCGCGAAGTGACAACATGGCAGGTACGGGGCGCGCATGCGTTAATATCGCTCCAGAGCATCCTAAGGACACCCATGAGCAGCCGCATAGAGAAAAACAGCCACAAACAACTGGTGCAAGAAAAAGCATTTCGCACCATCTTTCTGTGGCTGATATGGGCGATAACCGCGCTCGCCATCTACTTCGCGCTGTACCTCGACACCAATTTGTGGGGCTACCTCGAAAATGACCAGAGTAAGATTACTTGGGTAATCATGGCCATGTTCATCCTTGGGGTCGCCATCAGCTTCGGCCTGGCCATCACCATCACGGAAGAGGCGCTACGCGCCTCGCAACACGGCGTAGTAGCCCGAAAAAACGGTCTACATGGGCTCAATCCTAATAAAACCAACCGCGCGGTCGACCGGTTTTTCAACTCACTTAAAGAGGTCGTCAATAACAACGACCAACCCGATATTGAGTCGCTACTCGACATTGAGCTGGCCTCGTATCATCGCGTCAGTAGTTCAGTCGAAATCATGGGTAATCTGCTGATCACCCTCGGACTCATCGGCACCGTGGTCGGACTCACCCTCACCCTGACCGGCCTGACCACCTCGCTCGATGCCCTCGGGCACGATGAGGAGCGGCTCTTGAATGGCTTGCGTCAAGCCATGAGCGGTATGGGCACCGCCTTTTACACCACTCTGCTCGGCTCCGTACTGGGGGGAGTTTTGCTGCGCATTTTCGCCCTGATTACCGAACACGGCGTCGAAACTTTGTCGGAAGTCGTCAGAAGAATATGCACGATATACTGTACCGCGGATTTAAAACCCACCTTGGAGCGCGACGTCCAACTTCTGAATAGAGAGATCAGTCAATTGGGCGACAATGTCCGCGCCTTACAGGGCGCCATGCATGATTCCATGAAAGCGATGCTCGAATTCCGTCATGCCGCCCAACAGCTCAGCCAGCTCGGCGAAGACGATCAAGACAAAGCCAGTCTGCGGGACTCCGTCGTTCTGCAACATTACTACGCCGACCTGCTGAAGGAGGAGATCCGGGTCATGAACAAGATCAATCGTTCCTGGTGGGGCCGGCTGAAACGCAGCCTCAACAAATCACGCCCGGATAAATAATGGCCCGGCAAACGCGCCGCCGCCGCAAAGGGGGGTCCAATATCCACGAAAGTTTTTCCGACATCGCATTGATGATGCTCGGCACCTTCGTCTTTTTGCTCGTGGTCATCCTCATCACCTCGCGCGTCTCCGAGCAAAACGAACTCCCCAAATTAAAGAAACAACTGGAGGCGCTGGAAAAAGAACTGAAAGTGGTGGAAAGCGATAAGACCCGGCTCAAGCAGAATTTGGAGAAAATCCTGATCACCGATCCGGAAGGGGAAGTGGACATCATCTTGAGCGCCGCCAGTATCGGGCGCAAGGATTTTGATTTATTCATTGAAGGTTTGAAGGATATTCCGGGGAAAGACCTGCACATGGTGGTTGATGCCTCGGGTTCGATGCACGGTGTTTCCGCATTCTTGATCCCCATCCTACGTCTCATCGCCGTGCGTTCCGACAAACAGGTCTCGGCCATCACCTGGTTTTCCGACCGCACCATCCAAACTTACACCGGCACGATGGGCGAGATGTTCGACAACCTGATGAGTGGCGCCCCGTTCGCGGGCAATATTGAAAACATCGGCCTCGCCTTCCGCATGGCCTTGAAGAACGCCCCCTTACCCGGCGCCTATCTTCTCATCGGTGATGAGCCTTCGGATGACACCGTGCATTACAATGAAATTCCCCGGCCAGTGTTCACGCTGCCCCTGGGCCGGTCCGACCCATATACCGAGCGCGAATACCAAGCCCTGGCGCAAAAAACCGGGGGCAAAATGCTGCTGCTGGATTTCAAATAAGCGCGGTTCACAAACCCCGGGACATCACCACGACATTTTCAATCAGCAGACTCTCCTTGGAGACGGGTTCGAACAAAATGAGCGTCTCGGTCGCGGGAAACTTGGCATATTTAACGGCATAGGTAAGCGAGTAACGCCGGCCGCTGAATACGGTGTTCACCACCGCGTTCGTAAGTCTACTGGTCTCGAAATCACCCAGCTTATCGTGATACACCTCAAGCTGCTGCAACCACTGATCCGGACTCTTTAACCCCGCCGCGAAAAAGCCCGAAGCCGCCTCAAAATCCTTGTTTTTCAACGCTTGATAGTAGCGCTCGGCCACCGCTTGCGCATCCGCTACCGGACTGCCCGTCTCACACCCGGGCAAGAGCAACAAGCAAGCGCACAGAACTATAAAACCTCGCAAACGAATCCCAGCTCTCGGCACGATGGCGCTCCCCAATTATCCCTGTGAGTGATATCATGCGCAGTGGAGTCTCTGCTGTCAGGAACACCTGCACATGATGCATGCCTCACTTACTATACCAGCAGAGATCACACCCTGTCGGCTACTGAGCAATCACCGTTCCATACACCCCAATTTGAAGTAGCGTCAGCGAGAAATGAAGCACACCTAACTGAAGCGGGCAACATTGGACCATGAGTGAACACGCGACATTTAAGCGCATCCCCATTGTGACTGAGCCCAAAAGTGGCGGGGCGAAAATGGCGCGCTGGCGGCAATCGACCCGGATCGGCACGATCGCCGCCCTTATTCTCATCCCATTGCTTGGCCTGTTCCGCATCGACGTCTCCTCCGGCTTCGTCATCCTCAACCACCAAATCTGGTTCGCGGACTTCTTCATCGTCTTCGGCTTCTGGCTCGCCGCCGCCTGCCTGCTGATCGTACTCTACTCCACCATGGGCAATGTCTTCTGCGGCTGGGTCTGCCCGCAAAACACCTTCTCCACTTGGGCCAACAACCTCACCTCGCGCCTGCTCGGCAAGCGCGCCATGATCAACTGGGGCGACGAGCCGAGCGGCTCGCGCGTCTCATCGGGGAAAAACAACTGGAAAAACTGGGTAGTGCTGGGCGTAAAAATTATCGCGGCATCGATGCTGATCTGCATCATTCCGATGCTTTATTTTCTGCCGCCCGAGGCAGCTTGGGCCTTTTTAACCCTGCAGACGCACCCAGCCCTGACCAATTCACTGTACTGGATTTACGCGGTCTTTGTTTTCATCGCCGCCACCAATATCGCCGTCATCCGCCACTACGTCTGCCGTTACATGTGCATCTACCGCATGTGGCAATTTCTATTCAAAACCCGCGACACCCTGCACATCGAATACGACGCCTCCCGCGGCGAGGAATGCGGCAAGTGCAACTATTGCGAAACCAAATGCCCAGTCAGCATCGACCCGCGCAACACACTCACCTTCGACAGCTGCATCAACTGCGGCGAATGCATCACCGCCTGTGACAGCCTCCACACCAAACACGGTGAGCCCGGACTGCTGAGCCTGAAGTTCGGCCACCGGCGCGGCAAACAGCGCGACAACAATAAAATGGATCTGATCAGCCTGCTCAACCGCACCAAATGGGTCACCCCGGTTTTCATCCTTGCGATAAGCATGCTCGCCTGGGGCATCATCGATTACAACCCATATCATCTCTCGGTCTATCGCGCGGAAGTCAACCACGGCAAGCAAATCCAAGACTATCGCATCAATATCGCCAATAAGACCTATCAAGCGGCCAGCGTCAGCGTGCAAGTGGAAGGACTCCCCGAAAACATGTACAGCCTCGACAACACTCAAGCGGCTTTCACTACGGCGGATCGCAAAGATATCAACCTGCATATCAAGCCTGGGCTCGCGACGGGTTTTTACAACATCACGGTCCACGCCCAAGCGGCGGATGGCTGGAAAGATAGTTTTCAGATACAGCACTACGCAGAACGAGGTTAATGCCCCATGGCCGCAAAAGAGAATGATGAACGCGAGAAGATGAGCGCCACCCCTGAAACCCAGTGGGGTGAAAAACGCGGCGATCACTTCGGCTACGCCAGCGATGAAGACCGCATCAACAAACGCGGTCTCGAAGATTGGGAGATGCTCGAAAAAATGGCGGACCCTTCGTCCGATCACGGCGTCCCCTACTGGTTTTTCGCGCTCTTTTTCGTGCTCCTTCTCGTCGCCACCGGTCTCACCTTTCCCTTCTGGGGCGTACGCCCTGGTTATGAGCGCCCCTGGTTCGACTGGGGCATCGTCGCCGGCGCGGTGTGGGTCATCACCATGGCGGGCGCCATCTACTACATGGTCGATGGCCGCGCGCGGCGCATGCGCAAAAAGGAACAACAAGCCGCGGCGGCACTCGAAAAAGAACAAAAAAAATAGGCCGCGAAAATACAGTACACCGTACTAGCAGGCGCACCCCGTCAATCGTATTCGAGCAGCGGGACACGGCACACCATGAATTCAGATGTAAAAAGCCATGCCCAAAATGACCATCACTCTGACGCAATCACAAACACAACGCACCCGACGCATCACCGCCATCATGCCATGCATGCTATTCTCGATATCGATACTCACAGTCCTTGGCATGACGGGCTGCGACATGGGCAAACAGGAAGCAACCATGGGTTTTCAAACTAGCGCAAGTAGCGAAACCCAAACTCTGCTGAAAAAATGGTGTGGCGATTGCCACGCCCCGCCGCGCCCCTCTTCTCACGGCAGGGGCGAATGGCGGCCCATCGTGTTGCGCATGCAGCAACACCGGAACACCAGCGGCTTATCACCCATCGCAGAGGAAGATATGCGTAAACTCATCCATTATTTTCAAACCAATGCGCCTTCATAAAATGCAATTACCCGCCGTCTGGATTATAAGCTCACTCTGTTTAATCTTGAGCGCCTGCGATAGCACCCCCGTCCCCAGCATGCCCGCGCAGACTTGGGAGGACGTGAAAATCCAAGTTGAAACACGGCCATCCCAGATCAGCCGCGGCATGAATGAATTCCTCATCATCGCCTCCCGCGAGGGCCGAAAACCCGTTCATAACTTGATCATCACCTTGCGCATCAACGAAGAAGGCCGCTGGAACCAGGCCATTCAAGATGGCCATGTTGGCGTATACCGCCGCGCCATCGCGGTAGGCGACCCTGGCACTGACGTCTTGTATGTGCGCATTGAACGTGACAACCGCCAAGCCATATTGCGCTTCCCCTTAAACGAACAAACAACGCAGCCAAATACAATCGAACCCTAACGGCCCTCGATAGCGGCAGCGCCATCCATCAGTCGCCAGATGACGAGAAGCCAGCAATTTATTCGTGAGTTAGCTTGTTGAAGGCGCGGCACACTATCGGTTACGAAAACCAGCGCGTCGAATCAAGATGGGGAACAAAGAAATTTAAAGATTCAAGCGCGGCCTGCTTGGCGTTTTTTCAAAAACGCGCTCTCTTCCCAGCGGCGCAATAAGAGAATCCGCTCACCGCCCCTGGCTTCACTGCAAAGCGGGCAGGTGAGATGGCACATATACAACTCCTTGGGCGCCCGCCCGGCATCAACCAGCTCCGCCTGCATGCGCTGAATCACTTTATAGCTGGTACTGACATTGCCGTGATGGACCACCGCCCGCAACCAGAACGGCTTGGGCAGCATCCGAATATGCCGGGACGGCGAGAGCGTCTCTTCCAGCAAGCGTGTGAGACTACCCCTGAAAAATCCCGTGCGGCTCAACACCAGCCCAGGCCAGCGCTCTTTAACGCCTAACTTTTCGATGAGTTGCCGCTGGCGATCCAAATAGAGATCGTAGGCAATAGGCATATGCATGAACATGGGAATCGGTAACGCGTGAACCTGGATCCCGCCGAGATCGACATCCTCGCCGTCCCAAGCCGGGATCTCAGTGGGACAGCCGCAAGCGCCGCTCATGCTTTCTTGTAGACGGTTCTGAAGGTAATAAAGACATTAGTGAAAAACACCCAGAAACCAACACCCATCACCGTGGCAACCACGCTGATGCACGGGCCGTAATAGCGATGGACATCCGGTACGGCCTTGGGATCAGACAGCAACAAATTACCTTCAACGATACCGAAAACCATCAAAGTGAGGTAAAACCCACTCACCCCCAACGCGGTCCACCAAAACGAATGATCAACCAAGCGTCTCGACCACAGGGGCTTATTCGACAAAATTGGAAGCAAATAATAGGTCACCGCCATCCCGATGATGACTAGGCCACCAACGACATTGATATGGGCGTGGGCCAGCGGGTCAATCATGTGGCCAGGCCCACTGATCGGACTGCCTACGGAGTCCAACCACGCCCGTATGGGGGGAAGGACTTGCAGCACGCCATGCACCGTGCCGACAAAAAGGAAGAATGCCGCTCCAAGCAAAAACTTGAGCAGCTGACGTAATTCAGCGGCGGGCTGCGGGGGATGCAAAATCAAGCCTCTTATTTACAATATAAATAAACACCAACCAACAGACGCCAACGTCTTTACAATAACGGAGCCAGGGCAAATGCCGAGCCCCGCTCCCATCTCCCCTCAGCACCGCTGAAAAAACAGACTCGTGAACTGTCCGCCTGCCTAGATGGTCATTGAGGGCAGAACGACGAAAATCAAAAGCGCAATACCAAACAGAACGGCAAGAAATCCAACGTTATTCATATTATCCACTCCCCCTTATTTACGAACGACCCAAAAACCGCCCACCCTTCCAGGGCAAACCCGCTTTATTCGAGCAAAGTTACTTTATCCAATCCCTTTCATGGATGCAACCGTCCAAAGCCTATTGGTTTCGCTAGCACCCAGCAGCAAGCCCCGCCAGATAACAGGCTTAACGCATCGCGGGTTTATTCCCTCAACCATCTACTGGCCAAGCATCTCTCACTGAAAAGGATATTGTATTTTGCAAGATGATTGTCTATAGTCTTGAAACTCGCCTATTCTACCTAATCGGGGAAGGCTTCTTATAAGGAGGGGGTAACGTGGTCGAAGAAATCGGTATTCGAGTTCTGGTTCCTATCATCGTTTTTAGCGTCGTCATTTTTGGCGCCTACTTGGTTAGCGACGCGGCCTTTCAAGACGTTCTGCGCCGCCGCCGGGAAGAAGAACGCGGAAAATAATCATCAAAAGTCCAGGATGAATGTAAAAAAAGGGGCCGCGTTAGCGGCCCCTTTTTCATATCTCGCTTTTATCACCGTCATTAATTAAGGCCCGCCTCTCGCTCAAGCGGACTCAGCCTCCGCAAACGGCCCCAATGGCGTTGCGCCTCGTCGCTATCACCTGCCGCTTGATAAAGCCGCCAAAGCGCTCGTAGCGCCCCTGCATGATCCGGATGCACCTCCAGCACTGCTTTCAAGGCATCGCGCTCATCTCGCCCCTGGCGTATGGCTTGCGGCAGAGACAAGAGCATTTGATCAGCCAAATTAAATGCAATCCACCGATCTTGCCGATTAGCCTCATAAGCCGCGCGCAGCAAGCGCTGCGCTTCCTGCGCATTACCCCGCAAAGACAGCATCCAACTGCGTAGCGACAAATCCGAGGCGATAAAGGCCCGTTCGAACGCCTCCTGATCTTTAGCCTCAACCCCCAAGGCCGATGCCGCAACCCCGAGGTCTTGGCGTTGCCACAACAATTGATCCAGCAGCCCGCCTAGATCGAATGAACCGGCATAACGCGACTGGGGCAGCTTAAACTCGATTTTAGGCCGCCATTCATCCTGTAGCGGCCCCGGACTATCCAAAATAGGACCCCAGTAACGCCCCAGCCAAGTCCACGGCCCCTCGCTCCCAGTGGCCGCCACACGCATCTCCGCCGGCATGCGCGCCAGATTATTCAGCACCGCGGGCGCCCCCCGCCAGTGATCGCGTGGCCCCACCAGCGCCAAACGAAAACCCTCGACGAATAAACGCGCATCGGGGAATACCCGTCTAAAACTGCGCAGCACAATCGCCAACGATTCGGCATCGAACTGATTCAAAGCGAGCCATTGCACAAACAAGCCATTGGCCGTCAAATGCCCGCGCGCCTGCTGGAACTGCTGCACCGAAAGGAGATTGCCGCGCCCGATCAAATCCGGGTGAAAGAGATCACCAATAATGACGTCATACTTGGCCGTGTCAGCACGCAGAAATCGCCGGGCATCATCATTCACCACACGGATCCGCCCCATCACGCCCGCATTCACCGGGGCAAACCAGCGCTCCGCCGCGCGGATCGCCCCCTCCGACAGCTCAACCGCCGTTATCTCGATGTCTGGAAACAGCAAGGCACCCGAAGCGGAAATCCCCGTACCCAAGCCCAGAAAAAGCACCGAGCGCGGCGCCTCATGCAACAACAGTGGCAAGCGCGCCTGGTTTTGCTGGCCGACCACCGCGACCGGATCGGAGGACGCATCCATGCGCTGCAGATCCGCCAGCAGTAAACGCTGGCCGTCCGGCTGTTCTACTACGTGAGTAATGGATAACGCGTCCTCGTAGAGCGCCAGATCCTTCACCTCGGCCTGGGTCACGGGCAGCAGCACACTGACCGCGGGAAAGGCCAGCACCGGCACCGCGGCGGCCACCAGCACCGGCGCCGTCAACCAGGGCCGGCGGTTTGATATGCTCCCCATGCCACTCACGAACAGCAACAACGCCGCGAGCACGATGACCGCGCTCGTACCCATCCACGGCACCAACACGACCCCGCCCAGCATCGCACCCAGCGCCGCCCCCACCGAGTTGGCGCCATACAGCCATGCGCCCGCCACATTTTTTCCCGCCGCGATGCGCTCACTCAACAAAGGCAGCCAAGCACCTAGCATCAAGGTCGTGGGGAAGGTCAGCAGCGCCAACGCCAAGCCCTGCCAAATCAGCGCGGCCGACAAGGACTCAAATTGTTGACGGTCGGCCCAGCCCGCCAGCCAGGGCAAGCCCCACAGACTGAGCAAAGCGAACATGCCGGCGATAGGCGGCAGCCAGGCGAACCACTTTTGCAATAGACTGCGCCGGGCCAGCAGACTGCCGAGCCCAATGCCTAAAAGAAACACCGCCAGCAGCACCGCCAGCACATACTCGGTGCGCAACAACACCATGCCATACAAGCGCGTCCATCCCACCTGCAACATCAAGGCGCCCGCACCGACCCCGGCGTAACTCAATAACACAAACAATGGCGGCCGCTCCCCAGTGGAAGAGAACGTAACCTGCGCGGCCAGCGGTAACGGCACGGCTCGCGCGCCCAAGGCAATCATGACCGCTACGACGAACCCCACGACGACTATAAATTGCAAAGACAGCGCCCAGCCCAGCAGCGGCAACAACAATAAGGGCAACAGAGCGCCCAGCACGCCGCCCAAGGTGTTCAGGCCATAGAGCTTGCCGAGACTCACCGGCGTTGCCGACAAGCCGCGCAAGATCAGCGAGAACCCCGCCCCCATGGCCAAAGCTGGCAAAAACAACATCAAGAAACTCGCGCCACCTTGCAGCGCATGCCAATGCGAAAGATCAACGCCAACCGCTAGCCTGTCCAAGCCTCCCTCTAGCCACTGAAATAGCCACGGCATTATCAGCGCGAAGCAGGCCACGCCCGCCTCCAACAGCGCACACCACAGTAAAGGTGATTTCAATTTATTGCTGAAGCGCACACCGAGCAGGCTGCCCAGCCCCAAGCCGGCCATAAAAGCCGACACGGTGAGCACCACGCCGAAGATGCTGGCGCCGAATTGCAGGGTGAGCATGCGCACCCAAAGCACCTCATAGGCGATGCAGGTCAGGCCACTGAGAAAATATGCGAAAACGACTAAACGATGCCCTGCTTGCGCGCCATCGATGGCAGCGCGGCTCAGGGGCGCGGCTAGAGGATCCGATTGCGGCATGATGCGCTAGCTAAGCAACAGAAAATCAGAATGGGAAAAACCAGACCATGGCGGTGACCGCATGCGCCACCGAAAGAAAGACGCTCAAGCCCGCACACACCATATGCGCGACAAAGACCTGCTTACCAAACACGACCATGGAAACACCCAAGAGGGCGGTCGAGATAATGCCAACCAACAATAAAACGCCCATGACGAACAAGATTTTGTGTTTTTTCTGATCCGAAATCTTGACCGCCTCGCTCTCTTCCACCGCCTTTTCGGTGAAACCGCGAAGCACCTCAAGCCCTTCATCCGCCTTCTCGGCCTTTGCCATTGAGCCCAAACCACTCGTGACAAGAACCATGCAAACCAATAACATCAAAAATTTACTGAAACTTATCACCTGCATCTCTCGCCATGCGCTCATCCGCGATCTCGCTCCATATAATTCACTCAGGGCTTGAAGGCCGCGGCTCAGCTTTATCTTCAGTGACTGCTTGACGGCCCCTAGATTTATTATTTGTTTCCTCACGTCCGGCAAAACGCCAATACAGATACGCCATCAAGACGACGGGCAACAAAACCATCGGCAATAAAAAAATGAAAATCGCCCAAGGCGTGTCAATGGTGACATGCAGCCAACGATAACTGTCAGTCGCTCGCGATACTTGTGGCAGCAACAGCGCAACCATGCCGATGACATGAATGGGGAAACGGCGACTCAATTTAAAATACAACGTCTTTAACACAGCGAAATCCAAAAAAGTTGGAGGCGAAATTGGGCCATGAGAAATTACGGTGGTAAGCAGAGGTTGAAAACGGATCACTTTTCCATGAACCACCGCGCAAGACTTTGTAACGCTCGTTCGTTAGCGCGAAATCAGCCACACGCATGGAACGGTCGGCGCCAGAGGCGGGCACTTGCGCAGCTTTGGCCATAAACATCTCCTCGGGCGCGTCACTACCCGAGTACGGCAGAAAATCATCCGCCATCCATTCACTCACATTGCCCGCCATATCCATCACACCATATGGACTGGCGCCAACCAGATATTCAAGCACCTTCGTAGTAGCGCCGATCTGATAATACGTATTCAGGCGAGAGGGGTCCATCTTGTCGCCCCATGGCCAACGCCGGCCATCCGTGCCACGCGCCGCGGCTTCCCATTCGCGCTCACCAGGCAAACGCTTACCCGCCCAAGCCGCGTACGCTTTAGCATCGAACCAGGACACCATGGTAACGGGGTGCATTTCAAGACCAGCGGGAATTTTACCCTTCACCCAATGCAAAGGCGGGCGGTAAGAAGTCGCCGCGACAAAGCGCGCGTATTGCGCATTAGTCACGGGATATTTATCGATTTGAAAGGCGGGCAATTTCACTTTATGCTGCGGCCGATCCTGCACGTCGGCGCGACTGCTATCTGTACCAACGGTATATTCGCCCGTGGGGATCGTCACCATGGTGGAGAGTTCTTGCCACTGCTCCGGCGTCAGCAAGGCTTCCGCTTCGGCCTCGGTATATATTTCAAGCTCCGCCTTCCCGAGCTCATGATCAAATTGCCGGAAAAAGTCCTCGCCGGCCGCGCGCACGTGATTCTTCTCCGCCTCAAGATCAATTTGCGCCTTACCACGCATGTCATGCATACGGTTCGCGCCGAGCTCGAGCACATGAATCGTGCCCCCCACCAAACTCACAACAACGCACGTCACTAAAGTCGCGGCCAAATATTTTTTTCTGCGCTCGACATCGGCGCCAGTCGCATTCGGGATACCTTTGTTATATTGCAGCTTCACTTTTCTACGACACCCGTCTTTTGTTCTACCACGCCCGGCGGCCCCGCCAATTCATCTTTTAGCGATTCAGCCTTTTGATATTTTTTATGCAAGCGCTCTTTTGGCGTGCGTCCGTAAGTTTTTTTAATGAGAATTTCACCCACCACACCACCAAAAGCCGCAAACTCCACGGACATAATCACAACCAAAAGCCAATAACCCATGGGCAACACTTCCACACCCGGTGGCGGCATCTCACCATGGCTTAGCATATAAAAACTTGGAATACGTACTACCAAAGGCGATATATGCGCTAGCATTTTCCCACCCATACCGTATATGGATGATACAACTACGCCCGCAACGAAAGGCACGAAAAATAAATCCAAAACCCACAAAGGACTAAAGGTCGCCACACCGGCAAAATACTCCAGCCTAACCCCAAGCAAGGTATCACCCAAGTATATAACCAGAGCGCCAGCCAGAATCGCTATGGCGGCCATCCCAACGTCAGCAAGCTTAATTTTCAGGCGTGGCATCATGACCTTTTACCATTGGGTAAGGCTCCCCCGTCAATTTTTCGTATTCTGATTTTTTAGTTTCATACAAATACCAGTCCTTTACTTTGAGACTACCCATATAGGCCGCAAGCAAGCGCCTTTCTTCCTCGGGCAAATGGGCGTAGGAGGGCATACGGAATTCGGCTTTAAGACGCGAAGGCAGAATAGTTTGTGGCTGCTCCGCGGAAAAATAATTATAAAACCAAGCTTCATCGCGAATCGAGCCGATACCATCAAGCGCGGGAGCGGGGACACTTGACATCATATCTCGCACCAGCCATAAAGAATGGCAATTCTCGCAACCATTGCGCTTATAAATCAGCTCCGCCCGCCTCTTCTCATCATGAGAAGCCGTGGTGTAAAACGGAATACCGGGATCAGCCTCATCGACGGTAAGTTTAAAAGCTCTATATCCCATCAAGCCTACAACTATCACCCCGATTAAAATTAAAATACCTTTTTCACCTGCTCGCATGTTTACCCGATTGTGCCTCGGCCTTTTGTTTCAGAAAATCTTTTCGCAACTCGGTTTGATGGGCAATCACCTCACGGTACTTTTCAAATTCATCGGGATCCATCTTATCCCTATCATCCTCGTTAAACACCGTATATTTGATGTCCTCGTCAAATTGGGCGTTTTTGGAAGCCCAACGCAGCATAAAGCCCGCCGCGATCAATATCCCGACAGCGAAAATCATCCAAAAATAAATAGTCCACCCATCTGGTAATGACTCGACAAATTCTTTCATATGCCACCTTCCTAGAATAAATACCCACCTATTAATTGGGTATATCCCATAGCCACCGCGATGACCATACCCATAATAATGGCGCCAAACATAATCTTTTCGCCTGTTTTTAGCGCGCCTTTTTTCTTCGGTAAATAAAAATAAATAATTACCCCAAATATAATTAACGAGACAATCAAGAAACCGAAGATAAAATTACTATAGGACTGCGAGCTTACGCTTTCTATGCTCATATCAATGCCAAGCAATTTATTGTCGTTGGCTTCCACAAGCATGGAATATATACCTTGTTTCGAATACATCAATCGCTGCGCATGCTCTTCCAACAACAATGACGTCAAGCGATCAATCATCATACA
The DNA here is from genome assembly GCA_947259075.1 of uncultured Gammaproteobacteria bacterium. Classification (GTDB taxonomy): domain Bacteria; phylum Pseudomonadota; class Gammaproteobacteria; order DRLM01; family DRLM01; genus CAKKSB01. The sequence goes on along the minus strand of CAMYKQ010000065.1, from coordinate 31,761 downwards.
CCCACAACCTTAACTCGCATACGCTCATTAGTCCTTACTCGACTCAACTAAGTTTCACTTAGCACAATAAAAAGATGCCGCTTTAGAAGCGGCATCAAGTTTACTTTTTTAGTAAGTATTTAATTAATTAAATACGTCATCAGAGGTTTTATCCTGCTGATTTTTTTTCCAAAATTTATCCACCAATAATATCCCGTACAGCGCCGGGGCAATCAGCACTATAAGGATAATACTCGCAAAGACCGCAGGCGCGTAATCCAAGTTAATCATGATTTATCTCCCCTTACTTTGCTACCTTAGACATATCAGGCTTTTGTGAGAAATGAGGGAGGCGCTTGCACACAAAGACCATCGTTATCACAAAGTATGTGACATAGAAAAGATCAATTGTGTAGCCTTTATCCCACCAAGGCTGGGTACGCTCACGCTTACCATCAGCGCGATAACTACCTTCAAAGTTACCGAGAACAACCTGATCCCCCACCACGGTATAACTCTCAAGACCATACGTACTATTTGACGACTGAATTTCTCGTATATGGGGAGCAGCCAATTGCAAATCATCCCACCGAATCGGATGCCGCTCCAACAAACCGGGCAGACGAGAATCGGAGGCCGCCTTATGCACTTCCATCGCACGCGTGGTGAGATAAGCCATCTTCTCTTCTGGCGTTGCTTTTTGCTGCACCTCAGGTGTATCCATCAAGTCCACCATCGGCGCATAGAGTAAGGCACTAGGACGCTGCCCCCAAATCGGCATCGTAACCAAGAACGCCGTTGTAATAGTAAGCGCAATCAGAATAGTCAACGGGAAGGGTAAGCGGCTATTTGCCGCCCATAAGCCACCGTGCTTTTCTTTCTCCCATAACGCTATAGTCGCCTTATTCGTTTGCTCGTCACTCATAGAATAGAGTGGATTATCAAATTTCCAAGCCATACTTTACCCCCCCGTTTTACTTCAGACTCGTTAACACCCAGTCGATCAACGCTCGTATTTCCGTGTCGCGCGCGTACTCCGGCACTTCAGGAGGATAGGCACGCTCACCTTTCCGATAGGCGTTGTAATCCGTACGCCACTTGGCGTAATCAATGGGATTACCATTGATATCCACCTTACCCCACAAATAATCAAAGCGCGGCATGATTGAATTAGGCTGCACCAGACGAGGGTTAAAGAAATGCATCATCATCCATTCGCGAGAAGAGTTTCTGGATGCCACATGAAGGATATCAGGAGCTTTACGATCTGAACCAAAGGCCGTCGGCATTTCACCGTTAAAGTCGCCTAGATATGGCGGCGTTCCGAACACCTGCCAGTCCTGGGTATGCTCAGGCAATAAAGTATGGCACCACCAGCAACCTTCCGTGATGTACACAGTCTTACCACGACCAACATACCGGGTGTTTGCATCACCCGCAGCGCTAAGAGCCATTTGAGGCGTCCAGCCATTGATGGCAGTCTCATTTACAACATACGCCCACTCTTCACCATTGAGATCAGCAAAATCAATCGTAAAGACCGCGCCTTGGCTATTATCTGCTTGGTCAATTTTACCGCGCTCAAAACTCAGCTTTTTAACCGTGGGACCAAGATTGTCCGGATGAGCCACGCCCGAAGCAAATGGCGTACCTGGCGGATAAACATAAGCCCTCCTGGGTGGGTCATACGCCTCGCCGGTCTTGGGGTCCGCGTTCAAGATTACCGTAAGAGGCTTACCCGCGCCTTGCACGAATGGGTCTTCATAACTCCAGCCTATCCTTAACCCAGCCGAAAGTTGTTTATCCAAACCAACCCAAGTCGACTCAGCGGACCGAAAATCAAAGCTGGGAAACATCAACGTAATTGTCATAGACAATCCGAACATGCCTCCGATACCAGCCGCTCCTAGCTTATATGTTTGAAATGCCACGTATGATTCCTCCCCTGTTTTCCCCTAGCCTCCGGTGCGCCCCCCCTATTTTTTAGGTAAGCCCACCGGAGGCACACATCACTTGAAGGATAATTAGACTTCGATAATGCCAATGCCTAAATTACCGCTCGTACGCCATCTCATGCGCATATCGCCCCTTGGGCACAACAGTACCTTCACGAGCAGTCATATACATGTTGTACAACCACACCATATTACCCGTGAACACCATCGTCCCACCGATCCAGCGGGCAATCATGTAAGGATGTTCGGCAATCACGACATCAATATAAGGCACTTCGTAGATCTTGCCCGCGCCCTGAATCAAACCGGCGATGGTCATGGAGATCCAGTAGATACAGAAGCCAATGATAACGAACCAGAAGTGGAAGTTAGCTAACACCAAGGAATAGAGCTTCCTGCGCAGCACCTGCTGCAGCCCGAAATAGACAGCAGCAATCTCCAAGAAGCTAGACATACCTAGCAAGGCTAAATGCGCATGCGCCACAATCCAGCCGGTGCCATGCACATACCAGTTAATGGCACGAGTCTGCTGGAAACCACCTTGCATATTCAACGGAATGGCCAAAAGCACACCCGTCACGGAGAATTTAGTTTCCACATTCTCCACGAACATACTCCAACGACCTTTCATCGTGAGAAGGATGTTCGCGACAAAGGCAATAGCGGGAATCAGGATCAACACACCTTCCACGGACGCGAAAGACTTCAACCATTCCGGCAGCGGCGCTGAAAGAAGATGGTGAGAAGCAGGCGTTGAGTAGAACGCGATTATCGACCAAAAGTGCAAGTGACCGATACGATGCGAATAAAGCGGATTACCAGTTAATTTAGGAATCGTGTAATAAGCGATGCCTGCGGCAACTGGGGTAATCCATAACCCCAACACGTTATGGGCAAACCAAAACGTGAGGTAGCCTTCAGTTAACCCGGTAAGATTGAAAAACTCTGCTGAATTACCTACCAAAAACACGATAATCAACATAAAAATACAGGCACCAAAGAACCAGTTGGTAATGTAAATGCCTTGCGTTTTACGTTGCGCGATAGTCATCCACACGTTGATACCCAGCGGGACCAACACGCCGAAGATAACCACGAGGTCAATCGGCCAAATCAAGTCGGAATATTCACGACCCGAGGTGAAGCCCAGCCACAACAAGATCAAACCTAAGCTGAGACCGACATTCCAGTTAAATGCGGTCCACAAACCTAGCTTTTCAGACCACAGCTTGGTATTCCCCAAGGCCGGTGTCATATACATCATCGTCATCGCAAAGGCCATTGAAATCCAGCCCAGAATGACCGCCAACACATGAACCTGGCGCATATGGCCAAACGCAAAAAGCTCGACACCGGTAGCAAAATCCGGAAATGCGAGCTTAGCTGCATTGAATGACCCTAACCCTGTACCAACCACAAACCAGAATATCGCCGAATAGCCAAAGAATATGGTCGACGAACCGGCCGGTATATCCTCGTTTTTTGCAAAGAGATATTTTAACAGCATAGCAGTAGCCTCTCCCTAATAATCCCCAGTGTTTTTTTCAAACACCCGCGCAATCAACCGTTATCACTCGGTCATCTTGTTCATCAAGTACCAAAAAAACCACATGCTTGAAAACGCCAAGACGATGCCAAATGCGCCTGCAATTCCAGCCATAACTTCCCCCTTTATAAAATAATAAATTTAATCTTACGGCGTTATTACTCAGCCCGTAAAACAGGGCGGCCTACCACGCGGTGTTGTCGCGCTGCGACTCAATTTGCCCATGCTTAATCATAGCCATCAGCGAAATAATAGCGAAGGCAAGACCAAACAAGATCATCATCCAATCAACGAAACCGGAAAAGGTCGCGGGGTTATAGGCATCCATCCCCCAACCGCCCCAGTTATCGTATGGTCCACGACCAACAGCGCACATGACAGCAGCGCCAAACACGCTCCCGTTCCCCATTCCCGTGGTAAACGCAGGCACCAACAAGAAAAAGAACAGGCGTCCGAAAGTAAGTTTGTTTTCCATTTTCCCCCCCGGTTTGTTACTAAACAAAATTGAAAACACCAACCCAACTTGCACTCTTACAAACGAAGCAGCCCTCTGTATAAACCAGCCAGCAGAGACTTATTTTTATTCTAATTTAACGATACGTTCAATTCACAATAAACGCTCGCCCCAAGCATTATTTTAGAAACATACACCCCTACCCCGCCTTCGTCAACTAGGAGAACGCAGCTTCTTTATTCAAGCCTTAATCACCCAAGCTGTGCACCCCCTTGCCCGATCACAATCACGTACGTATCATCACCATAAACTCTAATCAGTCGAACACTTAATGAAAGAAGTCATCATATACGGCCTGGTCGCGCTCAGCTCCCTTACCATGCTCGCCTACACCGTTCATATGTTTATAGGCGGCTTAGTTAGCGAAGAAACGGAGTCAATGGCAATGGGCGGAGCTGTCATCATCGGCGCCATCGTAATGCTTATTTTAGCGCGGGATATTTTGAGAAGACGGAGAGGCAATTCGTAAATAATCACAGCAGGCACTTTAAGCGGCGACATGCCACGCAAAATTTGCGGCTCACAAGGGCGTGCAGGCGCGCCATTCAATCACTTAGAAAGCATCAGCGATAAACCTCAAGCCAGCTCTTCGCATCCTTATAAGCCGACTCATTACCAAACTGCCCCTGATGAAAGATGAACTGCTGCTTTTGGCCTGAGGCATCCATCCCGGTCAAGGCGATGGTTTTACCACCCACCTCCGAGAAGAACCGGACATCTTTTACGATATCCACCACCGCCCCGCTTCTCAACTGCAGGCTAACGCGGTCTTTGCCTATCTCCAACGCCACTGGCGACGCCGGAAACACCATGAGACGTGTCTTCATGATGCGATTAAAGCCTATCAGAAAAAAGAATGTTCCTAGAAAAATCAAAAGATAAGACCAGTTTTTGTCTGGTCCGAACCACAACTTGCCCCCGATCAGCAATAGCGCCGTGACCGTGGGCACATACAATAAGAGGTCCCACACCATCCCCTTGCGGTCTTGCTGCAACTCATACCGCTTCCCCTTCTCCGCCATTCTCTACCCCTGACCGCTCGCTCGGACGCGCTCAATCTGCCTTTCCAACTCACCGTACAACATCCGGCCAGGCTGTTTAAACTGAACGACACCATTACGGTCTATCAAAAACGTCCAGGGGTCGCCTTTGACGTTGAATGCCTTAAAGGCACCAGGATTTTCATATTGATCCATATGCAAGAACAAGACCTCGGGATCATATTTATTCACCAGCGACTTCAACATCTGCAATTGGACATCGCATACGGTGCAATGGCCAGGTGTCGCAAACTCGACAAGAATCGGCTTACCTTGCTGCAAAGCCTTGTCCAAGGAATGCTGATACATCCGTTCATCAGGATAGCGATAGGATGTCATCCGACTAAAATCCCCGCCCACATCCGCCAACGTTTTGGTCTGAATGGCTGGGGCCTTCACACCCACCTTGAGAGAAGATTCGGGCGCAAAGCCACAAGCGGACAATCCGCCCACCAAGAGCAGCGACATAATGAAGATCGGAATTCGCTTAGACATATTCCTTTTCCCAACCCGAGCAGGTTCTGAAAAGATTATAAGCCCATATAAAATTAGCCAGCAGCACAAGACTGCCAAACACCCCGACCAAGGCCAAGAAAGGCCGAATGATTTGTTCGACCTCGGCCGGATCGAGCGTTTGGCTGCTAATTCCACCCGCCACACCCGCCACTGTAAAGAAAACCACCATCCCGATCAAACCCAGATTGTGTATCCAGAAATGAACCTTCACCAAACGTAAACTATAAATATTACGCCTCACCAAGCGAGGGACAATGTAATAAACGGCAGCGAAGATGGCCATCTCCACCCAACCGAGAAGATTGACATGGGTATGGCCGCGCACGATCAGATCACCATGAGCACGGTGATCGACAAAATGCCGAAACTCAGCAATGCCGCCCATCAAGGCCCCCCATGAAAACCCAATGATGCTGTAGATGATACAAGCATAGACAAACCAAAGGGTATAACGCCGATATTCAATCTCTTGTGCAGACCAAGACACGTCATTCATTTACTCTTATCCCACCCTTCCGCCGCACATTCAATACCATTATTTTTCGCGGATATCTTGGTATTTTTCCTTCCAACTATCCGGCGCCCAGGTTCCTATCATGCTATCAATGAATTCCGAGCGGCCCTCGGGCGGCCTCTTGGCTACTGAAGAACCCGGATCCGCCCTGAGCTCAGAAAGAAAGACCGCGATCAAATGCAAATTCTCCGCCGGGATCCTAGACACATAGGCCGCCTCTTTTGGCGCCATACCATGATCCAAGGTCTGCGCTCCATACACATTTTCCGGGTCATGGAGAAATTTCTCGATCCACTCCACTGAGCGCTTAGAACCAATCCCATCCAAGGACAAGCCCATGCTCGTACCAGACCGGAGCGCTCGATGACATGTATTACAGTTGGCCTTAAGGTAAATAGACGAGCCCTGCTTACCTTCTGGCGTGAAATCAAAATGTGTAGTTTGAGGGAAGAGGGGTTTATCTGAACGCAGGCGGACAGTTTCGATGCCTATATAAGCTATTACCGCCAGCGTCGCAAAAACCCCAAAAACACTCAACAGGATTTTTTCACCGCGTTTCAGTGGATGCTTACTCATATGAAAATACCAGCTCGAAAAAAGAGGGCGCAGAACTTAAACAATTGAATTAACTGTTCGACATAAAGAAAGAGGGCGGGTTCACCCCGCCCCCTTTTTTTCGTCCTTCAAATGCCCCACGCATATTTCAAAGTGCGTGACAACTGGGCCTCACAAACACACGACCCGATCGAGGGAAACTACTTAATGGTCACCAAAACGGTTGTCGTACGGTGTACGAGGATTACCGCTGGTCAAATCGCTCGCACCAGTCAGGTAAGCAGCCGCATTATGAATGTCATCGTCGGACAATTTTCTCGCGACAGCTTGCATCTGACCCATAGGATCGTTGGCACGACTGCCATCACGCCACTTTTTCAGCTGATTGACGAGGTAGACATAACGCTGATTGCCAATCATGGGATAGAGGGGCGGCGCACCACCACCGGCATAACCGTGGCAAGACTTACACGCGGGCGCACCCGGGCCTTTGCTACCCAGGCTGTTCGGGAAGCCGTCGTTACGCGTTGGGCTACCGTATTCCACCAATGCACGGCCCTTATAGTCCAAACCGACCGGCACCTGACCAGCCGCTTCCACGGCCTTCAAATCGGAACCCTTGAAATCGATTTTCCGGGCGGCCAAATAAGTGGCTACGTCACGGCGATCTTGCTGCGAAAGACCTTTGGCGTTCGCATTCATCACGAACATGGTCGTATCCATCCGCTTATCGGCCGCGAAATCTTCAAGCTGCTTCAACAAAAACGTGAAGAACTGCCCGGCAATACGCGGCGTCCCCATGTCATCATTACCTGACCCATCCTCACCATGACAGCTCTGACAGGCTGGCACTTCGCCCTTACCTTCCTTGAAAATCGTTTCTCCATTGGCCTTGTTGCCATCACCTTTTGGATAAAACGCATCAGAGGCAAACGCTCCCGTCGGGGCCAGAACCCCTAACATCACTGCTGCGGCTGAAACTATTGCTATGACGTGTCGCATCGACAGACCCCCTCCCACTCTAGCTATATATCTAGCGTGCAATGACCATGACGGCCACCCACATACCCTGAAAATTCACTTCCCAATTTGCCTGACCCTCTACCCACCTCTTCGCAATCAAGCAAGGCCCGGGCTGAGTTGAGACTAATTACTTCTTTGAATTTACTTTGAGAAGAATCGTAGCAAACAGAAAAATCACCGTAAACCAAACGGTATAAATGGTAATCACCCCTGAAGTATCTAGCACGGCACACCTCCATTGAACTTCTAAGTACTTTAACCCCGGGCCTGCAAACCCCCCAAGCTGGCACCACATATGTGACACCGCAACATTCCCCAATGTACAACGGGGACCACCACTCCGCCACCATCCCACTTGCGAAGCTAGGCGCCCCACCGCCGTTTTTAAGCATAGCGGAATTATTTAACACGACACTCTCCCACAACGCAAGCATCTTGTCGTTTTATTCGCGCGCCGCTAAACACCGCGCCATCGAACCACAATATCGTACACGCCGTTTTATTTGACTACACCGCGCACCGCCGCCACGCCAATCGCGCCTGCGATCACCGTTGAACAACGTGTGCGACGCGGCCGGGCAGCATGAATATGACAAAATAACCCGACGCTTGCCTGTACCATTGCAATAGCGTCTCTGATAAGCTTCGCGGCGAATTACCGCATGGATTCGCAACAAAAAAGCTGATCTCGCATTACGCCATGACCTTGAATAACTTATCACATAAAGCCGCGCACGCTCTATCTCATTTCTGGGGTGTTCTTGTTTTAATTCTCTGGGGCGGCGCATTACTTGGGTTCGGACTGCTGCGCTTCGATTCTTATGGCCTCGACGAAAGCGCGGCCCGCGGCTTGCTGCTGATTTGGTCGATTTTTGACAAAATCATCAACCCCATCTTCACCCTCGGCATTCCTGACTTTCGCGCTCTGTTATTTATCCCCTTGGGCCTCTACTGGCCCGGCAGCATCGTCGCCGCCAAAGTGTTCACCCTTATCTTGAGCTTCAGCGCCATCGCGCTGCTCTACGTGTGGAGCAAGCGCAGCAGCGATGGCGAATCCGCGCTGCTCGCCAGCGCGCTTCTACTGGTGTCACCGCACTTAATCAACGGGATGGACAGCCTCGCCACCGGACCTTTTTTACTGCTGGCCTTTGGCTTGGGAGCCTGGCTCGACAAGGCCTATCGCCGCGTCAACCGCCCGCTCGGCGGCTGGTTTTTCGCGCAGCTGCTGTGGGCCAGCGTCACACTAACCCTGCACCCCATCGGCCTAGCCTATGTGTTGATGCTGGCATGGACTTGGTATAAAAATCCCATCGACGCCCACCAGCGGCGCCATGTACTCATTGGCCTTGCCCTGGTCACGATTCTGTTATTGGTATTACGTCAAGGCTGGGAGACCATTCCCTGGCTCAGCAACCCCCTGCTCAGCCTGGCTCAAGCCCATCAAATCGTCCCCGAACTCACGCAACCGAACTGGTTCGTCGGCGGCCTGCTGGCCGCGCTGCTGGCGATTACCGCGTGGGTTGACCGGCGCTTCCTCAGCACCGACCCGGTGGGCCTGATGTTTTTATTAGCGCTCGGCATCGGCCTGCTGGCCGCTGACCAAAACTGGGCCCTGCTGGCGGTCGCTTTGTTACTGTATCGCGGCATCCCGCATTTGATCGCGCTCAATCAGCACAGCGAGGGCACGGGACTGATCCGCCAGCGCGGCATCGTCATCATCGTACTGTTTATCGCCACAACCACTTTCATGCTCACGGATAAAACCCGCGCGCTCGCCCTGAAGCAAGAGATCTTCAGCCCGCAGGATCAACTGATACGCCAATTGGCGCTGGAAGCGGCGGATCCCGAGCAAGAATTTCGCGCCGCCAGTCAATGGCCCGGGCGCACCATGCTCGCGGTACGCCGCGATGTCTTCCCCTTACCCGCGGCGCAGGCCGACGGGGAAAGCTTCCTCAAGAGCATCACCGGGATCACTCACATGATCTTCGATCACAAGGCGCCCGAAAATCTTGCGCTAGGTAAAAATATCGCTGAACTCAGCGGCATCGCCGAAACCTTGGCGCTGGAAGAGAGCGGGGTGATCATTCACATCCGCGACATGGGTGACAACGCCAACTCAGCGGATGAAGCGGGCGCGCCGCACGCCGCCCCCGCACCGGACGGCGCCAGCACGCCATCGCAATAAGAAAGGCGTAACTCAGTCTGCGCTCGGCTTGTCTTTCGCGGGAGGCGCAACGCTGATACGCAAACCCAAGGCGGATTCGCGTTGATACATCAGCATACTGCCCATGCGCAGCACGGTCAGCACTAAAATCAAGGCGCTCATGGCGTAAAGCTCCTCGGGCAAAATCTTATGCTCAAAGAGCTTAATCATGATTTCCCGCAGCACGAACACCAGCGCCGCGTCGACGATGAAGGTCATGCGCAGGCGTCTGGCGCTGAAATACTCCACGATGGAGCGCAGCAGCTCGATCATGATAAACAGCGTCAGTACACCGGAGATGATCTTGAGATAACCTTCAGTGAGTTCGCGCGCGAATAACATATCGCGGATATCCACGAACAAACTGAACACGCCGATGACCATGCCCAGGGTGATGACTAGCATCATCGCCCCAAACACCAGCGCCACCACCCGGTCGAATATACTCAAGAAGTTAATCTTCATCAGTTCCTTACCTTTCACTCCGGCGCAGCCACACACCCTGACCGATCAAACGCTCACCCCGCTCGCGCAGCAGTATAGCAAGCGCCATGCTCAGCGTTGGCAGCGCTCGCAAAAATACGTGGCGCGCTGGCCCAGCCGCTCGCAACTGATCGCGCCGCCGCAGACCACGCACGGCGCGCCCGCGCGGCCATACACCTGGAGCTGCTGCTTGAAATAACCCGGCTTGCCCGCGCCATCAACGAAATCGCGCAGGGTCGTGCCGCCCTGGGCAATGGCGCGCCGCAACACCGCCTTAATCTCCGTCACCAGCCGCTGGCATTCGGCAGGCGTCAACCCGCCGGCCGCGCGCAGCGGATGAATCGCGGCGCGGAACAAGGCCTCGTTGGCGTAGATATTCCCCACCCCCACTACGATCATCGCATCCATGATGAAAGGCTTGGCCGCCCGCGCCCGGCCACGGGCGCGCTCAAACAGGTAAGCGCCGCTGAAAGCGCGCGCCAAGGGCTCGGGCCCCAGCCGGCACAGCAAGGGATGCAAAGCCGGATCACCCTCCACCCACAGCAACAAACCGAAACGGCGCGGATCGCGCAGACGCAAACACTGCCCGCCCGCCAGCTCCACGTCAACATGATCGTGCTTCGCCGCGGCGCTGCCCGCGGCGAGCAGACGCAAGCTGCCTGACATGCCGAGATGAATCAGCAAACAGCCCGCCGCGCATTCCAATAGCAAATATTTGCCGCGCCGCGACACCTTGTTAATGACCTGTCCGGCGGCCCATTCATTGATGCGCGGCGGCACCGGCTGGCGCAAACGCCCCTCACGCACCCGCACGCGGCTGATGCGCCGCCCTTCCACGTGCGGCGCGATACCGCGCCGCGTGGTCTCCACTTCGGGCAATTCAGGCATGGATCATGGCGCCGCGCCCGCCCCCTCGCTGCGCCCGTCCACCACCGGCTCAGGCATGAACAAACGCTTAGCCTGCTCTTCGCTGAGATGAAACTGCAGCCCCAGTTCCGGCCGCGCCAGAACCCACTCCGGCCCCTGCGCGGTAATCCGGTAGTGCAAAGCCTGTTGCTGACCGGCGAGGGCGAGCGTCACTTCACCCCGCGCCGGCGCGGATTGATACAGACTCACCCGCAGGGCCTGGACATGCTGCCATTCATCGACGAGCGCCTGTATCGCATCGGCCGAGCGGATACGGCCGGGCGGCGTCACCGCCCATAGACCGCCCTCAGCCTGTTTCAACTGAAACGCGGGCGTGGCCAAGGCGGTGATGCGCTGCTCAGTGGGCACCAAATTACGGCTGGCGAAATCCGCCACCTCGGCGATGAGATCAAAATAATAACTGTCGACGATGAGATGCACCGTATCGCCCGCCAACACGTAGCGGCGTTGATCCAGCGGCGTCATACCACCAAAGGTCAGCTCGGTGTTATTGAACGTCGCCCGCACCGCGGGCTGGTCCAAACCAAAGGCCGCGAGATCCTTACCCTGCGCCGGGAATTGCGCCAAACTCTCCGTCGTCAACAAGCCCAGCAGACTCTCCACCCGGAAACGGTTGGCGGCGACGCGCAGCGGCGCCTTCAACCACCAAGCATCACCCTGGCCAGTGAGCATAATGCTGTCGCGCCCGCGGCGGAAAATTTCGATCTTGTTAACGGCGCCGGGCGTGAGCGTGGTCAGCGGCGTGCGCGGCGGCGCCGTATCGCGCCCCGCTTCCTGCCACGCCAGCAGGGCGAGCAACAACACCAGCCCGAATAAACCAATGTTCAGCCACCGCCGTTTATTCATCACCCCTCCCGGCGCGCGCCGCCCGCCTCACTCAGCGCTCAACGTTTGCGCCGCCGCCACCAAATCACCAAACCGCTGCCCAGCAGCAGCGCGGGCAAGCCCATGAGAAAACCGAAACCGATCACGCTCGACTGCAGCGGCGTCAGCGTCAGACCACTGTCCAGCGCGGTCTTGGCGGGAATGGAGATCAATTGTTCGTCGGCGCTCAGCCAGTTGACGATATTCATCCCCATGTCGAGATTGCCCACATTACCCAGATAACGATTCGAGAGAAAATCACCGTCGCCGATCACCACCACGCGCTGCTGCCTCTCGCCTTGCGCGCCGCCCTCCGCGGCCGCGCCGCGCGCGCGCGTCAAACTCACACCCAGCGTAATCGGCCCGCGGATATCCTGATTTTCATCGAACTGCACCTCGGCGGCGAGCGCGCCCGTCTCCTCCCAGCTGCCCGAGCCGGTGCGCAAAAAGGCCTCGCCCTGCCAGCCCGAGTCCGGCTCCAAGGACAAACCCACCGCCAGCGGGAACACCGTGAGCAAGGCGAAATCGCGAGTGATGGGATGCGGCGGATAACTCGTCACCGCGGCGATCGCCGCGCTTTGTATGCCCAATAACTGCGTGGTGAGATCCACCACCGCGCCCGGCAAGAAATGCACGCCCAATTGCGTGGCCAGCGCTTCCAAACCGCGCTGAGGACCGGGATCACTCAACCACAGCAGATTACCGCCGCGCTCGACGTACTCCTGCACCGCCTTAATCTCGCCGGGCAATAAATCCACCTGTGGCCCGGCGATCACCAACACCGTGGTGTTATCGGGAATCACCGCGCTCTCGGCCAAATTCACCGCGCGCGCCTTGAAACCCTTATTCTCCAGCTCCTTCACCCACAGCGACACATCATGATTGCCCTCGGCATGCGGACGGCGTTCGCCGTGGCCGTCGAGAAACACCACCCAGCGCTCACCCGCGCGCAATATCCGCTGCAAGGCATTGGTCATCGCCTGCTCGTTCATCTCAAAGGGCTTGAGGTGTTCCGTGCGCCCGCCATGAGTCAGCACCAGCTCACCGTCGCTGCTCACGCCCATATCACGCACCCGCTGCGGCTCGGTATCGGGATTGACGAAATCGAGGATGATGTCCTGCTTGTAGTGCTGGTAACGCTCGATGAGATCACTGATGGCCCGGCGGATTTGCCGGTCATCGCGGGCGAAGGCCGTGATCGTCACCGGCCCCTCTATCTTGCCCAGCAGCTGCACGCTGGCCGCGGACAGCGAGCGGCGGGTGTCGGCGGTCCAATCGGCGTGGTAGTTATAGCGCGTGCTCAACCATGCCAACAGCCCCACCGCGACCAGCAGCAACACGAGGAACACGGCATTTTGCGCGCGTGCGGCGCGGCGCGATTTCGGCGTCACCTGCATAAACAACTCATACCTTCTTCAAACGAGGGCCGCGCACGCATGGCCGCGCCTCAATGCCGCAAGCGATCGGCATCCAGACGGCGGATGCTCAAGATCAAAAACGTGGCGATGAACAACAGGTAGTACAGCACATCGCTGCTATTGAACACCCCTTTGAGCAGAGGCTCGTAGTGGCGCAGCGTCGACAGATACGCGAACACGCCGCTGTAATCGCCGGCGCGATCGCCACCCGCCCAATCGATGACCCATAACAGCAGCAACACACCGAAGGTGCTTACCGCGGCGATGGCCGGCTGCGCGGTGAGGGTGGACATGTACAAACCCACCGCGACGAAACTCGACACCAGCAATGACGCGCCGAGCAGACTGGACCAAAACACACCGAAGTCGAGATTCACCCCCACCAGCAGCGACAAAGGCATCAAGGCGATCATGCACACCAAGATTAAAAAGAAGGCGGCGGCGCCGAGAAATTTGCCGAGCACGATCTCGGTCATCGACACCGGTGCGGAGAACAACAGACTCAAGGTCTGCGCGCGCCGCTCCTCGCTGAGCAAACGCATGGTCATGATGGGTACGGCGAACAGCATGAACATCGAGGCATCGCCGAACAGCGGCCCGACGATGATATCGCTCACCCCCGGCGCGCCCGCCACCGCCGCCAAACGCGGCTGCCACTCGATGTAATTGTCCACCGCGATCAAAAAGAAATAGGCGAGGATAAGCTGCTCCACCGCCAGCACGCACCAGGCCAAGGGCGAGAGAAACAAACGCCGCAATTCCAAGGCCGCGATATGTCCGATCATAAAATTACCTCCGCGGGCGCCGCCTGCTCCGTGGGATCGCTGCGGGTGATATCCACGAACACCTGCTCAAACGACATGCGCTCGGGCGACAACTCAAACAAGCCCCAATCGCCGCGCACCGCGCGCTCCGCCACCGCTTCGGCGGGGCTGTGTTCAGGCACATAATGCAAACGGAAACGGCCAGACTCCACCATCTCCACCGACTCGACGCCGGGCAGCGCCTGCAATTCCGCCAGCGGCGGCGGCCGCCGCAGCCCCAGCAGCAGGCTGGAGACATTCATGCGCCGCTGCAGGCCCTCGATGCTGTCGTTCAGCAGCAGTTTGCCGCCGCTGATGATCTGCACCCGGTCACACACGGCCTGCACCTCGGGCAAAATATGCGTCGATAAAATAATGCTGTGTTCGCCGCGCAGCTCGCGGATCAAGGCGCGAATCTCACGCATCTGCAACGGGTCAAGGCCCACGGTGGGTTCGTCGAGAATCACCACCGGCGGCGAATGAATGATGGCCTGCGCGATACCGGCGCGCTGCTGAAAACCCTTCGATAGATTCCCAATCAAGCGCTGCCCCACCCCGGTCAAGCCGCAGCGCTGCTTGGCGGTGTCGAGCGCGGCACGGCGTTGCGCGGGCGCGATGCGATTCAAGCGCGCGCAATACGCCAGATATTCATCGACGGTGAGTTCGCGGTACAGCGGCGGCTGATCGGGCAAATAACCCAAACCTAATTTTGCGGCCTTGGGCTGGTCGAGCAGATCGATGCCGTTGATCCACACCTGCCCCGCGCTGGGCGCGAGATTGCCGCTGATGATCTGCATCGTCGTCGATTTGCCAGCGCCATTCGGCCCCAACAGACCCAGCACCTCGCCCTTGCCGACACTGAAACTCACGTCGTGCAAGGCGCAAGCGGCGCCATAGTAACGATGAACATGTTCTACTTTGATGAGTGCGGCTTCGCTCATGGCGATTTGAAATGACTTCTGGTTATTGCGACACCGCGACGCGGCACGGACAATGCGGCCTATAATAGGCCGCCACTAATGAGTACTCAATAGCGAATGAGTTCCGGCGCACCATGACTGACACGGCCCCTTTGCTGCTCGGCGTCGACACCGGCGGCACCTTCACCGACTTCGTGCTCTACGACGGCGCGAGCCTGCGCACTCATAAATGCCTCTCCACGCCCGCCGCGCCGGAGCAGGCCATCCTGCAAGGTATCGCCGCCCTCGGCCTCGATCCGCGCGGCTTGCGCCTGGTGCATGGTTCCACCGTCGCCACCAACGCGGTGCTGGAAGGCAAGGGCGTGCGCACGGTATTCATCACCAATCGCGGCTTTAAAGATATGCTCAGCATCGGCCGCCAGGCGCGCCGCGAACTCTACAATCTACAGCCCGCGCCGCTGCCGCCGCCGGTGCCGCCCGAATTGTGCCTGGAAGTGGGCGGCCGCCTCGCCGCCGACGGCAGCGAATTGGAAGCGCTGCCCGAAAGCGAACTCAGCGCGCTGCACGACGAATTATTGCGGCTGGCGCCGCGCGCGGTGGCCATCAATCTGCTGTTCTCTTTCCTCGACCCGCGTCACGAACAGGCCGTCGCCGCGGCGCTGCCGCCCGGCCTCTTCGTCTCGCGCTCCTCGGACGTCTTGCCCGAATACCGCGAATACGAACGCGGCATCGCCACCTGGCTCAACGCCTGGGTCGGCCCCATCGTGCAAGGTTATCTGCAACGCCTGCAGGCGCAACTCGGCGGCGCGCGCATCGCCGTGATGCAAAGCGCCGGCGAAACCATGGCCTTGGAGGCCGCGGGCCAGCACGCCGTGCGCCTGCTGCTCTCCGGCCCCGCGGGCGGGCTCGCGGCGGCGTCTTTCATCGGTGAACGCACGGGCCGCACCCGCCTATTGAGTTTCGACATGGGCGGCACCTCCAGCGACGTGGCGCTGATCGACGGCGCCATCCGCCTCAGCAATGAAGGCAGCATCGGTCCGTATCCGGTCGCGGTACCCATGGTGGACATGCACACCATCGGCGCCGGCGGCGGCTCCATCGCGCGCGTCGATGCCGGCGGCCTGCTGCTGGTGGGACCCGAGTCCGCGGGCGCCGACCCCGGCCCCGCCTGTTACGGCCGTGGCGGCGAGGCGGCCACGGTGACCGACGCCAATCTGGTTTTGGGCCGCCTGCCCGCGGGCGCGCGCTTGGGCGGCAGCGTGCAACTCGATAGCGCCGCGGCCCGCGCCGCGCTGACGCGGCTCGCCGCGCCGCTGAATCTTTCCCCGGAAGAGGCGGCGCTGGGCGTGGTGCGCGTCGCCAACGAACACATGGCGCAGGCCCTGCGGGTCATCTCGGTGCAACGCGGTATCGACCCGCGCGACTTCACCCTGTTCTCCTTCGGCGGCGCGGGCGGCCTGCATGTGTGCGCGCTGGCCGAAGCGCTCGATATGCGCGCGGCGCTGGTGCCGCTGCATGCCGGGGTGTTGTCGGCGCTGGGCATGCTGGCGGCGCCGCGCGGCCGGCAATTGTCGCGCACCGTGGGCGCGCTGCTCGACGATATCAGCGCCGGGGAAGCGGAGGCGGCGTATGCCGCGCTGGAACGGGAGGGCGCCGCGGCCTTGCAGCGCGAGGGACTCGCCGCCAGCGCGCTGCGCA
This sequence comes from uncultured Gammaproteobacteria bacterium, assembly GCA_947259075.1. Classification (GTDB taxonomy): domain Bacteria; phylum Pseudomonadota; class Gammaproteobacteria; order DRLM01; family DRLM01; genus CAKKSB01. The sequence continues at coordinate 14,803 of CAMYKQ010000065.1, read as the reverse complement.
TCACGCGCAGCGCCGATCTGCGCTACCGCGGCCAATCCAGCGCGCTCACGCTGCCGTGGCAAGACGGCGCCGCCAGCGCCGCGGCCTTTCACGCCGCCCACGCCGCGCGTTACGGCCATCGCCTGCCCTTGCCTATCGAGCTGGTGAATCTGCGGGTGGCGGTACACGGCCCCGCGCCAACACTGTCATTGGCCGCCGCGCCGGAGGAGACGCGCTTGCATCCAAGCCCCGGGGCGCATGCGTATCTCTATGGGATAGACGCGGCGGTGCCGCTGCTCGCGCGGGCAGATTTGCGCCCGGGCGCGGCCGTGCCCGGCCCGGCGCTGATTTGTGAAACTGCCGCCACCACGCTGATCGCGCCGGGCTGGCGTTGCACCATGGATGACGAGGGCCATTTACTGCTCGTCAGGTGAACGCCGCGGCACGGCCGTGCAATCACGCAACACCAGGAGGACATGATGAACCCGCAGGTCGACACGGTGAAACGCATCTACCAATTCTTCGGCGCGGGCGAGATTCCGCGCATCCTCGATAGTCTGGCGCCGGAGGTGGAATGGGAGTACGGCGCCGTGGATCACGGCATCCCCTGGTATGTGCCGCGGCGCGGGCGCGCCGAGGTGGCCAAATTTTTCGCGGCGCTGTCTCTGCTGGAGATCAAGACCTTCGCGCCGCAGGCCTTTCTGTCCGGTGAGGACAAGGTGGCGGTCACCGTGGAACTGCACGCGCGGGTCAAGGCCACGGGCCGCGCCATCCGCGAGCTGGAGATGCATCTCTGGACCTTTGGCGCCGACGGCAAGGTGGCGCGCTTCAAACACCTGTCCGACACCCATCAACATTATCTGGCTTGGCGGGGATTGCCGCCGGACTGAAGCCGCGCCAGCGTTTAGAGGAACACCAAACTCGCCACGCCGAGAAAGGCGGTGAAACCGACGACGTCGGTGACGGTGGTGAGCACCACCGAGCCGGCCAGCGCCGGATCAATGCCGAAGCGGCGCAACAATAGTGGAATGATCGCGCCCGCCGCCGCCGCCGCGACCAGATTGACCACCATGGCCAGGCCGAGTATCCAGGCGATGGAGACGTCCTGAAACCACAGCCCGGCGATCACCGCCACCACCAGCGCCCAGATCAGCCCGTTCACGGCGCCCACCGCCAGCTCTTTATTGAAAAATTGGCGGGCGTTGTCGCCGCTGATCTGCCCCAGCGCCATGCCGCGTATCACCAAGGTCAGCGTCTGACTGCCAGCGATCCCGCCCATGCTGGCGACGATGGGCATCAACACCGCCAAGGCCACCACCTTTTCGATGGCGGCATCGAACAGACCAATGACCCACGAGGCCAGCAGCGCGGTGGCGAGATTCACGCCCAGCCACACCGCGCGGCGGCGGCTGGCCTGGGCCACCGGCGCGAACAGGTCTTCTTCCTCGGACAGACCGGCCATGCTCATCAAGGAATGGTCCGCCTCCTGGCGGATGACGTCCACCACGTCGTCGATGGTGATACGGCCGAGCAGTTTGCCTTGACCGTCCACCACCGGCGCGGAGACGAAGTCGCGATGTTCGAAAAGATTGGCCACCTCGTTGACCGGCATCAAGGCATCGATGGGATCGACGTCGCGCACCATCACCTCGCCCACGGTCAGGTCCGGGTCCTTGGTGAGGAGATCATTGATCGCCAACAGACCCAGATAAGTATCATCGCGCTTCACCACGATGAGGCTGTCGGTCATCTCGGGGATGTCGGCGCGCCAGCGCAGATAACGCAGCACCACGTCGAGGGTGACGCCGGGACGCACGGTGAGGGTGTCGGTGTTCATCAAACCGCCGGCGGTGTCTTCGGGATAAGACAGCACGGCTTGCAGGCGCTCGCGGTCCTGCTCGCTCATCGAGTGCAACACCTGAGTGACCACCGCGCCGGGCACGTCGCGCAGGAAGTCGGCGAGGTCGTCGGTTTCCAGCCCGGCGGTGGCGGCCACCAGCTCGTGCGGCTCCATCTCGCGGATCAGGCCGGCGCGCACCCCGTCACTGAGATGCAGCAGCACGTCGCCTTCGTGCTCGGGCGCGACCAGTTCCCAGGCGAGCTCGCGCTCGTCGGCGGGCAAGGATTCGAGCAGATGGGCGATCTCGGCCGGATACAGGCCATTGAGCATGCGGCGGACATTGGACAAGGCGCCGCTTTCCAGCGCCGCGGTAAACCGGCGCAGATGATGTTCGCGTTCCACTCTTTCCGCTGTTTCGCCCATAGCCGCCTCCCGCCCTCGACGCTGCGAGAGTGTATGCAAAAGCATAGTGGATTGCGAATGGATTTCTGTAAAAAATTATTACGGCGAACGGTTGAGCCGCTCCACCAGCAGCGCCACCGCGCCGGCGTCATCCGCCGCCAACGCGCTCCGCGCATATTCACTCGCGGCGGCCACCTCGCTGCGCAGCACCGCCTGCTTCACTTCCAGCAACATGGCCGGGTGCAAACTGAGATCACGCAAACCCAAACCTAAGAGCAAGCGGGTGTAACGGCTGTCGGCGGCCATCTCCCCGCACAGGCTTACCGGCACGCCGTGGCGCGCGCCAGCCTCCGCGGTGAGGTGAATCAGCCGCAGCACCGCGGGGTGTAAAGGGTCGTAGAGGTAACTCACTTCTTCGTCGAGACGATCGGCCGCCAAGGTGTACTGCACGAGGTCGTTGGTGCCGATGGCGAGAAAATCCAAGCGCGCGGCGAAGCCGTCCGCCATCAAGGCGGCGGCCGGCACCTCGATCATCGCGCCCAGCGGCAAGGCGCGGTCATAGGCCTGCCCCGCGGCATCTAATTCGTTCTTGGCACGCTCGAGCCAGCTCAGTACTTGGCGCAATTCCTCAAGTCCGCTCAGCATCGGAATACATAAACGCACCGGGCCGTGAGCCGAGGCGCGCAGGATCGCCCGCAACTGCGTGCACAACACCGCGGGGTCCTTGAGGCAGCGGCGGATGCCGCGCAGCCCCAAGGCCGGATTGACGTGCCCGCCGGTCCGCGGTTCGTGCCCCGGACATTCCTTATCAGCGCCAAGATCCACGCTGCGGATAGTGACCGGCGCGCCCGCCATCACCCGCAGCGCGCGCAGATAGGTTTCCAATTGCTCCTCTTCGCCCGGCAGGTCCTCACGTTCCAAAAATAAAAACTCGGTGCGATAAAGACCGATGCCTTCCGCGCCGCATTCGTGCGCCGCCCGCAACTCCTCGGGCAATTCCGCGTTGGCGCGCAAGGCCACCGCCACCCCGTCGCGGCTCAGCGCGGGTTTCCCGGTCAATTTCTTCAACAGCGCGCGGGCGCGTTGCGCGCGCTGGGCGCGGCGGCGGTAGTGGCGCAGTGCGCGCGCATCGGGCGCCACCACCAGGGCGCCGCGCTCGGCATCAACGATGAGTTGCTCGTCGTGGCGGATGTACTGTGAAGCCTGACGCAGACCAACAAGGGTGGGTACGCCCAAGCTGCGGGCGAGAATGGCCGTGTGCGAGGCGACGCCGCCGGCCTCGGTGACCAAGGCGCGCACGCCTTGCTGTTGCAGCAGCACGGCCTCGGCGGGCGTCAAATCTTCGGCCAGCACGATGCAATCACGCAAGGGCGCGCCGGCCTGATCCGGCTCCGGCCTCTCGCTCAACAAGGCAAGCAAAATACGCCGCGCCACTTGCTCCACATCCTCGGCGCGGGCGCGCAGATAAGGGTCATCCATGGCGCGAAAGGTTTGCAGCAACATCTCGCGCTGCATCTGCAAGGCCCACTCGGCATTGCAACGGTGCTGTTCGATGAGGCGCACCGGCTCGTACGCGAAGGCGCTATCGTCGGCCATCATCAGATGCACGTCGACGAGGGCGAAAATGTCGAGGGGGGTGTCACGGGGGATTTGCCGGCGGGCGTCCTCCAGCTGACGCCTCACCGCGCCGATGGCGGCGCGATAGCGCCCGACCTCGTCGTGGAGATAGCGGGCGGGGATGCTGTAATGGCTGATCTCGAAATAGCCGCGCCGCAGGAGGCGGGCCTTACCTATACCCACCCCTTTCCCGGCACTGATGCCATGCAAGACCAGTGTCATCGCCACCCCCACCGTGCGCCCGGACCACGCTGGGTGGGCGCGGCCCTATTCGGTTTCGCCGAAACGCTCGTTGACGAGACGGTCCAGCTCGCGCAGCGCCTGCGCCGCGTCCGGACCTTCGGCGCTCAGTTCCAGCTCCGTGCCGCGCGCCGCGGCCAGCATCATCACGCCCATGATGCTCTTGCCGCTCACCGTCTTCTCGCCGCGCGTGACACGGATATCGGCTTTGAAGCGCGAGGCCAGGGTGACGAACTTGGCCGCCGCGCGGGCGTGCAGGCCAAGCTTGTTGATAATCGTAATCTGCTTACACTCCACCCGATGCCTTTACTGAGGTACGTACGGAAAAATGCCGTCACGCCCTCCACTCTCCGCCTTGGCCGCCAGCTCTTGCAATGTGAGCTTGGGATAATTCATCACCCGGATCAACATGGGCAAGTTCACCCCGCACACTACCAGGGTACCGTGATCTTCGGCCAAATGCCCGGCAACATTGCTGGGAGTGGAGCCGTACATATCCGTCAACACCAAGACACCATCCCCCTTATTCACCTTGGCGGCCAAGCGCCGCGCCTCGGCCACCATGGCCTCGGGCTCGCAATCGGCCAGCACCGGCAGCACCTCCGCCATCAGCGGACACATGCCCAAGGTATGCGTAGCGGTCTCCATCAAGGCCGTGCCGATTTGATTATGGGTGATGACCAGCAGACCCACCATTATGGCAATTCCCGGTGACGCGCCAGCACATGACCGCGTTGCGCGGTGAAATGAGCCGCGAGGCGTTCCACTAAATAGACCGAGCGATGGTAACCGCCGGTGCAACCCACGGCCACGGTCATATAGCTGCGGTTCTCCGCCTCGAAGCTGGGGATCCATTCTTCCAAATAGCCGCGGATGCTGTCGTACATGCGGTTGACCGCCGGCTGCTGTTCGAGAAAGGCCACCACTTCGGCGTCGCGGCCGGTGTAGGGGCGCAGCCGCGGTTCCCAATAGGGATTGGGCAGACAGCGGGCGTCGAAGACGAAATCCGCGTCGGGCGGCAGGCCGTGCTTGTAGCCGAAGGAGAGAAACAGCACAGAGAGATTGTGCTCATCGCTCTGCCCCATGCGTTCGCGCACCAGGGCGCGCAATTGGTGCACGGTGGTGTGGCTGGTGTCGAGATGCCAGTCGGCATCGGAGGCCACCGGCGCCAGCAGGGCGCGCTCGGCCATCACCGCTTCGTTGAGGGGCACGCTGTCGCTGCTCAACGGATGTTTGCGCCGCGTCTCGCTGAAACGCTTGAGCAAGGTGTTGTCATCGGCGGTGAGAAAGATGATTTCGCACTTGATGCCCTGCGCCCGCACTTGGGCGAGGATCTCGGGAAAGGCGTCGAAGTCGTCGGCCAGGTTACGGGCGTCGATGCCCACGGCCGCGTCTTTTTGCTGCAGGCGCGCCGCGTTTAACATATGGGCCGCCAAGGAAGGGAGCAATTTGAAGGGCAGATTATCGATGCAATAGATGCCCATGTCTTCCAGCGCCTGCAAGGCGATGGTTTTTCCCGAACCGGACAGACCGCTGACTACGATAAGCTTCATAGCTTCCTTCGGCTCATGTCACGCCGCCGGCCATGTGGCGGCGCTGACGCTGGGCGAAATCCGCCGCCGCGTCATAGCCGCCCAGCGCCAGCACATGGTTGCGCACCGCCGCCTCGGTGAGCACCGCCAACTCGCGGCCCGGCGCCACCGGCAGCGTGATGCGCGGCACCGCGACCCCCAACACACTCACCTCGTCCTTGCTGGCGCGCAAGCGATCGACATTGGCGAGCTGATTATCATCCATCAAGCGCAAATGCAGAATGAGCTGCAAGCGGGCCCGCTCCGCGATGGCGCCGTCGCCATACATGGCGCGGATGTTGATGACGCCCAAACCACGCACTTCGAGAAAATCATTGAGCGGCGGCGGACACACACCCTCCACCGCATTGGGCGCGACGCAAGTGAAAAGCGGCGCATCGTCGGCAATAAGACGATGGCCGCGCGTCAAGAGTTCCAGCGCGAGCTCGCTCTTGCCCACGCCGCTGACCCCCGACAACAGGACACCGAGGCCCATGACATCCATGAACACCCCGTGCAGCGTGGCGGTCCGCGTAGTCATGCGCTCAGCGGCGCGGCGCCGCCGTTTGCTTCACCGGCGTAATATCATGCGAGGTCAGCAAATCGTACAATTGGCCCGCCGACTCCGCGCCGCGTAAACGCTCGCGCATCGCCGTTTCGCTGAACAAGGCCGCCAGCGAGGCCAACAGTTGCAAATGATCTTCCGTCGATTCGGCGGGCACCACCAAGGCGCACACCATATCCACCGGCGCGGCGTCGATGGCGTCGAAATCGACGCCCTGATCCAAGCGCACGAATGCGCCCAAGATGCGGTCGATGCCCTTGAGCCGCCCGTGAGGAATGGCGATGCCATGGCCCAGCCCAGTGCTACCCAAGCGTTCGCGAGCGACCAGGCAATCGAATACCTCGGCCTCCGCCAAACCCGCCTCCCCCCCGGCCAGCAAACCGCTCACCAATTCCAAGGCGCGTTTCTTGCTCGTGGCGTGCAAACGATACACGACGCGCTCCGGCGTGATGAAATCACCAATCTGCATGTTCGTTATCCCCCCACGACGGGTGCGCGATCAAGCACACTCGCCGCAATAATTTTACTTGGCGACACCACCACTGCGGTGATCGGTGTTCTTTTCTTTTTGTTTTTTTACCTGCCGGTCGAGCTTGTCGACCAACGCGTCTATCGCCGCGTACATATCCTCGGCTTCGGCATCCGCGAACACCGTGCCCCGCGCCAGATGGATGGTGGCTTCGGCCTTCTGCCGCAGTTTTTCCACGCTCAACACCACATGCACGTTGCTGACATTATCGAAATGCCGGGCCAGACGATCCATTTTATCCGTCACATACTGGTGCAAGGCGGGCGTGAGATCCACATGTTGTCCACTCAGCTGGATTTGCATGACTGCTACCTCTTTAAGGATTTAAGTTTAGACTAATTGTTTTCGTTCGTTGGACGGCGGAATAGCCATCGCCTCGCGGTATTTGGCCACCGTGCGCCGCGCCACGTTGATGCCTTGATCGCACAATATGGCGGCGAGCTTGCTGTCACTCAGCGGCTTGCGGCGGTTTTCGGCGGCGATGAGCTTTTTTATCAAGGCGCGGATCGCCGTGGCCGAACACACCCCGCCCTCGGCCGTGCTCACGTGACTGGAGAAGAAATACTTCAGCTCGAAGATGCCGCGCGGCGTCCACATGTATTTTTTCGTCGTCACCCGCGAGATGGTGGATTCGTGCATGCCCACGTTCTCGGCCACGTCGTGCAATACCAGGGCCTTCATCGCCTCTTCGCCGTGCTCTAAAAATCCGCGCTGACGCTCGACGATGCAGCTCGCCACCTTGAGCAGGGTCTCGTGACGGCTTTGCAGGCTCTTCATGAACCAGCGCGCCTCCTGCAACTGGCCCTTGAGATAAGTGTTGTCGTTGCTGCTGTCGGCGCGGCGTATCATCCCGGCGTAGTGTTTGTTGATGCGCAGACGCGGCATGGCCTCATCGTTGAGCTCAACGCGCCACGCGCCTTCATGTTTGCGCACGATCACGTCGGGGATCACGTATTCGGCCTGGCTGCTGGCGATGGTACCGCCGGGCCGGGGATTGAGTGATTGGATCAGCTCGATGACGCTTTGCAGCTCGGTCTCGCTCAGCTTCAAGCGCCGTGTCAATTGCGCGTAATCGCGGCTGCCCAAGGCGGCGAGGTGTTCACTGACCAGCTGCTTGGCCTGCGCCAGCCACGGCACGTCCTCGGGCAACTGCCGCAACTGGATGAGCAGGCAGTCACGCAAGTCGCGGGCGCCGACGCCGGGGGGATCGAAACTCTGGATGTGATGCAGCACCGCCTCGACTTCGTCGAGCTCCACCTCCAGTTCTTGCCCCAAACCTTGATGAATCTCCTCCACGGGGGTGGTGAGATAACCATCTTCATCAATAGCGTCAACGAGGGCGACGGCGATGGCGCGGTCGGTGTCGGAAAAGGGGGTGAGGTCCATCTGCCACACCAAATGCTCGTTCAGACTCGTCGAGGGACTGCCCTGCGGTTCCAGACCACGCAAATCATTGTCCGGTCCCGCGGCGGCGCCCGTGCCGCCGGAGTCGTAGACATCGTCCCAACTGGTATCGACGGGCAGCTCGCGGGGAATATCGAGGGCCATTTCCGTAGCCGGCGATTCATCGGCACCGTTGGCGCGCGCCTCTTCCTTCAAGCCCATGGCGCCGGCGGTGTCCTGCCCGTTGAGCATTTCATAGGCCGGCACATCCGACTCTAAACCCGTCTCGCCGGCCTGCGGTTCCCCTTCCTCCACCATCTCCAGCAGAGGATTGCTTTCCAGGGCTTGTTGTACCTCGGCCTGCAGCTCCAAGGTCGACAATTGCAACAGGCGGATGGCCTGCTGCAATTGCGGCGTCATGGTGAGCTGTTGACCGAGCCGAAGCTGAAGCGACTGTTTCATTCCATTACTTAATACTTAATCATCACATTGATGGCATATGCCAAGGTGGGTTTAGTTTAGCGCAATTGACGGGGCAGCTGTGAGCATTCGCTACAAGGTAAAATGTTCGCCCAAATACACTTGCCGCACCCGTTCGTTGAGCAAAATTTGTTGCGGCGCGCCCTCGGCGATGACCTGGCCTTCACTCATGATGTAGGCGCGTTCACAAATGCCCAAGGTTTCCCGCACATTGTGGTCGGTGATGAGGACGCCTATCCCCTTCTCGGTTAACTGATTGATAATGGCCTGAATGTCCATTACCGAGATGGGATCGACGCCCGCAAAGGGTTCGTCGAGCAAAATAAAACGCGGTTCGGTGGCCAGGGCGCGGGCGATTTCCAGCCGGCGGCGCTCGCCGCCGGACAGACTCATGCCCATGCTGCCGCGCAAATGGGTGATGTGTAATTCCTCGAGCAACACTTCACAGCGCTCGGCACGCGCGGCACGGCCCATATCCGGCAAGGTTTCGAGTATAGCCATGATGTTCTGCGCCACGCTCAACTTGCGGAACACCGAGGCCTCCTGCGGCAGATAACCCAGCCCCAAGCGGGCGCGGGCGTGCATGGGATAGGCAGTGATGTCGCGGTCGTCGAGGTGAATGCTGCCGCTATCGGAGCCAATGAGGCCGACGATCATATAGAAACAGGTGGTCTTGCCCGCGCCGTTGGGACCCAGCAACCCAACCACCTCGCCACCGGCCAAGTGCAGGGAGACACCGTTGACGACTTGGCGCGCGCGGTAACGCTTGGTCAGCCCCTCGGCCCGCAACAGGCTCATGGCAAGGGCGGGTTCGACGGCGCAACGGGGTCTTCGGCCGCCGGCCGCGGCTGAATGACGACCCGCACCCGCTGACTGCTGTCCGGCGCCTTGCTCGCCTGCACCACCTCATCACCGGCGCGGTACTCAATGTGATTGCCCGTGAATTCATTCGCGCCTTGCCAGAGGCGGGCGTCGATGTCCAGCACCACCCGCTCTTCGCTGGCGAAAAACTCGATGCGCGCCGCTTGGCCGCGCATATCTTCGTCTTTATTGTCCGGCCGCTGGCGGAAGGTGGCGGGCGCGCCGCTGGCGACGGCCTTGCTCACCTGCTTGCGATCGGCGCTGTACACGGTGACTTCATCGGCGGTGAGTTCGGCGCTGCCCTGGGTGTAGCGGACATTGCCGCGATAGACCGCGATGCCGCGCCCATCGTCGATGGTGACACTATCGGCCTCAATATGAATCGGCTGCTGTTTATCGCTGGACAAGGCCTGCACCGCGCCGCTCGCCAGCGCCAAGACGCACGCCAGCGGAATCCTCCAATTAGCGCGCCGCATACTCACCCCGCACTTGGGCCTGCAACTCCACCACATCGTCTTTAAAATCGGCGCGCATGCCCACCGCGCGGGTCACGCCCAAAGTGTTTTGCAGGGTCACCGGGTGCTCGGTCTCGGCGAATTCCGCGGCGGGCCAGACACGCAGCTCCTCGCTGCGGATTTCCAAGCCCTGATCCGTGCCGCGCGTGGGCCGTTCGATTAAAACCGCGTCCATCAATTTCACCGTCTCGCCGCCCGCCGCCACCCAGCCGCGGCCGGCGCTCGCCAGCCACGGCGCCGAGCCGGCGCGAAACACCGTCATTCGCGGCGCGGTGATATCCGCGGTATCGTCATCCGAATAATGCGTCATACCTTGTGCTTGCAAGCGGTAACGCGGCGCACCGGCCACGTCCATGCTGGTGAGGTCGAACTCACTCAAAAAGAAGTCGGGAATGTGGCGCGTCTCCACCGCCGGCGGCGCCTCAACCGGGGCCGGCCCCATGCGCAGCGGAAACCACCAGCTCAGCGTCGACAACACCGCCACCGTGAGCACCACCAGGCCTTTATCCGCGCGCAAAATCATGCATTACACCGCGCGGGTCACCGGGCTGGTATTTAAATACCCGGCCCACAGTCCGTCGAGCTTGCCTTGCGCCTCTAATATCAACTCGCTTAAATCCCGCGCCGCGCCGCGCCCGCCCGGGCTGGGCGTGGTCCAATGGGCATGCCTTTTTACCAAGGGATGGGCGTCCTGCACCGCCACCGCCAGCCCCACCCGCAACATCACCGGCAGGTCCACCACGTCGTCGCCGGCGTAGGCGACATCCCCGGCGGCGATGTTCAGCTCGCGCAGTAATTCCGCGAAGGCCGGCAATTTATCGCTCTGCCCTTGATACACGCGCTTTATGCCCAAGCCGCTCATGCGATGAGTTACGGCGGCGGAGCTGCGCCCGGAGATCACCGCGAGTTCCACCCCCGCGCCTTGCAGCATCTTGAGGCCGTGGCCGTCGCGGGAATGAAACACCTTGTTCTCGCGCCCCGCTTCGTCGAAATGCAGACCGCCGTCGGTGAGCACGCCGTCCACGTCAAAAATCACCAGACGGATTTGCGCCGCTTTTTTTAATACGTCTTGCATGATATTCCTTATTTAGAGTGGTATGGACTCAGGCCACGCCCGCGCGCAGCAGATCGTGCATATTCAAGGCGCCGACCAAGCGGCCGTCCTCGTCCACCACCAGCAGGCCGTTGATCTTGGCCGCCTCCATCACCTGCAGGGCCTCGGCGGCCAGTATGCCGGGGCGCACGGTTTTACACTTGGGTGTCATCAAATCCCGGATGAGCGTGGTGTGCACATCCAGGCCGTGATCCAAGGTCCGGCGCAGATCGCCGTCGGTATAGATGCCCAGCACCTTGCGCTCGGCGTCGACGATGGCGGTCATACCCATGCCCTTGCGAGTGATCTCCAATAAAGCCGCGCTCAATTTCACCTCGGGCCCGACCATGGGCAGGGCCTCGCCGCCGCGCATGACATCACTGACATGCAGCAACAAGCGCCGCCCCAGGCGGCCGCCGGGGTGCGAACGGGCGAAATCGTCGCGGGTGAAACCGCGCGCCTCCAGCAAGGCGATCGCCAGCGCATCGCCCATGGCCAAGGCGGCGGTGGTACTGGCGGTGGGCGCCAAATCCAGCGGACAGGCCTCCTGCGCCACGCTCACATTGATGTGGGCATCGGCCAGGGTCGCGAGCGTCGAGGCCGGATTACCGGTCAACGCCACTAAAGGAACACCGAGGCGCTTGATGATAGGCAGGATGGTGAGAATCTCCGCGGTCTCGCCGGAATTGGAAAAGGCCAGCACCACATCCTTCTCGGTGATCATGCCGAGGTCGCCGTGACTGGCCTCGCCGGGATGGACGAAGAAGGCCGGACTGCCGGTGCTCGCGAGCGTCGCGGCGATCTTGCCGCCGATGTGGCCGGACTTGCCCATGCCCAAGACCACGATGCGGCCCTCGCAGGCCAGCAGCAATTCGCAGGCGCGCTCGAAATGCGCGTCGACCCGCTCCGCCAGCGCCGCCACCGCCTTGGCCTCGATTTCCAGCACCGCCAGCCCCAAGGTGCGAAAACGCTGGCCGGGCGGCAGGGCGGATTTATTCGTCACTGTCATCATTCATCCTGTTTTTAAGCAGCCTCGGGATAACCGAGCTCCGCCAATTTCCGCGCCAGCGCCGCGCGCTCCAAACCCTCGCCGCGCACCGTCACCGGGCCGCCGGGGAAATTCACCTCCACCGCGTTCACCCCGGGCAGTCCCGCCAGACCTTGCTGAATCGTGCTGGCGCAGCCGCCGCATTTTACGTTTTTTACCGCAAACACTTCCGTCTGCATCGCGCTCACCTCGTCACCATCATCCGCCGCCCGCGCCGGGCGCCCATCTTCCCACGCGCCGCGCCCGCTGCCAACCGCCGCTAGGAGCCTGTCGGACTTGGGACTGATCTACTGCGCCGGTGGGAGAGCGGTCCATTTTTCCGATCCTTCTCGTCAAATAGCGACGGCTATTTTCCTCGAACGATCGAAACACTGGCCTCGCCCTCCCACCTTGCTCGCTACGATCGCCCAAGTCCGACAGGCTCCTAGCGCAGCGCGTAATCCAGCGCGACCCCCGCGAACACCGCCGCGCCGAACCAGTTGTTGTTCAAAAAGGCCTTGAAGCAACCGGCGCCATCGCGGCGGCGGATCAAATAAAGCTGATAGATCACCAGGCCGGACGCCACGGTCAAGCCCGCGAAATACAGCGCGCCCAAACCGGCCTGCTTGCCCGCCAGCGCCAAGGCGAACAAGACCATCGCTTGCAAGAGACCGATCAACACCCGGTCCGCCTCGCCGAAGAGGATGGCGGTGGATTTGACGCCGATGCGTAAATCATCGTTGCGGTCGACCATGGCGTACATGGTGTCGTAGGCCGTGGCCCACAACACCGTGGCGACGAACAGCAGCCAGGCCAGCGGCGGTACCGCGCCGGTCTGCGCCGCGAAGGCCATGGGCACGGCCCAGCCGAAGGCCGCGCCCAGCACCACTTGCGGCAAATGGGTATAGCGCTTCATGAAGGGATAGACCGCCGCCAGGAGCACGCCGCCGACGGAGAGCATGATGGTCAACGGATTCAGCAGCAGCACCAGGCCGAAGGCCGCGAGACACAAGGCCACGAACAGGATCAGCGCCTCACGCGCTTGGACCCGCCCCGCCGCCAGCGGCCGGTATTGGGTGCGCGCCACATGCGGATCGATTTTGCGGTCGGCGTAATCGTTAATGACGCAACCGGCGGAACGCATCAGCACCACGCCCAGCACGAAGACCGCGGCTACCAGCGCATCGGGCCGCCCCGCGCCCGCGATCCACAGCGCCCACAGCGTGGGCCATAGCAGCAATAGAATGCCGATGGGCCGGTCCAGCCGCATCAACAAGACGTATTCGCGCAGTCGTTGTTTATCTAACTTCATTGATTCAGGCGCCGGTTTATTTCGCCTTATCGCGCCGCATGCGCACCCGCCTCAGCCCACGGCCCGCGCAAGCCGCGCACTCGCGGCCTCAGCGTCATCGCCCGCCCACAACGCGGGTAAAAAAAACTCGCTCACCAGCAGCGACCGCGCCTGCAGACGAAATACGGAACGCCGCCCCCAAACCGTCGCCGCCGTGGTTGCCGCGTCACCCAGCGCGCGCAGGCGCAACGGCTCGCCGCGTTGCAGCCGCGTCACCTCGACTTCACCGCGGCGCATACTGGTATCGGCGAACAGCACCGCGCCCAAGGATTTAGTGCCCAAACGAGTCAAGCGCCGCTGCGCCCCGCGCAGCGTGCTCACCGGAATCACCGTGCGCGCGAACACCCACGGCATGTCGCCGCACAGCAGATGCACCTCGCGTATCACCGCGCGCTCGCCGTGGCCCATGCCCAGCGCGCGGCGCTCATCGGGCGCGGGCCGGCCCCAGCCCTGACGCCGCAACGCCACGCGGAAACGGCCGGGGCAGCGCTGCCGCAGCCGCTGCGTCAGCGAACCGGGGTCGAGCAGCCAATCCCACAACGCCAGCGGCGCGGCGCTGCGCAAATACCGCCGCGCCGGCCGCCATGCCGGTTCGCGCCGCCCTGTAGCCATCACAATCATTGAAGCTCAATCCTGGCGAGACTAAAACCGTCGATTCTACGCGCTCGCCTTGTCCGCTCACAACCAAGGCGCCAGCCTGGGCAGGAATGCAGCCCCGCGTCATGCCGTGCGAGGCTCATCATTTTCACGGGCGCGACTGTAAAACCCGGCCACTCTCATATCATAGTGATCACTGCTCTACTAAAACCTATCTCAAAATTAAATTTGACTGCGTAATGACAGGTATTCCACCGAGCTGGTTAATCTTGGTTCCTTCTCCCTCAGGGAGAAGGAGAGAATGAGGGGATCAAATAATTAAGGCATTACGCCCCCTCACCCCAACCCTCTCCCTGAGGGAGAGGAAGATAATAGGATTGCCTACCATGCCAGCCGTCGAGGCATTTTGGTTCCCGTTCATGTTTTGAGATAGGTTCTAGTGATCGCTGCTCTACTCGAAAGAACACGCTTGTCGATGCAAACGTTTATTTCATTCATCGCCGCCATCACAAATAGGCTCGGCACTGTTGGCAAGCTTGAGAAGGAGCCGCTGAAACGGGTCATTAGTGCAATCGTCGAACCCTATGCATTCATGTAATCACGCTAGGAGCCTGTCGGACTTGGGGCTGATCTACTGCGCCGGTGGGAGAGCGGTCCATTTTTCCGATCCTTCTCGTCAAATAGCGACGGCTCCACCCTTCGCTTCGCTCTTCCCTCGAACGATCGAAAAACTGGCCTCGCCCTCCCGCCTTG
>CAMYKQ010000064.1 GCA_947259075.1 uncultured Gammaproteobacteria bacterium | reverse complement strand
CGCTTCTTCGCCGCATAGCTGATGGGTATGTGACCGCGGCGGGATTTGCGCATGAGCCTTAATCGCGGCTAACGAGCGCGTCGATTTAATTCTTGGTTTTTTCGATGGTCGATACGGCAACGATTAAGCTTGGGATTATTCAGGCTCCCTAGAACATCCACGGCAACATATCCGGCGAACCAAGGAGAACGAAGCGAGGGCGAAAACAAGGTACCCGGCGGGCCAAGGAGAACGAAGCGAAGGCGAAAACAAGGCGTCCGGCAACCAAGGAGAGCGCAGCGAGGGCGAGGAATCCGTGGCACGACTTAAGCGCTCGCCGCCGCGCTTATCTCCCCTCCTCTCCGAGGAGGGGTGGCGCGTAGCGCCGGGGTGGTGGGATCGCGGCACGCCGCTTAATGAAGACCGCGGCAAACATCGCGGGACGCGGCGGCCCGCGCCGCCTTTATTTCAAATTCTCGCCGTAGAAAATCTCGGCCATTTCGCGCTGCAAACGCTGGCGGATGAGCTTTTCTTCGCGCGGCGAGAGGTCTTCCGCGCCCATGCCGAAGAGGTAATTGTCGAGGTCGAAATCTTTCAGGGTCATCTTGGTGTGGAAGATATTTTCCTGATAGACGTTGACGTCGATCATTTGATAACGCTGCTGGGTGTCCTTGGAAATGAAATCCTGGATCGAGCTGATGCGGTGATCGATGAAGTGTTTCTTACCCTTCACGTCGCGGGTAAAACCGCGCACGCGATAGTCCATAATCACGATGTCGGACTCGAAGCTGTGGATCAAATAGTTCAAGGCCTTCAGCGGCGAGATGCGGCCGCAGGTGGACACGTCGATGTCGGCGCGGAAGGTGCTGATGCCGTTTTCCGGGTGGCTCTCGGGATAGGTATGCACGGTGACGTGACTCTTGTCCAAGTGACCAACCACCGCATCGGGCAAGGGACCCGGACCTTCCATATTGCGCGACAAGGCCTCCGAGGTCATCGGCTCTTCGGAGATGAGCATGGTGACGCTGGCGCCTTGCGGGTCGTAATCCTGGCGCGCCACGTTCAACACCGTGGCGCCGATGATGTTGGATACATCGGTGAGGATCTGCGTCAGGCGCTCGGCGTTATACACCTCATCGATGTATTCGATGTAGTCGCGGCGCTGGCGCGCGGTCTTGGCGTAACAGATATCGTAAATATTAAAACTGAGCGTCTTGGTGAGGTTATTAAACCCTTGCAGCTTCAGCTTGGTCAGCGGTTTCACCAACGGCGTGTCCCCATCTCTACTTTGGTTGTATCCACCGTCCATGATAACGGCTCCAGTTGCCCCTCATCCCCGCCGCGCGCAAACCGCGCTCGCCCGAAGGAGGGCGGACATTATCCCCCATTTTTCGCCAAAGGGGGATGGAAAATCATTTGCACCGTCACCCCGGCCGGGTCGAGGCAATAAAAGCTGCGCGCGCCGTCGCGGTGGGTGCGCGGCGCGGTCTTCATCTTCACGCCGTGTTCGAGCAAAAACACATGCCAGGCATCGACGTCGTCCGGGGCCGCCAGAATGAAACCGATGTGGTCCAGACGCTGCGGCCCCTGCGGCGTCACCCCGGCGGGCCAGCGGTGCAGGGCGAGATTATCCATGCCCGAACTCAGGTACACATTGTCCTCATCGGGCCGCCATTCCACCGCCATGCCCAGCAAGTCCACGTAAAAATGCTCGCAGGCCGCCAGGTCTTCGACGAACAGCGCCACATGACGCAAACCGGTGGTGGGCGCGGGTCGTCTCATCACGGGCGTTCTCCAGGACGGCGCCGAGGGGCGGCATTATAAGGAAATCGGGGCGCGATGCTAGCCATGCGCATCCCCAGCCGGCGCCGCGGCGATTTCATAGTCGTGAGTGATCTCCACCCCGGCGCGGCCCAGCATGATGGAGGCCGAGCAGTATTTTTCCGCCGAGAGGTCCACCGCCCGCTTCACCGCGGCCTCGGACAGGCCTTGTCCGGCCAAGACGAAATGCACATGAATCTTGGTGAAGACCTTGGGCTCGGTCGCGGCGCGCTCGGCGGCCAGTTCCGCGACGCAACGCGTCACCGGCTGGCGCGCCTTTTTCAAGATGTGCATCACGTCATACGCGGTGCAGCCGCCCAGGCCCATCAACACCATCTCCATGGGACGCACCCCGAGATTGCGCCCGCCGCCGTCGGCCGGGCCGTCGATGACCACCGCGTGGCCGCTGCCCGACTCCGCCACGAACTGGGCGTCCTCCACCCACTGGATCCGCGCCTTCATGCCTCACCTCCCGGATAAACCGCTAAAACTCTCAGCCATAAGGGCCGATATGATACCTGAGCCGGCCAGGGAACGTCGTGGCCGGACGATGAGGGAACGATCATGTCAACGCTAGCCAAAATTAAACCCGCCGAGAATCCCGTGATTCAACGCTTTCTCACCCATTGCCACCGGCGCCGCTACCCGAACAAGAGCGTCATCATCTACGCCGGCGACCCCCCGGACGCGCTGTATTACATCACCAGCGGCTCCGTGGCGGTGGTCAACGAGGACGACGAGGGCCGCGAGATCGTGCTGGCCTATCTCAGCGAGGGCTCCTTCTTCGGCGAGATGGGCCTGTTCGAGACCGAAAAACACCGCAGCGCCTGGGTGCGGGCGCGCTCGCAATGCGAGGTGGCGGAGATCAGCTACAACCGCTTCCGCCAGCTGGCCCAGGAAGACCCGGACATCCTCTTCGCCCTGGCCTCGCAGATGGCCCTGCGCCTGCGCCGCACCAGCAATATGCTCAGCCGCCTCGCCTTCATGGACGTAGCCGGCCGCGTCGCGCGCACCCTGCTCGACCTCGCCAAGGAACCGGACGCCATGACCCACCCCAACGGCATGCAGATCCGCATTACCCGCCAGGAACTCGGCCGTATCGTCGGCTGCTCACGCGAAATGGTGGGCCGGGTGCTGAAAAGCCTGGAACAGCAGAATCTCATCTCCGCCAAGGGCAAGACCATCGTGGTGAATGGCGCGCGCTGAACCTCATCCCCGCACCCCCGCTGGACCGACTCACAACAGCGTGGGCCGGTCCGTCAGTTCGTTGGGATTTTCCCCCTGGCTCGGATAGTGCCGCTCAAGCTGCTCGCCGACGGTTTCGATCGCCGCCTTCACCCCCGCCGCGAACTCACCGGCGCGAAAGCGCGCCTCCATCAGCCGGCAGATGCGCGCCCATTCCGCCGCACCCACCCGGGCGTGAATCCCGCGGTCGGCGACGATCTCCAGATCGCGATCCGCCAGCAGGAGATAAATCAGCACACCGTTGTTGCGCTCGGTGTCCCACACCCGCAACAGCGAGAACAACTCCACGGCCCGCTCGCGCGCCGTCTGTCCGCGCAGCAAGGCGCGCAGCGACAAGGCCCCCTCGACCACGAAACGGATCTCACCGAGGTGATGGCGCTCACTGGCGGCGATGGCCGCCTCGATGGCGGACAACACCGGCGGCGGAAACAGGCTGCGCGTGCACCACGGCATCACGGCCAAATGCCGGAATAAACGCGGCAGACTCACCATCGCCCCGAGGCCCCGCCGCCGCCGAAACCCCCGCCGCCGCCACGAAAACCGCCGCTGCCCCAGCCACCGGTGGATGACGAACCCCAGCCGCCCCGCCCCGGCGGCCGCCCGCCGCCGCCCAGAAAAAAGAAAAAGGCGAACAGGCCGGCCATCAGACCGAAGATCAGCGAACCGAGCAGCCACCACGCCAACAGGCCGGTCCCGGCCCCGGTCAAGCCCGCCCCCGTCAGACGCCCGAACACACTGCGTAACAGCATGCCGCCGATGAAGGCGGCCACGAACAAGAATGGGAGGGACTCATCCGCCTCGGCGGCGGACAGGGCGGAACGCGGCGGCGCGGGCAGCGCCTCGCCCTCGATCAAGCGCATCAGCTGCTGCACGCCGGCCGCAATCCCCCCGGCGTAATCATCACGCTTGAAATACGGCACGATGATGTCATCGATGATGCGCTTGGCCACCGCATCGGGTATCACCCCCTCCAAACCGTAACCCACCTCGATGCGCAGCGCGCGATCATCGCGCGCCAGCAGCAGCAACACACCGTCGTCGATTTTTTTGCGGCCCAGCCGCCACTGCTCCACCACGCGGATGGAATATTGTTCAAGACTCTCCGGCGCGGTACTGGGCACGATGAGCACGGCGATTTGCGCACCGTGTTGCGTCTCGAAGTCAGCCAGCGTTTGCTCCAAGGCGGCGCGGCGGCCGCTATCGAGCAGACCGCTGAGGTCGGTGACATGGCCGCGCAAGGGCGGCACCTCGACTTCCGCCGCCGCCCACGGCGCGAGGCAACACAGCATGGCGAAGCATAACGCCAAGCAACGCAACGTCGTGAAGGGATGCACCCGCGGCGGCGCCTATTGCGCGCCGCCGGGTTGCGCGCCGAAGTCCACCTTGGGCGCGGTGGAGATTTCCTTTTCGTTCTCTACGCTGAAATTCGGCTTGGTTTGATAACCGAACACTTTGGCGGTGAGATTGGAAGGGAAAGAGCGCACGGTCACGTTGTACGCCTGCACCGATTCGATGTAACGCTTGCGCGCCACGGTGATGCGATTTTCCGTGCCCTCCAACTGCGCCTGCAAATCACGAAACACGCCGTCGGCCTTGAGCTGCGGATAATTCTCCGCCACCGCCAACAGGCGCGACAAAGCGGAAGACAACTGGCCCTGCGCCTGTTGAAAACGGGCGAAGGCCTGTTCATCGTTCACCAGCTCGGGCGTGACCTGAATGCTGCCCACCTTGGCGCGCGCCTCCGCCACTTGGGTGAGGATCGCGCGCTCGTGTTCCGCGTAACCCTTCACCACGTTGACGAGGTTGGGCACCAAGTCAGCGCGGCGCTGATATTGATTGACCACCTCGGACCAGGCCGCCGTGATCTGCTCATCCGTCACTTGCAGGGTGTTGTAACCGCAACCGCCCAGCGTCAACAGCATCAGCCCCAACAACAAACCCGCCAGCTTGCGCATCACGCCCCTCCTTCACCCCAAGGAAAAATTGAGCGTCCATTGTAGCAAAAGCGGCCAGCCCCTTTTCGACCACGCGAAAAAACAAGGGCCCATACGGGCCCTTGCTTACACGTTTATGCGAGCGTTTGAGATTTAAAAACGGAAACCGAGCTGGAAGCCTAGGCCCACTTCATTGCTATTACCCGCCACCGCCAGGTCCGCGTGCACGCCGAAGGGTGAGATGCCCAGGCCCAGTGACGCGGTGCTGGTGTCGCTGTCGCTGATGTTGTGGCGGTAACCCAGGCGCACTTGCGCCCAATCCCAGGCATTCCATTCACCGCCCAGCGCCAGATATTGGGTGGGACCGTCGAGACCGGCGGCATCGTTCTCCATCAAATCCAGGTCCGCCGCCACGGTGAATAACTTCCATTCATAGGCCATACCCACACGCAGTTGCGGATCGACGCTCACCTTGTTACCCAAGGCGGTGGTGTACTCGCGGGGAATCAAATTTTTCACCACCACGCCAGTGCTCCAGCCATTACTGTAGCGATGCAATACACCCGCATCCAAATTGACATCAGAGTATTTCTTCTCGCCCTGATCCGCGGTGATGTCAGCACTGTCCACATCCACTTGGTAATCGAAGGTATTGGCCTGCACGAATTTCGGCGTGACGCCGATCGCCACCGGATGACCGCCGAAATCGAATTCGCGCGCCAAGGACACGCCCACCTCCGACAAGACCACGCCGCGGCCCTGCACCGATGAAGTGAGGTTGTCGGTGGGGTCGATCAGATTGCCGCTGCCATCGACGATGCCGGTGAGATTATTGGTATCCAAACCGTCGATCACCGCGTTGACGTTATCCAAATCGTTCTGGGTGATATCGAGCAAGGCGCCGCCGATGGCGCGGGAATTCACATACACCGAGGCGCCGAAACGCTTGCTGGGCACGCCGACCACGGCGCCCACATGCAACTCGCCTTGCACCGCCTTATTGGAAAGGGTGGCCAGTCCGGCGGTGAGATCGCGCCCCGTGTTCACCACCGCGTCTTTCGCGGTCAATAACTCGCCGACCGTGGTCGCGGCGTTCCACTGATCCACCGCGTCGCTGAATTTAGTGATGTAATCCGCGGATTGAAACGTATCGAGACTATCGATCATCTCATCGGGATCGGCGACACGCAGCCCCAGCACCGGCAATTCAAGACTGAAATCCTCGCCCTCGCGTCCCGCCGCCAGCAAGGCCGGATTGAAAAAACTGGCATTGGCGCTGGTGCCCGAAGCCACCCCGGTGCCGCCCATGGCCATGGAACGCGGATCGAAGGTGCCGAAGGACACCGCCCCTGCCTGCTGCATTCCCAATAACATCACCGGCAGGCCCAATAATAAAACTCGCTTATCCATATCGTCCCTCTTCAATAGCCGTCACACATACAGGCGTCCGGCCGAGTCCGTCACGCCACCACGCCTTCAGCTATCGTCCCCCCCCATGAATCACTTTAACGGACACATCCCTGCTCCGAATGCCAGCAGGCGCCACCCGCCCGGCGATAAAGACCCTGCGTCCTGCTCGCAAGCTCGCCTCGTGCAACAGCCTCGGGCGAGACTCGGCGGGATAGACGGCAAATGTCGGCACATCTCCATCAGCAGTAAGCGATGAAAAGCCTCAACCGCGCTGGCCTCATTATTTGCGTTGTATATAAGAGATTGGACGCAGTAAGATTGCCGGAAGCGATACTGGAAAAGTCTGCAAGCGGGGAGGTCTTAGTAGTAGATAAAGCCGGTGCGGTATATAGGGAACATTGCCGTGTTATAACACGGCAATGTTCGGTCTACTGACTGTTGAACTAAACCGCTTACGCGGGGCCTTTTTTCTTCGTTAACCTGTGCTGTTTCTCATACTTATCTCCACCCCATCCGGGGTTTAAACACAGGAGATAAGTCATGACCTCTCTACGTCAAAAGATG
>CAMYKQ010000063.1 GCA_947259075.1 uncultured Gammaproteobacteria bacterium | reverse complement strand
CTTGGCGGCAGGCTCGGGCGCGGACGCCGCCGCGGAGACAGGCGCAGCGGGCGCCGCCGTCACCGCGGGCGCGGGGGATGCTTCTTCGATTTCTTTGGCGGCGGTCGTGCCCGCGCCTTCATTCTTCAATTCGGCGATGACGGTGTCGATTTTGTCGGCGGCGAATTCGTGAAGTTCTTCCAAGCAGCCAAACAACATCAAACGATCGCAAAGGGTGTTGATACGGCGCGGGATGCCGCCCGAGTGACGGTGGATCGCGGCGAAGGACTCGTCAGCGAATTTAGGATCGCCCTTCCAGCCCACGGTGTTCAAACGGTGCTCGATGTAGGCGCGGGTCTGTGCCAGGTCGAGCGGTTCCAAATGATAAGCCGCGATCACGCGCTGCCGCAGCTGCTCCAAACCCTTGGCTTGCAAAGTGTTGCGAAACTCCGCCTGGCCGAGGAGAAAACTTTGGAATAAAACCCGGCCGCCCAATTGAAAATTAGACAGCATGCGCAATTCTTCCAATGAGCGCGGCGGCAGATTTTGCGCCTCGTCCACCAGCAGGAGCACGCGTTTACCTTCGCGCGCGCGCGCGGTCATGAAGGTTTCCAGATTCTTGAGAATGGTGGCCTTTTCCAAGCCCTCGTGAGCGAGACCGAAGCTGGCGGCGACCATGCGCAGGGTGTCGTCCGCTTCCAATTGGGTGGTGACCAATTGCGCGGCGACGACGTTCTCTTTGGCGAGATCGGCGAAGAGCGTGCGCACCAGCATGGTCTTGCCGGTGCCGATGTCGCCGGTGATGACGATGAAGCCCTCGCCTTGCGTCAAACCGTAACGCAGATAGGACATGGCGCGTTTGTGGCCGGGGCTGCCGTAGAAAAAGCGCGGGTCCGGGCTGAGCTGAAAGGGGCGGGCCTGTAATTTATAAAACGACTCGTACATGGCGATTTCCTTAAAAACGCATATTCAGCTGGAGTGTCACGCGATTTTCGTCGTAATCATTACCCACGTTGGCGCGGTCCCGTTCGGTGTGGCGGAGTTCCACCGACGTGTTCACGTCTTCCGAAATCGTCCGTGTCAACCCTAAGGCGGCGTGCCAGACGACATCCGCCTCGCGGGTATTGGGCGGGTTGCGATGCTGCCAACCCAATCCGAGCAGTGATTGGGTGCGCGGCAGGAAGCGCCAGCTCCAGGAGGTATTCACCCCCAGCACATCCTCGGAGCGCGCGCTGATCTGGTAGTCACGGCGCTCATTGTACGCCCCCAGCATCAAATCGCTCTTACCGCTCCTCCAGGTCACGCTGCCTTGAAAACGCTTACGTATAAATTCTTCATCGGTCAAAGCAAAAATATTATTGACGAAGATCTGGGGGAAGCCGGTGCGCGGATCGACCACCAAGTCGCCATTATTATCGCGCAGCAGGAAGAATTGCTGATCGGTGAGCTGTAAGGTTTGCGTGCTGGTGTTCTCTTCGAAATAACTCAGCTGCCAGGTGCTGCGGCGCGTGAAATGAGACAAGTCCGCCGTCCAGACGCCACCCGGGTTCAAACCCACGGAGCGGTCCTGATAGCCGAGATGAAAGCGGGTACGCTCGGTGGGCAGCACGCTGACATCGGCATCCCAGTTATTGTTACCAGTGGTGGCGGAAAAGATAAAATAGCGATTGGGCAGCCACTCACCACCCGCGCTCCAATAGCTGCCATTATCAATGCTGCGCGCGGTAGATACATCGTTGTTTTCATAACCGGCGCGCGCCAATACATTGAAGCTTTGATGCAGACGATAGCGGGCAACACCCGCAACATTCTCGCGCAAAGAATCCTGCGCCGTTTCGCGATTGATATCTTCACTGCGGAAATTCAAACCCCAGGTAAAGCGGCTGAAACGCGGGCCATTGCTGAGGGCGGCGCTGTAGCTCACGGTCTCCGCGTCGGAAGCGGTGGTACTTTGACTTTCCACCCGGTCGATCCCGTAACGCAGCTGCCCGACCGCGTAGGAGCCAAAACGTAATTTCATATAGGGGCTCAGGCCGTAGGTCACCACATCGGCGCGATTGCCCGTATTGAAATTATCCAGCGGTACATTATTATCCGGATCGATGATCTGCTGACTGATCGAACTCTTGGCGTCCACGAACAACAGTTCGTTCACCAATTCAAGATCACCGCGGGCACGCAACTGGTGATAGATACTATTGCGAGTCTCGTCGTTGGCGTAAATCAGGTTCTGCAAGCGGTAATTCACGTCCACCTTGGCGCGGCCACTCTGACCGTTCAATGATACGCCGGGGCTGAGCTGGGTGATAAAGTCATCTTCTTTACTCCCGGACGGTGCCAAAGACACGTTATCGGTATAGACCTCCGCTACATCTAAATGCGTGTTGACCCGCCATTCGCCGGCCTGCGCCGCCTGCGCGCTCACGGCAAACATCAAGACCAGCGGCAAACGCCCCCAGCCGTACCCTCCCCGCGCCGGCCGGTCACCGGTATTAATCCCCCCCTGCATCATTCCGCCTATTCGTCTTAAGGTCCGTACGATCCGTAATAATAATCCGCCCCGAAAGGACGGTCGCTTTTATTCAATACCAAACCGACATAGATTTCCGGCTTGAGCAAGGCCAGCGCTTCCTGTAATTCGTCGCGTTTAGTGTGTTCCGCCTCTACCACCATCACGACTTGACCCACCAGCCCCGCCAGCACCGCGGCCTCGCTGGTGGCGAGCAGGGGCGGTGAATCTAAGATTACAATCCGGTCGGGATAACGCTCGGCAAGTTCTTGGGCCAAGGACTGCATGGTATCGCTGCCCAGCAATTCGGTGGAGTGCGAATGGCGCCGCCCGGAGGGCAAAATACGCAATTTGGGTAAATTGGTCTGCAAAATTAAATCGGCCAAGCGCCGGTCATGATCGGCGAGAAAATCCACCAAACCCGCGGTACCGGGAAAATCCAGCACCCGCGCCACCGAGGGCTTGGCCACGTCGGCGTCCACTAGCAGCACGGTACGGTCACGCTCCAAGGCGATGCTGAGGGCCAGATTGATGGCCGTGAAGGTTTTCCCTTCATTGGGCCGGGCGCTGGTGACCATGATGAGATTGCGGTTCGATTGCGGCAGCGCGCCTTCGCCAAAGGCGTTCAGCAGCAAGGGGCGCTTGATGTGACGGTATTCTTCCGACACCTGACTGCGCTCGGCATCCGGCGTCACCATGCCCACCGAAGCCATGTGCTCGAAATTCAATTGTATGCGTGAGGAGGCCGCGTCCTGTTCTTGCGCGGCCGCGCCATCGGCGATATTAGCGAGATCATCGCTCCCCAGCGGCACATCACCGCCAAGCGGCGCTGTCACGGGGGTGACGATTGGCGAGGCATCCTCAGGCACGACGGCGTCTTCCTGCCGCGTTTTAGCGGCATGAGCCATTTTTTCTATCGCCCGTTCGATGGTGCTCATGCTGGCGAATTCACCTAAATAAAGGCCTTGACCTTGGACAAGACGTCAATTTCAAGGAGCTGAACGGTAATGATTACCCCGTAGAGCGCCACCAAGACGGCGGTCAATACCGAAAACCCCAGCAATTCAAACCGTTTTTTACGAATTTGAGTGGCGGTCCAGATCATCGACACCCCGCCCAATACCGGCAGGCCGGTCACTTCCATCAAACTGCGGCGGCTGTTGAAGGTGGGGTTCAACTGGGAGAGGAAAAAAGCGAAGACGATGCCGGCAGCGAGGCCGCCTAGCAAAGCGCCAGACGTGAACATAGGCCGGTTGGGGCCGGACGCCACCGAAGGCACATAAGGCGGGTCCACCACGCGAAACTTCACCGCATCGGCGCTCTGCTCCAATTGCTCGGAGATGCTCGCCGATTCACGGCGGGCAAGCAGGGTTTCATAATTGGTCTTGGTGACATCGTAATCGCGGTTCAGCTGTTTCAGCTGGGCCTCGACCTCGGGAATGATGTCGACCAGCTGCTTGAGTTCATCGACCCGCTTCTGATAGGCCCCCACCCGCGCCATGAGTGAAGCGACATTGGCCTCGGCCTCGCTCAAGGCCAGCTTCATCTGCGCCTGATAGGGATTGACCGTCGCTTCCTCGGGCGCGGGAGCGACCTGGGTCTTGGCTTGGGCCGCGAGAACCTCGCTACGCTGTTTTTCGAGATCGGCGATGGTGTTTTTTACCGCTTGCACATCGGGGTGCTGATCGGTGAACTTGAGAAGCAGCTCGTCCATCCGGGTCTGGAGGTTTTGAATGCGGGCATTCAAGGCCGGTGTGTTGCTGACCGTGGGTAGCGGTCCGAAACCAAAAAGGGTTTCATTGTCGTCCATCTGCCGGTGCAATTCCTGGCGGCGGTTAGCCGCTTCCTTGAGTTGCAATTGCGCCATCTCCAGATCACTGATGGCCACCTGCAGACTTTCGTAATAATCGCGGCCTTGGGTGGGCATGCGCCCCAGGTTCTCGCGTTTGAATTCCTTGAGGCGCTCTTCCGAAGCCACCAGGCGCGCCTCGTATTCCTTGAGTTGCTGGTCGAGAAAGCGCGACGCGACGTCCGTATCCTTGCGGCTTTCGCCGAGGGTGCTTTCCATGAAAATGGTCAATAGCGATTGAACCACGCGCTTGGCCAACTGCGGGTTGCTGTCTTCGTAGGCGATGCGGAATAAGCCGGACTGACGGCGGGTATCTTCGATGGTGATCTTGGAAAGCAGCTTGTCGAGTAGAATATCCATTTGCTCGGGTGTTTTGGCCTGCAGATCCAGGTCCGTCATCCGCGCCACCTTTTCCAAATTGGGGCGGCTGAGCAAGGTGCGGGTCATCAGCTCGACTTCGGACTTGGTGTTGGAGTCGACCGCCAAACCTTTAAGCAGCGGCTTGAGGATGGACTGCGTGTCCAAGTACACGCGCGCGGTGGCTTGGTACTGATCGGGCATGGCCTGCACGAATACCCAGCCACCCACGCACAGCGGCCAAGCCACCAACAGGATGTACCAGCGGTAACACCATGCCGCGCGAACATGCTGGAGAATTTGCGCAACCACTTCTTGCATCTGACGATGTTTCCTTCAGGCGACGGGCTGATCCGGGTCCGGTGAAATGGCTTAGAACCAGGATTCCGGAATGATTAATGTATCGCCCGGAAGCATGTCTACATTAGCGCTGATATCGCCGTCGCGAATTAAATCTTCAATACGGACGCTGAATTGGCGTTGATTCCCATCGACGAAGCGCACGATGCTGGCACGGTTACCCGCGGCAAACGGCGTCAAGCCGCCCACGGAAATCATGACATCCAGCAAACTCATGCGTTGGCGGTAGGGCAAGGCCTGGGGCCTGGCCGCCTCGCCCACCACGCGAATCTGCTCGCTATAGGGGCCGACGAAGCCGTTTATCATCACCGTCACCATCGGATCCTTGATGAATTTAGCCAGTTCACGCTCGACGTCACGGGCAACTTGCGACGGCGTTTTACCGCTTACCGCCAGGTCTTCCACCAGAGGGGTGGTGATCATCCCGTCAGGGCGCACCAAGACCGTGGTGGAGACCTCGGGATTGCGCCATACGAAAATATTCAAGCCATCGCCGGGGCCGATCAAATAGCTATAACGCTCCGGATCGGACGTCGAAGGCTGTGAGCCCAAGGACGGTGGCAGGGGCGCATGCTGGGTCGCGCAACCGCTCACGAGCACCAAAGCGAATACCACCAACAGGTTTTGAATTAGGGTTTGCAGTTTATTCACGGCATCACTCTCAAGATGGCGAGGCGGCGAAAAGCGGCCTTGCGTTATTACTGACGTTATTCATCCGCTTAAAGTTTAAGTGCGCGATTATAGCAAGTCTCCGACTGGGGGTCAGGGGAGATTGCAAAATATCTTCATAGGCTAACTGATGTACCCCAGCCGCTTTCGCCCTCGTCATCGCAGCAGCACGCCGCCCGTGCCGGAAAACACCCTTTACTAAAATTTAATTAGTTGATTTTTATTAATAAAATAAGATGCGGCTGGACCCGCCACCAGAGCGGACGCTCAAATCCCCGCCAAGGCGTAAGCGCCAAAGGACGGCGGCTCTGCAGTGGCGGGAGGCGACACCCGATGCTGCCGGACATCCGCCGGCCACAGCGCCCCGCCTTCGGTGATTAAATCCCACACCGGGAAGCAGACCCGGCGCATCTCGCTGAGCACCGCGCTGGCATCGGCGAAACAGGGCTGGCGGGCGCCATGATAATTCACCGCGGGGCCAATGGAGGTGAAATGGATGCCAAACCGCGTCAACAAGCGCAACAGCGAGGGTTCCATTACCGCATACCAATAACGGATCCCGTGCTGCGCGCTCATGCGGACAATGGCGGTGAACAAACCAACGGTGATGTGCGGGATCAAACGGCGCTGGCTCATCAGCAGCTCCTCCGCCGTCATCCCCTCCACGCTGCCCCACACCGTGTGCGGCTCGGCCATGCGCCGCTTGAATTCTTTGGAAATGCAAAAACGCGAAATCTCCGCCACTTGGCCGCGCAAGGCCGCTTCAACCGGGCGCCGCACGGAGTCACCGCAATGCTTTTCGATAGGAAATGGCGCGCTAAGATCACCCGCCTGCGGCAGCACCAAGCGCACCGTGCCGGCCACCATGCCGCTGCCACGGTGCATCAACAGGCTATGCACCGCCCGGCCGTCGAACTCATCACGTTCCACCCCATCGGGATGTTGCGCGAGATCCTCAAAACCGGTTTCGAGACAATACACCTGATAACGCAACGCCAAAGCCAAACGTAACTCGTCGGCGGTGACCACCGGCCTAACGTCGAAAAACCGCGAGAATGTATTCGTCAATGCATCCATAACCGTTGCCTCTCATCGCCGCGCCGCGCCGTTACGGCCCGGCTCTCTATTTACACTCAAGGCCGTATCGTGCAAGGTTAAACAATTCATATCAGCGGCCCCGTTCACGTTTTCCGCACGCAATGAATCTGAATTGTGACCGCTCTCACATTCACTTGAGCAAGTCCTGTAACTGCAGTTACAGTGTGACACACGCATAGCAAAACGCCAGGGAGGCGCCGCCGTTGCCGCCAGCGATATTCACCCCATGAACTCGGACTTCGACTACGGTGAAGCCTTTTCCCGCAACACCGGCTGGGTCACGCGTGACGAACAAACCATCTTGCGCCACAAGCGCATCGCCATCGCCGGCATGGGCGGCGTGGGCGGCAGCCATTTGCTCACGCTCACCCGTTTGGGCGTGGGCGCGTTTCACATCGCCGATTTCGACCGCTTCGAAATGGCGAACTTCAACCGCCAAGCGGGCGCGGCCTGCTCCACCCTCGACCAGCCCAAGGTCGAGGTACTCTCGCACTTGGCGCGCGATATCAATCCCGAACTGGATATCCGCGTCTTTCCCGAGGGCGTTAACGTTACTAACCTGCCCGGCTTCCTCACCGGCGTGGACCTCTACGTCGATGGCCTGGATTTCTTCGCGCTCGACATCCGCCGCACGCTGTTCGCCGCCTGCGCCGAGGCGGGCATTCCCGCCATCACCGCCGCGCCACTGGGCATGGGCGCCGCCCTGCTCAACTTCCTGCCGGGCGGCATGAGCTTCGAAGACTACTTCCGCCTCGAGGGCCAAACGGAAGATGAACAATTACTGCGCTTTTTGCTGGGCTTGTCACCGGCCATGCTGCAACGCGCTTACTTGGTCGATCCCAGCGCGGTGGACCTCGCGCGCCATCGCGGCCCCTCCACCCCCATGGCCTGCGACTTGTGCGCTGGCGTGGCCGCGATTCAAGCCTTGAAATTGCTGCTGCACCGCGGCGATGTCATCGCCGCCCCGCACGGCCTGCACTTCGACGCCTACCGCAACCGCCTGGTGAAAACCTGGCGCCCCGGCGGCAACCATCACCCCCTGCAACGCCTCGCGCTGCGTATCGCCCGCAAACAATTCGGCGGCCGCGCCCCGCCCGCCAGCCCTGCACCAACAACACGGCCCAGCACGATGGAACGTATTTTAAAACTGGCGCGTTGGGCACCCAGCGGCGACAACACCCAGCCTTGGCGCTTCGAAATCCGCGACCCGCGCCACGTGACCGTGCACGGCTTCGACACCCGCGAGCACGTGGTCTACGACCTGCAGGGACGGGCCAGCCAAATCGCATTGGGCGCCCTGCTGGAAACATTGAGCATCGCCGCCAGCGCCGAGGGTCTGAGCGCCAACATCAGCCGCCGCGGCGACGCGCCGGACACCCGCCCGACCTTCGACGTCACCCTCGGCGCCGATATGCCGGTGAACACCGACCCCTTGCTGCCCTATATTCGCGTGCGCAGCACCCAGCGCCGCGCGCTCAGCACCCGGCCGCTGAGCCGGCACGAGCGCGCGGCGCTGCAAAGCGCGGTGAAACCGCATTTTCACATCGAGTGGCTGGATCAGCCCCGGGACAAACTGGCCATGGCGCGCCTGACCTCGGCAAATGCCGCCATCCGCCTCACCATCCCCGAGGCCTTCGAAGTACACCGCAGCGTCATCGAATGGCGCCGCCGTTTCAGTCAAACCGGCATCCCCGATCAAGCGGTGGGCCTGGACCCGCTCACCACCCGCCTGATGGAATGGACCCTGCAAAAATGGGAGCGGGTGAGCTTCCTCAACCGCTACCTCGCCGGCACGCTGATGCCGCGCCTGCAACTGGACGTGCTGCCCGCGCTGCGCTGCGCCGCGCATTTCGTCCTCGTCGCCCACGACGCGCCCGAGGACATCGACGACTACGTGACGGCCGGCCGCGCCGTGCAACGCTTCTGGCTCACCGCCACGCAACTGGGCCTGCGCCTGCAACCGGAGATGACGCCGCTGATATTCGCCGGCTATGTGCGCCAAGGCCTGCGTTTCACCACCAGCGACAAAGGCTGGGCGCGGGCACAACGGGTGAGCGGGCAATTGGATGCGCTGCTGGGCGCGGATATCAGCCGCCGCGCGGTGTTCATGGGCCGCATCGGCGCCGGCCCCGCGCCGCTGGCGCGCTCGCTGCGCAAACCGCTGGAGGAGCTGCTCATCAAGCCCGCTGAACGTAAAAACGGGTGATGAAAGCAACGCTGGCGCCTTGGCGCCGCGCGGCGAAATAAAAAAATCAGAAGGTGTAGCGCAGCTCGGTGTACACGCGGTCGAGATCGCCGTAACGGCCGAAGAGACCGTCGCGGCCGCCGCCGAAGATATCCACGCCGCCCGTCAAGCGCCATTGTCTGCCGAAAGGCCATACCAGTTTGGGGCGCAGCAGCCAGTCACCGCGATTCAAGCTCCCCACCGCCAGCAACTGCGGCTCCACCGGCCCCCAATGCGTGCTGAGATAAATGCTGGCGCCGCTCTCCACCGCCTTGGCGCTCATGTCCGCGTCGTGATCGGGGAACCAGCGCTGGAACACTTGCAGATTGAGCCGTGAACGCGCCGGTAAGGGGTATTCCAGTCCGACGGCGTAATCGAAGACATCCTGGCG
This sequence comes from uncultured Gammaproteobacteria bacterium, assembly GCA_947259075.1. GTDB lineage: Bacteria > Pseudomonadota > Gammaproteobacteria > DRLM01 > DRLM01 > CAKKSB01. The sequence goes on along the minus strand of CAMYKQ010000063.1, from coordinate 14,199 downwards.
CACCACGCCATCGGCGTCGCTCAAACGCGTCACTTCAAACCAGCGGTCTTGGGTGTAGACCAGTTCGGCCTTCAACACCATGCTCTCAAAATCCTTGGACAAGGTGGCGCCAAGCTGTTGAATGCGGTCGTGGCTGGGGCGGTAGATAAAGGCCGGCGACGGCGCGCTGACCACCTCGCGGAAAAAGGTCGGAGACACATCCATGCTGCTGTAATAAAACCCGGACACATCCCAACCGGATTGAATATACGACAGGCGCAGGCCGTAACCCGACTCGTCCAAATCGCCCGCCGGTTTATCCTCGTCCGCGAAGGCGACGCCGAAACCGGGCGGCGGCGGTGAGGGATAGGGATAAAACTCGGCGCCGGGCACGCCGATGTCGTCATACGCGGGATAGGGTATCCACACCAGCTCGCCGTGAAAATCGCCGCTGAAATATTCACTGCGCAGCGCCCACTGCGGGATGCGCAGCATATCGAAATCCGGCAACACGAATTCGCGCAGGTCTTTGGCCGACACCACATCGGCGAAGAACAGCGCCACCATCTCACCCCAAATGATGTGCTGGCGGCCGAGACGGAAATCCCAATTGCCGGCGTTGATATCCAAATAGGTTTCGCGCAGCTGCGTCTGCGTGCCTTGGTCATCCTTCACCGCCGCGCGATAGTAATCATCGAAATCGAATACGGCGTCATAGGCCGCACGGCCGCTCACCCGCCACTTGGCCCACCGCCCCCAGCGCCCCTGCGCCGACAACTCCAAGGTTTGACGAAACTTGGATAGATGCGCGGTCTCCGGCCAGGCATAGGCCGCTTCACTTTGAAAAAAGCCGGTGAGCGGCGAGGGCGGCGCCACCGCTAAGCCGCCGAGACCGAATAAATCCTCCGCCGGCACGCCGCCCGGACTGGGCGCGGCCAAGGCCAGCTTTAATTGCTCCTCATCCAACTCCGGCGGGGGCGGCGGCTCGGCGCCCAATTGCTCCAAGGCGATGGGGGGCTCCTTGGACACCGGGGGCGCGGGGGGCGGCACCGCGGCCTGCGCTGGCGGCGGCTCGGCGGGCGGTTTCACCTGCGCCCGCTTCACCTCGGGCTCGTCCACGTATTTGCGGATGAAACCTTCCTGCCCCAAGGCCTTGAGGCGCACCAAGGCGTCTTCCGCCTCGCGCCGCGTGGGATAAGGCCCCACCATCAAACGGATCATCAAACTGCCGGGCACCTCGATGATGGGCTGCGCCTTGACCTTCAAACCGGCCAAGTGCAGCGCGCGCGCGATCTCGCCGGCGTGACGCGGCTTTTCAAACACACCGACTTGCACCACGTAATCGGCGCGCGCGGCGGCGCACAGCGCCCACAGCAAGGCCGCGGCCACGACCCGCGCGGCGCTACGCCCGCTAAGCAAGCAATTCACCGTCACTGATTTCGACCACCCGGTCCGCCAAGGCGATGACCTTCGGGTCATGCGTGGAAAAAATAAAGGTGGTGCCGGCCTCGCGGTTGATCTGTTTCATCAGGGTCAAAATGCCTTCACCGGTCTTGTGATCGAGATTGGCGGTGGGCTCGTCGGCCAGCACCATGCGCGGCTGGATCGCCAGGGCCCGGGCGATGGCCACGCGCTGACGCTGACCGCCGCTCAATTGATTGGGCCGGTGGCGGGCGTGCGCCGAGAGCCCCACCACCTCGAGATAGCGCGCCACCCGCGCGCGCCGCGCCGCTTTATCCAGCGTCTTGTCGTGCCGCAAAGGGTATTCGACATTTTCCGCCGCCGACAGCACCGGCAGCAGATTGAAGGTCTGAAAGATGAAGCCGATGCTGCGCGCGCGCAAATCCGCTAATTGATCCGGGCTGCGGCCGCTGACGTCCTCGTCATCGATCCAAATGCGGCCGCTACTGGGTGTGTCGATGCAGCCGATAAGATTAAGCAGCGTGGATTTACCGCTGCCGGAGGGCCCGGCAATCGCGAGAAACTCGCCGGCGCGCACCGTCAAATTGATGCGCTTGAGCGCCTGCACGTGCTGCTGGCCCAATTGATATTTTTTCTCGAGGTTCTCGACGCGAACGACGTTCATGGTGGCATGTCCGTGTATATAGCCCGCATTATGAATGGCCGTCGCGGTGAAAACCAGTACAATGGAGGCGCCCAATATGACTAAAGGGACACCTCGCTTCGCAATAGGAGCATTGGCCATGACGGCGACAGGTTTCGTAAAATCCTTGGTATTCTGCGCCGCGAGCCTCGGCGCCATCGGCAACGCACCGGCCCTCTTCGCCGCGGACGATGACCCGCAAGCGCGCGATATCGTCGAGCGCACCGACCGCATCCGCTTCCCCCGCGACGGCTTTCAAGTGGACGTCACCGTCACCAATAGCGAGGCGGACGGCCACAGCGACATTCATAAATACCGCATCCTCTCCAAAGGCACGGAGAACACCATCGTCATGACCACCGAGCCGCCGTCGGAGCGCGGGCGCATCATGCTGGTCAAGGGGCGTGACCTCTGGGCCTTCATGCCCGACGTCTCGCAGCCCATCCGTCTGCCCTTGGCACAGCGGCTCACCGGCCAAGTGGCCAATGGCGATTTGGCGCGCGCCAATTTCGCCGGCGATTACCACCCTAAAATTCTGCGCAAGGACAACATCGACGGCACGTGGTATTGGGTGCTCGAACTCAAGGCGGTGGATCGCGGCGTCACCTACGACCGCGTGCTCTATTGGGTCAACCAAAGCGACAACCGGCCTTACAAGGCCGAGTTCTACACCCGCTCCGACCGCTTGATGAAGACCTGCTTCTATCAAAACTTCACCACCATGCAAGGCGAACAGCGCCCGCTGCGGCTGGTGATGATAGACAATTTAAACGCGGGCAATAAATCCACGCTGGACTACAGCGATATGCTGCTAAAAGATCTGCCCGACAAGGTCTTCACCAAAGATTATCTGAAAAAATTGCAGTAGCGTTCCGGCGGTTTAAATATTGTGCTGCAAGGCCTCGCTGATCGGCGCCCGCGTCGCGCGCCACGCGGGGCGCAGCGCCGCCAGCACCGTGGCCGCCACGCCCAAGACCAAGGCCATGCCCAGCACCGCGGGCACTACGCGGATCCTCGCGACATAATCGGCATCCATTCCAGGCGGCGGCGGCATGGGAATGCCAACGCTGGAAATGGCCAGCGCCAACACCACGCCCAGCGCGACCCCAAGCAGCCCGCCGGCCAAACCCAATAAGGCATTCTCGGTGACGATCAAGCGGAATACATCGCCACGGCGGTCGCCCAAGGCGCGCAAAGTGCCGTATTCACCGCTGCGCTCATGCACCACCATATTGACGCTATTGGCCACGCTCAACAGCACCAGCACCACCACGATGAGTTGCAGCACCGCGAATTGACGGCGGTACAGGGCCACGGCGTTTTGATAAAACTCCGCCAACTCATACCAAGGCTTGAGCTCGAAGCCGTGAGGCAAGGCCGCCTGTAATGCGGCGATTACGGTGGCGGTGTGAGCGGTGTCATCAAGCAGCACCACCAAACCATGCACCGAATCGATGCCGAGCAGATCCTGCGCCGCCGCCAAGGACAGCCGCACCGCGCGGGCATCGTATTCCCGCGACATGGTGCGGAACACACCCACGACGTCGAACTCGAGGGTATTGAAACCGCCCTCCGGCATGGTGACCAATAGCGTGGTGGTATCGCCGGGCTGGAGTTGCAGCGCGCGCGCCACGCCCTCGCCGAGCAGCACGCCGAAATCATCTCCCGCGCGCAAGCCACGGCCGGCGACGAAACTCACGGCGCTGCCCAGGCGCGCCTCTTTTTCCGCCTCCACGCCTTCGACCTGCACCGGCGCCTCGCCACGGCGGCCGTTGTTCAACAGGCCGGCGAATTCCAAACGCTGCATCACCGCGCTGACATGCGGCTGCGCCGCGATCTCCGCGGCCCGCTCCGCGGGGTGTTCAATCATATAGGCATAGGGTTCGCGGCGGCCGAACTCGTAGTAACCCTTGCTGTAAATCTGCACATGCCCCAGACGCGAATGGATGGTGTTTTCCTTCAATTGATGGAAGACGTCCTCGATGAAACCGCCGCTGAGAATCACGCTCACCACGCCGAACACCACCGCCGCCAGACTCAAGGCGGTGCGGCCTTTGTGGCGGAACAGATTGCGCAAGGCGAAGCTCAACATGGCGCCGCCCTGGTCTTGCTCATTCGTTTCATCTCAGCGTCCATGCCGCAGCGCATCGACGATGACCAGCCGCGAGGCCTTCCATGCGGGATAGAGACTGGCCAGCACCGTGCTCAACACCGCCAGCAGCCAGGCGCCCGCGACTAAAGCCGGCGTCAACATGATCTCGCCGCTGTAACCGCGCTTCATCCCCGGCGGCGGCGGCATGGGGATGCCGATCGCCGAAATCGCGTAGGCTAAAAGCACACCGATCATCACCCCCGCCAAACCGCCGATAAGGCCCAGCCACAAACCTTCACTCACATACAAACCCAGCACCTGGCGCCGGCGGTTGCCCAAGGCCAATAGCGTACCGATCTCGCGGGTGCGGTCGAGCACGCTCATGATGAGGGTGTTGGAAATACTCAGCACGATGATGAGGGCGATGATGAGCGCAACCACCCCGAGCTGCCGCCCGAACAAGGCGACGGTCTTGTTATAAAAATCCGCGAGGCGGTACCAGGGAATGACGTCCAGCGCCACGCCCGCGGCGGCGAAATGGGCCTTGATCTCGGCCACCGTGGCATCGGTGCGCGCGGTGTCATTCAGCAACACCAGCCAGCGGTGCGCGCCTTCGGTTTTCAATAAACGCTGCGCTAAACTCAGCGGCAGACGCAGAGCGACATCATCGAAGGCCTTGTTGGAGGTAAAGAACAGGCCGCGCACCGTCCCTTCCACCGCATTGATGCCGCCAGAGGCGGTGGTGGATAACAACACCACCGTGTCGCCGGGCGCGGCGCCGAGGTTCGCGGCCAAACCCTCGCCGAGCAAGATGCCCTGCTCATCTCCCGCCGCGAGCGCCTCGCCTTGCACGATCACCAGATAACGGCTCAAGGCCACTTCGCGCGCCGCGTCCACGCCTTCACCGATGAAGGACACCGTGGCCTCGCCATGACTGATTAAACCGCTGAAACCCAGACGCGGCGCCACTTCTTGGGCATACTCCAGCCCTTCAAGATAGGCCTGCCGCGCGGGGTCTTGCGGCATGATGAAACGAAAGGGATCGGCCGCGCCGCGCTCAAGATAGCCCGGCCGCGTGATCTGCACATGCGCGAGCTGGGACTGAATGGTGGATTCACGCATCGCCCAAAAAATCCACTCCATGAACCCGCCGGCCAACAACAGCGCCACCACGCCGAAGCCGATGGCGAACAAGGCGATGGCGGTGCGGCGCGGCTGGCGCAGCAAGGAACGCAGGGCCAAAAGCAGCTCAGCCACCAGGGTCACCACGGGATGACGGCGCGGCATCCCTATGCGGCTGGCACGACTCCCTCGATAAACAATTCCGCCGGTTCATGGCAACGCGCTTCCCTGTGTCCGTGTAAAAACTATAACTCAAGCCACGTTCGCTGGCACCTTCGTCCGCCGGCCACCTGCCCAGCGGCACGCCGAACCCTTGGCGCAAGCAAAAAAAAGGGCGCTGATTGGCATCAGCGCCCTTCTCAATCGCCCCGCTCACGGCGGAGGGTATTTGATTCACTGCATCAAGCTACACCGCGATTAATCGCGATGCGGCGCGCACAGCAAGCCGTTATTATAATCGTCCAATTTCTTGGACAGGGGCTCACCGACCTTCCAGGCATTGCTGCTGGCATCGACACCACTGCCCACCGGACCGTAGGTCATCATCCAGGCATCCGCCGAGGTGATGGTGGAGACGATACAGCTGCTCTCCGTACCCACCAACAGGTTGAGCTTGGCGGAGACCAGGTGGCGGAACATGGTGATGGTCTTGTCGCCATCGGGCCCCTTCAGCCATTTGATCGCGTCCTTCTTGCTGTACACCACGCCACCGATGGTGATCTGATCCACCGGCCAGGCATTGGCGTGATTCTTCCAATAGCCCGGGGTGCCGGTGCCGACACTGGAGGTGGTGCGCGGGTTACAGTAATGGCTGGGGTCGGTGTCTTGCACCATCTCGCCCAAGAAGGTCTCGCCCGTGGCCTTGCCCATGTTTTTGTACAACGTGGAATTAGTCACGCCGCCGCAGGTGCCGGACACCTTGGTATAGAGGGTATCCGTGGCCAGGGTGACCGCCGTTCCGGTCGCGGTACAGATCATGGTCTCACCCACCGCCAGGATGGTTTTGGGGCAAGTCACCATCACGCCCGTCTGATCGTCGGTGACCGTGACATTGCTCAGGGCGGTATTGCCAGTGTTCTTGACCGTATAGGTCCAGGTCACCGTCTTGCCCGGCGCGATTTGCGGGATGTCATTGCCGTTGGCGTTGTCCGCATCGACGTCATTGGTGGACTTCTCGATGTCGATCTTCGGCTTCAGCGGCTCATAGAGACCCGCATCACTATCCAGATCACTTTGACCGGACACCAGCTTGATGCAGCTGCTGGCGGTACGGCCGGTGGTGACATCGGCATCGCTGTCGATGGCATCGTTGCCGCCCACGTCTTTCGAGGTGAACACCAAGACCCCGGGGTTGGGGTTGACGAATTCCACCATGTAACGGCCCGGCACCAAGCCGGTGAACAAGTAATTGCCGCTGCCGTTGGTGAGCATCGAATCCAACACGGTCTGGTTATCGCAATCGAGCAGATTAACCGTTACGCCCGCGATGCCATTCTCACCGCCGTCTTGCAGTCCGTTTTGATTGGTGTCGTACCACACCCGGTCACCCAATTCGGCGAACTTATAGACACCGGCATCGACATCGTCGTTGGTTTCGTTGAGGCCCAGGGTCACGCAAGGTTCCGACTTGCCATTGAAGGGATTGGCGTCGCTGTCGCTGGCCTCTTGGCTGTTGCCCGCCACGTTTTGCGTGGTGAACACATAGCCCGGGGCCGCGGTGGACAGATCGAACACCACGTAGTACTGACCCGCATCCAAACCGGTGAACTGGTAGAAGCCATTGGTATCGGTCAACACGGAGGGCTTACCGGCCGGTGTGCCGTCACACTTGAACAAACTCACGGTGACATCTTTAACGCCGGTGTTGCCGTCGTCTTGCAGGCCGTTGGCATTGGTGTCTTCCCAGACATAATTGCCCAGGCTCGACTCCGCCGGGCGGTTCATGCCCGCGTCCAGGTCTTTATTGACTTCGCCCGGGGCAAGATCCACGCACGCCGTCACGCCCGTGGCCAGATTCGCATCGCTGTCCAGGGCATCATTACCCGCGTCCATGGGGCTGAACACAAAGCCCGAGGGCAGGGTGAACTTCACGAAGTAATTACCCGGCGCCAGATTGGTGAACAGATACTTTCCGCCACCGGCCGTGTTTTGCGTCATGAAGGGCGCGCCGCTGGGGTCCATGCCGCACACGAACAGATCCACTTTCACGCCATCGATGCCCGGCTCGCCGTTGTCTTGGATGCCATCGCGGTTAACGTCATTCCACACGAAGTCGCCCAAGGAGGCGGGCGGCTGACGGTAGCCGAAATCGATGCTCAGATCTTCGCTGTTGTTGGCGGGCAGCGTCACCACAGCGGGGCTGCCGTTGCTGTCGATATTGCTATCGCCAGCGAAGCTGGTGGTGGGAACGAAACCGGCGGGCAGAGTGGATGCCGTCACCGTCACGGTATAGCTACCGCCGCAGAGGCCATCGAACTCATATTTGCCGCCACCGGAAGTGGTGGTGGTGCCGATCAAGGCATTGGCCGCATCGCGCAAGACCAGTTGCACGCCATCAAAGCCGAGCTCGCCGCCGTCTTGCAGGCCATTATTGTTTTTGTCATTCCACACGAAGTCGCCGATCTTCCCGGTGCACAGCGGCGCGGTGAAGCTGTTGTTGGCGTCCACTTGCTGCTGGAAATCGGGGCCGGACTGGCCGTTGATCGCGCCTAATACCGGCGCATAAGTCGGATGGCCATCCTCATTGGAGCCGATCACGAAACTCTTCGACGGATCGGTCTGCGCGAAGAAAGTCTGCATCGATTGATTGAAGGCCAGGATCGAGCCCACGGGCAAGGTGTTATTCTTGAAGAAGGCGCTATTCACCTCCGTCACCCGCGCGGTCAACTGCATGCCACCCGTACCAGACGGGGTTTGTGTGCCGTTGAAATCGTCAGGTATCTTCTGATCGAACGGGACCAAGGGGCCATTGATGGGCAAGGGGCTATCACTGATATCAGTAATCTCGGCGCGCATAATCAGGGTGCTGCCGCCAGCGTAGCCCAGACCGCTCAAGGCAGAGCTCTTCACGGACGGGCCATTGTCGTACCACACCTCAAAGAAACGTTTGAACTTGGGATCCGTATCGATGGGGCCGAAGACCAAGGTGCCGTTGACATTGGTGACTTTGACGCCGTAGGCGCCTACAAAGGTCACTTCGAAATTGGTGTTGAGTCCAGTCGGCAAGCCAACCGGATCCCCATCGACATCACTCAGCCCGTTGAGGGTACCGTGGGTCAACATCTGCACCGAAGTGGTTTGCCCCAGAGCGATGGGAATGGCGGCGGTGGTCGAGCCGGGAGCTACAGTAATGACATTACTTGACGGCGACCAATCCATGGCACCCACGAATTGAGCGCCATTGGTGGCCGTATTGCCGTCAGCGTCAAACAGAATGGCATCCGACGCATGAGCGGCCGGCGCCGTCACCAACCCTAATAGACTTGCGGCGAGAGCGATGCCCTTAAGCCTCGTTGCAGTGAACATGACTATCCTCCAACATGCATGGTAGAAAAAAACAGAAAAGAACCCATCCCATGAGACGTCCCTGCCTAGGGCCATCCTGCGAAACAAGAACTGGGGAGACAAAATGGAGCTCTTCGTTACGCAAAACCGTACGATAGCAGCCCGGCAAACAAACGCCTGAGTTGAGAGCGAGCAAATCTCACACCAACAGCATCAACCCATTGAAATTATTTAATTTAGCCTGCCAGCCAATTTAACCATACATGCGCATGTAAAGGAATTCGACAGTGGTGCTCGCTCAAGGGAAGGTGTCGGCCATATAGAATCGATAAACAAGGGCGTATCCATAATTTTGTGTGTGAGGCCGGGTTGATCACAGTCTCAATTCAATGAAGCCGTGAATCGTTCGCCAAAGATAATGGCGAATTGATTTGCAGCTTCCTTCCAAGTGCGTGATGGCATCTTCCAATCTTTAGCGATATTGCGCAAGGCCAGGAACAACAGCTTCGTGGCCGATTCATCGCTCGGGAAGTGGCCGCGATTCTTCACGATCTTGCGTAATCGCATATGCAAACTCTCAATGGCATTCGTGGTGTAGATAATCTTGCGCACCTCGGCCGGGTAGGCGAAGAACGGAATCACCTGCGTCCACTGCCGCCGCCAGGCAAGGGCGATGGGCGGGAATTTGCAACCCCAGGCGCCTTGCTCGAATTCGGTCAGGGCCGCTTCCGCGTTGGCGGCCTGGTAGATCCCTTTCAGTTCGGCGGCCAGCGCTTTGCGATCCTTCCAGCCCACGTAATTCAGGGAAGTGCGGATCAGATGCACGATGCAGGTCTGGATTTGCGCTTGCGGAAACACCGCTTCGATCGCCTCGGGAAACCCGCGCAGGCCATCCACGACCGCGATCAGGACATCGGCCACGCCGCGCTGCTTGAGGTCGTTCCTAATGACGTCGAGCCAGGTTAATAAAAGAGGTTGGGTCTTGCAACCTATACAATCAGATTAGGCTTGGCGTCTCCGCATGCGAGCCAGTCCCGCCAAACCCAATCCGATCAACGCCAGGCTGCCCGGTTCGGGAACGGGAGTCGCGGCCACCGGGATGCGGAAGACCAGCCATTCGTCGTGGTTGAATCCGGGCGTCGTCGGGTCTGGGTCACCGTTGCTGCTGTACCACGTCCAGCGTGCGGCCAAGTCAATGCCGGACAAGACGCCCCACGGCGCAGATCCGTTGACGGGGCCGGCCGTCAAACCTACCCACCCATTGGAGGCATTGCCTCCGCCGTTCGCATCGAGGATTTCTTGCGTGAGCAATGCCAGATCCGCCGCGCTTCCCGTATAGGGCGCGCCTATGTTGCCGAGGCCGGTGGCCATCACTTGCCATTGCGGGTCGTTGCTGTAGAACTTGTAATTGCTGTCGAGGTTCTCGAACTGACCGAGGAAACCTTGCGCCACGTTGAGATCCGAGGCGGTGACGACATACATGTACTGGTTGGCCGGGAGATTGAAGTTGTAGGTCTCCACGGTAGGCCAATTAAAATCGCTGCCGACGAAGTTGGTCGCGGCAGTCTGCGTGCCATAAAACAGCGCGTAGGAGTTGTCGACTGTCATGCTGACCTTGATGTTGATGGCCTGTGCCGACAAGCTCATCGTGGCCAGCAGCAGTCCCGCCGCGCAGTTGAGCGCCAGGAAACCCGGCTTTGAAATCGTCTTGGGCATCTCATTCTCCTTGGTAGTGTTCGAGCGTCCAGCCTCTTGGCTAGGCGCGTAACCCGAGTCAGTCTTGCAATGCATCGTTCGGTAATTTTTAGTAAGGCAAATAACAAGCCATTATGCATGTGGCTGTTTTAATTGAGTCCGCCGGCGGTGTTGAAAGAGAAGTGTAAAGTTCTCCGAATATTCGGATTGGTTCGGATCAGTTGGTGGTCGGTCAATCGCGCTGAACTCAAAGTAGACCCCAATATTGGGGTCTAATCCCGCTGACATAGCCATAGACTGTAAAGGGGCTTAACTTAGGGCCATTCATGTCGGAGGGCTAACCCTGTGTTTAAACGCACCACCGCACTGCGCATGCCGAAGAAATCACCGGGCGTATCGTCAGCGTGCATGACGGCGATACCGCGACGCTTCTTACGGCCGAGAAAACACAAGTAAAATTCGCCTTGCCGGAATTGATGCCCCCGAGCTGAAACAGGCTTATGGGCGGGTATCAAGAGACAACCTGGCAAGCCTGATCGCCAATCACACAGTCACCGCGACAATCTATAAGAAAGGCCGCTATGGGCGCTCCGTCGGCAAGATTTTTGTGGCGAACCTCGATGCCAACCTGGAACAGGTTTCCGCTGGGCTTGCTTGGCATTACAAGAAATATAAACGGGAGCAGGAGTACGATGACAGGCAGATATATGCCGATGCGGAAGTCCGGGCGAGGACAGCGGGTATTGGCCTATGGCGTGATAATGATCCTACTCCGCCGTGGGTGTGACGGAAATAGCTGTATTAAAGTACCGAGAAGCATCATGGGAGGATAGGTCGATTCTAGACCCACCACTTCATATGACTAGGCAGGAGGGTATGCGTGAAGGTAGTGGGTTTCAATGCGACAGAACCGACCAGTGCTGGGTGTCGGATGTTGGCAACTTCGGCGCCAATGACAGCCTGGAATATTATTGCGTGTTTCATTCACCACAAGATAAGGAGCCTATTGATCGTGCTGATTGGGAGGGTAGGGACCGAGGAGCCAAGCAGGCGGAACAACTAAGAGAATTGCTGGATCTATGGAATGGGGATAATGTTAAGCGAACAGTCATTCCAGCTAAGGCAACATCCGACATTGCTCAGCTAATGCGACAGAACCGGAAGCGGCGCCGCATCTTAAAAAGGAGATATCAAATGCAGCGACTGATTCCAGTGACTTTGATTTTGCTTATGTGGGCGGTCACTGCGCATGCAGGTAAGGTAAATCTCATGGGAGAGACGGTGGAGCTCGACTATAACTTCGGCAATTCAATCGGCCATGCCACAGCGACTGTCGGGTCCGCCGTGGAGTTTCGCATTCCGGCCTGGCAAGGGGGGCCGACGTATCTGTTGATCGACATCGGAGATGACGCAGTTCAATTGTCGTTCCAGGACGATCGCTGGGCGCCGGGCGAAATTCCGTCTACAGGTCTTGGGCCCAGTCTACCCATCATCAAAGACGACTTTCTCCGCTTCCATTTTCCAGGCTGGCCGGACCGTGGTGTAGGCATCGCGGTAAATGACGCCACACGGACGCGCGCCGAGTTGCCGGAAATATTTCCGAGCGTATCAATACGGGGCGACGATCTCGTCATTGTCGGCGGAGCCGACAGCGCGCCGGTTTGGGGAGACAAGTTCAACCGATATGACCTGCAGGCACATACATTTGTAATTGAATCGTCACAGCCGCAATCAAATATACCCTACAAGGTCGAGCGCTTTTCGGAGACAGAACCGGTCACAATCAGCCCGAGAAATGGCCAGATGTTTGCCAACGTTCCGCGATACACCCGCCTCGAGTGGGCGCCTTTGACAGCGGCGGTGAAATACATGGTAGTCGTCGAGTGGGCCAACCCCGAGGCGGATGGATGGAGTGTGTTTTCCAGGACCACCACGGCTGATACCGCATTGGAATTCGAGTTTCATGGATCGAATCCAGCGCGATGGCGAGTCGCCGCGGTGAACGCGGCGAATGAGCAAAGTGCTTGGTCGCCCTGGCAATTCTTTACGTATGCCCGCTAGGGTACCGCTGCCATGGCGCGAGAGCGTTGTCAGTGGCGGCAGTTCCCGGAGATGATGCGCAACCAAACCAAAATAGACGCTCCCCACGAATATCCGCTTCCCGCCTTGCCCGCACGGGCATAGCGGATGTGGAGGGGTTAAATCGTTCCCACAACCCATCTGCCTGGCCTGATGCTCGCGACGCGACGTTCGCCATTCATTTGACTCATGAAAGAAAGTAACTGGGAGGTAAATGAGAAATTTGGATGGCTGGTTCGATGGCAACGAGCTCTAAATGGCGCGCCAATATTTTATATATAAAACAAACTCTTACGACACACAATCTTTCTTATGTTAAATAAGCCGATGATCCACATTCACGCCTTGCTATGGACTGGGTTATTTCAATATTGTAAGCGGTGCGGGTGCCGTCTTCAGTGCAAGACAAACCTGGTCACGCACCCTCCATTTGACGGGTGGACACGGCCGCTTGGAATTTACGCTGGGGCTGGAGCGTCAATTGCCTCAGCCGCCCGCAGGACCTGTTTTAGACGTTAGCCCACGCACCGTGGATTTTGGCGAGGTGTTGGTGGGTGACATCAAATACGCGACACTCAACGTGGACAATGTCGGCCTTGCCACGCTGCAAATCACGTCTATTCAGAGTAACGACGCGGCCTTCATCGTCCTCCCTCCTACCCAGTTCAATACCCTCAGCAATGGCCCAGCGCGCGCCGTCAACATCGTTTTCTCTCCAACCGATCGGGCACGCCATCCATGAATCAGAAATGGATGGCGTGCCCGATCTGATTTCACAACGCCTCGCAAGGTATCAATATGGCGAACCAGCAGATCATTGCCGTGCCTTTGCAGCAAGGTTGACCGTAAAGAAATACGTGCCTCCGGGGCACCCTGCGCGTCGATAATCAGGCATTGCGCAAGTATCATGGTCATTTACATCCGGCGCAATGCCCTCCGGTTATTGCGCCCTACCATTACGCCTTACGCGCGTTGTTAAATGCTAACACTAGGATAAAAAGTGCAATTAATTTTAGGATGGTTGCTTATAATATTTCCTGGCATTCTTTACGTCGGGCAGCTTATTTCATCTGTGAATTTTTCACTTGCTCAAAAATTAGGACTGCAAGAAAATCCTGATGAAGCTGATCTCTTATTACAAAGAGCCGAAAAGTACACCGCATATTGGGATCTCGTCACATTGGTTTGGATGCCCTTTTCAGGTGTACTTATGGTTATAAATAGTACTACCTGGCCTCTATTTGCTTTAATTGGTGGTGCAATATATCTAGATACTGCCGGTCGTGAGGCTGCAAAAATTTTGAGTCTTAAGCACGAAGGTATTCGAATAGGAGCAACGAAACAGCGGCGGCTGTTTTTTTCTACCTATTTTATTATGGCAACACTAGGTATTATTACTATTGTTTATTCAGCTGGAATAATCTGGAATGGCCTTTAGGGAAAAAGCATTTAACAAGGCACTCCAGCCGATCGCTAACGCGCCGGCTGAGTTTAAACGTTGAACTAAACCGCTTACGCGGGGCCTTTTTTCTTCGTTAACCTGTGCTGTTTCTCATACTTATCTCCACCCCATCCGGGGTTTAAACACAGGAGATAAGTCATGACCTCTCTACGTCAAAAGATG
>CAMYKQ010000062.1 GCA_947259075.1 uncultured Gammaproteobacteria bacterium | reverse complement strand
CTTGTTGTTGCGCGGTCAGGGCGGAGAAGGCGATGACTTGGCCGTAGTAGCCGAGCATGCCGGCGTAAAAGATGTCGCCGAGCAGGTCTTCGCGGCTGAGGGCGCCGATGAGGGCGGTGTCGTTCGACTCGCCGTCTTTGCCAGCTCCTCTGCTCCTGACGCCATCGCCTGCAGAATGCCGCCACCCGGTCATAGGAACCGGTGTAGCCCAAGGTCACCAGCTCTGCGTAAAGCTGCCGAATATTGTTGCGCCGCTGTTTACGGCCTTTGTGGGTCTCTGCTTTGAACCAGGCGGCCGCCAAGGTCGTCGCAAACTCATCAAGTTTGCTCGGACTCCTGCGCTCCGGAACTCCCGAGCGCAGATATCTGCGGATCGTGTTTCTTGATATACCCGTGCGACGGGCAATCTCCCGGATTGCCATCCCCTCGCGCAGGCGCCAACGTCTGATCACACTTAATAACGCCACGTCGACCACTCCTCTTTCTCCTGTTCGGCCCCGAACAGGTCAGTGTCTATACGTGGGTCAAATTTAAATGCAAATACCTACCTCTCGAAGTGAAACATACGAGCTCCCAATACAAATAAGATTACATGTGGTAATAGGACTGATTTTACCCTAGGTTCGTCAAACTCCTGAGGCTCACAAATGGTCATTCTGAAACTCGAATCGTGGACATCCCCTGAATTCCTCAAAACCAGCGTAAATATTGACTTCTCAGTCCGCATGACTCAATTTAACAGGACACTACCGATATGGAATAGGTGACAAGCATGAATATCAAGTCTGAGTGCCTGGCAATCTTTATCTTGGCGTCGTTTGTTTTGGGTGGTGCGTGGGCGGGGCAGGACAGCAAAGAGGGCCATCCCGCGCAAGCCGCCGGAGCGGGCGCCCATCCGTCGATGAAGGAAAAACCACCCCACGCTCACTCTGGGTCGAAACATTTCACACCACACTGGTCGAGCACCTTGACTGAGGATCAAAAGCTGAAAGTCGACCAGATGCATATCGGACTCAGCCGGGCCGAAACGGTATATAAAACAGGGCGGCTGTTCGAGCTGGCGAAGCTGAACGCGTTAATCACCGAAGACAATCCCAACCAGCGGGAGATAGAGGAGATGATAGCTATCATCGCAGACATGGAGCGTGCGCTGTTGAACGTACGTTATCAACATTTGGCCGAAATGCGCGCCATACTCACGCGGGAGCAGCGCATTAGCTATGACATGGCCGTACTTGGCAGAGGCGGCGTCGACAAGGCGGTGGGGGGTCACTGACCGGACATAAACATGCCACGGATAACCGTCTTAAATTAATAGGAGTTAACTCGCCATGCCCCATCACAATAGATCACCGTGTTGTCTAGGATTACAGATTCTGTCATGACAAAGACATCAACATGATGTTTTGCCGTTTTCTTCTTGATGTTGGGTTTGTTGTAGATTGCATGCTTGGCGCCAAGCGATAGATGCACGCCGCACATGCGCTCAAACGTGCCGATATCGCTTACTGTCCTATTCTGCGTGAATGCTCTGTTCATGCCCAAGCCCAGCTCGCGCAGCCAGACTTCACCCTCGTCGGCGCGAATATTGGCCAGCACTTGGTCGAACTCGGGTGTGGCATCGAGGGTATTGACTACGCGTCCTTTTTTGATCACTAAGGTGATGGGGTGCGCGGGTTTGTTGACCGTAAATGACGTGTCGCCAAAAAATGAGATGCGTACACGGCCATTCACCGCTTCAAGGTCTTTCGCTTCCGTGAACACTTCGCCGATAGGAAATTGCCCCCCGACATTATCCATTTCGCTGTAATCACCAACGTTGAGTTTAGCGGGCTCAAATGCCGATGCAAACACTAGCTGTTCACCACCACTATTGATAATGGCCATTTTCGCGTTATCGATGTGCGTCTTCAAGGCATTGCCTACCCCACGATAATAATCCCGGTCATATGCCAGCGCTTCGAAATAAAGCAGAGCCTCTGCACCCGCCATGCGAGCCAAATGCGGATGTTCGATTACTTTGATCGCATGCTTGAAAAGTTCGACGCGTATGCGGAATGCATCGAGACGAAAGCTGGTGGATTGAATCAGCACTACTAAATCACCAGGAGCGAGTTGCTTAAACGCGGCGAGCACGGTTTCCGGAGTATCACTCATAAATTCAATGAATGTCGCATCGGGAAGACAGCGCCGGTAGGCGGCAGTGAGTGCAATCGCGAGATCGCATTGCGCATCCCAAACCACAATTGCACGCTGGGTGGGGCTGTGTTCAATAGCCAGCGTCAGAATATCGTGGAGATTAATTGCGGCGGTATTGATTGCCGAATCAGAGATCGTGTTGCAAATAGGGTGCTTAGTCATGGTTGTCGCAGTAGGATTAAGTATATGACACATAAATCATCGATCAAGTGTAACCGCCTTCTAAATTTCGAGTTTCATACAGGCGAGCTACTGGCAATAGGATGCAACCTGCTCCTGCAATGCCTCGATTCGGGAGACGCGGTCTTGATCGTTTACATAGACTCGTTCACCACTATCATTTAAATGGAAGACCGGAGCCTGCATTTGCAGGACATATAAGTTCTCTTTGGCGTAACGACATCTCTGCAAAGATTGCCTTTCCATGGCCGCCGTTTTATTAGCTTGATTTCTTGCCAGCGCATCATTTAGTGCATCGCGTTTCCGGGATTCTGAAAGATGATCCTCCAATTTTCGTACGGCTTCTTTCATCACCGCGCTTGAAGGTGGAGGAGGAATATGAACTTTAGTGCCGGTCTGATCAGGGGGTGGTGTCGCAGAGTACTGGGTAACGCCGTTTTCGTCTATCCATTTATAGATGGCCGCGTCTACCGGCGGTGCGACAATGGGCGCAAGTAATAACACAAACATTCCCATTCTGTTGGGGCGGCCACTACGACCGTTAAAGAATTCCCAAGCCAGCTTAGAGAAACTGGCTATACACTCCGGCCTTGATCCACGAGTTATCTTTTTCATGATTATTAGTCCCCTCCCCTTCATATCGCATACCGCGCGCGTTATCGTTTTTAATAAGTCAGTGGCTGGCCTGAAAGCATGCGGCAAATACTCAGTCTCGCACTATGAGAACCTTCATATTATACGGATTCGCATTGTACCCGCTTAAATTGAGGATAGACATGTTTCGCGCGCCCAGCCTCAATAAAATGGCGTGAGTGACTGGGACTTGTACTGCACCAGGAGATAGATGGCATGAATTTCGGAGTTGATAAGGTTGCTCAATACAAAATCGACGACGCGGTAACGGCCCCCGAAGGGTACGGCGGGCATAGAGCGTTCCGCTGTCAGCGGGTATAAGCGCCGACCCTCCCCGCCCGCCATGATCATTGCCAGGATCTTGGATGAGCTCATAATTCCCCCGCTTAATTATTGCGGTGCTCTCTGTAGGCACCCATATTTTCTGGACCCTCTGCTGCCTGGTTTGACGCCAGCCGCCCCCCGTCCACGCACTTTTAGCATAGTCACGAATAAGGCCGAATGGGAGTCGAATTTCAAGTTAAGGTGTTGCGGCTGATCTGACCGGGAATAGCCGTGAGGACAAACGCAACAAATCGTCATTGACTGGCGCGATGCCACTAGCTCGCAGTATCATACCCACTGGGTCTCAATTCTTCTCTACAGCTTAAACGACCCGGCCTTATCGCTCGCTGTTGCCGCATCACTTTAACCGCGCGATATGCTAGGTCATTGAAATAGGTAGTCCAATGAAATCAAATCCCGCCGTCTATGATACGGCCGCCACCTTCCTCCAGCCCTTTCTCGCCGCGCCACAACGGCCGGAGGACACACTCAACTACCACGAGCTACTGGGTTTTCTGTTCGCGGTAGCGTGTTCGCCTGAGATGATACAGCCCGCCGACTGGTTGCCGGTGATCTTCAACGAGCAAGACGCGGGCTACGCCAACATCGCTGAAGCCGAACGGGTGATGCAGGCATTACTTGAACTTTATAACCAGATCAATCAAGAAATCCTGCAAGGCTATCCCATCTTGCCCGCCCGCTGCCGGCCGCTGGCCGATACAATAAGCAATATAGCCACGCAAGCGCCGCTCAGTCAGTGGGCCAGTGGTTTCCTGCTCGGCCATGAATGGCTCGGAGAAGTATGGGATGCCAACACCCCGGATGATTTGGATGAAGAGCTGGGTAGTTGCGTGCTGATACTGTCTTTCTTCGTGAGCCGTGAAATTGCCGAAGGTTATTGGCGGGAATTTAATTCCGAAAATCTGTCGCTGGACGACATGGCGGCACAGATTATTGAGAGTATTGCGCCGGCGATGGTGACCTATTCAGACATTGGCCGTAATTTATTCGAGGAGGCGCCCGATGCACGTCTTATCCATCCGGCACCAGCCTCAGTAAATTAATGCGGGTTTCTTATCACGCTTAGTACTGAGTCCTGGGCCAAAATTGGTGGCCACAGCGTCCGCCATTTCGCTGTGCGGGCAAGGAGTAAATTTCTTAAGCGCTAAATCTAAATGTGGAAACAGCCCAATCCGCCATGTCGAGCATCCCTCGTACCATGATCTATACTTAATCTAGGCAAGTCAACGATGGCGGGGGAACTACAATGTTTCTTCCGAAGCACGGTCGCCTCGCAGCAGCTATTTTCACGTTATGGTGTCTTGGCGCCAGCCTTGCCACGGGCGGCGCCGCGAACACCAAGGCGATGCGATTTTTATACAGCGCAAATCTCTACGACAATAGCCTGTCAATCCATGCCGTCGATGCGCAAAGCGGGGAATTGACGCTACTACACAATGTGCCGACGGACTCGGGACCACGGGCATTGGCGCTACACCCCACCGCGGATTTTTTGTACGTAACGCACCTGCACGCCAATACGGTGGCGGCGTATTTTATCGATAACGAAACCGGCGAACTCAGGCACAAGCCTCCCGATGTGGCTACACAGGGCATGCCCGAGGCCGTGGCGCTGACGCCGAACGGGCATTATCTCTATGTCGCCAACGCGTATGCCGATAGCATTTCCGCCTACCGCGTTGCCGCCGATGGCGCCCTGCATGAGATCGGGGTCTACGCCACTGGCGACTACCCGCTTGCCATCGCCATTGAACCTTGCAGCCGTTATCTTTATGTAGCCAATTACCTTTCCGACAATGCCTCGGTGTTTAGCATCGATCCCGGCAGCGGCGCGCTGGCTCCATTGGGCAAGGTGCCGACGGGCACCAACCCCAGCGCGATGGCGGTGGATAAATACCGTTATTATCTTTATATCGCCAACGGTATCGCGAGCACCATCCACTCCTTCCAGATCAACCGCAACACGGGCGGGCTGTCGCCATTGGGAGAATTCTCCGCCCCCCTTTACCCTTATGCCCTCGCCTTGGCTCCATCACAAAATTATTTGTATAGCGCCAACTTCGGTTCCGATGATGTGGCCGTGTTCACACTGAATAAAAGCAACGGCGCGCTGCGTTATCTAATGGGCGCGGCCGCGGATGCGGGACCTTTCTCCGTAAGTGTGGACACCCGAGGCCGTTATCTTTACAGCGCCAATGTGCGTGCCAGCAGCATTTCCATCTACGCGATCGACCCAAACGGTGCGACCTTGGAACTTAAGCGCAGCGTGCCGGCACGTCCCGGCGTTGCCGCCGTGGTGCTCCATGACACTTCGCGAGCAGAGTTACACACCAATTGCGGCACATCGCCGCCGCCTGGCTAATCTCGCCCTTCAACTTCTCTTCGACAAACATTAGCTCTAGCTCAGCCTTATTTATTCATACTCTTCAGACGGTTCGTTAACGATGACTCAATATTTGGTGCGCCACATGTAGAAAGAAACAGTATTGATAACAGTGCGCATGACAGAGTACGGAGACCACTGCACCGCTAGTCTGCATTATTTTTTTGAGCGGATAATTGACTTATTAAAACCCATCTCAAAATTAAATTTGACTGCGTAATAACAGGTGTTCCACCGAGCCGATTAATCTTGGTTCCTTCTCCCTCAGGGAGAAGGACGGGATGAGGGGATCAAATAATTAAGACATTACAATGCATATACCCCCTCACCCCAACCCTCTCCCTGAGGGAGAGGGAGATAATAGGATTGCTTACCATGCCAGCCGTCGAGGCATTGTGGATCCCGTTCATATTTTGAGATAGGTTCTAGTTAGACTCTGCATGTAACTTCAGCTCGTATAATAAAGTAAGCAGATAAACGGCTAGTGCCTAAAACACGGTCGGAGGTGATTGTCGTGACAGAATCCAAATGGCAAAAATATAGCGCTGAGCAATGCCGCCAAAATTATCAGAATACGGGAGAACAACAGTGGTATTTATGGGGCCCCTATCTCAGTGAACGGCAATGGGGTACGGTGCGTGAAGATTACAGTCCCCATGGGGACGCTTGGGACTACTTCCCTTTTCAACACGCACACAGCCGTGCCTATCGCTGGGGCGAGGACGGCTTGGCGGGTTTTTGCGATGAGCAACAGCGATTGTGTCTAGCGCTGGCGCTGTGGAACGGCAAGGACGCTCTACTTAAGGAACGGCTGTTCGGTCTGAGCAACAGCGAAGGTAATCACGGTGAGGATGTCAAAGAGTTCTACTATTATCTTGATGCCACACCGACGCATTCCTACCTGAAATATCTTTATAAATACCCGCAAGCCGCATTCCCTTATCAGCGGTTGCTCGATGAAAACCATACCCGCGGCAGAGACGCAGCGGAATTCGAATTGCTCGACACCGGCGTGTTTGAGCAAAACCGTTATTTCGATGTGTATGTCGAATACGCCAAGGCCGCTACGGATGATATTTTGATGTGTATCAACGTACACAATCGTGGCCCGGAAAACGCCGCCCTTCACGTGTTACCGCAACTGTGGTTTCGCAACACCTGGCGCTGGAGTGGCACACCGGAACGCCCGCGTATCGCCGCGACCGGTGCCGGTACGGCTTGCGCCAGTCACGCGGAGCTGGGCGATTATTATTGGTACACCGAGGGCGCGCCGCCGCTGCTGTTCTGCGACAACGAGACCAGCCCGCGCAGACACTATGGCCAGAATGATGCGGATGGGTACTACAAAGACGCTTTTCATGATTATGTCGTACACGGCCAGGAACGCGCCATCAACCCCGAGGGTGCGGGCAGTAAGGCGGCCGCGCATTATGTATTGGAGATAGCAGCCGGGCAGTCGGCGCTGTTACGTCTACGGCTTGCGCGGACACCATTGAAGGCACCCTACACCGAATTCGACAATGTGCTAGCACTGCGGCGCAGGGAAGCCGATGAGTTTTACGCCGCGCTACAGGCCGGTATCGATGATGAGGATATCGCACGTATCCAACGCCAAGCGCTGGCGGGGATGATCTGGGGCAAGCAATATTTTTATATCGACATACCTCAGTGGCTCAAGGGTGATCCCGCCATGCCCGCCCCGCCCGCCGAGCGCCATCGCGGCCGCAACCACGACTGGGAGCATTTGAACAACGCCGACGTGATCTCCATGCCCGATAAATGGGAATATCCCTGGTACGCGGCTTGGGATCTCGCATTTCAGTGCCTGCCGCTGGCACTGGTCGATGCCGAATTCGCCAAGAACCAGCTCGTGCTGCTGACTCGTGAGTGGTATATGCATCCCAACGGTCAGTTACCCGCCTATGAGTGGTCCTACGGCGACGTCAACCCGCCGGTGCACGCTTGGGCTGCGTGGGAGGTCTATTGCCTGGATCGAAAGCAGCGCGGCGGTAAGGGTGACATCGCCTTTCTGGAGCGGGTGTTCCACAAGCTCATGCTCAATTTCACCTGGTGGGTGAACCGCAAGGACGCCGAGGGGCGCAATGTTTTTCAAGGTGGCTTTTTGGGCTTGGACAACATCGGCGTGTTCGACCGCAGCGCACCGCTACCCACCGGCGGCCACATCGACCAGGCCGACGGCACCAGCTGGATGGCGATGTACTCGCTCAATCTCATGCGCATCGCCTTGGAGCTGGCGAGGCACAATCCAGTTTACGAAGACATCGCCACCAAGTTCTTCGAGCATTTCCTGCACATTGCCGCGGCCATGAACAACATCGGCGGCGAGGGTATCGGTCTGTGGGACGACGAGGACAAATTCTTCTATGACGTGCTTAGTCTGCCCGGCGGGCGTAAACAGTCCATTAAGATCCGCTCCATCGTCGGGTTGATACCGCTGTTCGCGGTTGAAGTGCTAGAGCCTGAGTTCATCGACCAGCTGCCGGCGTTCAAACGCCGCTTGGAATGGTTCCTCAAATATGATCCGAAGATCGCCGCCCTCGTCTCTCATTGGGAGGTGCCGGGCCGGGGCGCCACCCGGTTGCTATCCTTGTTGCGCGGCTATCGTATGAAGCACTTGCTCAAACGCATGCTCGATGAAACCGAGTTTCTCTCCGATTACGGCATCCGCGCGCTGTCGCGCATCCATGCCGAGCATCATTATGTTTTCGATTGCGGGGGCGCCGCCATGCGCGTCGCGTACTGGCCCGGCGAATCAGAGTCGCCATTATTCGGCGGCAATTCTAACTGGCGCGGTCCTATCTGGTTTCCCGTTAACTATCTGCTGATCAGTTCGCTACGGCGTTTTCACGACTATTATGGTGACGAATTCCGCGTCGAACATCCCACCGCTTCTGGCCGCATGTTATCGCTGCGCGAGATTGCCGACGAGCTGGCGCAACGCCTGATCCATCTTTTTACGCGCGACCGTGAAGGACGCCGGCCGGTGTACGGCGGGCAGGAGACAATGCAGGGCGATCCCTGCTTCCGCGATCACCTGCTATTTTACGAATACTTCCATGGCGACGACGGCCACGGCATCGGCGCCTCCCATCAGACGGGATGGACCGGTCTGATAGCGAATCTGATCCACCAGCTTCATTCACGCTAAATGCCGTTCGAGACTAATGCCGGATAGCGCTGAAACATGCGTGCATCGTTACGCTTAGGCTCACTCCACCAAACAATATCCCAATGCGAGATGGTTTAGATGACAGCCATCTATATCAAATGCGCTCTCAATCTTTAAATCACCGAACCCGGCAATAGTTCCGACAGCGCGCATAACTCGTAGTAACGCCGGTCAATGCCCTCGTCGGTCAGAACCAGTTTTGCCCAGCGTGGCTTGATGAATGCGGTTGGCGCGTCGGCGGGCACCTTGCGGGCGCTGTCGCTGTTCATGCCGCGCAACACGTCAATGGCATCGAGCACACCCTTGGCGGCGGGCGCGGCCCGCAGCTTGAGCACGTCGAGGAACTGTGGCGCGTAGCGGCGCTAGGTGGCATAGCTCTCGCCAATATGATGCAAGAAATCAAAGTCCGCAGGCCGCGCCAGTGTTTGCGCCTCGGTGACGCTGGCGGCGAAGGTGTCCCACGGCATCACCGCTTCGATGGCGGCAAACGGATCGCCGCCGTTTTGCTTGGCTTCAATCAAGGCTTGTCCGATGCGTCCATACAGTCGCACCTTGTCATTGATCGCCTTGCCGCTGGCCTGAAACTGCTGTTGATGCTTGTTCTTGGCCATGTTGAACAGCTTGCCGATGATGCGGTCGTGCAGGTCGATGATTTCATCGGTGACGGTGGCCATGCCTTCGATGGCCAGCGCAACCAAGGTGGCATAGCGTCGCTGCGGCTCGAACTTGGCTAGGTCGGCGGGCGTCATCTGGCCACCCTCGCGGGCAATCTTGAGTAAGCGGTTTTGGTGTACTTGCCTTTCGATGCCTGCGGGAAGGTCAAGCGCCTGCCAGGCTTTGAGACGTTCGATGTGTTCAAGCATGTGGCGCGAGTTCGGCTTGGCGGGCGACTGGCGCAGCCAGGCCAGCCACGTCACTTTGCTGCCGTCCTTGCGCTTGAGAAGCTCGTACAGGCGCTGACGGTGGGGTGATAACAAAGAATCGGTCAGCGCTGCGTAAATGCGCCGGTTGGCACGGGTAATGGCCTCGGCGCTTGCGCGCTCGATGGCATTCATGGCGGGTAGGATGATGCTCTGCCGCCGCAGGTTTTCGACAAGGGTGCTGGCCAGCACAATGCCTTTGTCTGTTTGTAAGGCCAGGTCGGTCAATGTATGCCTCAATCTGACGGCGGCAAGCCGCAGGCGTTCGAACCGTCACTGGTTTCGTTCACCGCCTTGGCCCGCGCCTGGAAGCGCTGATAGCACTCCAGCCCGCAGAAGTGCTCGACGTACTCCGCGCCTTCCGGCGTGAAGGCGGCATCGAGCGGGATTTCCTTGCTGCACACGCAGCAACTGGTGGCGGTCGGATCATTTGCATTCATGGTGGCACCTCTCCATTGGCTGACGAAGACGGCGAATGCCGCCGCAGGCATCGGCTTGGCGAACAGGAAGCCTTGTACTGTGTCGCAGTCCGCTTGTCGCAACAAATCAAGACTCACCGATGTTTCCACGCCTTCGGCCACCACATCCATGCCCAGCCCGTGCGCGAGCTGAATCACGGTGTTCACGATAGTCCGGTCGCGGTGGTCGTTGGCGAGTCCGGCAACGAATGATTGATCGATCTTGAGCGTGGTGATTGGGCAGCATTTCAAATGTTGCAGGCAGGAATAACCCGTCCCGAAGTCATCGGCGGCGAAGCGCACACCGATCTGTCGCAAGGCTTCCAAGGCGGGGAAGATCGCAGGATCACCGAATGCGACCGATTCGGTCAGCTCAATTTCAAGATACTCGGCGGGTAACTCGGCATCAGCCAGCACGCCCTTTACCCACCCGTCGAAGCCCGGCCCAACTTGGCTCGCCGAAACATTGACGGCCAGCCGGAACGGCTGCCATGCCAGCATCCGCCAGTCGCGCATCTGGCGGCAGGCGGTGCCCAGCACCCAAGCACCGATTTCAGGCATCAGACCAGACGATTCGACCACGGGCAGGAACTGGCCCGGCGGCAAAAGTCCGAGCTGCGGATGACGCCAGCGCAACAAGGCTTCCGCGCCGACAATCTGGTCACCGCGCAGATCGACAATTGGCTGGTAGTGCAATTCAAGCTGCCCGCGCGCAACCGCCTGCGCCAGTTGCGTCACCGTCCATTCGCTTGGTTCGGAAGCGCTCATGATTTTTCCCTAAAGGCTCGTAGCAGCCGCGTCACGGAAAGGACGAACAAGCCAGTCAGCGCAAGGGCTGCAACTCCCCAGTGCTCCACGATGAATGCGCCAGCCGTCGTGCCGGCCAGCACAATGGCGAGAATCGGCAAATGGCAGGGACAGGTGAGCACGGCCAGCGCGCCCCACAGATAACCGGTGATCGGCTTGTGTGTCTCATTCGGCAAGCGCTCGGGGCTGTTCATGACAGACTCTCCGCGTGCTGTGCCGGCTCGGTCGGCAGAGAGGACAACTGCGCATCCAGATCGGCCAGCGCTTCGCGCCGACGTTCGACGAACTGGCGCAGCACGGCAAGCTGTGCAGATGCACCCTCACCGTCCGCGGCATCCAGCGCCCGGCACAGCCGCGCCAGCGCGTCCAGGCCGATGCCCGCCTCGAAGGCGGCTCGCACGAAGCACAGCCGTTGCAAGGTAGCGTCGTCGAACAGGCCATAGCCGCCCGTGGTGCACGCGACCGGCCGCAGCAATCCGCGCAGCAGGTAGTCGCGCACGATATGCACGCTCACCCCGGACTCAAGGGCCAGCCGGGACATTGTGTAGGCGCTCATTGAACACCTCCTTTTCCTCATCCGGCACAGCACGAAAGCTGCTTCACGTCCTTGCTGAAGGTCTGCGCCGCGAGCTTCAACCCCTCGACCATCGTCAGGTAGGGGAACAACTGGTCGGCCAGTTCCTGCACGGTCATGCGGTTGCGGATCGCCAAGGCGGCCGTCTGGATCAGTTCGCCCGCTTCCGGGGCCACTGCCTGCACGCCGATGAGCCGCCGACTGCCTTCCTCAATGACCAGTTTGATAAAGCCGCGTGTATCGAAGTTGGCGAGCGCACGCGGCACGTTGTCGAGCGTGAGCGTGCGGCTGTCGGTTTCGATGCCCTTCAAGTGTGCCTCCGCCTCTGAGTAGCCTACGGTGGCCACTTGCGGATCGGTGAACACCACGGCAGGCATGGAGGTAAGGTCGAGTGCCGCTTCGCCGCCGGTCATATTGATGGCCGCGCGCGTACCGGCTGCTGCCGCGACATAGACAAATTGCGGCTGGTCAGTGCAATCACCGGCAGCGAAGATGCGCGGACTACTCGTGCGCATGCCTTGGTCGATAACGATGGCCCCCTGCGCATTGAAGGCTACCCCCGCCGTTGCCAGCGCCAGGCTGCGTGTGTTCGGTGTCCGGCCGGTGGCGACCAGCAGCTTGTCGGCACGCACTTCGCCGTGCCCGGTGGTCAGCACGAATTCGCCGTCCACATGGGCGACCTGGCTGGCTTGCGTGTGTTCCAGCACCTTGATGCCTTCGGCACGGAAAGCGGCCGTGACGGCCTCGCCGATAGCTGGGTCTTCGCGGAAGAACAGCGTGCTGCGCGCCAGAATCGTGACCTGGCTACCCAGCCGGGCGAAGGCTTGCGCCAGCTCCAGCGCAACCACCGACGAGCCGATCACGGCCAGCCGTTCGGGAATGGTGTCGCTGACCAGGGCTTCGGTCGAAGTCCAGTAGGGTGACTCTTTCAAGCCCGGAATCGGCGGCGCGGCCGGACTGGCCCCGGTGGCGACCATGCAACGGTCGAACGCCACGACGCGCTCACCGCCATCGTTCAAACGAACGAACAAGCGCTGCTCGTCCTTGAAACGCGCTTCACCATGCAGCACGGTGATGGCCGGATTGCCGCCCAGGATGCCTTCGTACTTGGCGTGGCGTAGTTCCTCGACGCGGGCCTGCTGCTGGGCCAGTAGTTTGCGGCGATCAATCGCCGGCACGGTCGCTTTGATCCCGCTGTCGAACGGACTTTCACGGCGCAGATGGGCGATATGCGCCGCGCGGATCATGATTTTGGACGGCACACAGCCGATATTGACGCAGGTGCCGCCAGTAGTGCCGCGCTCGATCAGGGTGACGTGCGCGCCTTGCTCGACGGCCTTCAGCGCCGCCGCCATCGCGGCTCCACCGCTGCCAATGATGGCGATATGCAAACCGGCACCCTCAAGTGCATCACGGATTTTTGTTTCTTCTTTGAAATCACCCACCCGGATCGAGCCTTGATAACCCAATGCGGCGATGGCGGCCAGCATTTGGTCGTGGCTCACGGCGGTGTCTGCCATGACTTTCGCGCGGCTTTCTGGATAGGACACCACAGCAGCATTCACGCCGGGAATCTTTTCCAAAGCATCTTTGACATGGGTGGCGCAGGTAGTGCAGGTCATGCCATTCACGGTGATTTCTGTCATTTTTTTACTCCATTGAATTTCGGGGTGCAGCAGGCATCGGCTTGGCGTTTTCGCTGGATGGCGTAGATGGTCAAACCGACGAAAATCGCCAGCGCAGGCAGCAACACATAGTCCAGGTAGCCGGTCAGCGCGGACAAGCCGACCACCCCGAGCAGAATGACCAGTACGGGTGTAAAACAACACAGCGCCACGAGTACCGTGCCAATAATGCTGACCCGCAGCAGTGTCTTCGGGTCTTTCATGATCAGTTCTTGACGGATGATGGGTAGCCCGCATCCCCGGTTGCCTTGGTCAGCTTCTGCACGCTGGTTTTGGCATCATCGAAAGTGACGACGGCTTCGCGTTTCTCGAAGGTCACGTCAACTTTGCTGACGCCATCGACCTTGGAAATCGCCTTCTTGACGGTGATCGGGCAGGCCGAGCAGGTCATGCCCGGTACGGACAGCGTGACGGTCTGGGTGGCGGCCCACACGGGGGCAATGACGGCGACGAGCGCGAGGGAGGCAAACAGCTTTTTCATGGTGAACTCCTGTGGTTAATAGAAAAATGGGACGACGTAGGGAAATCCAAGCGCGACCAGAACCAGCGCAGCCACGACCCAGAAAATGAGCTTGTAAGTCGCTCGCACCTGGGGAATCGCGCACACCTCGCCCGGATTGCATGCCTGTACTGGCCTGAAAATGCGCCGCCAGGCGAAGAACATCGCGACCAGCGCTGCGCCGATAAAGATGGGGCGATAGGGTTCCAGCACCGTCAGGTTGCCGATCCATGCTCCGCTGAAGCCCAAGGCGACCAAGACTAGCGGCCCGAGGCAGCAGACCGACGCGAGGATGGCGGCCAGCCCGCCGGTGAAGAGCGCGCCGCGCCCGTTTTGTGGTTCAGACATACGCTTGACCTTTCAACTTTGGTTTAGATAGCTTAAGCTTACTTCCGTAGTTATGTACGGAGTCAAGCGATATGCAAAACAATTTTGAGAATCTGAGCATCGGCGTTTTCGCCAAGGCGGCCGGGGTCAATGTGGAGACCATCCGGTTCTATCAGCGCAAGGGCTTGTTGCCGGAGCCGGACAAGCCCTATGGCAGCATTCGCCGCTATGGCGAGCTGGATGTGACGCGAGTGCGCTTCGTGAAATCAGCCCAGCGGCTAGGCTTCAGTCTGGATGAAATCGCCGAGCTACTGCGACTAGATGACGGCACTCACTGCGAGGAAGCCAGCGGCCTGGCCGAGCACAAGCTCAAGGACGTGCGCGAGAAGATGGCTGACCTGGCGCGCATGGAAAGCGTGCTATCTGAACTGGTGTGCGCCTGTCATGCGCGGCAAGGGAACGTGTCCTGTCCGCTGATTGCGTCACTACAAGACGGAACGAAGCTCGCTGCGTCGGCGCGGGAGCATCACGGGTTGAGTACGCCTTAGCGTGCTTTATTTTCCGTTTTCTGAGACGACCCCCTCCAGCCAGGACATGTCAAACGTCCCCTCCTCCTTCAAGGGAAGTGAAAGTACTGGGCGCAGCAAATGCACCTTGCCGGTTAGGGTGTAACGCACCGCGGGCGAGCCACCCGAAGCGATGCCTTGAATCTGCGACAGCAAACCCGAGAGCTTGCTCACCGCGTCCATATCAATCGTTGCCGTTCCCAGCCGCGGCAAGGTCACAGACGTTACACTCGTGCCGGATAGAAAGGGTTGATCGTTCAATTTCAAGTCGAACTGAAAACCGTCCAGCGGCAAATCGTAATTATTAGGGTTCTGTAGCCGCAGTTTCACTTGAAAGTGCTGTTCGAACAGACTCACGCTGGTGAGATTGACACCCGCCAGCGATACCTGTGGCGGTTCCGGCTTCTGCATCATCGCCGCACAGCCAGCCATGAACGCCGTCAGTAACACCAGTAAGACCGGTCCTATTTGATTCAATACGGTGAATGGCGCTTGATCGGGATATTTGTCTATTCTCGGGCCTAGATTCACTCAACCATTAAGGGATGCTCACCGGCCGGCAAACCAGGCTAGTTTGTCATGTAAGCGCACCACCTCGCCAATAATCAGCAAGGTGGGGGCATGCACTTCTTGATGCGCGACCAACTGCGGTAAGGACGCCAGGTCGCCGATGAGCACGCGTTGCTTGGAGGTGGTGCCCTGTTCCACCAAGGCGGCCGGCGTGCTTGCGTCTTTGCCGTGACGGATCAATTCAGCGCATAGGATATCGAGGCCGGTGAGGCCCATGTACACCACAACGGTCTGCGCGCGCTGTACCAGCGCCGGCCAATTCAAATCCATGCTGCCGTCTTTAAGATGACCGGTCACGAATAACACGGATTGGGCGTGGTCCCTATGTGTCAGCGGTATACCCGCATAGGCCGCGCAGCCACTCGCGGCGGTGATGCCGGGCACGATTTGAAACGGGATGCCTTCACTGGCGAGGTCGTTGATCTCTTCACCGCCGCGGCCAAAGATAAAAGGGTCACCGCCTTTCAGGCGCAAGACACGCTTGCCCTCCTTCGCCAGCTTGACCAGCAACGCGTTGATTTGTTCTTGGCGCACGGCGTGAAAACTGCGGCGTTTACCCACATAAATACGCTCTGCTTCACGGCGCACCAAATCAAGAATGGCCGGACTCACTAAGCGGTCGTACAACACCACGTCGGCTTGCTGCATCAAACGCAAGGCGCGAAACGTGAGCAGATCGGGATCGCCCGGCCCGGCTCCGACCAGATACACTTCACCGCGCGGCAAATTCCCGTGTGCTTGTTGCAAGAGCAAGGTCAAGGCCTGTTCCGCCGCTTGTTCGCGTCCGGCATAGACCTGTTCGGCGATGGGGCCTTGCAACACGTCCTCCCAAAAACGGCGGCGCTCGCTGAGGCTGGTAAAACGTTGTTTCACTTTCCCGCGAAACCGCGCGGCCAGTTCGGCCAGGCGGCCGTAACTGGCGGGAACCAGCGTTTCCAAGCGTGCGCGCACCAATCGCGCCAGCACGGGCGCCGCGCCACCGGTCGATACCGCCGCCACCAAGGGCGAACGGTCGATGATTGAGGGAAATATAAACGTACACAGTCCGGGTTGGTCCACGACGTTCACGGGGAGATTGCGGCCGCGCGCCGCCGCCGCCACGCGGCGGTTCACCGCGTCGTCATCCGTGGCGGCGACGACCAAACGGCAATCGCGTAATTGTTCCTCGTGGAATTCGACGCCGCCGTGTATCACCTCCGCGGCCTGCACTCGCGCTTGCAAACGCGCACCAAGATCCGGTGCGATGATCTTTACCTGCGCGCCAGCACGCAGCAGCAAATCCACCTTGCGTGCCGCCACCTCGCCGCCGCCCACCACCAGACAGGGCGCGTTTTTTACGTCAACGAAAATCGGCAACCAATCCACGCTAGTTAACCGATGAGAGTGACGCCGCCCATATAGGGCAGCAGCGCGTCCGGCACGCGTACGCGGCCGGCGTCATCTTGATAATTTTCCATGATGGCGACCAGCGTGCGGCCGACGGCGAGACCCGAGCCATTGAGCGTGTGCACCAATTCCGGCTTGCCGGTCTCGGGATTGCGCCAGCGCGCTTGCAAGCGCCGCGCTTGGAAATCCTCGAAATTACTGCACGATGAAATCTCGCGGAATTTATTCTGGCCGGGCAGCCACACTTCGATGTCGTAGGTCTTGGCCGCCGAGAAACCCATATCACCCGTGCACAGCACCACCACGCGATAGGGCAAGCCGAGCCGTTGCAACACTTTTTCGGCGTGCGCGGTGAGTTCTTCGTGCGCGGCCTGCGAATCTTGCGGCCGCACTATCTGCACCAATTCCACCTTCTCGAACTGATGCTGGCGGATCATGCCGCGGGTGTCCTTGCCGTAAGAGCCCGCCTCGCTGCGGAAGCACGGGGTATGCGCCACGAACTTCCGTGGCATGGAGCCGGCTTCGATGATGTTGTCGCGCACGATATTGGTGACCGGCACTTCGGCGGTGGGGATGAGGTAATACTGTTGTTCGCCGTTGAGCTTAAACAACTCGGCCTCGAACTTGGGCAACTGCCCGGTGCCGCGCAAACTGTCGGCGTTGACCAAATAGGGCACGTAGGTTTCAGTGTAACCGTGTTCACCGCTGTGGAGATCGAGCATAAATTGAATCAGCGCGCGGTGCATGCGCGCCAGCGGGCCGTTTATCACGGAAAAGCGCGCGCCGGTGATCTTCGCGGCGGTGTCGAAATCCAGCAGCCCCAAAGCGGCGCCGAGATCGACGTGGTCCTTGGGCGCAAAATTAAATTGAGCGGGTTCGCCCCAGCGCCGCACTTCTTGATTGTCGTTTTCGTCTTTGCCCTCGGGTACTGAGTTGTGCGGGATATTGGGTACGCCCAGCAAGATCTCGTTGATTTCGGCTTGTAGTGCATCGAGCCGTTGCTCGGCCTGTTTGAGCTGATCGCCGAGTTCAGCGACTTCCGCCATCAAGGGCGTCGTGTCCTCTCCCGCCGCCTTGGCCTTGCCGATGGCCTTGGAACGGGTGTTGCGATCGTTCTGCAGCGCTTGGGTGCGCACTTGCACCTCTTTGCGTTCCGCTTCCAATGCGGCGATGCGCGCCGTGTCCAATTTGTAGCCGCGCACGGCGAGGCGCTGGGCGGTTTCATCCAATTGGCCACGGATTAATTTCGGATCGAGCATGCTGCTACCTTCTATATCTAAATTTAATTAAGAAAGCTCTGAATAATTCCATCCTGGAATTCTCAGAGCACGGCAAGCGAAAAATACGATTTCCGCTTTCCTTCATTTTCAATGGCCTGCTGCCATTGAAAATGGCGGCACATCGGTGTGCCGCAGGAACCTCTGAATAAATCAGAGGTTCCTTAAATGCGTCATTCAGTCCGCCTCGTTGACGAAGGCGCTCCAGTGCAGAATATGATTGGGCTTCACTGAAGTGCTGAGGTGTTCGATGATACTTGCCACCTTGCCCGGCACATCAAAAAATTCCACCACCACCGGCAGGTTCAGCGATAAATCCACCAGCCGCGCCGATTGTACCTCACCGGAATCGCCGAAGCCGGAAATACCGCGAAACACCGTGACCCCGCGCACCTTCTCCCAATCATGCAAGCGGCGCAGCAGATTATCCAATTGGCCGTCTTTCTCGTTGAGGTAAATACGCACCACCGTCACTGTCACTGTCTTCATAAACGCCTCCCGGCCAGCACGCCCAGCCATACCGCGGCCAAACACAAGCTTACGCTCAGTATCACATTCACCAAGGCCTTCATGCGCGCGCCTTCCTCGAACAGCGCAAAGGTTTCGAGGGAAAACGAGGAAAAGGTGGTGAAGGCGCCCAGCACGCCGATCAACAAGGCCGCGCGCCATTCCGGACTCAGGGCCAAGCGTTCCACCAGCAACACATATAACAAGCCCATCAGCAGCGAGCCCGAGACATTCACCACCAGCGTGCCATAAGGGAAGCCGCGCCCCAGCACACTGTGCACGCCGTTGGCGACGCCGTAGCGCAATAAGGCGCCGAGGGAGCCGCCGAGGGCGATGGCCAGAATTTGTTTCACTGCCGACACCTCACTTTGCCGTCATCGCGGATACGAAGATTATAGAGGTCAGTAATATTGATAGTTGCATCTCACCGCCGCTGAAGCTGAGTGAGCGGCGGTAACCAGGCCTGTGCCTCTAATTATCCCCTCACCCTACCCTCTGCCCAGGGGAGAGGGTGCGCACTTTTTTTCTCGCTGTACTCCGTATGTTCTCGCGGCCACCCCCGCCTTCACGCAGCTACGGCTTGACCTTCGCCTTGTCCAATTCCCGCAGCTGCGCCAGTTTCTCACCGATCTTGATCTCCAGTCCGCGCGGCACCGGTTGATAATACACCCGCTCGCCCATGGCTTCGGGGAAATAATGCTCGCCCGCGGCGTAACCCTGCGCTTCGTCGTGGGCGTAGCGATAGCCTTTGCCGTAGTCGAGCTGTTTCATCAATTTCGTTGGCGCGTTGCGCAGATGCAAGGGCACCTCCAGCGAACCGCCGCCGCGGGCATCGTTCATCGCGGCGTTGAAGGCGGTGTATACCGCGTTGCTCTTGGCGGCGCAGGCGAGATACACCACGGCTTGGGCGATGGCCAATTCACCTTCGGGACTGCCGAGCCGTTCTTGCATGTCCCAGGCCTCCAACGCGAGGGTCAGGCCGCGCGGATCGGCGTTGCCGATGTCTTCGCTGGCCATGCGCGCCACGCGCCGCGCGATATAAAGCGGGTCACAGCCGCCGTCCAGCATACGCGCCAGCCAATAGAGCGCGGCATCGGGTGCCGAGCCGCGCACGGATTTGTGCAGGGCGGAAATCTGATCGTAAAAGGCCTCGCCGCCTTTATCGAAACGGCGCGGCGTACCGCCGGCCAGCACTTCGTTGAGCAGCTCATCGCTGATCTCGTGTTCGTCTTTCGCCGCGGCAAGGCCGGCGGCGATGTCCAGATAATTGAGGCCGCGGCGCGCATCGCCATCGGCGGCGGCGGCGAGACGCTGGCGCAAGCCCGGCGCCATGCTTATGCCCTGCCCGCCCAGGCCGCGCTCCTTGTCCGTTAAGGCGCGGGCGATCACGCCGAGCAGTTCTTCCACGCTCAGCGCGCGCAAGACATACACCCGCGCGCGCGAGAGCAGCGCGTTGTTTAATTCAAAGGAAGGATTCTCGGTGGTGGCGCCGATCAAGGTGACGGTGCCGTCTTCCACATAGGGCAAAAAGGCGTCTTGCTGCGCCTTGTTGAATCGATGCACCTCATCGACGAACAGCACCGTGGCGCGGCCATGTTGCGCGCGCGCGAGCTTGGCCTGCTCGATCGCGGCGCGGACTTCCTTTACCCCGGAGAGTACGGCGGAGAGGCTTAAGAATTGCGCCGCGACGCGTCCGGCGATGAGGCGCGCGAGCGTGGTTTTGCCGGTGCCGGGCGGGCCCCACAAGATCATCGAATGGATGCGGCCTTGCTCGATGGCGAGGCGCAGCGGTTTACCCGGACCAAAGAGATGGGTCTGCCCCGCGTACTCGTCGAGATCGCGCGGGCGCATGCGATCGGCCAAGGGTTGGCCGCTGAGATCGTGGGCGGCGAAGAGGTCGTCGTTCAAGGCGCGCCCTATTCCCCCACCACGTCCACGCCTGGCGGGGGTTTGAAATCGAACAGCGAGGGCACGAGCTTGGGGTTACGCTCCAAGCGTGAGAATTGCAGCCGCGTGGTTTGACCGAAATTATCCACCAGCTCCATCACCCGGAGATTGCTTTGATCAAAGCCGAGGCGCACGCGCTCGAAATTGGTGTCTTGCTGTTTGGGCGTGAGCTCCACCCAGTCGAAATCACCTTGCGCGCCCTGTTCGGTGACGGTAAAACTTTTTTCCAGATTCTCACCGGAGCTCAATAATTGCGCGGGGGTATTGCCCACCGCCTCGTTGAGCGCTTTGACCGTGACCTGCTCCAGCTCGATATCGTAGATCCACACTTTTTTACCGTCGGCGACGATGACTTGGTGATACGGCACTTTGTAATCCCAGCGGAACTTGCCGGGGCGTTGCAGCGCGAGCGTGCCTTGCGCCTCTTCGGTGACGTTCATCCGCGGGTCGAGCACGGTTTGGGAAAATTCACCACGCAGGGATTGCACGTCTTTAAAAAAAGAATCGAGGCGCTCCTTGCCGCCGGCTTGGGCGAAGGAAGTGGACAAGCACCACAGCGCCAGCGCGCTGGTTAAAAAATAAGGGGATCGTTTCATATTATATATCCGTGCGCGCAGCACAGCCTGTCCTTTCACTTATGGGAACATAAAGAATCGCGGAATCGTTTGGGTGTAAACGCATCCCCGCCGTCATCACGCCGTGTTGCTTGTTGGCCGGAGCGGACATCCTCAATCCTCCAGCGGCCGCGGCGCGATGACCTCGCGCATGCCATTGGATTGCAGCGGGCCGACCACGCCCGCGACTTCCATTTGCTCAATCATGCGCGCCGCGCGGTTATAGCCAATTTTCAAACGCCGTTGCACGCCGGAAATAGAGGCGCGCCGCGATTCAAGCACGAGCTGCACGGCTTGATCGTAGAGCGGATCGCTTTCGGCATCGCCGCCGTTGTTGCCCTCGCCGGTGTAGCTGCCGCCGCCGGCATCGTCGTCGACACCGTTGAGGATTTCGTCGAGATAACTGGGCTCGCCCTGCCCTTTCACATATTCCACTACTTTATGCACTTCGTGATCGGCAACGAAGGCGCCGTGCACGCGCACCGGCAGACCGGTGCCGGGGGCGAGATAGAGCATATCGCCGTGACCGAGCAATTGTTCCGCGCCAGATTGATCGAGTATCGTGCGCGAATCGATACGCGAGGATACTTGAAAACCGATACGCGTAGGGATATTGGCCTTGATTAAACCAGTGATGACATCCACCGAGGGCCGTTGCGTCGCCAGCACCAAATGAATGCCCGAGGCGCGCGCCTTTTGCGCCAGACGGGCGATGAGTTCTTCCACTTTTTTACCGACGACCATCATCATGTCCGCCAACTCGTCGATGACCACGACGATGAAGGGCAGGTGTTCGAGCAGCGGCGCCTCTAAACCCTCGGCGACCTTGATCAGCGGATTCTTCAGCGGCGCCTTGGCCTCGATACCGTCCGCCACTTTGCGGTTGTAGCCGCCGATGTTGCGCACGCCCAGCGCGGCCATGAGTTTATAGCGGCGGTCCATTTCCGCGACGCACCAGCGCAGGGCGTTGGCCGCGTCTTTCATATCGGTGACCACCGGTGCCAGCAAATGCGGGATGCCTTGATAGACCGAGAGCTCGAGCATTTTCGGGTCGATGAGTATCAGCCGCACATCCTGCGCCGAGGCCTTGTACAACATGCTAATGAGCATGGCGTTGATGCCCACGGACTTACCCGAACCGGTGGTGCCCGCTACCAGCAAATGCGGCATGCGCGCCAGGTCCACCACCACCGGATGGCCGCCGATGTCCTTGCCCAGCACCAGGCTCACCGGTGAATGGGAGTTGTCATATTCCTTGGACGACAGCAGTTCGCTAAGGCGCACGATCTCGCGGTGTTCGTTGGGGACTTCGAGACCTATTACCGATTTGCCGGGAATGACCTCGACCACGCGCACGCTGATGGCGGACAAGGCCCGCGCCAGATCCTTCGCGAGATTGGTAATCTGACTCACCTTCACGCCCGCGGCGGGCTGCAATTCAAAACGGGTGATGACCGGGCCGGGATGTACCGCCACCACTTGCACTTCGACGCCGAAATCAGCCAGCTTGATTTCGAGCAGGCGCGACATGGCTTCCAAGGATTCGCGCGAGACGCTGGTGCTGGGCGGCGCGGGCGGGTCCAGCAAGGCCACCGATGGCAGCGCGCCGGGCGCGCCGTTGGCACGCACGGGTTTGAATAAAGGAATCTGCCGCTCTTTTTCCACACGCACGCTGGGCTCGACGGTTTTAATCACCGGCTCGATGCGTACCGGCGGGTGCTCGATGATTTTCCGTTTCTTCTGTTCCAATTCGGCACTGCGTTCGCGCTCTTGCCGCGCGCGGCGGCCGGCCAGATTGTCGCGGAATAACTGCCAGCGGTCTTTGAGCCAGCCGCCGAAATTCAGGGTCACGCGGCCGGTGCTGTCCATCAAGCTCACCCACGACAGCCCGGTGAACAAGGTGACGCCGGTGAGAAACAGCGCCAGTAAAAATAAGGCGGCGCCCACGGCGTTGAAGGGTTTGACCAAGCCATTGGCCACCACATCGCCCAAGACCCCGCCGCCGTTGAGCGGCAGCGACATGGGATTCATGGCATAGAGCGTCGCGAGTCCGGCGCCGGCGCCGATGGTCAAGGCGAAGCCGATGCCGCGCAGCGAGATCTCGCGGCCGTTGGAGCGCGCCTCAACGCGGCGGCCGCGGTAGATCAGCCAAGCGCTGTAGGCCACCATCAGCGGCACCAGATAGGCGAGATAGCCGAACATAAATAGGAACACATCGGCGAACCAGGCCCCCGCGACGCCGCCGATATTGGTGATCTCCTTGCCGCTGCCGCTGCGCGACCAGCCGGGATCGCTGGCGTCATAGCTCAGCAGCGAGATCAGCAAATACAGCGCGACAGCGCCCAGCAGGAACAGACCGCCTTCGCGCAGACCCCGGTTCATGTGATTGGCGATCGCCACTCCGCGTGTGTCCTTTTTCGATACCGTCGATGCCAACTGCTTATCCTAACGTCCTAAGTTCCATTGCCAAGTAATTTTACGGCAAGTTATTTTAATGAATCCTGAATGGGGATAGAAGCCCGCCGGCACCCCGCGAGACGGCCGCCGTGCCTTTACCGGCCCCGTCGCATTGCGTACCATGTCCGGCCAGCGTTTATGGACAGGGTGTATTTCGATGGCCACGGCCGGGACCGATATGCCGTAACCGCCCCGCGCCATCCCCAACAACAGGACACAGCATACCTCATGAGCACGCCGAAACATTGCCGCTTGTTGATTTTAGGCTCCGGACCCGCCGGTTACAGCGCCGCCGTCTACGCCGCGCGCGCCAACCTCAATCCGGTCATCATCACCGGCATTCAGCAAGGCGGCCAGCTCATGACCACCACCGACGTCGATAACTGGCCCGGCGACGCCGAGGGCGTACAAGGCCCCGAGCTCATGAGCCGCATGCAGGCCCACGCCGAGCGCTTCGGCACCGAGATCGTCTTCGATCACATCAATAAGGTTGACTTGAAGCAGCGCCCCTTCCGCCTCAGCGGCGACAGCGGCGAATACAGCTGCGACGCGCTAATCATCGCCACCGGCGCCACCGCCAAATACCTCGGCCTGCCCTCGGAAGAGGCCTTTCAAGGGCGCGGCGTCTCCGCCTGCGCCACCTGCGACGGCTTCTTTTACAAGAACCAAAACGTCGCCGTCATCGGCGGCGGCAACACCGCCGTGGAAGAGGCCCTCTACCTCGCCAACATCGCCGCCAAGGTCACCGTGGTCCACCGCCGCGACAGCTTCAAATCCGAGAAAATCCTCTCCGCGAAATTACTGGAAAAGGCCAAGAGCGGCAACGTCGACATCATTTGGAATCACACACTGGACGAAGTGCTGGGCGACCAGAGCGGCGTCACCGGCATGCGCATCAAAGACGTGAGCAGCGGCGCCAGCCGCGACGTGTCCTTGCAAGGCATCTTCATCGCCATCGGCCACGCACCCAACACGGAACTCTTCAAAGACCAATTGGATATGGCCCACGGCTACATCAAAGTGAAGACCGGCTCGGAGGGCAACGCCACCGCCACCAGCATCCCCGGCGTCTTCGCCGCTGGCGACGTCGCCGACCACGTCTACCGCCAAGCCATCACCTCCGCCGGCACCGGCTGCATGGCCGCGCTGGACGCGGAAAAATATTTGGATGGCTTGGCGGGGAGCAAGGGCTGAGGTGTTTAGCGGCGCGAACTAGTGCCTCACATGCAAGGCTGTTACCGTGACGTTTAATATGTTTTAAAAAGACGGTTCACGTGTGAGTATTGCTGTCACCTAATTCAGGCTCAATCTCCTTCACCGTGGCTAGGCTAGAGATGAACTTCCTCCGGCGGAGGTTGGGTGATTTGGTATTGTGAAGTGGTGATGGATTCCTGATTCAATATTTGCGGAGTCCAGTTCTCTGCCTGGAACAAACCAGGCAGATCATCAGCAGCAGCAAGAGTAGCTCGTGCGGGGCGATGGCACCTCCGCCGCTTTTCACTGAGGTCGTTACGTCAGCAGTGACATCATCATTTCCTGGATTAAGCTCATTTCCACTACGCGCGCTGGTCACTGCGATGCCGCCGGGATCGGCGATAATCGCATTTATTTGGCCATCACCGTCATTGGGGCCGCCATCTTGCAGGCTCAGCTGCAGGCAATAATCCCCCGCATGCAGACCCTCACGATACGCTGCGGCATGAGGGGGAGGGCACGCACCCTGAGCACCCGGAGCGGAACTCGCACGATTTGCAGCATCCGTAACGAAGTCCTGCCAGCCCAAACCGGAGACAAATTTACGATAGACCGTATTCTCAGGTATCGCCTCGTCCAAAGCGATCACCACCGTCGCGTTCATGCCCGCTTGTGGGAGCTTACCGATCTCGAAGTCGAAGATGCCCAAGGGATAGTCGTACTCGTCGGCCACATTCAAGGCCGCCCCGCCTTGTCGGCTGCCATGACTCAATACGGTATTCATATCTATTTGTGCGCCAGTGGCAGCGGCTGCAAACGCCGCGCGGCCCAAGCGTAGCTCCAAACCTGGGGACGTTTGCATCACGAATGATGTGCGACTGCCAAGTCCTTTTTGTAACCTGTCCGCACGCGCCTGGGCGTCAAGATAAGCAGGCAGTCCCTTACCGAACGAGTCGCGCAAGCCTTCCACTTGGTCCATTCGCCCATCTTCATCGCTGTCCGCGTCGGCTGAGAGGCTGGGCGAGACGGCGATGACGCGGAAAAGCATCTCTGTCTTCGCGCTCGCTCCCTGCGTATCGGAGACACTCAGTGTGGCTGTATAAAGCCCGGGACTCAGCTGTGTCGGCTCAAAGGTGAATGTATCATTGTCGGCTACACCATCCTTGTCGATCAGGGCATTGTCCGTCCCGTTCCAATCGTAGCGATGGGTATCCTTGGGATTGGGGTCACGTACATTTGCTAGGAGTGTCACCGCTCCCTGCCCTATTACAACTACCCGGCGACGTTCGCCGGCCTGGGACATGACCAGGTCCGGCATAGGTGCCAAATTGCTCTCCGTAATGGTCACCGAGTGTGTCGTATTGGCGCCCGCTAAAACTTCGCTGGGTGTACCCATGGTAATCACAATACTCTCGTCGGATTCTCCAGCGATGCCATCCTCATGCACGGCGAAGCTGAACATTGCCTCAGTGCCGGATAGAATACGTAGCACGCCATCGATGGCGTCATGGTCTTCCGAGGCGGTAGCCGTGCCTGAGACATGGTAAGGAATCTCGACCGGATAGTTCGCCGCAGGCACATTCAGTGCGGCTTGTACGATAACTCTGCCGCCTTCACCGACGATTTGATCTGGTGCGAAATCGACTACCGGCAGTACCAGGATGCGTTGCGTTGCAGTGGCGCTGTTGCCCGCGGCGTCGGCCGCTGTCCAGGTGATGGTATGCTCGCCCACCGTATAAGGGCCTGGGCGGTCGGGTACGGCGGTTATCGTCGCATTCCTTCCCTCCGTTGCAAGAACCGGGGGCAAAACGATAGGCGTCAAAGCCGCCGTCGCCGCAACAATGATGTCCTCTAATACGGGCATCACGGGGGGGATATTATCTTCCGCCAACGAGGTCCCGCGCCGGAATTCAATGAGATTGCTCAAGCCGTCCTTATCTAAATCACCCAGCGCATCGGTGTCATTATGCGGGTCTAGACCGTAACGCTCTTCCACATCATCCGGCAGGCCGTCTCGATCGCTGTCCTTGCGCGTCATCAGGGCAATGACAATGCCTGAGAGATCTTCGTTGCCGATCACCAGCGCGGTAGCGCCGGTGACATCACAGCCATCACTGCGGCAGGGCTGGTCCAGTGGCACACCGGGGTAGAGTGTGGGTATGTAATCGGAAGCCGCCGCCAGGAGAAAATACTCGCCATTGGCCAGATTGGTCTCGAAAGTAAACTCACCGGTGTAAGAGGCGTAGGTATCCCCTTTTATTCTGTGTCCTTGCCGGTCATAAAGCGACACAGCCGCCCACCTGATGGGGTCTCCTGTGGTTACATCAATCACGCGTCCCCGCAAACTGTGTCCCTTGCTTAATTTAAAGTCGATGTTCTCGATCAGGCCCTGAGCTTCCACCGAGAGGGGGGTGGCTGTGTTCATATCGGCCGGCAATGAGATATTCCGGAAATATTGGTCTACGTGCTTCCCGCTAAGGGTGCGCAGATAGTATTTGCCCGCAGGGATTTCGCCGTTCATGCTGTAATGGCCGGCAAAATTGGTGTAAGCGACTAAAATCTGTTCGCCGGCCGTGTTATACAGCGCCACACCAGTCTGTGCGATAGACTTGCCGCTGGTAATATCAGTCAGCTTGCCGGAGATCGATCCACCCTTACGGAGGGCGAAGTCGATATTGTCGACGTTTTCACCCTTCGTCACTCTAATAGTGGCTTCGGGCGGCCCCATGCATTCCCATGCACTACAGGTTATTGGACGATCACCTAACCACGTACCCACATACCCCGTCATATAAACAAAGACTTGGTATTCGCTACTAAGCATGTTTTGATCGGTGCGATATTGCCCGTTTCTATCTGTATAACCGTAGCTCTGCAGGCCGGTTTCTAAGTTGATTGCATAAACACTCGCCCCCACCAATGGAGCGCCGGTGACTGCATCATAGACGGTGCCCGAAATCGTGCCCCCGCGCTCCAGTTCGAAATCGATACCCGTAGTGACTTGGCCCTCTTTTACTTTTACAGGCGTGCCAAATCCGAATTCATCCCAGGTGCAGGGTTTATTATCAAAGCATTCATCCAGATATTCCGAGAATGTACGCACATAATACTCCCCCGTCTCTAGACCTTTGCTGGAGTAATAATTACCGTCCTTATCGAAAATCCATGCATTAGATACATCTCGTCCCTCGGCATCCTGAATGCGCACAGTAGGACGCAGGATCTGTCCGCT
This sequence comes from uncultured Gammaproteobacteria bacterium, assembly GCA_947259075.1. Lineage (GTDB taxonomy): Bacteria > Pseudomonadota > Gammaproteobacteria > DRLM01 > DRLM01 > CAKKSB01. The sequence continues at coordinate 123,208 of CAMYKQ010000062.1, read as the reverse complement.
GCCTTGCTCCACCACTTTCCCACTGATTCCGCCACCACGCTGCAGGGCAAGATCAACCCCAGTCACGGTTTCGCCTTCATTCACCGTGATGCGGGTGGCATTATCTAAATCACAGGAAGGCCGACATTCGCCACCGCCGTATACGGCATCGAAATACATTGAAGAGTTATCAGTCAAAACTGTGTATTCGCCCGGCAACAACTGGGCAGGTGTTTTATAACGTCCGGACTTGTCTGTACTGACAATGTTCCATTTGTGATTAGTGTCGTGGATAGTAATAGAGACATCAGCCAGTGGCATACCGCTGTCGGCATCGGTGATGCGGCCGCTGATGCGCCCGCCGCGACGCAAGTCGAAATTGATGTTTTCTACGGTTTCGGTGCTGCTGATTTCGATGAGCTCGGCGTATTCAAAACAACTCGGTGAGGGGCTACCGCAATCCTTATTGTCGTAGAATTGAGCGCTATGCTTATCCGAATCTGCGACGACAAAGTACTTGCCGGGCAATAAGCCTCGACTAAAGTAACGGCCACCCGACGGGAAATATATACTCTCTATGTACTTGAGGTTTGAGTCATAAACGAAGATCCTGGCGTCTGTTACCCCACTTCCACTTAAAGCATCGCTCACGAAACCGGTGATGCGTCCTCCTGCTGATAAATGGAAATCGATTCCGTCGGTGACCTGTCCTTGAATGACATTGATTGCCTGCCCCTGAATATTCCAGCAGTCCATGCACTTTTTACCACCGTATATTTGATTCAGATAGGCTTTATTTTGACTATTATTTGAAACTGTAGTGGCGTAGTAAACTCCTGATGCGAGTGCAAGCTCGCTGATATAGCGGCCTTCCGCATCAGTTTTGCCATAAGACCACTGTTGACCCATGTGATCTTTAATATTGACACCTATACCTTCCAATGGCGCGCCACTCACAGCATCGCGGATAATGCCGGATATGCTTCCGCCGCGCACCATGTCGAAATCTATCCTTTCTGTGGTGGTACCGCTCACCACATGAATGAACTTCCCGCCTTTGGATTCACACGCCGCATCACTACAGGGAACCCCTCCTCCGTAGACCTGCGCGAGATGAGACGATGAGGATTGAACCACGATTTCATAATCGCCACTGGGTAAACCGGGGGAAGTGCGATAGATACCATTTTCATCGGTGATACCGCTCGCCACAGAGATCAGAAAGTTGCCATTATGCTTGTAAACTTCAACGCTTTGAGCCTTGAGCGGATCACCCGTTATGGCGTCTCGCACCGTGCCGGACAGGGCGCCGCCTTTTTCCAAGGCGAACATCACTGTTGCCTCGTCGCCACTCCGTACGTGGATCACCGAGCCCGCATCTGTATCACACCAGTCACCGACGCAGTGCTTATCTTCATAAACTTCGTTGATATAATCGCCCTTTTGGCGCACCCGGACAGTGTAATCCCCAGCGATGAGACTGGCCGTGGTCGTAAAATTACCCTCGACATCGGTCTGCAAGCTGAGCCAGTTATAATCACTATCACTAATTATTATATTTACATCCGCCAGAGGAACTGCTGTAACAGCGTCGATCACCGTTCCAGCTATGCTGCCGCCTTTTGATAAGGCGAAATCAATATCGCTAGTGGTGTGTCGCAATTCAACTTCAACGGGAATGCCACTGGCCACATCACATGTATCCGACCATGACACTATCATGCACGGCGTCCCGCCGTAATACTCGGAAAGGTAGTCAGTGTTGCCCGCGAAAATGTAGTAAGTGCCTGCCGGCAGCGCTTGATCTGTATGGTAGTTGCCTTGCTCGTCACTGCCGGCTGATGAAAACCAATTACCGTCTTGATCACGAACACTAATCCACGCCCCACTTAGGGGAGTATTTGTCGCTTTGTCCGTGAACTTGCCGGTAATCTGCCCGCCTTGGACTAACTCAAAATCTATACCGCTGACCGTGTCAGGAGGAGAGACTGCAACGGGTGTGCCGGTCGTAACATCACATTCTATCGAGCACGTCGTGTCAGCGTATCGCTGACCGAGATGCGTGCTGTTGCTGTGAGTTTGGATGTAGTAGTTGCCACTTGGCAAGCCGCGGCCCGAAATGTATTCGCCGCTGGAATTGGTATATGTTACCTCCATCCCGTCACCGGTAGACACTGTGACCGCGATACCGCCGAGAGCCTCACCAGTGTCTATATCAGTAACCTTGCCGGCGATCCTCCCGCCCATATTAAGCGCGAAGTTGATGCCGCTGATCAATTCACCTTCAACCACGGCGATAGCCTCACCACCATTACCGCAATCATTGAAGCATTCTTCACCACCATATTTTTGGTCAAGGTAACCGCTGCTATTGGAGGTCGAGGCGTAATAGCTGCCACTAGGCGGGGACGACCAGAGGCGATAATAGCCCGTATCATTGCTGCTGGCAGAGGCAACGTAACCATTCTCATTCCAAATGTAGACGCTGACTCCCTTTAAGGGAGAACCGCTCGCCGCGTCAGTGATATACCCTTCGATGGGACCTGTCGGTGTTGGTGGAGTCGAGAAAGATCCTTGCAGGAATGCGATGCTGTTGACGGCATACAAACACAGCACCAAAGTGAGGATGACATGAATTGACCAACGCGCTTTTCGCCGGTGCAGAGCGAGGGAGTTATGAATACCTGTTGAATCTATAAGCTTGAGCATGATTCAGCTCTATTTTTTTATTTTTATTTAGATGGGATACCTTAACATTCCTGACTAGGCAACACCACCTCAACTTGAGGCCTGATCTGGCTGACAACCAATGCAAATCAAGTATGATGCTTAGTGCACTTTTTAAAAATCAAAATGTTACCGATTAGATTTGTCCCCTCGCGACTCTCTAGGACCAAGCCAGGAAATATCTGGTTTTCAACGCCCCGCATTTTTAAACAAACGAAAAAAATTCGCGCTAGTGATGTCGGCGATGCTTGCCAGTGTTTCGCCGCGCAGTTCGGCGATGAATTCCGCGACGTGGCGCACATAGGCGGGCTGGTTGGTCTTGCCGCGATGCGGCATGGGGGCGAGGTAGGGTGAGTCGGTCTCTATCAGCATGCGTTCGAGGGGCACTTGCCGCGCCACGTCGCGCAGGGTCTCGGCGTTGCGGAAGGTGACGATGCCGGAAAAAGAAATATAGAAATTCAATTCGAGTGCGCGCGCGGCCATGGGCCAGTCTTCGGTGAAGCAGTGCATCACGCCGCCGGGGGCGGACGCGCCCTCCTCTTCCATGATGCGCAGGGTGTCGGCCTTGGCGTCGCGGGTGTGGATGATGAGCGGTTTGCCGCATTGGCGCGCGGCGCGGATGTGGCGGCGGAAGCGCTCGCGCTGCCATTCCAAATCGCCTTTGTTGTAGTGGTAATCCAGCCCGGTCTCACCGATGGCGACGACGCGGGGGTCGTCGGCGAGCTGGAGTAATTCCGCCACCTCGGGTTCATGGCCGTCCTTCGCGCTGGGGTGCACGCCGACCGAGGCGTAGACGTTAGGGTAGCGATGCGCCAGCGCCTTCACGGCCGCGACGTTGTTCATGTCGATGCAGACGCAGAGCATATGGCTGATGCCTTGCGCCGCCGCGGTGTTCAGCGCGCCATCAAGATCGCAGCCGAGTTTGTCCAGGTCGAGCCGGTCCAAATGGCAATGGGAGTCCACCAGTGCAATAGTCATGGGGCTCGCTTCATGAGTTTATTTGATAAGGCCGGCGTGCGGCGGGACTACATTGTATGCGTTGGCCGCTCGGATTTTAAGGCACCGGCGAGATAGGTTTCGATTTTATTGCGCACATCTTTGCCGCTTTGGTCGTCGTTGAACTGCACGCCGATCCCGGTTTGGCGATTGCCCTGCGCGCCGCGCGGGGTGATCCATATCACTTTTCCCGAGAAGGGAATCTTTTCTTTTTCTTCCATGAGGGTGAGCAGCACGAAGACCTCGTTGCCGAGGGCATAGGTTTTTTTAGTGGGGATGAACAGGCCGCCGTGTTTCACGAAGGGCATATAGGCGTCATACAAGCTGTTCTTGTCCGTGATGCTCACGGATAAGATGCTTTGCCGTCCGCCGGCTTTGGGTCCCTTGGCTGCGTTGTCTTCCATTCTTTCCCTTTAGCGTGGCATTCCTCGCTCAGTCCCCGAAGGCTGAGCTCGGAACGCTGCTTGCCACGTTATCAGTACATTTTCCAATAATAGCTGCGCATTGAGCGGCCGGTCGATCAGGCGTAGCGCTTCGCTCACCCGGTCAAGCAGATCATACCCCGCTCGCAGGCTGATGCCCTGCGCTAACGCCCCTAGTTTCGTCTTCATGTCCTCGTTGTTGAGTACGACTGGGTTCGCGCAACTGCTCAAACGGATCATGTCACTTATCCAACTGTGCATGCAGTATAACGTTTCTTTCGCGCCAATCTTTAATGAAGCCTCGGCGGCGGCCACGGGGTCCGCCTGTCCACGCGCCAGTTTTTCAACCCAGTCCAGCACCCGTTCGCGGTTATTTAAGGCATCCGTCTCCGCCAGCTCGCGGGCCCGCAGCGGCGCGCCGTCGGCCAAGGCCAGCAATAATTCGGGCGCGACGTCCGTCGCCCCCTGCGCCCTCAGCCAGCCAGCGGCCTGTGCCGCTGGCGGGGAGGTGAAGTGGATGCGCTGACAGCGGCTGCTCACCGTCAGCGGCAAACGGCTGGGGTGAGCGCTGACCAGAATCAATACGCCATACGGAGGCGGCTCCTCAAGAGTCTTTAATAAGCTATTGGCTGAATTAATATTCATTTTATCGGCGGGTGAAACCAGCACCAGCTTGCGCGCGCCGTATTGCGGGGTGTGGGCGAGATAGTGACCCAGCTCGCGGACTTGATCGATGCCAATAACTTTACCCTCCTCCAACGGCGCCACCCGGCGCAGGTCGGGGTGGGTGCCCGCCGCATAGAGTTGGCAGCCGCGGCAGGTGCCGCAAGGCAAACCGGCCGCATCATCGCGCTCGCACAACAGGCTTTGCGCCAGCGTTTCGGCGAAACGGTTTTTCCCCAAGCCCTCCCCGCCGCTGAGCAACAGGGCGTGCGGCAAACTGCCGGCCTGGCGGCGTGCCAGCAAGCGCCGCCAATATTCTTCGTGCCAAGGCAGTAAATCATTCATCAGCGGTTTCGCAGAAAGGCGTCCAAAATCTCGCGCAATTGCGCCTGCACCTCGGCCAAGGGCCGGGCGGCGTCGATCACCCGGCAGCGCGCGGGTTCCTCACGCGCCGTTTGCAGATAGCGGGCGCGCACGCGTTCGAAAAAGGCCCGCTCCTCGCGTTCGAAGCGATCGGCTTCGCCGCCGCGGGCGCCGGCCCGTCCGTGACCCACGTCTAACGGGGCGTCCAATAAAAGGGTGAGGTCGGGGCGCAGACCGTCTTGGGTCCATTGTTCCAAGATCGCGATGCGCTCGGCGGGCAGGCCGCGGCCGCCGCCTTGATAGGCGTAGGTGGCGTCGGTGAAACGGTCGCACAACACCCATTCGCCGCGCTCGAGGGCGGGACGTATCACCTCGGACAGGTGCTGGGCACGCGCCGCGAACATCAGCAGCAACTCCGTGTCAGCGGTCATACCGGTTTCATGGCGGTCGAGCAGCAGGCCGCGGATGCGTTCGCCCAAGGCCGTGCCGCCCGGTTCACGGCTCACTCGCACGGTTTTGCCCGCCGCCGTCAAATGGGCGCGCACGAAGTCGAGATTGGTGGATTTACCCACCCCTTCCCCGCCTTCTAAAGTAATGAAACAACCTCGCATAAGCTTAAGCCTTAATTGTTTTTTTGTTCATTGACGCCGTTGCGGCGCGGCTGTAATTGATAACGCTGTACCGCTTCGTTGTGCTCCGTCAAGGTGGCGGAGAAACTGTGACTGCCATCGCCTTTGGAGACGAAAAACACGGCGTCCCCGGGCGCGGGGTGCAGGGCCGCGTGAATGGCTGCCAATCCCGGCAAGGCGATCGGGGTGGGAGGCAGACCACTATTAAGATAAGTATTGTAGGGTGAATCCCTGCTCAAGTCGGCGCGGCGCAGATTGCCGTCAAAGGCCGCGCCCAGACCATAAATGACCGTCGGGTCCGTTTGTAAGCGCATACCGCTGATGAGGCGGCGCACGAAGACGCCGGCAATTTGCTCGCGCTCTTCCGGGACGCCGGTCTCTTTTTCAATAATAGAAGCCAGAATCAAGGCCTCGTAGGGTGTTTGTAAGGGTATGCTTTTATCCCGTTGCCGCCATTCCTCGTCAAGGCGGGCGGCCATGGTTTGATAGGCGCGCTGTAAAAAGGCGACATCACTGATGCCGCGGGGAAAGTGATAGGTGTCGGGCATGAACATCCCCTCGGGATGCTGCTCCGCGTGCCCCAGCCGAGCCATAATCTCCGCATCCGGCAAGTCTTCCCCCAGCGTTTGCTGGATGGCTACATTGTGGCGCACCGCGTCCAGCAATTGGGCGAAGGTCCAGCCCTCGATAATCGTAAGCGTGTGTTGCATCACCGCCCCGCTCACCACCAAGTCGAGCAATTGCGGCGGTGTCATCCCCGGCGGCAGTTCGTATTCACCGGCCTTGATGGCACCGGCTTTACCCTCCCAGCGCGCCATCCAGCGGAAATAGAATGGATGCGTCAATACTTGCGCTTGCTCCAGGTCATCGGCAAGGTGCTTTACACTGGTGCCGGGTGTGATGAGATGACGATAGCCTTCCAGCGGAATGGGCAAGGGATTGGCTATGAATGTTTTGTAATCCATTACCAGCCAGCCACTGACGAGACTGCTAATCAATACCAGTAGGCCAAACGACTTAAAGATGACACTAGTGAATTTACTTGAACTCATACGTCCGGCTCTTGCCTCTCATTCAAACCGCCGGGTTGCAGCACGGCGGCACAGGCCGCCGCTACCCGCCGGGTGTGAGGGCCATGCGGATATGTCCAAGCGTTAATCTGTCGCACTGGCCACACGCCCGTGACTGCATTGCACACGAAGACCTCCTCCGCTCGCGCCAGTTCCGCCAAGGGTAGTACCGCTTCCCGCACCGCCTGCTCCCGAGCCGCCTCGTGATCGAGGATGAAGCCCCGCATCACCCCGGCGACACCGCAGTGATCTACCGCGGGAGTGAGCAAACATCCCGCCCGCACGATGAAGACATTACTCTGAGTGCCCTCCACCACATTGCCGGACACATCACACATCAAACCTTCGGCAATCCCGGGATCATACCATTCACGCCGCGCCAGCACTTGCTCCAAGCGATTGAGATGCTTGAGGCCCGCCAAGGCGGGATTGAGCCCGAGGCGGGTTTCGCACAGCCGGGCGCTGATGCCCTCTTGCCAGTAATGGGCGGGATAATCAGGCCAAGGTGAACGAATGAGGATGCGCGTGGGCGGCCCGGCTTCGGTCCCGCGTGGCGGGCGGTAACCGCGGCCGCCCGCGCCGCGGGTGACGATGAGTTTGAGCACGCCCCGTTCACAGCCTTGGCTGAGCGCGGCCACCTCTTCACTCAGCGGCCGGGCATCCAGTCCTGCGATGCCCAGCCGCGCGCAGCCTGCCTGTAAACGCCGCCAGTGACGCGGCCACAGCGGCACACGGCCCTCATGGACCGCCATGGTTTCGAACACGCCGTCGCCGTAGTGCAGGCCGCGGTCATTGAGCGGGAGCGCGTCCTGCGCCCGGCCGTTGACCCACATCATTTGATTGACCATCATCCTGCCACACCCAAGGCCAGCAACAAGCCACGCGCCTTGGCACGGGTCTCCGCCAGTTCGGCCTCGGCCTCGGAATCGGCGACGATGCCCGCCCCGGCACGGAAACTCAAACGCGCGCCCTCCACCACCAAGGTGCGGATCAAGATGTTGAGATCGAGGCTGCCGTCGCGGTTGAGATAACCCATGGCGCCGGTGTAGGGCCCGCGTGGCGTGCCTTCCAGTTCGGCGATGATTTCCATACAGCGCACCTTGGGGCAGCCGGTGATGGTGCCGCCGGGAAACACCGCGCGGATAATCTCGCCCGGGGTGACGCCGGGCCGTTTGATGCCGCGCACATTGGAGACGATGTGATGCACATGGGCGAAGGACTCCAAGCCCATCAACTCATCCACACGCACGCTGCCCGGGAGACACACGCGACCGAGGTCGTTGCGTTCGAGGTCGATGAGCATGATGTGCTCCGCCCGCTCTTTGGGATGGGCCAGCAGCTCGCGGGAATAGTCACGGTCGCGGGCCGCCTCGGCGCTGCGCGGCCGGGTGCCGGCGATAGGGCGGGTGTCCACTACCTCGCCGCGCACCCGCACCAGACGTTCCGGCGAGGAGCTGACGATGGCATTTTCGCCCCAGGTGGCCAGGCCGGCGAAGGGCGCGGGATTTTGCCGGCGCAAGGCCGCGTACACTTGGGCCGCATCACCATTGTCCGCCAGCGCGGCGCGCCAGGCGCGGGACAGGTTGACTTGAAACACGTCGCCGTCGAGCACGTAGCGTTTGATACGCGCCACCGCGTCCAGGAATTGCCGCGGCGGATCTTCCTCGAGACTCGTGATCCGGGGCGGCGCGATCTCACTGGCGGCGGGCAGCGCCTCAATGTCGCGCTGCATTTGCTCTAGCAGCGGCTCTTCCCCCACCTCGGCCACCAGATAGATCGCGCGGTTTTGGTGATCGCGGATCAGCGCGGCGGGCACGCGGGTGAAAAAAGCGGTGGGCAAGGCACCTTGCGTTTTGGGTAGACGCAAACGCGGCTCGATCTGCGCGGCGAGCTCATATCCCAAATAAACGAACCAGCCGCCGCGAAACGGTAAGCCCGTCTCCGCCGCCGGCATTTGCGCCGCGCGCCAGTGTGTATCCAGCGCGGTGCAGAAATCGCCCGCGCCGCTCAGCGCCGCCGCTTCGAGGCTGAGGGTCTCGCCGGGGAAGGCAAACAAAATATCGTAGCGCGAATGGGCGGTGTCATGCGCCACGCTTTCGAGCAAATGCGGATATCGTGCGGGAAAGGCGCGGTGCAAGCCGAGCAAATCGTCGTAACGGGAAAGGCGTTGTACCAGCACGCCGCCATTGCGGCGGGCGGCGTGGGTTTGAAAGGAAATTAGGGGCGAGCCGGGCACGGCTTGCGCATCCGCCACGGCTGGCTGAGTTTGCTCACCGCGGTTTGCGGAACACCAGGGTGCCGTTGGTGCCGCCGAAACCGAAGGAGTTGGACAACGCCACCTCGATCTTCATCGAGCGCGCCTCATTGGGCACATAATCCAGATCGCAATCGGGGTCGGCCGTGAATTGATTGATGGTGGGCGGCGCCACTTGATCGCGGAGCGCCAGCACCGTGAAGATGGCCTCGACGCCGCCCGCCGCGCCGAGCAAATGACCGGTCATGGATTTGGTGGAGCTCACCGCCAAGCGCCGGGCGTGATCGCCGAAGGCCGCTTTCACCGCCGCGGTTTCGGCCTTGTCGCCCGCCGGGGTGGAGGTGCCGTGGGCGTTGATGTAGTCGACTTCGGCGGCGTTGATGCCGCCGTTGCGCAGGGCGTTGATCATACAGCGGCGCGCACCGTCACCGCCTTCGGAAGGCTGGGTCATGTGATAAGCATCGCCGCTCATGCCGAAACCGGTGAGCTCCGCGTAGATTTTGGCGCCGCGTTTCTTGGCGTGTTCGTATTCTTCCAGCACCACGACACCGGCGCCGTCGCTCATCACGAAACCGTCGCGGTCCAGGTCGAAGGGACGGCTGGCGGTGGCGGGGTCGTCGTTGCGGGTAGACAGGGCGCGCGCCGCGGCGAAACCGGCCAGGCCGCTGGGCGAGGTCGCCATCTCGGCGCCGCCGGCGATCATCACATCGGCATCGCCGTATTCGATGATGCGTCCCGCGTCGCCGATGCTGTGGGTGCCGGTGGTGCAGGCAGTGACATAGGCGATATTCGGGCCTTTCAATCCATACATGATGGAGAGATTGCCCGAGATCATATTGATAATATTGCTGGGGATGAAGAAAGGTGAAACTTTGCGCGGACCGCCATCGAGCACGGCTTTATAGCCCTTCTCAATGCCCGGCAATCCGCCGATGCCCGCGCCGATGGCCACACCAATGTGTTCGGCATTGGCCTCGGTGATCTCCAAACCGGAATCCTTGAGGGCCTCGATGCCGGCCGCCATGCCGTAATGGATGAAGGGGTCCATGCGCCGCGATTCCTTGGGCGGCAGGTAATTATTGATGTCGAAGTCCCACACCGAGCCGCCGATGCGGCAGGCGTAATCGGAGACATCAAAATGAGCCAGTGCGCGAATACCGCTCTTACCCGCGAGGATGTTCGCCCAGTTATCCTGCACGTTCAGACCCAAGGGACTGACCATCCCTAGGCCGGTAATCACGACGCGTCTCTTATTACCCACCTTACTGCCCGCTCCCCTTAGCATGCTGATTTCATGAACCGCGGCGCGTTGCGTTCCATCCTTCGCGCGGCACACCAATTAATCAAGAAGGCCACTGGACACGTAGCACGCATCCCACGCGGCCTTCTTTGAATTTGGTGTATTAGCCCAAACGAGAATTGACGTAATCGATGGCTTGTTGAACCGTTGTAATCTTCTCCGCTTCCTCATCGGGGATTTCGCACTCGAACTCTTCCTCGAGAGCCATGACCAGCTCCACGGTGTCGAGCGAGTCGGCGCCAAGATCGTCAACGAAGGAAGATTCATTACTCACTTCTTCCTCTTTCACCCCCAGCTGCTCGATAACGATTTTTTTGACGCGTTCTGGCACAGTGCTCATGATAAACAGTTCCTCCAAAGAATTATGTGCAGGCTAAAACTGCGGACGGTATTGTATTGGAAAGCGTCCGGGGAAGCTAGACAAAACTGGTCCCGCCGCCGCCAGGTTATTTGCGATTCCAATGCGATAAATAATCAATACATTCAAAACAAAAGAATAGCTATTTGATTGTTCAGTTCATGTGCATGCCACCGTTAACATGCAAGGTTTGTCCGGTAATATAGGCCGCATGCGGCGAGGCGAGAAAAGCCACCGCCGCCGCGATCTCATCGGCCTCGCCCAAACGCTGCAACGGGATGGACTGCAATAAACCCTGTTTCTGTTCCTCGGGCAGACCACGGGTCATGTCGGTGTCGATGAAGCCCGGCGCCACCGCGTTGACCGTGATATTACGCGAGGCCACTTCGCGCGCCAGCGCCTTGGTGAAGCCGAGAATACCCGCCTTGGCCGCCGCGTAATTGGTCTGCCCCGGATTGCCGGTGGCGCCCACCACGGAGGCGATGCTGATGATGCGGCCCTTGCGCGCCTTCATCATGCCGCGCAGGCAGGCCTTGCTGAGGCGGTACACCGAGGTGAGATTGGTGGTGATGATGTCCTCCCACTCCTCGTCCTTCATGCGCATGAGTAGATTGTCGCGGGTGATGCCCGCGTTGTTCACCAAGATGCCCGGCGCGCCGAAGCCGTTGTGGATCGCCTCCATCACCTGTTCCACCGAGGCGGGATCGGTGACATTCAACATCATGCCCGTACCTTTGACGCCGCTCTCCGCCAAATAGGCGCTGATATTCTCCGCGCCGGAGGCCGAGGTCGCGGTGCCGATCACCGTGGCGCCCGCTTTACCCAAGGCGATGGCGATGGCGCGGCCGATGCCGCGGCTGGCACCGGTGACGAGGGCGATTTCGTTTTGCAGTGACATGTGATCCTCCCTTTACTTTATGCCAGCGTATTTAAGGCCTCATCCAAGCTCTGGGGATCATACACCGCCAGCGCCGTCATCTCCCGCTCGATACGCTTGTTCAAACCCGTGAGCACCTTGCCCGGCCCGCATTCGACCACGTTCTTCACGCCGTGTTGGGCCAGCAATTGAATCGTTTCCACCCAGCGCACCGGGCTGACCAATTGCCGCACCAGCGCCTGGCGTAGCGCCTGCGGATCTTGGCCGCTAGCCACGTCCACATTATTGATGACGGGGATAGCGGGCGCGCTCACGTCCAATTTTTCCAAATAGATGGCCATGCGTTCCGCCGCCGGCCCCATCAAACTGCAATGCGAGGGCACGCTCACGGGCAACATCACCGCGCGTTTCGCCCCCGCCTGTTTCGCGAGTTCAAGCGCGCGCGCCACCGCGGCGGCGGCGCCGGCGATCACCACTTGGCCCGGTGAATTGAAATTCACCGCCGAGACCACTTCGTCTTGCGCGGCGCCGTCGCAGGCGGCGATCACCGCCGCGTCGTCCAAACCGAGTATCGCCGCCATCGCCCCCTGCCCGGCGGGCACGGCCTCCTGCATATAGCGCCCGCGCTCGGCCACCGCCGCCACCGCCTGTTCGAATTTCAAAGCCCCGGCGCAGACCAGGGCAGTGTATTCACCCAGGCTATGACCCGCCATAAAAGCGGGTTGCGGCCCTTGCCGCGCCTGCCACACCCGCCACACTGCCACGCCGGCGGCCAACATCGCGGGCTGGGTTTGATCGGTGCGGTTGAGCGCGTCTTCGGGGCCGTTTTGTGTCAGCGCCCACAGGTCATAACCCAGCACCTCGGAGGCCGTGGTGAAAGTGGCTTGCACTTCTGGGTAGACCTCGGCCAGCGCCGCCAGCATACCCACTGACTGTGAGCCTTGGCCGGGAAAGATGCACGCAAATGACATAACTGATCCTCGAAAACGCAGGGATATTTTAAATACGGATAAAACGAAACTTCACGCCGCGAAGGCTGGCCGTTTAATAGTTCAACAACACCGAACCCCAGGTGAAGCCCGCGCCAAAGGCCTCCAGCAATACCGTGTCGCCGCGCTGGATACGGCCGTCACGCACCGCGACGTCGAAGGCTAAAGGTATGGACGCCGCCGAGGTGTTGCCGTGTTCTTGCACGGTGACGACGACGCGGTCCATCGGCAGGCTCATTTTTTTCGCGGTGGCTTCGATGATGCGGTAATTGGCCTGATGCGGCACCAGCCAGTCCACATCCGAGCGCTGCAGGCCATTGGCCTGCATGGTTTCATCGACCAAGCCACCCAGGGTGTTCACCGCCACTTTAAATACTTCGCGGCCCTGCATGTGAATGAAGGCCTGCCCCGCCTGGACTTTATCGTAGCCGCGCGAAATACCGGCGGGCACGGTGAGCAAGGGTTCGTAGCGGCCGTCGGCGTGCAGATGGCTCGAAAGGATGCCGGGCTTGTCACTGGCGCTCAGCACTACCGCGCCGGCGCCGTCGCCGAACAACACACAGGTGCCGCGATCGCTCCAGTCGATGATGCGCGACAGGGTTTCCGCGCCCACCACCAAGGCGTGGCGCGCGCTGCCGGTGCGGATGAATTTGTCCGCGACGTCCAGGGCATAGACAAAGCCGGTGCACACCGCCTGCAAATCGAACGCGGCGCAACCTTGGATGCCCAAACGCTGCTGCAGCAGACAGGCGGTGCTGGGAAATACTTGGTCGGGCGTGGTGGTGGCGACGATAATCAAATCGATGTCTGGCGCGCTGATGCCCGCGGCCTCGATGGCGCGGCGCGCGGCGGCCTCGGCCAGGTCGCAAGTGGTTTGCTCCGGCGCGGCGATGTGGCGCTCGCGAATGCCGGTGCGCTCGAAGATCCACGCATCGCTGGTCTCCACCATGGTTTCCAGCTCGGCATTGGTCAACACCTTCTCGGGCAGATAACCGCCGGTGCCTATGACTTGGGAATGCGTCAAACCGCGCGCCTCTCTATTAATTGCTCTTCGAGGAACTTGCTGATGCGTTGCGGCACCGCCTTGCGCACCTCCAGCCCCGCTTCCTTGATGGCGTTGGCGTAGGCGATGATGTCTGCGCCGCCGTGACTCTTAATAACGATGCCCTGCAAACCCAGCAGGCTGGCGCCATTATACTGCCGGGGGTCGATCTTGGCGCGGAAGGATTTGAGCACCGGCAGGGCCAGCGCGCCCACCAGTTTGGTGAGGGGGCTGCGGAGGAATTCCTGCTCCATATAATGACGGATCATGCGCGCCACGCCCTCGCTGGTCTTGAGGGCCACATTGCCGACGAAACCGTCGCACACCACCACGTCCACCGCGCCGCTGTAAATATCATCGCCCTCGATGAAGCCGACGTAATTCAAGCGGCTGGCCGCCAGCAGGCGCCCGGCCTCTTTCACCCGCTCATTGCCTTTCATCTCTTCCGCGCCGATGTTGAGCAGGCCGACGCGCGGCGAGGGGATATTTTCCACCGCGCTGGTCAAGGCCGCGCCCATCACCGCGAATTGGAACAGGGTCTCGGCGTCGGAATCCACATTAGCGCCCAGATCCAGCATATGGGTATGGCCCTTGATGGAGGGCAAGGCGGAGCAAATGGCGGGACGGTCAATGCCGGGCAGGGTCTTGAGCACGAAGCGCGCGGTGGCCATCAGCGCGCCGGTATTGCCGGCGCTGACGCAAGCAGCGGCCACGCCTTGTTTCACCAAGTCGATGGCGACCCGCATGGAGGAATCTTTTTTACCGCGCAAGGCCGCCGAGGGTAATTCGTCCATCGCCACCGTTTGTGAGGCGTGATGCACGCTGAGGCGTGCGTCGAGCTGGCCGCCAAACGTGCGCACGGCCGTCTCGAGGACCTCGCGGTCGCCCACCAAGATCAACTTCAAATCGGTCTGTTCCGTCAGGGCATGCAGTGCTGCGGGGACAACCACCGGCGGTCCGTGGTCGCCCCCCATGCCGTCCAGGGCAATGGTGAGGCTCAAGCCTTATTCGCCCTTGGTGTTGAGCACCTTGCGGCCGCGGTAGTAGCCATTGGGGGTGATGTGGTGGCGCAGATGGGTCTCGCCGGAGGTGCTGTCCACCGACAGAGCCTTCTCGCTCAAGCTATCGTGCGCACGGCGCATGCCGCGCTTGGAGGGGGTTTTACGATTTTGTTGAACAGCCATGGTAACGCTCCTATTAAAAATTAATACTCATGCCGGCACGCCGGCTTCAGTTCGACTTCAAACGGGCCAGCACCGCAAACGGATTGGGTTTCTCCTCCGCTTCCGCCACCGGCGCTTGCGTAACGCTAGTGGCCGCCACACACACGCCCGCCTCGTGACGGGGGAACGCGGGGAGTGTCAGCAATATTTCGTCTTCCACCAGCTCGGCCAGCGGCAAGGGTTGATCGCCGACCAGCAGCGGATCATAGGCCTCGGGCAAGCGCTCGGCGTCATGCTCCGTGGCGATGATGCCTAAACTGATCACCGAATCCACCGGCAGACTCATCGGCTGCAAACAGCGCTGACAAGCCAGCCACACTTCCGTGCGCACCCGGCCGTGCACGGTGCGCGTGCCTTGCGCATCGACGTCAAACAGCAGCTCCACTTCAGCGACGCCATCGCGATTGGATACGATGTCCGTCAAACGCTGCATGCGGCTGAAGGGGACGGCGCCCGCGAGCGCTTGTTTGGTGTCGGCGTAGCGGACTGGGTCGATAAAGTCGGGCAGGCGGTTTGACATAAGCGCGCAATCATATATTTTGCACGCGCCCCTGTCAAAGGAATCGATCGCAAAAATGCAGCGAATCCAGTCAATTGCGCTTGACTTCCTTTGGGTATTTCCGTAGAAACATGGGCTGGCTGCTTGACGCGCTCAATGGAGGAGTAGGGGATGGGTCTTCCGCGAAGGATACTAATAAAACAAGCGGATAGCGTGGTCCTAACCAAGGATGCACGGTATCAACCAAGGAGCCGCCCCCTTGATTGAGAAGATCCTCATCGCCAACCGCGGCGAGATCGCGGTGCGCATCGTGCGGGCCTGCGCCGAAATGGGCATCACCTCCGTGGCGATTTACACCGACGCCGACCGCCACAGTCTGCACCTCAAAAAGGCCGACGAATCCTACAACATCGGCCCCGACTCGGTGGCCGGTTATCTCAATGCCAACCGCATCGTCAATCTCGCGGTGGCCACCGGTTGCGACGCTCTCCATCCCGGCTATGGCTTCCTCTCCGAGAACCCCCTGCTCGCCGACATCTGCGCCCGGCGCGGCATCCGCTTCATCGGCCCGCCCGCCTCGGTGATCCGCAATATGGGTGACAAAGTCGCCGCGCGCAAGGCGATGATCAAGGCCGGCATCCCCGTCACCCCGGGCAGCGAGGGCAGCGTCGCCGGCGTGGACGAAGCGGCGGATATTTCCCGCGAGATCGGTTATCCGGTAATGCTGAAGGCGACCTCCGGCGGCGGCGGGCGCGGCATCCGCCGTTGCGAAAACGAGGCGGATTTACGCCGTAATTACGTTCGCGTGGTTTCCGAGGCCACCAAGGCCTTCGGCAGCGCCGACGTCTTCGTCGAGAAATGCATCGTCAATCCGCGTCACATCGAATTCCAAATCCTCGCCGATCACTATGGGCACGTGGTGCATCTCTTCGAGCGCGATTGCTCGATTCAACGCCGCCATCAAAAGCTGCTGGAGATCGCCCCCTCGCCGCAGCTCAGCGAAGAACAACGCAAGACCCTGGGCAAGATGGCGGTGCGCGCCGCCAAGGCGGTGAAGTATCAAAATGCGGGTACCGTGGAATTCCTCATGGACCAGGACGGCAATTTTTACTTCATGGAGATGAACACCCGCCTGCAAGTCGAGCACACCGTCACCGAGCAGATCACCGGCATCGACATCGTGCAGGAGCAGATCCGCATCGCCGCCGGCCTGCCCTTGCCCTTCAAGCAGCGCGATATTAAACGCCGCGGTTACGCCATGGAATTCCGCATCAACGCCGAAGACCCCAAGAATGATTTTCTCCCCAGCTTCGGCCGCATCACCCGCTATTTCGCCCCAGGCGGGCCGGGCGTGCGCACCGACGCGGCGATTTACACCGGTTACGAACTGCCGCCGCATTACGACTCCATGTGCGCCAAGCTCACGGTATGGGCGCTGACCTGGGAACAACTCATCCCCCGTGCCGCGCGCGCGCTGCAGGACATCGGCGTCTATGGCGTGAAAACCACCATCCCCTATCACTTGGAAATACTCAAATCAGCGGAATTCCGTTTGGGCGAATTCGACACCAGTTTCGTGGAGATGCATCCCGAGCTGACGGACTATTCCGTGCGCCGTCCGCCGCGGGAGCTGGCGGCGGCCATCAGCGCCGCCATCGCCGCGCAACTGGGTATGTAAAAACGCACACGACGATTCGTGGAACAAAGCAACTAACACAAGGTGAGTATCATGCCCCGCGTTCAGATCACCGAAACCATATTGCGCGATGCGCACCAGTCGCTCATCGCCACCCGCATGCGCACCGAGGACATGCTGCCCATCTGCGCCAAACTCGACAAAGCGGGTTTCTGGTCACTGGAAATGTGGGGCGGCGCCACCTTCGACAGTTGCCTGCGCTATTTGAAAGAAGACCCGTGGGAACGCCTGCGCAAACTCCGCGAAGCCCTGCCCAATTCACGCCTGCAAATGTTGTTGCGCGGGCAAAACCTGCTGGGCTACCGCCACTACTCCGATGATGTAGTGCGCGCCTTCGTCGCCCGTGCCGCGGTCAACGGCATGGACGTGTTCCGCGTCTTCGATGCGCTCAACGACGTGCGCAATCTGCGTGTCTCCATCGAGGCGGTGAAGGCCGCGGGCAAACACGCGCAGGGCACGATCTGTTACACCACCAGTCCGGTGCACGGCATCGAGCAATTCGTGGCCATGGCCCGCGAGCTGGAACAGCTAGGTTGCGACAGCCTCGCCATCAAAGACATGGCCGGCCTGCTCACGCCCTATGTCACCGCCGAACTGGTGACTGCGCTGAAAAAAGCGGTGAAACTGCCGATTCATCTGCACTCTCACGCCACCGCCGGCCTCGCCAGCATGTGTCAATTGAAGGCCATCGAGAGCGGCTGCCTCAACATCGATACCGCCATCTCACCCTTCTCCGGCGGCACCAGTCATCCGCCCACCGAGAGCATGGTGGCAGCGCTGAAAAATACCGAATACGACACCGGCCTCGACCTGCCGCTGCTGCAAGAGATCGGCATGTATTTCTATCATGTGCGCAAAAAATACCAGCGCTTCGAAAGCGAATTCACCGGCATTGATACCCGGGTACAAGTCAATCAAATTCCCGGCGGCATGATCTCCAATCTCGCCAATCAGCTGCGCGAGCAAGGCGCGCTTGACCACATGAGCGCGGTGCTCGATGAAGTGCCGCGGGTGCGTGAAGATTTAGGTTATCCGCCGCTGGTCACGCCCACTTCGCAAATCGTCGGCACCCAGGCGGTGCTCAACGTCATCACCGGCAGCCGTTATAAAAGCATCACCAACGAGGTGAAGTTCTATCTGCAAGGCCGTTACGGCCGCCCGCCGGGCAAAGTGAACGGCATCGTGCGCCAGCAAGCCATCGGCAACGAAGATGTGATCGATTGCCGCCCCGCCGATTTGCTCAAGGCGGAAATGCATACGCTCAAGGATGAGATCGGTAATCTCGCCAGCAGCGACGAAGACGTCTTGAGTTTCGCCATGTTCCCCGACATCGCCCGCGCCTTTCTCGAACAACGCCAAGCCGGCACGCTGATGCCCGAACCCTTGGAAGACGCCGCCACGGCCGCTGCCGTGCAGAAAGGCACCGTGCCGGTGGAATTTAACGTCACCATGCACGGCGAGACCTATCACATCCACGTCACCGGCGCGGGACACAAAAATCAAAACCGCCGCCCTTTTTATGTCTCCGTCGATGGCAGCCCCGAAGAAATCATGGTGGAGACCCTCGAAGAACTCGACGCCAGCGACAACGGCGGCGCCCGCAACGTAAAAGGCAGCCGCCGTCCCAAGGCGCAGGCGCCTGGCCACGTCACCACTTCCATGCCCGGCACCATCGTCGATGTGCTGGTGAAAGTGGGCGATGAAGTGAAGGAAGGCGATCCCGTGCTCATCACCGAGGCCATGAAAATGGAAACCGAAGTGCATGCACCCATCAGCGGCAGAATCAGCGCCGTGCATGTCGCTAAGGGCGATGCGGTGAATCCCGACGAGGCCTTGATCGAGATCGCGTGAAATTATGCTTAACAAGCTATCGAATTAGCCCCCCAGGGAGAGGGATGGGATGAGCGGTCAATAGATAAACTTAAGTTATGTTTGAGCGCGCACCGGATTCGCCGAAAGAATGATGGCCGCGCGCCCGCGCCTTTGAACGCCACGGCACGCAACACTATTCGAAATCAAACTCCGCTTGAGTCCACAGCCATTAAATAATTAAGTAATCATGCAAACACTCGTCCTCGCCTCCACGTCCGTTTATCGTAAAGAACTGCTCGCCCGCCTCGGCCTGCACTTCGTCTGCACCGCGCCGGATGTGGATGAAACCGCCCTGCCCGGCGAAACGCCGCGGCAGCTCGTGCGCCGGCTCGCCGAACTCAAGGCCCGCGCCGTCGCCGCGCGGCATCCCGGCGCGCTCATCATCGGCTCCGATCAAGTGGCGGTCATCGACGAGCGGATCCTCGGCAAACCCGGCGATCATGCACGCGCCGCGCAACAACTGCGCCTGTGTTCGGGCAAACGCCTGGACTTTCTCACCGGAGTTTGTCTGCTCAACACCGCCACCGGCGAGGCACAAGTCGACGTCGTCGGTTTCGCGGTCGTATTCCGTCGCTTGAGCGATGAGCAAATCGAAGATTATTTACGCCGTGAACAGCCCTATCACTGCGCCGGCTCGTTCAAATCGGAAGGCTTGGGCATCGCCCTGTGCGAACGCTTCGAGGGCGATGATCCCACCGCCCTCATCGGCCTGCCCCTCATCCGGCTCACGCGCATGCTCGAAGAAGAAGGCGTGAATGTGCTTTGATGCCCGATGCCGACTCAACGTCGGAAGATCATGACCACCGCAGAGCAAAAATCATCGTTCACCCCATTCTTGGGCGTCGGGTTTTTGAAATTGACGCCGAAGTCATAAAAAACGCCTGCCGTCAAATCAAAATAATCGGAATTGACGTCCTGCACGCTGATATCGGCGGCTGGCGTCCTGGTGCGCTGGTAATACTGGTCACCTGGCACCACCTTAGAGTTTGTGCGTATCGCGGCGCGATGTTCGAGCCAAGTAGGGTGCATTCTATGCACCTTCAACTCACGTCAACACAACCACCACCTTGGCTGTTTTCCAGCCGGATTGAAAACAGGAGTCGGCCCTGTCGCACCTTTCGGAACAGAGAATGGGGTACCACCTGGAGATACGATGAAGTCAGGAACCTTGTTTACGCCCTTTACAACATCAGTTTCTGGCCCTTTGCTTCAGTCGATCAATCCACTCATTGCCAGCGCCGCCAAGCACGTCGTTCAGCGGCCAGCCCGGCGCGGTTTCAATGATGTGAAGAAGCGTCCATGCAAGACCGAAGCAGTCATCAGGACCGAATAAGTTCACAAGTGCTCGGGCATCGTCGTCTGAGATCGGTTGCTCGATTTTCGTCAACAATGTCTGAATCATATCCAGCTTTACCACATCCGGGTTCACTGAACTCGGTAATGGCCCGATCTTCACCAATTCTTTAACAGCGGGTTGCATCGGTTCACCCATTCGAATCACTTCCTCATCAGCTCGGGAAAGTTCGTACAGTAGTAGTTCAGCAAGTCCCGAAGCCCCTGGTTGTACTGCGAACCGCCAATGCTTCTCACATCACGGATGTCACGCGCCAACACATCTCGGAACGCCATACCTGCTTCTTGCTGCGCTGTCAGCGCACCTTTGAAGCCGTATGTTCGTGTCAATACATGTTCGGCTTCTGGCATCATAAGCGCACCGCCATCTGCTCGACTCGTGAATCCTGCGGCCAAGTAGGGTGGGCACGTTGTTTGTGTCCACGCGGCACCATCCACAATTGCCATCATTTTTCGTACCCACGCAACACCAACCGCAATCCACTCACCGTACATCACCATCATTTGCCATTCATCTATTCTGCGTGGGCACAGAAGGCGTGCCCACCCTACCCGGCTACCCGGCTACCCGGCTTTTATTACTTCCACAATCTTTGCAAATGGTGGGCTCCAAACAATTTGCACCGTTGCCGGACCATCTTCTGCGGTCACACGAAACAGCCTTCCAGGAAGTATAAGTGCCTGACATAACTCATTTGCGCGCTCTGGTTGCCCATCTACCGATATGACAACAATTCCCGCAATCACCGTGATCAATGCGCTTCCGTCACACATCCAATCGCCGATTTTTTCTTTGTCCAAGAGGTTAAAGACCTGGATGCGTAAGTGATCTTCCGACGCCAAGTGATAGCTCGGCTGATCGCTGCGGTTACGATGCAGCGCCCGGAGATCAAAGACTATGTTGCTCATTTAACGATACCTCGATTAAATGCATCGACAGCGTCAGAGCCACGGAGAACGTTCTCAGGCAGGGTCTGTCTGGTTCCGAAGCCCGGCCATGTACGATCTGGCGATATTTGCCCCGCTTGCTGTAGTCGGTCGAACTCCGCGCGTGGAATCTTTGATTCAATTACACCTCGATCGAATCCTTCCCGAAGTCCCACAGCGCGATTCGGACCGATTGCGTTTTCCGCCGCTTCTCGGCTCGTTGTGATCCAAGTTGGCGTTCGCGTTGGGTCGAGTCCCTGTATTCTAATTCTAGACGCGTCGCTAATACTTCCGTGAAACACAGTTACTAGCGCCGTAGGTTGGGCTGAATGAAATGAAGCCCAACATTTCAACGCTCGCCATAACCACCCACCTCATCACCCATTTGCTCACCCCAATCCGCTGGTAACATTCCCCGATCAAGGTAACCGTGCAGCGTTGAGTGTGGCCAATCCACAGGACGCTTGACCCAGCCATGCTTCACCGGGTTGTAATGGATGTAATCCACGTGTCGCGCCCAATCCGCCTCATCCCGGATTGGGTGTTCCAAGTACCGCCGCTGCCAAATGCCGCGTTCCCGTTTGGCCTGGCGGCTGGCGCGGATGCGTTCGTCTTTCACCAAGCACCGTGAAAATCCCGCCTTGATCAGCGACCAGCGTCCCGGATAATCGACATCGCCCGGCGGCAGGCGCCAGATCGCATGCAGGTGTTCGGGTAACACGACCATCGCCACAACGGCAAACGGATGGGCTTGCTTCACCTTATTCGTGACCACACGCAAATCATCCACGTGCCGCACCAGCCTATCCGAACCCCGCTCGGCCAGATTCACCGTGAAGAAATACGTTCCTCCCGCCGCATCAGACCGCCGGTAATGCATCGTTTTGTTCCCTCCTTTATTGTTGGGCTTCACAAACAACGTTCAGCCCAACCTACCGGGCTAATAATGAGACATCTGCTTCCGGGAGTATTCCAATCGTTTTTTTTCCGATGGTGATAAATGTGACTCCAACGGTTCCAAAGCCTTAACAACGGCTTCGTAATCCCTTGCAGGCCATGCCATATCCACAGTTGCTCTTGCATATCTAAGCTGAGATGCCAACTCATACTCGGCACTCTCCTGATTGCGCAGCTTCTCCACTTGCGCAAAAGAGAAATCATTACCCATCAAAAAATCGGCGGCATGATCGCGCGTTAAACGCGCGAGTCTTGACAAAATATCCGGCAACCGTGACTCATTGCTAATCATCAATCCAGAAACAAACGCTGCGTCCTGGACACTGCGTAACCTCAGAATCTCCGCAAGCGAAAAAGGAGGCCCAGGATACTGCGTGTGTCGCTTCCTTATCTCAACACCCAGTTCATAAGAACGACCGTTGTCAAAATTAACATCCAGGAACACGTTATCGTTTTCGTATCGCAAACCCTGCTCATCAGATGCCATACAAACCAAACCAAATTGCTGAGCCACTGGATCGAATTGGCGGCGTGCTGCTGAAGAGAAAAGCAAGGTCATTTAGCTTTCCCCGTCAATTACCCGGCGGGTGATATGCACCCGCCGATGGATTGTATTGCCAGCCACGAGACTCTAGAAGATTGCGCTCTGCACGGAGAAAGCCTTCAGTTGGTATGCGTTCCCCCGTTGCTGGATTCCGATACGAATCATAGATGGGGTTCCCTTTGCTCATCTCCTCGCGCAAACGACCGGAGTTCTGCGCCCAGTTGGCTTTGGGACTGCCCTTATCGGGCAGGTTAAGCATGAAATCGCCTTCTTTCCAACCATCGGCTTTGGTTGTGCTGTCCTTGCCCCACTTGAAAAGATTTAGGCCACCTTTCTCTGCGCTGTTTGCAACCAGAGCATCTACTACCTCTGCACCCGCCTTTCTACCTAGCGAAAGCGCTGGCGCATAAATGAGAAGACCTCCTTCGACGGCAAGTTGTCCTGCGGCAGCTAAATCTCCTTGAAGAGATTTATCCCATAGATTAGCGAAGTGATTGCCCTCAGACTGAAGGTAGGCAGAAACATCAATCCAGAACTGCCTATTTGCGTCATATAGGCAACCGTTGCACTCCAAAGATACCCCGCTGCTCATCACCACATAAGCGCTGGTGATAGTCCCGGCAACAGTTTCATAACCCTGACTGGTTCCTTGATAATAAACAGCGCCGGGCACGCCATTATTGCTAATATCGACTTTCATCGTCCCATTACCGATGGGAATGATGAGCGTACCTGTTCCTGGGCTAGCTGTACCGGGGCTGCCGCCGTTGCTGGTGTTTTGCCCGTTATTGGTCTGGGTATTATTATACGTATTGCCGCTGGCTCCATTTGGCCCAAAACCACTGCCATTACTGCTGCAAGATTCGGCTGTCTCACCGTAAAAATTGGTGCAGAAATAATATCCCGATGGGTCGGTGCGGCTCAGCGGGTTGTTCCCCACATAGCTATAGCGATTAAAGCTTTGTAAATTTCCGGGGCTTTGAACAAAAGGATCCGCTGCCGCGAACCGTCCCAGCATCGGATCGTAGAACCGCCCGTTCATGTTGATGAGTCCAACCTCGTCGTTGTGCTCATGGCCGGTGTAGCCGTGGTGGGTGGAGGTGACGGTGACGGCGCCATCCACACCGGACGGCAAGCGACGTTTGCCGAAGGCGTCATAGGACATGCGCTCGATGACCGCGCCATTGGCGCCCGTGGTGGCGACCACCGAGCCGAGGTGGTCTTTGTGCAAATATTTTATGTCGCTGCTACCGTTGCCCTGAACAGTGTAGATAGCTACCGGGGTGCCGCCGGCATAGATGTAGTGCAGATACTCGGCCTGGGCGCTGAGGTGGATGACCTTTTCGAAATGGATGCCGGTATCCCAGCGCGGATTGAGGTAAACCGTGGTATCGCCGTTGTTGCTCTTCTGGAGGATGCGCTGATGGCCGGCGTCGTAGACGAAGCTATCGGTGACGGCGCCCTGGGTGATCTGCGACGGCAGGTTGAAGCTGGTGTAGCTGATGCTGCGGCCGGGGCCGCTGGTCATGTTGCCGTTGAGGTCGTAGCGATAACTGGCGACCAGCGCACCGGCCTTGTAGACGCTGGTGACGGCGTGCGGCCCGGCGGGCACGTCGTTGGGAGCCGCTACAGGCTCGGCGTAGCGGTAGTCGTCACCGTAGTCGGACTTGGATTTGATGTTACCCAGGACATCGTAGGTGTAGGTCTTGTTAACTGGGCCGTAGTTGATGCTGGTGAGGCGGTTCAAATCGTCGTAGTCGTATGCCTCATAGTAATAGCCAGGGTAGTACTCGGTGCGAACACTGAGATTGCCCAGTACGTCGAAGGTGAATAGGGTGGCCTGGGCATTGTTACTGGTGGTGTATCTGCTGGGCAGGCCGCTGTCTGGATAGTATTCGCGTGCGGTGGTGAGGCCGTTGCCCAGACTCTCGCTGGTTATGTGCCCTAAGGCATCCATGGAGTTAGCCTTCCAGTACCAGGTGGCTGGCGTGGAGCCTGGTATGTTGCTGACGGTACGCAGGTAACCTTGCGCGTCGTAGCTGTTATAGACGGTGAGGCGCTTAGTTTGGTAAGCGGCGGGGTATGTGACGGAGGCGACGCGGCTATAGGCGTCGTAGCTAGTATCCATCAGGTAGGTGGTGCCGGCGATGGCGGAGCTGATGCGCGTCAGGCGACCCAGACTGTCATAGGTATAGGTCTGCTTGTAGCTATTGGGGCCGGTGGTGGCGGGGCCGCTGACGGAGGAAAGTTCGCCCTTGGCGGTGGCGGGATCGTAAACCCAGGTGCTCACGCCTTCCGGTTCGGTGCGCTTGGTCATGCGACCGAGCACGTCGTAGACCATGGTGACCACTTGGTTCTTGGCGTCGGTCTGCGAGGTGAGTTCGCCGAGGACGTTGTAGTTGTATGTCCAGTAGCCCATGTCCGGGTCGGTCATGGCTATCTTGCGACCCCGCACGTCGTAGTCCATCTGCACGATGTTGGAGTTGGGGTCGATGGTTTGGCGCAGATTACCGAACGGGTCGTAGGTGTAGCGGGTAATTTGGCCGAGGGTGTTGGTGACCGACGTCAGCCAGCCCTGGCTGTTCTTGACGCGGGTGGTCTGTTGTGTGCCGCCGGGGATGTCGCTGTGGGTATTCGTCACTGTGGTGGTGAGACCGGCGTAGCCGTAGGTGGTGACCAGGCCGTTGGCGGCAGTTACCGTGGACGGACGACCGAGCAGGTCGGGGATGACGGTAGTGGTGGGCGACATCGATCCGCCGAAATAGGGGGCCGTGATGCGCACCGTGCGGCCCAACGCGTCGTAGCCTGTGTCTTGTAAAATGTCGGCAGTCGCGCCGTAGCCGATGGTTTTGCGCCGTAGCTCACGGCCAAACATGTCATAGAAGACTGTTGCGGGAGCAAGGTTGCTGGTGGCGTTGGCGACCGTGGCGGTGACGGCGTATTTGGTATTGGCGGGCGCGCCGATGGGACAGGCGGCGGATGGACACCATGCATGGTCTGTAAGGGTAAGGGTGCCGTCGCTGCGGTTCTCTTGAGTCTTGCGGCCGAAGCCGTCGAAGCTCCAGGTGGTAGTACGGCCATTGGGACCGGTGAGGCTGGTCATCACGCCGTAGCGCGCGTCGAAGGTATGGGTCTCGGTGTGGCCCTTGGCATTGGTGTTCTTGATCTGCGGCGCAGCATCGCCGGGGCTGGTGAGGTAATCCGACATGCTGCTGCGCGCGGTGATGCCCGTGCCGCTGACGGTGGTCTTGTTCCTGTGCCCATACAGATCATAGGTGTAGGCGGTGACCAGGGTGTAGGGGCCGGCGGTGTAGTTGCCCGAGGCATCGACCGTGGCCGGCTCCACGACTTCTTTCGCCAACAGGCCGTTGACGTTGTATTGGTAGGCGGACTTGCGGGTGAGCGCCTCGCCCGTGGGCAGGGTGCGGGTCACCGTCGAGGAACTCAGGCGGGTGAGCAGCCAGCGCGTGGTGTCGGCGGCGAGGTAGGTGTTGGTGATCTCCGTGATGTAATTGTCGCTGGTGACGACCCTGGCATAGGTGAAGTTGCCGTTGGCGTCGGGGGGGTTGCTGGTGGTCGAGGTGCTCGCCACCAGCGTACCGTCCAACTCATACTTGAACTGATTGATGACCCGGGCATAGGGATAGGTGCCTACCGTTGCCCAATATGTGTTGGTACCAGATAAATGCGAGCCATTCTCCGATTTCTCTACAGCCACTCGCAGCGGCAGCCCAACACAACGCATGTCACTGCTGCCGGCGAGTGGTGTGCCAATTTCACAAGTGGTCTGGCCGTAGCTGGTTGTGGTGTTGATACCGTTGGGTGAGTGCTGGGTCACCGCCTGAAAGCCCAGATAACCGCGCCCTGCCATATGCATTTTGGCGCCGAAGTACGAATAGTTGGTAGTGTTGAGCCCGCCTAGCCCGTCGCTGGTTTGGTAAGAGGCTACCACGTAGATAGGCGCTCGGAGGTGCAGCACTGGGTACTGCAAAGCATGACTGGACCTGCCGTGGACGCTGTAATCCGTGAGAGGCTTGTAGGTGATATTGGTGACTTGAGCGGCTACACCAGTAGTGATAGAGGTGAGCATATTGGGAGCGGGAGAATTTCCGACATAGATGTCAGAGTAGGTCGCTCCCACGCGCGCGTAATCGGTCTTGCCATCGCCGTTGAAATCGCCGGCAAGAATTCTCCATGAACTCGAGTATGACCCCTCCACCGCCTGGGCCAAGGTTACGAATGTCCCATCACCCCGACCGAGAAAGGTATGGGTAAACGTTCCACCCAACCGCATGTAATCAGTCTTGCCATCACTGTTGAAATCACCGCTGATGGTTTTCCACGCGGATTGGTCGCTAAAGTTCCATCCTGCCGGGTAGGCATGGGGCTGTGAATAAAACGTTCCGTCCCCCAAGCCGAGAAAAAGATAGCCGGATGTTCCGCCAAGGCGCGCATAATCCGCTATGCCGTCGCCGTTGAAATCACCGGCAATCGTCACATAGCTATTGCTCCACCCAAAATCCAAGCCCGATTGATAGTTCTGTATTAAGGGCGTAAATGTCCCTACCCTCCCATTCCCGCTGCTTAAAAATAGTCGCGCATCGGTCGCTCCCAACAGGGCGTAATCGCTCTTACCATCACCGTTGAAATCAGCGACGATTGATTTCCATTTAGGACCGGCTGGGGTGTTAAATGACCAGCCAGTTGGATAATAGTGAATCGGTGTCGAAAACGACCCGTCTCCATTGCTGATAAAAAGATGGGCATACACTATACCAAGACGCGCAAAATCCGTTCTGCCATCCCCGTCGAAGTCGCCGGTTATGACTTCCCAGTTGTCGCCCGTTCCAAAATTCCAGCCATTGGGGTAATAATAAACCGGGGTCGAGAATGACCCATCCCCATTGCTTATAAATAAATGCACATAGGTCGCGCCCACGCGCGCGTAATCGGTCTTGCCGTCACCGTTGAAATCGCCAGTGATGGTTTTCCATGAGGACGGGTTACCAAAATCCCACCCTGCAGGATAATTCTGCACTACCGCCGAAAAATACCCAGCTATTCTGCTGAGCAGGAAGCGAGCTTCCGTTCCGCCGACGCGCGCAAAGTCGGTCATGCCATCGCCGTTGAAATCACCATTGATCACTTCCCAACCTGTCTCAGACCACCCAAAATCCCATCCTGCCGGATAGCGCTGCGTACTCCTGGTAAGGCCATTCCCCCCATTCTGCCAACCCAACTGCGTGCTGGGCAGGCACACTCCATCGGCCGCACACTCTCGCACACTCGCAAGCCGCGAGCGTGGAATCGCGCCGCCCATATCAGGCTCGTACGTCAACTGATAGTCCCGCACATCCCCATTATTGGACCGAGTTACAACATGCGTCATCCGGTCACTTGATACAACAGCCAGCCCACCCACATACTTCTCAACCCTGTCTGGACGACTCTCGTAACGAAATGACACTGCACGGCTAGGCACTAAGCCTGCTGCTGTGTTGCCGGTGTACTCGATGAGTCTTGGTGAAAACTCCACACTCACCGGACTCGTTGTCACTTGGTAGTTGTAGCTGACGGTGAGGTAGTTACCTGCCAGGTCTTGTATTTTATTAACGGACCAGGCAACCACAGTTGCACTGGCGGAGGCAGCGATCTTGGACGAGAAATCGACACCAAACTCGAAGACATTTCCGTCCTTGCCCCAAGCCTTGAAATAGGCCGGACCATTGCCCTGCGTCCCATAGGAAACCACTTTAGTGAATGTCTCGCGCTGGGTGCGGTACTCCGTGCCGTTCGCGCCATAGGCGCCGCTCACGGCGACCAGACGCTGCCCGTCCAAGCAATAGCGGTCATTGCTATCTAAATTGACGCCGCCCTTATAACCATCGGTGTCAATGGTCGCGCCGCAGCGGTATATCTTGGAAAGTCCGATGATATTCCAACCCACTCCCAGCAGGCTGTCACCGGCTTGGCTGTTGTAGTTCAAAGCAAGGTTGGGTTCCATCCCTCCAACGCCGGGTGGGACAACGATAGGAATACTATAGGTGGCAGAACCGGTGGGGCTTACCGCAAAGCTGCCGGCGGTGGCACCGACATTACTGGTGATGGCCCAGGCGGCGGGCGAACCGAAGAGCACCGTCCAGAACAAGAATAAGAACGCCGCGTAGTGGTTAGCCGCTTTCATGACTCCCTCCCTAGGACATGGTTATTTGTTAGTTAAGGCGCGACAGGAACAGACATACCCTTGTCGTTTTTTTTCTACGGCTACTTCGTTTATGCGGATTTTGTTCAGCTATTATTTTTTATTTTTCCTAATCTCCCCAGCTCGTGGCCCGTTCGAACCACGCCCGCCCAGGCGATTCGCTCTTGCAGCGAAAAGTAATACAACAGATTTTACAAAAAGTCCACTACTGATCTCCCCCCATGCCAATGGCCTTCTTAAGTAGTTACTGACGGATTGAGGACACACGAAAGAACCGCAAAAAATCCTAAAGTACTCGCAAAAGTGGAACTTGTTTTCCGGATGCT
This sequence comes from uncultured Gammaproteobacteria bacterium, assembly GCA_947259075.1. Lineage (GTDB taxonomy): Bacteria > Pseudomonadota > Gammaproteobacteria > DRLM01 > DRLM01 > CAKKSB01. The sequence continues at coordinate 93,940 of CAMYKQ010000062.1, read as the reverse complement.
GAAACGCCGATCCGGATTCACCAAGGTACTACCCGGCCTGACAAAGAACACCACCCACCTGTTTTCGGCGTTTGCTGGTGAATTTCGTGACTTGACCGCCGTGAGCGGGCTGCCATTACGAGGTGGCGCCGCTCTCACACCACCGCGCGGTCTTCGTGTGCTTTAAATTCCTTCGACGAGCCAAGGAGGGCGAAGCGAGGGCGAGAAACCCGCGGTAGACGCGAAGCGGCGTCAGTCATTGTGGGGAGCTCTGATGCGCTGCGGAGTGGCGCGTCGGGCGGACGCAGAGTGAATGGTTTCCTGAGGACCGCGACACATCGGGATTTCCAAAAGCCGGGTTTGGTGGAAGAGCCGGAGGTATGGCACCGCTCATGACCGAGAGTGGACCTTGGTTTCCTTGTGGCGTGGGTAGCGCGATATCCTTCACTATTTATCCAAATCCGGCCTGCGGCTGAAGATCATCACCACCGCAGAGCAGAAATCCTCATTGTTGCCGTCGCTCTTAGACGCTCCATTTTTAGGTGTAGGTTTGGCTGAGAACAGGGCGTTGCCCTCGAAGAAATAGACGCCAAAGTCATAAGGGATACCCGCCTTCAAATCGAAATAATCGGAATTGACGTCCTGTACGCTGATATTGGCGGCTGGCGTCCTGGTGCGCAGGTAATACTGGCCACCTACGACTACCTCAGAGTTTGATTTATTGCTGCGTATGGCGGCCCGGTGTTCGAGAATTTGCCCCGCAGTATCGCCGTCGAAGGAGCAGCGGGTTTGCACGAAGGCACGGGCATCAACGGACGGTATGTAACTATCCAAAACCTCACGCTCACCACGCTCAATAACACCATTTTCATCAATATCAAGATCAAGACGCGGCGCCACCGGGATATAGCCGGTGTAACCCGTCCCACCCGGCGGGACCTCAGGCACGGTATAGTTGCCCCTACGCTGATTCAAGAGTGCCCCGACGGCATTTTCCAGCCCATTGATACGCGTCTCGTGGTTATCTATGCGGGCATCGTTATCATCCACCGCCGCTTTCACCGCATTGAAATTGGCATTCACTTCGTCGGCCTTGGCGGGCGTGTGGGCACTGAAGCTGGTCAGGTTATTCACTTGTCCGGCATGGGTGCCGAGCGTCATGAGAGTGAAGACGGCGGCGGCGATGAGCGTGCGTGTTTTCATTTTATTCTCCTGCGAATATTGATCTGTGGCGTGGCGGCCTTATTGCCATTCACCTTCGTCCCACTTCATGTCGTCCCACTGCGTAGTGCTGGCATTGGTGGCGTTGGAATTGGGAGCTGGTGGAGTCGAATCACCGCCTCCACCACCGCAAGCGCTCAATAGGCTCAGGAGCAGAAACAATCCACTGGTGAATAGCGTTTGGGGTATTTTCATCGCGAGAGGACTCCCCTGTTTTTATAGTTGAAGGACGGCGCTGGATTCAGCCCGAGGGCCATTTTACACCGGCGCCGGGGCAAAACCCAATTGCAGACGCGCTGATGTGTAATCCATTGTAAAAACAAGACGAAGAGAAAGGCGAATCACGATCCGGGGGGTCCGTTACGTCAGACACAGCGGCCGCGGTTAGAGATAATCCCGCCCAAACACGCCTTCGAGACGAAAGGTGATGCTGGGCTCGGCATCGTAGTCGTTCTCTTTTTTATAGTCGATTTGCGGAATCAATTCGAAGAACAGCCACTTCTTGTAAATATTTTTCCGGTAATGCACCGCCGCGGTGTATTGCGTCACGGCCCAATCCGGATCTTGTGAGGCCTGAGCGCCGAGTTGATAAACCAGGTATTGCCGTTGATCTATTGGTTGATACAAAGACAGCAGCTGGTTGGCGCTAAGAAACTGATCGTCTTCCTTCCACTGTAAACTGGTGATGCTGCGGAACAATAAGGTTTCGCCGATATCACGGTTAAACTCCAGCGCGGTGTTGACGCCGGCACCCTCGGAAGCAAACCAGAAGAGACTGCCCGAGATGCGTTCAAGCCAATTGCCCAATTCGCGATAACGGATGGCGCGCACCCGCAAAAAAGGGTCGGGCAACCAACGGAGTTTGATACCCGCGGCCGGGCGGATGTCCCAGGTTTCCAGTTGCCGTACGCGCTCGATCGAGAGCAGGTAGTCTTGTTTCTGAATTACATCGATCGGCGTATCCTGCGGGCTCTCCGTAGTACCGTCCTTGGTATCGGTTTCGATTAACAGTTTGAGTTCGCGCTCGGTGCGCGGCAGATCGACTTTTATTTTAATATCGCCGCTGAAGGTCAGCTGCCCTTGTTCGTCCACGGTGGTATCGGCGCGCACCCGGGCATAGGTTTCGGTTGCTTCGTCGAAGGATTTTTCTTCGGCGAAAAAGCTGTCGATTTTACGCGCCGTTCTTTCCAATCCAGTGGAGAATAATATATGCGCGGCCTCGGTGCGTTGCAGCAGGGTAATGCCTTCATCATTTTGAGCACCGCCGCTGGCGGCGGGCCCGGCAAGTTCATCCGGGGTTTCCGCGGACGCGGGATCGATCGTGTCCGCGCCGGGGAGCGCGGAATGCAGCGTCAGCAGCAGTGCGATAATCATCTTGGACGCGTTGCAGGCGATTAGGCGGGTCACGGTGATGGTCTGAGAATTTCTAGAATAGGCCGCAAAAAATATTCTCTATTGTGATTGTATATCAGATCACCCGCCTGGACGGACCACGAAAGCGAGTGAGCCCGCCGCGACGGAATTATTCATTCCAGGAAATCATGCCCCGAAGCGGCGCCCATTGCAAAAATAAGGCGGCGGGATTCCATCTATTAACATCACGACGGGCGATTTGTCGAAACGGATAATACCCGCGCCGGGTGAAATTTTAACTAGCCGATAGTTGCATTCGCACACGCGGCGTGACCCGGCACAATAGTTCATAGGCAATGGTGCCGGCCGCCGCGGCCACCTCCTCCACCGGCAGGCCGTCCCCCCAAAGAATCACGGGGTCGCCGCAGCGGGCTTGCTCATGTCCGCGCAGATCGACGCAAACCATATCCATTGATACGCGGGCGATCAATGGCGCGCGGCGGCCATTCACCAGCAACGGCGTGCCGGCTTGCGCGTGACGCGGATAACCGTCGCCATAACCTATGGCCACGACGCCCATGCTCATATCTTCGGGGCAGGTGTAATCCCCGCCGTAACCGATACGCTCGCCTTTACGGCGCGGGTGGATGGCGATGAGCTGCGATTGCAGACGCATCACCGGCTTCAATCCCAGTCCGGCACCGCTTTGGCCGGCGAAGGGGGAGACACCGTAGAGCATAATGCCCGGGCGCAGCCAATCGCCGTGGCTGTCCGGCCAGGCGAGGATGGCGGCGGAGTTGGCCAGGCTGCGTTCACCCGCCAGCCCGGATAGAGTTTGATTGAAGCAGTGTAATTGCAAACGGGTCGAGTCGCCGCCGCGTTCATCGGCGCTGGCAAAATGCGTCATGAATCCCGCCAAGCTCACCCCGGGCAGTTGCTTGAGGCGCTGCCAAGCTGCCTTTACCGCCTCCGGGGCGAAGCCCAAGCGGTGCATGCCGCTGTCCACTTTTAGCCATACCCGCAACGCCCCCTCCAGCGGGGTCTGTTCCAGCATCCGCAATTGGCTGTCGTGATGAATCACCGCGGCGATGCCGTATTGCGCCAGCAAGGGTAATTCAGCGGCGGAGAAAAAACCTTCGAGCAATACTATGGTTTTGTTGATGCCCGCCTCGCGCAAAACCATGGCCTCGTCGAGACAAGCTACGGCGTAGGCGTCGGCATCGCTCAGGGCGCGGGCCGCGCTAAGCATGCCGTGACCGTAGGCATTGGCCTTAATCACCGCCATCACCCGCCGGCCGGGAGCGGCGTCACGCACCTTGCGGAGATTATGTTGTAATGCGCCGAGGTCGATGATGGCCCGCGCCGCCCGCGTCATCCATAATCCTCGCTGGAATAGGCATCGTGCGCGTAATTTTCGAAACGCGTGAATTGACCGAGAAAGGTGAGGCGCGCCGTACCGATGGGGCCGTTACGCTGCTTGGCGATGATGATCTCCGCCGTGCCCTTGTCCGGGCTGTCCTCGTTGTACACCTCATCGCGATAAATAAAGACGATCAAGTCGGCATCTTGTTCAATGGCGCCGGACTCGCGCAGATCGGACATCACCGGCCTTTTATTGGGGCGCTGTTCCAAGCTGCGATTGAGCTGCGACAGGGCGACCACCGGCACGCTCAACTCTTTGGCCAGCGCCTTCAATGAACGGGAGATCTCGGAAATTTCCGTGGCGCGGTTTTCCTTGCTGCCCAAGACCTGCATCAGCTGCAAGTAGTCGATCACGATCAATCCCAGACCGTGTTCGCGCTTGACCCGCCGCGCGCGCGCGCGCAGGTCCGTCGGCGTGAGCGCGGGGGTGTCGTCGATGAACAGCGGCGTCTCCGCCAGCAAGCCCACCGCCGAGGTGAGGCGCGGCCAATCATCATCGTTCAACTTGCCGGTACGCAATTTGTGCTGATCGATGCGGCCTAGCGAGGACATCATACGCATCGCCAATTGCTCGCCCGGCATTTCCATGCTGAACACCAGCACCGGCAATTTGGTTTTGATCGCGGCGTTCTCGGCGAGATTCATGGCGAAGGTGGTTTTGCCCATGGACGGGCGGCCGGCGACGATGATGAGATCCGACGGCTGCAAGCCCGAGGTGCGGTCGTCGAAATCCGTGAAGCCGGTGGGCACGCCGGTGATGGGGTTGTCTTGTTGAAACAGGGTGTCGATGCGATCGACCACTTTCACCAAGATGTCTTTGATGCTGATGTGGCCGCGGCGTCCGCGCGCGCCCTTTTCCGCGATATCGAACACCAATTTCTCGGCGTGATCCAAGAGCTCGGCGGTGGAGCGGCCTTCGCGGTTGAAGGCGGTGTCGCTGACTTGGGTGCCAACATTGATGAGCTGGCGCGCCACGGCATGGTCACGCACGATGCCGGCATAGGCCTTGATGTTGGCGGCGCTCGGCGTGTTCTTCGCCAGCATGCCCAAATAGGCCAGCCCGCCGGTATTAGCCAGCTTGCCTTCACTCTCCATGCGCTCGGAAACGGTGATGACGTCGAAGGGCGAACCCTGCGCGGCGAGTTCACTGATGGCGGAAAAAATCAGCCGGTGATCGCGGCGGTAAAAATCGTCTTCACTGACCAGATCGCCCACATCGTCCCAGCTGGCGTTGTCGAGCATCAGGCCGCCAAGCAAGGCCTGTTCCGCCTCCACCGAATGGGGCGGCACTTTCAATTGCGCGGTGGCCGCATCCACTGTTTGAGTTATATGAGCGAGTTCCTGCATCGTGTATTAATAGCTTTTCGTGAGCGTAGTCAAACGGAGTGTTGTTCTTTGCCGATCACGTTATGCGCAACGGCGCGTCACGTCAATCTGAAAAAAACCTGATGCGGGAAGTAATTAAACATGCGGGTAACGCAGCGGCTTAAGTGGCGGCTGCTAAGCGGTGGGTGCTCATCCATGAGATGAACTGGGCGTGATAAACCGCTGTCAGCGCGCGCGGCCTGCATCCGCAGACGACGGCGTAACGGTGAGCACCAGCCTAGGCCGCGCCACCGCCACGCCGTGACTGGCTTAGACTTGCTCGTCGGCGACGATGTTGATGGTGATCTGCGCGTTGACGTCAGCGTGCAAGTGCAACTCGACTTCGTAGCTGCCGATGTTACGCAGCGGGCCGCTGGGTAAGCGCACTTCGTGACGTTTGAGGGACAAACCCTCTTGCGTCGCCGCATCCGCGATATCCACCGTGCCCACGGAACCGAACAGCTTACCTTCGGTTCCCGCCTTGGCGGCGATGGTGAGGGTTTTGCCATTCAAGGTTTCGGCGCGGACTTGCGCGGCGGCGAGGGTTTCCGCCTCGGCCTTCTCCAGCTCGGCGCGACGCGCTTCGAAGGCGGCCAAGTTGTCGCGCGTGGCGGAAACGGCTTTACGCTGCGGCAACAGGAAATTGCGGGCGTAACCGCTGCGTACCGCCACGCGGTCACCCAACTTGCCCAGGTTTTGCACTTTTTCCAACAGAATGACATCCATCGTGATATACCTCGTCTTATCTCTTAACAGCTCTGTTTAAGTTCCAGTTCCGTCACCCGGTGTTTTATTACCGGACAAGCGGCCACGAAAATCCAGCCAACTATCTACAAAGGCCGCGGTGGCGAGCAACAAAGCCAACTGCGGCAATATAAACAAACTCAATACATAAATACCCGCCAGCCACGCCGTGCGCATTCCTTTGGCCGCCACCAGGCCATGAACCAGGGCCAAGCCGTGCAGCAGATACACCACCACCAATACGATCATCATATTGGCCGCCAGCTCTTGCAGCTTGCCCGAACTCAGCAGGCTGGCGGCCAAGACGCCGGTACACAGCAATGCAAAGTTACGGCTCAAACGCAGGCCGTGAAATTCACGGCGGAAACCGCCGGGGTTGTACAACAGCGATTGCCACCAGCGCGCCAGCAACACACTCAACAACACGCTGAGAATGATCGCCGCCGCGAGCATGCCCGTCATATGCGGCGCCACTTGGGCGATGACCGTAGTCATCATCGCCGGTGTATCACTCTGCTGTGGCAAGGGGATCTCCCTCAGCACATTCCCCAGCGTCGTACGCCAGACATCCGCCGGATTACCCACTAACACATAAGTCAGCAGCACGCTGGCCAAGCCAATCAAGGCCGCGACCATCAGCGTTACGGGCAAAGAAACCACCTGCCGCAACACCAAGGCCAAAAGCCACACCGGCAGCCACACTACCGCGGCGAACACACCGGCGTTCATCGGGCTGATGGGACTGACGGCGGCAAACAGCGCCATCACCAGTCCGGCCCCGATGACTATCGTCAGCCCATCGAGTCCGCCGCGGCGCAAGGTGACCAAGGCCACCACCGCGCCGCTAAGGTAGTTGAGCGGCGGCAGGAACAGTGACAATAGTGCCGCCGTCACCGCCACCAGCATGGCCTGCAGCCGGCCACGCATAATAAATTGAGCAAACGCCCGCATGGCTTATTGTCCGCTTATGAGCACGGTGCCGATCCCGCGCCGCACGGCCCTCATTCCCGCTTGTTTTATAACTTAGTGCGAATCGCAATACGGCAACAGCGCGAGGAAACGGGCGCGCTTGATGGCCGTGGACAACTGGCGCTGATAACGGGCGTTGGTCCCGGTGATCCGGCTGGGGACAATCTTGCCGGTCTCGGTGACATAGCCCTTCAGGGTCTGGATGTCTTTGTAGTCGATCTCTTTGACTTTGTCCGCGGTGAAGCGGCAAAACTTTTTACGGCGAAAAAAACGTGACATGGTGATCTCCGTTGACTTATTCGCCCGCGCCGTCCGCTCTCAGGCAGGGTGCGGCGCGGACCCAAACAATGTGATATCCAAAAGGCGGGCGGACATCTATCCGCCGCGGCCGCGCTTAGACCTCGGCCCCTTCGCCGCCGCTCTCGGCGTCACGGCGCTCGGAACGCTCGGGGCGGTCGGAGAAATCGCGCGCGGGCCGGCCTTCACGATCGTCTTTCGACTTGACCAAGGGCGATGCTTCGGTGACGGCCTCGTCACGGCGCATGATCATATTGCGGATCACGGCGTCGTTGAAACGGAAGGCGGATGCCAGCTCGTCGATCGCGGCCTGGTTGCACTCGATGTTCATCAACACGTAGTGCGCTTTGTGGATTTTATTGATGGGATAAGCCAACTGACGCCGGCCCCAATCCTCCAAACGGTGAACGCTTCCACCTTCGGCGGTAATGGTGGCGCGATAGCGCTCGATCATGGCGGGGACTTGGTCGCTCTGGTCAGGATGGACCAGAAACACCACTTCATAGTGTCTCATGTGTGCTCCTCTCGGGTTAGCAGCCTTCCGTTGTGCGGTAAGGCAAGGAGAAATAGATTGTTACGGCAGCCGCGCATTCTAATGGAAACACCGCAAGGAGGCAAATACCCCGTTTGGCTGGGTGGAACCGCGGCCTTGGCCGCTAAGACCGGGCAGCCGGCCTGACTGTTTGCTCACGCATCAGGGCCGTGATGCACTCACTCAAGCCGGGATCACCACACTCTAAAACCCCGCGCTTTGAGTTTAAGACGATTTTTGAATGCGCTTGAATTCGGTTCGGGCTAAACCATATTTTTTCAGGAGCTTACCCAAGGCGCTGCGCTCCTTCCCGGACAGATCCGCCGCCAAGCTGACATTACCCTGCGTCTGGCTGAGCAAGGAGGCCAGATAGGATTTTTCAAATTGGGCGATGGCCCGGCCCTTGGCGGCCTGAAATTTCCCGAGGGTGGCGGGCACGGCCGCGCGCTCGGCTTTGCGGCGTTCCTGCCCCGCGCTGAGTTGCCGCAGACTCAAGCGAATCACCGGTTCATCGGAGATCAAAAACTGGCGGTGAATGAGGTTTTCCAGCTCCCGCACATTGCCCGGCCAGTGATATTGCAAAAACACGGCGGCCGTCTCCGGGTGCAAGCTGCGCGCCGCTTGACGGTATTCCAAGGCGTAACGTGCGATGAACGTCTCCGCTAACAGCAAGACATCCTCGCCGCGCGCATGCAAAGACGGCAGTTCCAAACACACCAGGTTCAACCTGAATAAAAGGTCTTCGCGAAACTGACCTTTGCTCACCAAGGTCCGTAAATTCTGGTTGCTCGCGGCGATGACCCGCACATCGGCTTGGCGGTTGCGCCCCCCCACGGGACGGTATTCGCGGTTTTCAAGAAAACGCAGCAACACCACCTGCGCCTTGGGACTCATCACTTCCACTTCATCCAGCATCAAAGTGCCGCCCGCGGCTTGCGCGATGATGCCGGGGCGCGCCTCTTTCGCGTCGGTGAAGGCGCCGCGCTCGGCGCCGAACAACTCGCTTTCAATCAGGCTATCCGCGATAGCGCCGCAGTTAATCGGGATAAAGGGGTGATCGCTACGCGCGCTTGAATAATGGATGGCGCGCGCCACTACTTCCTTCCCCGTGCCCGTTTCGCCTTGAATCAATAAAGTGGCGTCACACGCGGCGAGCTTATCAACCAGGGTTAATACGCTTGAGAACGGGGTGGACCTGCCAATCAATTTACCGTGCTTGCTTGGCTGAACAGGCGCTCTTTCATGAGGCGGTCGCGTCATGAGTACCTCTTCCTTGCTTTTATGGGAGTACAGCGTCCTTAAGATTTAGAGCAAATCAAATAATGAGTACTCCAATGCAAATGATACAGCTAACATAACTTAACGGATTTTAAGATATCACAGCGGCTCCTTTTGTGAAGCTGAAAAATGACCTCACTAACAACCGAGCGCCACTCTCAGAATTAAGCCCGCCGAATGATCCCGTCACGGAAAAGCACTCGCCAAACCCCTTAACTCAGCGAGCCAAGTCCCTGGCTTTGCTGGGAGCATCTAACTCAATTTCGCCTTGCCACTAAAACTAATGCTATTAAATGGGTACTTAATAACCATTAAATGGGTTTATTTTGCTCCCTCCCTTTTTACAAACTAACTAAGCATCTATCAACCCAGTCGACCATTTATGGGTTGTTTTTAACCCAGCCTCTCGCCCCCGCCATTCGCGCATGCAATACAAATTCAATAATTTACGCGACCGTGTTTATGGCATGTCGTTTGCCATCAATTACTGAGAATGCGCGGCGCTTGCCGCGAAGCGAGAACCCACTGTGGATAAAACGGCGGACCAAGACGCCGAGGTGAATACTATCGCAATGGAAATTGAGCAGTACCTCGATAGACATCCTCGCAGCAAAGACAGTCTGGAAGGTATCCGGACGTGGTGGCTGGCGAATACGGCTCAGGCTGTGCCGTCGCTCCAAGTGGAGCAAGCCTTAGAACGTCTTATTGCCCGCGGCACGGTAATTAAAGAGGCATTACCAGACGGGCGGACAATTTATTCACGTGCCAAATTGGCTCCATAAAAAAACAGCTTTTGAGTCGCGCGGGGATGGAAGAAAGATACCGTTGTCAGCGCTGCCCACTTCACTCTAAAAAATGAAGGAGTTAAGGCATGGGAGAGAAAATTAACTGGAACTATGTGGCTCAAGCCCTCAACGGCCCGAGCGTATCAGCGGCGGGCGAGCTGGCGGTGGATGCCTACGACAAACTTCAAGTCACGATAGCGGACACCGCCACGCAGCAGGTGGACTTGGTGCCTAGCGGCACGGTGTCCCTGCTGGTCATCAACCCGCAAACGCCGAGCGCGGATCTCACGTACGACGTCGGCGGCACCGACGTGCCCTTGGACGGTCCGCATATCTTGATCGGCGCCGGCGCCGTGAGTCTGCTCGGCGGCGCCACCAGCCTGACCTTCACCAATAACAGCGGCGCCGATGCGGTCATCGAAATTTTAATCGGGCGTGACGCCACGCCATGAATGCCATGAACCCTGAAAAGGAGAACACACCATGCCCGTCACCCTGAGCTATCCCGGCGTTTACATCGAAGAAGTGCCCAGCGGGGTACGCACCCTCACCGGGGTCGCGACGTCCATCACCGCCTTCGTCGGCCGCGCCCTGCGCGGACCGGCGAACGAGCCACTGCGGGTGCAGAGTTTCGCCGAATTCGACCGCCGCTTCGGTGGCCTGTGGCGCGACAGCACCCTGAGTTACGCCGTGCAGCAGTTCTTTCAAAACGGCGGCACCGATGCGCTGATCGTGCGCGTGCACAACGGCGGTGTGGCGGCGACGTTGACGCTGCCGGTCGGCTTCAATCTGGTGGCGGCCAGCCCCGGCGATTGGGGCGAGCGCCTGCGCGCGCGCATCGATCACAACACCCGCCCGCATGTGACCGGCGTCGATCCCGCCAACAGCCTGTTCAATCTCAGCGTGCGCGACACCGCCACCGGGGTGACCGAACGTTTTCTCAACCTGTCCACCGATCCCAACAACGCGCGCTTCGTCACCCGGGTGCTGGAGCAGGAATCCAATCTGGTGCGCATCGTCACCCCGCCGGGCACGGTGCCCGCCTTGCGGCCGACCGCGCACGGCAATCCGCCCGCCGGCGCCGATCCCTTGCTGGACAACGCCTCCTCCACCGCCTTTACCGCCACCGGCAGCGACGGCACGGCCATCACCGACAACCAGATTTCCGCGCCGGGTTTGGAGGCGCTCAAGCAAGGTCTGTGGGCGCTGGAGAAAGCGGACCTGTTCAATCTGCTCTGCATTCCACCGCTGACGCGCGAGCCCGGCGGCGACGTCAATTCACAGACCCGCAGCGCGGCGGCGGCCTATTCCAAAGCACGGCGCGCGCTGTACATCGTCGACCCGCTGATGGCCTGGGACGAGCCGTCGGACTTCACCGGCGCCAGCGGCCTGGACAGCGCCGGCTGGGGTCTGGCGCGCAGCGAGAACGCGGCGCTGTATTTTCCGTACATCCGCCTGCCCGATCCCTTGCAGGAAAACCGTCTCGCCAGCTTCGCGCCCTGCGGCGCGGTGGCCGGCATCATGGCGCGCACCGACGGCCAGCGCGGCGTGTGGAAAGCGCCCGCCGGCAACGACGCCACCGTCAACGGCGCCGTGGAACTGGCGGTGAAACTCACCGACGGCGAGAACGGTCAGCTCAATCCGATCGCGGTCAACTGTCTGCGCGCCTTCCCCGTCACCGGCCGTGTGGTGTGGGGCGCGCGCACATTGCGCGGCGCCGATCAACTGGCCTCGGAATGGAAATACGTGCCGGTGCGGCGCACCGCCTTGTTCATAGAAGAGAGCCTGTTCCGCGGCACCCAATGGGTGGTGTTCGAGCCCAATGACGAACCGCTGTGGTCGCAGATCCGCCTCAACGTCGGCGCCTTCATGCAGGGCCTGTTCCGCCAGGGTGCGTTTCAAGGTAGCAGTCCGCGCGACGCCTATTTCGTCAAATGCGACAAAGAGACCACCACGCAAAATGACATTAATCAAGGCATCGTCAACATCGTCGTCGGCTTCGCGCCGCTCAAACCGGCGGAGTTCGTGGTGATCAAGATTCAGCAGATCGCGGGACAGATAGAGACGTGAGCATGATGAGCGCGCGGTTCAATGACTCACCCTCTCCCCTGCCCCTCTCCCCTCAAGGGAGAGGGGAAAGAGGCCTGCCTCAGCCTGCCCCTCTCCCAGCAGATGAGGCCAAGCCCGCGCGAACGGCAAAGACAGGTAAGGAGAGGCAAAAGAGAGAAGCCTCGCCGGTACGTCCCCTCTCCCCTTGCGGGAGAGGGTCAGGGAGAGGGGCGGTCAATAATGTCTCAACGCTCCGTCCGCATCGACTTTCATTGATTTAAGGAGACACCCATGGCCCAGTTCACCGTCAACGCGCAACGCTTCGATCCCTACAAAAATTTCAAATTCCGCGTCAAGTGGGATGGCCGCTACGTCGCCGGCGTGTCCAAGGTCGGCTCGCTCAAACGCTCCACCGAAGTAGTCGAACACCGCGAAGGCGGCGACCCGTCCAGTTCGCGCAAATCGCCGGGGCGCACCAAATACGAAGCCATCACCCTGGAGCGCGGCGTCACCCACGACACCGAGTTCGAGAAATGGGCCAACAAAGTATGGAACTATGGTTCCGGCCTGGGCAGCGAGACTTCCCTCAAGGACTTCCGCAAGGACCTTATCATTGAGCTTTATAACGAGGCGGGCCAGCTCGCGATGAGTTATAAAGTCTATCGCTGCTGGGTGTCTGAATTTCAGGCCATGCCCGATCTCGACGCTAACGCCAACGCCGTCGCCATCCAAACCTTGAAGCTGGAAAACGAAGGCTGGGAACGTGACTACGAGGTCACCGAACCCAGCGAGCCCACCTTCACGGAGCCGGCGTAAGGTGACCCATGCAGACACTCAACGCCGCCGACATCCTCGCAGTCTGGGAAAGCGCCCGCGGCTATCATCCCGTCGATCAAGCCTTGGCGCTGCTGGCCGCGGCTGATCCGCAACGCTCCCGGGACGAATTGGCCGCCTTGCCGCTGGGCCAGCGCGATGCGCAGCTGCTTGCCTTACGCCAAAGCCTCTTCGGCGATCGCTTGCCCAGCCGCGCGCACTGCCCGCGGTGCCATGAAGCGGTGGAATTCGATCTGTCCTGCGCGGCACTACGCGCGCCCATGACCACGCCCGCCGCCGATCGCGTGCTGACGCTAGCGGGTTTTGAGCTGCGGCTCAAGCCGCTTGATAGCTACGACCTTGCCGCGGCCGCGCAAGCACGGGACATCGAACAAGCGCGCCATGTTTTAGCCACGCGCGGTGTGCGCGAGGCGTGGCGCGAAGAACGGCGGGTCGCGCCCGCCGACTTGCCCGCCAGCGTCATCACCGCGGCGGCACAGGCCTTGGCCGAACACGATTCCCAAGCTGAATTACTGATCGCCCTCACCTGCCCCGCCTGCGCCCATGCCTGGCAAAGCCCTTTGGATATCGCGCAATTGGTGTGGACGGAAATTACAGCGTATGCGCAACGCCTGCTCATGGACATCCACACCCTAGCCCGCGCCTACGGCTGGCGTGAAAGCGATATCCTCGCCCTCAGCCCGGCGCGGCGCGCCGCCTACTTGCAAATGGTAGCCGCATGAGTGATTTCCTGACCCGGCTGGCACAACGCGCACAGGGCGAAGCCGCCAGCATCACGCCACGTTTACCTAGCCGTTACGCGCCGTTAAGGGATGGCGGTTTTGAGTTGCATCAAACCGCCGCCGCAAGCCCGGCAGGCGCATCCTCATCGTCTAAGCGCCTCGATGACGACGCGGAGCCTGAGCGTGCCGCCAGAAGCACGCTACCCGGGGATGAAACACACAGGCAATCACCCGAGACTTCATCCTTCTCCGCAATTGAAGCAACACATCGCAGTCGCAGAGTGGAATCAAGCCAGCACCATAACGGCACCGCGGCCCATCAGCCTTTTGCCAACGCCGCTACCGAGGAAGAAACCAGGTCCACGCCAGAAACGTCTTTACTCATAACTGGCACTCGTGAACCACAAGAATCATTCGCCGTACCACACGCTCCTCGCCCTCTAAAGCAGCAAGCGGCTCAAGATGCCAGCGGCGAAAATGAATATTTGCAGATAGACGGCGCCAGCAACGCCAGCGCCGCGCAAGAAACTCACGGCCCCATCACGGCGGATGCTGGCTTAAAAGTAAGAGGGAGCGAACAGTGGCAAACCTTGCTGCCAAGCACCAAACCGCAAGAAGCATCACGCGATCGTTTCGCCGAAGCGATGCAAAGCGCAACTGGCCCTGCGGCACCCAGTATTCACATCAGCATCGGCCGTGTGGAAGTGCGCGCCAACATCGGCAAGACCACGGTAAACACGCCGCCACCGCGCGCCGCGAGCAAACCCGCGTTATCACTCGATGACTATCTCAAACGCGGCGGAGGTAAAGCATGAGCAGCCCGCTGGCCATCGCCGCCGTCACCGCCGTGTTGCGCGATTTGCTCAACAACGGCCTCATCGATCACAACATCACCGGTTCGGTGGGCAGCAATGTCGATGTCAGCACCCTGCCGCCCGACATCATCCCGATCGATGTCGGCGCCGTGCATACGCAACTCAATCTGTTCATGTATCAAGCCACGCCCAACGCCGGCTGGCGTAACGCCGCGCTGCCCTCGCGCGACGAACGCGGCACGCGGGTGACCAACCCGCCTTTGGCGCTGGATCTGCACTATTTACTCACCGCCTACGGCGCCTCGGAGCTGCATGCGGAAATCCTGCTCGGCTACGGCATGCACCTGCTCCACGAAACGCCGGTGTTGAGCCGGCAGGCGATACGCACCGCGCTCGCCGGCGGCACCGTGCCCGGCACCATTTTGCCGCCCGCGTTTCAAGCGCTCGCCGCCGCCGATCTCGCCGATCAAGTGGAGCAAATCAAGATCACGCCCATGACGCTCAGCACCGAGGAAATGTCCAAGCTGTGGTCGGCGATGCAGGCGCACTACCGCCCCACCGCCGCCTATCACATCTCCGTGGTGCTGATCGAGGCGCAACGCGCCACGCGCAATGCACTGCCGGTATTGACGCGCGGCGCGCGTGACCCCGCTAGCGGACGCGAACGCGGTGTGATCGCCACCGCGAGCTTGATACCGCCCTATCCGCTGATTAGCGACATTGAGCTGCCCAATCAGCAAATCGCCGCGCGTCTCGGCGATACGCTGATATTGCACGGCCATCATCTCGAAGGCAGCAATGTCGTGGCACGCTTCGAACATCCGCGCCTGGCCGCGCCCATCGACATCAACATCGGCAATAATATCAACGAAACTCAAGTCAGCGTCGTCCTGCCCAACAACGCAGCGGCGCAACTCGCCTGGCCGCCGGGCGCGTGGAGTGTCAGCGTGGTGTTGCAACGCCCCGGCGAAACGGAAACGCGCAGCACCAATGCGGCACCGTTAATGCTGGCGCCGCGTCTCGACATCCCCGCCAGCAACGCGGTGCGCGATGCCGGCACCGGCGCCGTGACGATTGCGCTGGTGTTCACGCCGCAAGTGCGGCCCGGACAAAAAGTCACGCTCAACGCCGGCGGGCGTGAAGCCGCGCCTATCAGCTTCATCGCCCAAACCGGGAGTTTAAGTTTCCGCTTTCCCGAACTGGCCGCGGGTCAGCAATGGCTGCGTTTGAACGTGGACGGCGCGGATAGCTTATTGGTGAATCGCGCCATCACGCCGCCGGCCTTCGACACCAGCCAACGCATGAATATACCCGCATGAACGCCCCCACCGAACCCAACTGGATCGAAAGCAATCGCCAAGCGCTGAGCGGCGAATTAAATTGGCTGCGTCATTTGCTTGAAAACGCCGCGCATGGCGGCGTGGACGGCGTGATGGAGAAACCCGAAGCCACCGCGGCCATTCTTGACTTCGTCGCCGGTCAATTTCAACTCAGCGACTTCGAGCGCGCGCTGCTGCTGCTGTGCGCCGGCGTGGAATTGGAAGCGGATTTCGCCCATTTGTGCGCCGTGGCCCAGGACGACGCCCGCTCCGATTACCCCACCTTCAGCCTGGCGCTCGCCGTGCTGCCCGGGGCGCATTGGAGCGCCTTGTCACCGCAAGCGCCCTTGCGCTATTGGCATTTGCTCAACCTGGACGATCCCTCGCGCATCAGTATTTCGCGTTTGAGCATCGACGAACGTCTGCTGCATTTTCTCGTGGGGGTGCAATCCTTCGACACGCGGCTTGAAGGCGTGATTCGCGCCTTGCCCGCCATCGAGCGCTTACCCCCTTCGCAGCAAGATCATGCCGATCATCTATACCGCATTTGGACTTCATCATCCAAGCCGACGCTGGCGATCACCCTCAACGGCACGGATGCGCCAGGCGCGCAAGCGGTGGCGGCGCGGGCCTGCGCCATGCTGGCGCTGTATCCCCTGCTATTGCGGGCCGACGCCATTCCCGCCAACGCCGAGGAACGCGAACTCTTGGCGCGGCTGCTGCAGCGTGAATGCCGCCTCATCAGCGCCGCCGTCCTCATCGACACCCATGTCGCGGCCAGTCCGCATTTGCCGCCCTTCTTGGAGCAACTCGCCTGCCTGGTAGTGCTGCTCGGCGACAAACCCGAGGCCTATGCCCATCATCTCATCACACTCACGGTCAACAAGCCGCCGCCGCAGGAACAGCTGGACATCTGGCGCGAGGCGCTGGGCGATGACGCCAGTGACGTGACTGCATTGCGCGCGCTCACCAGCAACTTCGATTTCTCCTGCGCCGACATCCGCGCCATCGCCGATGAGGCGCTTATCGAAACCCAAGCCGGCGCGGCATGCCACGCCGCCGTGGGCGACATCGCGCGCCGCAGCGCCCGCGGCGGCTTGGAACACTTGGCCCAGCGGATTGAGCCGCACGCCAGCTGGGATGATTTAATCCTGCCTTCGGCGCAGCTCACGATATTGCGCGGCATTGCGCGCCAAGTGCGGCATCGCGTCACGGTGTACGAGCACTGGGGCTTCGCCGCGCAAAACGGCCGCGGCCTCGGTATCAGCGCCTTATTCACCGGCGATAGCGGCACGGGTAAAACGCTGGCCGCGGAAGTATTGGCGGGCGGCTTGGGTCTCGATCTCTACCGCATCGATCTCTCCGCCGTAGTCAGCAAGTACATCGGCGAGACGGAAAAGAATTTAGAACGTTTATTCAACGCCGCGGAAACCAGCGGCGCGGTGCTACTGTTCGACGAGGCCGACGCCCTCTTCGGCAAACGCAGCGAAGTTAAAGACAGCCGTGACCGCTACGCCAATATCGAAGTCAGCTATCTGCTGCAACGCATGGAAACCTATCGCGGCCTCGCCATCCTCACCAGTAATTTCAAGACCGCGCTGGACACGGCTTTTCACCGCCGCTTTCGTTTCATCGTCAACTTCACGTTCCCCGATGTCACGCAGCGCGAAGCCATTTGGAAACGCATGTTTCCCAAGGCCATGCCATCGCAAACGCTGAATTACCCCAAACTGGCGCAACTCAGCGTGAGCGGCGGCACGATACGTAACATCGCGCTCAATGCCGCCTTTCTCGCTGCCGATGCCGGCGAATCACTGGGCATGAGTCATCTCTTACATGCCGCCAAGGGCGAGTCATCCAAGCTCGAACGGCCGCTGTCCGACGCCGAAACGCGGGGGTGGTTATGAATCACCACGACACCCGCGGCGCTTTAATCACTATTGCAAGCGTAAACAACTACGGCGCCAGCAGTGACACACGAGCATGCGGAGAAAAATGGTTTGCCGGAAAGGGCGCGGCAATAATGCTTTCACGTGGATTAATACCTCTCTCGTAAAAATAGAGCAAAACATACCCTTCGAGGTTTGAAAGGAGACAACAATGAGATCGATAAATGACTTAGGACTGGGCTGGCACCGCGATCTTCCCGATGTGCGTGACTACACCGTGGAATCGAAAGCCGTTGATAAACTGCTCTCCAAATCGGGGCCCTTGAAAAAAGCACGCAAGACTTCACCCGCCTCAGTCGATCTGCGGCAGTGGTGCTCACCCATAGAAAATCAAGGTTCCATCGGTTCGTGCACCGCCCACGCCGGCGTGGGCATGATGGAGTATTACGAACGCCGCGCCTTCGGCAAACACTTGGACGCCTCGCGCCTCTTCCTCTACAAAGTGACGCGGAATCTGCTCGGCTTCAAGGGTGACGACGGCGCCTATCTGCGCGACACCATGAAGGCGATGGTGCTGTTCGGCGTGCCCCCGGAAAAATATTGGCCCTACTACACCACCAAATACAACGAAGAGCCCAGCGCCTTCTGCTACTCCTTCGCGCAAAGTTATCAAGCCGTGCGTTACTACCGTCTCGATCCGCCGGGCACCGCGCCCAGCGTGCGGCTCTCCGCGATCAAATATTTTCTCGCCGCCGGTTTGCCCGCGATGTTCGGCTTTTCGGTTTACAGTTCCATCCCGGGCTTGGGTGACGGCAAAGGTGAGATTCCCTATCCGGGTGACGGCGACACGCTGGAAGGCGGTCATGCCGTGCTCGCCGTAGGCTATGACGACAAGAAAAAAATCGGCAAGGACAAAGGCGCGCTGCTAATTCGCAACTCCTGGAGCACGGGCTGGGGAGAACAAGGCTACGGCTGGTTGCCCTACAGCTATGTCGAAGCGGGTCTGGCCGACGATTTCTGGTCCATGGTCAAGGCCGAATACGTGGACACGGACTTGTTCAAATGAACACGGCGGCGAAACCCGGCGACATCCATCTGCACATCGACACGCTAGTGCTGCGGGGATTCGACGGCATCAATAAAGACGCCCTGATGGCGGCTTTGCACGCGGCCTTGCGCACCGAGCTGAGCACGCTGGCGGCCTTGCCGCGCAACGGCGATATATCCCGCGCGCACACCACCGTCAACCTGGCGGACGGCGCGGGCAACGCGCAATTGAGTGCCGCCCTGGCCCAAACGCTGTCCGGCATGGTGCGCGCCGCGGGTGGCGCTGACACTCCGGTGGCGGAGATACGCCATGACTGAACGCCGTTTCGATACGCGGCCGCAAAGCACCGAGCGCGGCTGGTTGCAGCGCAAATCCAGCCTGCGCGTCGCTGCGTTCGACGATGCCTACGAACGCGAGGCCGATCGTGCCGCTGACACGGTGATGAGCGGGCGCAGTCTGCCACATCAGGGTTTCTCGCTGTCGCGCATTCCCGTATCCCATGTGCAACGCGAGGACGACGCCAAGCCCAAGAGCGAGGAAGACAAATACAAAGAGGCGGCGGAAAAAATCGGTGCGGCCTTTCTCGAAACCGAGATAGGCAAAAAACTTAAGGAGAAGGCCGAACAAGATCCGCTGGTGAAAGGCGTCAAAGAGGCGGGGGAGAGTTTCATCGGCACCCTGCCCGGCAAGGTCATCACCGGCGCCGCCGCCGTCGGCGCGGTGGCGGCGCTGGCCGCCACGCACAAGGCGTTGCCGGCACAGCTACCCGAGATCCCCTTGGACAAACTCACGCCCGGTCTCAAACTGCGAATCACCTACGAAGGTCCGGTGGATAATCCGAGCAAGGCGATGATCACCTTCAGTTACACCGAACAGGCCGCGCCGTCGAAAAAACCGGCCAAGACCCGCGCGGAGCAGCAGCGCGAGGAAAATGCGCGCATGGCGCTGGATATGGCCAAATTCCAAGCCGGATTGCGTTATGCCCCCGGCACGCCGGAAGCCAAGCGGCAACAGGAGGAAGAAGCGGCGCTCAAACGCGCGGCCTTCAGCGGCGTCGGCAAGCTGCCGGGTTTGGGCGGGCCGCCCACTGTCTTTCCCGCTTTAGGTCAACCCGCCCCGGCCTTGCCGCTGCAATTCCCCAAAACGGATTTCGGCTTCAAACCCAAACCGTTTTCATTGCTGGACGAGGAATTGAAACTCAAGCCGCTGGACGAGGCGGCGCCCGCCGCGGACGCCGAAAAGAAAAAGAAAGAACCCGCCGCGGTGCAACGTAAGGCGAGTCACGATGCGCAGCCCGCTGTCGCCCCGTCCATCGTCTCCGAGGTGCTAAGCGCATCGGGTCAAGCCCTGGACCCCGCGACGCGCGCCGATATGGAATCACGCTTCGGCCATGATTTGAGCCATGTGCGCGTGCATCAAGACACGCGCGCCAACACAGCAGCACGATCCGTTCACGCCGCTGCTTACACACTGGGCGCGAATGTCGTTTTTGACCATGGGCGTTATGCGCCGCACACGGCGCAAGGACGCTGGTTATTGGCGCACGAACTTAGCCATGTTATTCAACAAAGCGATCTCAGCGGCGCAGCTCAACGCGCCAAGGGCACGGGTGTCATACCGGCGTGGTCATCCCAATCACAGAACGCGGACGCGCGCTCCGCCACGCCACCCCAGCAATCCAGCCCCCATTATTTACAAAGGGCGGAACACGGCACCTATGTCTCGAAGATTTCCAATACCGGCGAACCCGCCTACCTCGATGCCGGCGAACGTTTTTATCGCACTTGGGGCCACCCCAATGTCAGGCGCGTGTCGACGATGCAGGAAATCATCGGCGATTTGAATAAGGCCAAAGGTCCGATTGATCGCTTCCGCATCGTTTCTCACGGCAGCAGTAGCGGCATCGAAGTGGGACTGCTGCCAGAGATCGCCCCGGAATGGTTCGGTAAGGACGCGGCCGAATTCACCACCAAGGAACGGTTTAGAAAACACTTCGTCGATATGCGGCTAGTGACGGAAAGCCATTTCAGCGACATCTATAACGCGCTGCAAAAAGACGCCACATCCGCACCCTTGTTGACTCAGCTCGGGGCCACGAAGACCGTGCCGGCAAACGATCAGCCCCTAGGCATCCTCTTGCGTGCCGTGGTCGATGAGCGTTACCTCGCCGAGGTGCAATTGGATACGGGTGGCAAGGCCGCCATCGCCAATCGGGACAAATTGGAAAGTTTCAACAATCTGCGCATCAGCAATTACCAACCCCTGGTGCTCGACGCCTTACCCAAGGACAAACGCACGGATGCCATGAAGGCCCTAACCAGCCTGAAGACGCAAATTCCTAAAGTGATGGCCGCCGCCAAACTCAGTTTCGCCACGCTGACCGCCTCCGAAGCGAACGACCTCGCCGACCCGTTCCTCGATACCGCGGGCAAGGGATCAAAACTAAAACCCGAGATCAGCAAATCCATCAAGGAAGGCGCCGATGGCCCCTATTTGAAACAATTGCGCGAAGTCAAAACCAAGGTCACCGATAAAACCCATATCGAAATCCGCGGCTGCAATGTCGGCGGTTCGCCAGCCACCATGGATATGGTGCGCGGCTTTTTCGGCACGCCAGGGGCCTTACCCTCCTTGTCCGCGCCTGACCTGTTCCAGTTTTTTTTCCAACTCAATATCGAATCCTACGGCAGGCACCCCACGGAGGATACGCGCCTGGAGACCGCCTTCACCGACGCGGCGACAGGCGTGGCGCAATCATATGAAGATCTAAAGCGCCTGCGGGCCGGAGAAGTGACGCGCGTGGTGAATGAATCCAGCCTCGCCCAGCTCGCGGCGAAGTATGGGTTCGACGCCAACAAGGTGCGCAAGCTCAATCCTGAAATTGCCGACCCCGCCAAGCTGAAACCAGGCGATCTCGTCTGGCTGGTGCAACGCGGCGAAGTAGCCGCCGGCATCCATACGAAGCTGGGCGATTTCTGCCGCGATTATTTAGGTAACGAATATGCCTGGCCGAAAGTGTGGGCGGCCAATCCCTGGTTGAAGGTCCCCGACAAACTCAAGCCTAGTGACAAGCTCGCCCTACCCATGGATGTATTGCAACCCCCCATCGCCGCGCCCGCGCCCACGGCGGCCGAATTCGTCAAGGACGTCCGCGGCGGCAAGGCGGTCGCCGCTGTCGACAGCAATCAAAACAAACCCATTCTGCACTTCGATGACCCGAAGCGCGCCAAGGCGGTAGGCGATTGGCTGGCGGCGCAGAAATTCGATCCCCAGGGCCGCAGCGGCGCGGCGTTGAGCAAGCTCTATGCGGGCAATGCCAAACAATTCATGTCGGCGCGCGCGGGCACCTATATCCAGCTGCTATCACGCGCCTATCCCAATATTGAAGACCCGCTGTTTCCGGAAGACCCGCGCTATGACAAACATATTATTACTCGCCCCTAACGTGACATGGAGCATGCGGCATGACAGGTTTTAGCAATTCACCCCGCCTGCTCAAGGCCGGCATCGTGCTGATGGACCCATCCAGCGGCCAAGTGCAGCGCGTCATTTCGCTGCAATACAACCCCGACAATCTCAGCCGCACGCTGCAGATACAGGCGCTGGCGGCGGAAGGCGGCGACCGTTCCGAGGCGCTGCGCATGAAAGGTCCGCCGGTGGAGACCATCAAGCTCGAAGCCGAAATCGACGCCACCGATCAATTGGAATTCCCGGATCAACACGCCAACACCGTGCAGCACGGCATCCATCCGCAACTCGCGGCGCTGGAAATCCTGGTCTATCCCAGCAGCGGCGCCCTGCAAGCAAACAATGCGCTGGCCGGCAGCGGCGCGCTGGAGATCATCCCCATGGAAGCGCCGCTGACCTTGTTCGTGTGGAGCAAACAGCGCGCGGTGCCGGTACGCATCACCGAATTCTCGGTGACGGAAGAGGCCTTCGATCCCTTGCTCAATCCCATCCGCGCCAAGGTCAACCTCGGCTTTCGCGTATTGACGGTGGACGACGTCGGCTTCAGCCACAAGGGCGGCAGTCTGTTCATGAGTTATCTCAAGAATAAAGAAGCGCTGGCGGGCAAGGCGCCGGGCGCGAGTCTGGGCGTGCTCGGCGTGGAGGGTCTGTGATGAACGATCCCTTGAAGGAATTACTGAATGCGGGCGTGCTCAACACCACGTCATTCCCGCAGAACAGCCGCTATCACGGCACGGCGGTCGCCACGCTGGAACCAGCGAATCAAGAACCCGTGGCCTACCTCAAACGCCGTTTCGTGCCGCCGGTGGAAAATTTCTCCGTGGTGCAGGAGCACGGCGTGGTGCAGGGCGACCGCCTCGACAATCTCGCGGCGCGGTATCTCGGTGATGCGGAACTGTACTGGCGCTTGTGCGACGCCAACGGCGCCGTGCGTCCCGATGAGCTGATCGAGACCACGGGCCGCCGTCTCGCCATCACCCTGCCGGAAGGCATGCCGGGAGAGAGCGATGCTTAAGGGCGTCAACATCCAACTCTACATCGGCCCGGCGGTGCCTATTCCCGTGCCGCGCGAGGTGATCGACGCGCTGCAACAAGTGCAGGTGCAAGTGAACGGCGGCGACACGCAAAGCGGTTTCGAACTCACCTTCACCCTGTCGAAGCGCTCGCCGCTGCACACCCTGTTTCTGCTCAGCGGCGGCAGCAGCATTCCCATCATGCGGGTGGTGATCGTCGCCGTGATGGGCGCGAATGCCGAGGTCTTGATGGACGGCATGATGACGAACCACGAAGTGCGTCCCGGCAGCGGCGGCGGCAATGCCACGCTGGTAGTGAAGGGCAAGGATCTCACCGCGCTGATGGACTATATCGAACTCGACGGCATCCCCTACCCCGCTATGCCGCCGGTGGTGCGCGTGCTGGCGGTGCTGGCGAAATACGCCGCCTTCGGCGTGATTCCCATCACCATCCCCAGCGTGGTCACCGACATTCCTATACCCATCGAGCGCATCCCGCGCCAGCAAGGCACGGACTACGCCTATGTGAGACGCCTGGCGCGCGAGGCGGGCTACGTGTTTTATCTCGACCCCGGCCCGCTGCCCGGCACCAGCCGCGCCTATTGGGGGCCGGAGATCAAGGTCGGCCCGGCGCAGCCCGCGCTCAACACCGATATGGACGCGCATACCAACGTGGAATCCTTGTCCTTCAATTTCGACAAAGAGGCGAAGGAGATGCCGGTGGTGTTCATCCAGAATCAAGCGACCAAGGTGCCCATCCCGATACCGATACCCGATATCACCCCGCTCAATCCGCCGCTGGGCGCGGTGCCGCCGCTGCCGCCGAAGATCAAATTCCTCAACGACACCGCCAAGCAATCACCCTTGAGCGCGGTGCTGACGGGCCTGGCCTACGCCTCGCAACACGCCGACGCGGTGAGCGGCACCGGCACGCTCAACGTGGTGCGCTACGGCCGCGTGTTGAAGGCACGGCAATTGGTCGGCGTGCGCGGCGCGGGGGCGGCCTTCGACGGTTTGTATTACGTCAAGAACGTCAACCACACCATCAAACGCGGCGAATACAAACAGAACTTCACGCTGGTGAGGAATGGTTTGCTGTCCACCGTGCCGAGGGTGCCGGCATGAGCGGAATATTCCATCGACTCACCCTCTCCCCAACCGGCTGCGCCCCCCTCGCTGCGCTCTCCCCCTCGAGGGAGAGGGGCTCAAGAGCGGTGCGTCTGCTAATAACACCTTCGCTCGGTTCTTGCTCCGTCCTCCTCTCCACCGCAATGGAAAGGAGCTTATTGAGAAGTCGACGGACGGCCATCCTCACTCCCCTCTCCGCTGGCGGGAGAGGGGCAGGGGGAGAGGGGGATAAATGAAAACAAAAATTCAATTCGCCAAGACGCTGCGCCAAAGCATGACCGATGCGGAGCATTGCTTGTGGAAACACTTGCGCGCTCACCGCTTACGTGGCGCGAAATTCAAGCGCCAGCAAGCCCTCGGGCCTTACGTCGTGGACTTCGTCTGTTTCGAGGCAAATCTCGTGATCGAAGTCGATGGGGGACAACATCAAGAAAGCGAGACCGATCGCACACGCGATGCGTGGCTGAGGCGGCAGGGATTTTTTGTGCTGCGGTTTTGGAACAATGAAGCATTGAAACAAACGGCGGCGGTGTTGGAGAAAATCGCTGAGCATCTTCCCCCTCTCCCCAACCCCTCTCCCGCGAAGGGGAGAGGGGCTAAAACCCCGCCGCTACAAAACGCGCCCTCTTCCCCAGCGGAGAACGGAGGCAAGACCCCGTTGGTTCAAAGCGTCTCCTCTCCCACCGGGGGGAGAGGGGCTAAGAGGCCGTCCATTCAGCACGTCCCCTCTCCCCTTGCGGGAGAGGGCCAGGGAGAGGGGGAGTCAATGCACAACACGCCAACAGCTAAACACGCGACTCAGAGGTTGCAATGAGTGAGCAGCAACGCTACTACGGCAAATACCGCGGCATGGTGGTGAACAACATCGATCCCATGCAGATCGGCCGCATTCAAGTGATGGTGCCCGACGTCTCCAATGTGATGCTGTCGAGTTGGGCCATGCCCTGCGTGCCGGTGGCGGGCATCAATATGGGCATGTTCACCGTGCCGCTGATCGGCGCCGGCGTGTGGGTGGAGTTCGAGCAGGGCGATCCGGATTATCCCATCTGGGTCGGCTGCTTCTGGGGCACCACGGCGGAGCTGCCGCTGCTGTCGCGCATGGTGCCGCCGGCGGTGCCGGGCATCACCCTGCAAACGCCGCTCAAGAACGGCATCGTCATCAGCGACGTGCCCGGCCCCACCGGCGGCATCCAGATACAAACCGCCACCGGCGCGATGATCTCGGTGACCGACATCGGCATCATGATTTCCAACGGCAAGGGCGCGGTGATCAATCTCACCGGGCCGACGGTGGATATCAATCTCGGTGCCTTGACGGTGGTGTAAAGGAGAAAGTACGAACCATGCCCGCACCCATACTCCATCTCGGCGCCACGGTGACCTGCATGCACGCCGGTCCGGCGACACCGCTCACGCCGTTTCCGCGCGTGCTGGTCAGCGGCCAACCCATCGTGACGCAGACCACGCCTTACACCATCACCGGTTGCGCGCTCACCGGCACGCCCAATCCGCCCTGCGTCACCGCGCAATGGGTGGTGGCGGCGGTGCGCGTGCTGGCGGGCGGCGTGCCGGTGGTGGTGCAAACCAGCACGGCGGTGTGCGCGCCCACCGGCACGGGCTTATTGCCATTGGTGGTACAACCAAGAGTACTCGCGACATGAACCAGATCGACTATCCCTTTCACTTCGACGGCCGCGGGCGCACCGCGCAGACTGAGCTGTCCGGCCACATCCGCGACCTCATCGAACAAGTGCTGCTCACCGCGCCGGGTGAGCGCGTCATGCGCCCCGGCTTCGGCAGCGGCGTGATGCAGCTGGTGTTCGCCGCCGCCAGCCCCGAGGTCGCGGCCACCACGCAATTCATCGTCCAAGGCGCGCTGCAACAATGGTTGAGCGAGCTCATCACCGTCGAGGCGGTGGACGTGCAAGCGCAAGACAGTGCGCTGCTGATTACCGTGCAATACATCGAACGCCGCACGCAGACGCGCGGGGTGGCGCAATTCACCACGCCGGGAGGCGCGTCATGAGCACCACCCGCTATTACTGCTGCGACGAACGCCGCCGTGAAGTGGTGAAACTCAACGGCACGCTCAACGGCCTGGAATACCTCGAAGTCCACGACAGCGGCGTATCCGGCGATCCCACGCGCCAGCTCACGCTGTTGGTGAAATTCCTGCGTGCCGTGCCCGCGCTCACGGCGGACAATCTGCGCATCGAAGGCGGCGAGCGCGTCAAGACCGTGGACATCGAATGGGTGGCCATCGCCAACGCCCTGCCCGCGGGCGAACCGCCCGCACTGGTCGCCGGACTCAGCCCGCTCAATGAATTCTTGGTGATACGCACCCTGTTCTACGGCGATTTTTCCATTTACACCTTGCGCCTGGTGAGCGGCCCCGGCAGCGGCACGCCGCCGGCGGGTTTCGATCCGCGCCTGAGCGAGATTCAATTTTCTTTCAAGGTGCAATGCCCGTCGGACTTCGACTGCGCCACGCCAACGCCCTGCCCCGCGCCGCCGACGCTCAATCCGCGTCTCGATTACCTGTCCAAGGATTACGCCAGCTTCCGCCGCTTGATGCTGGACCGCATGAGCGTGCTGATGCCCGAGTGGCGCGGCCGCAACGCCGCCGACATCGGCGTCACCCTGGTGGAGCTGCTGGCCTACAGCGGCGATCAGCTTTCCTATCAACAAGACGCCATCGCCACCGAGGCCTATCTGGGCACGGCGCGCAAACGCGTGTCGCTGCGGCGGCACGCGCGCCTGGTGGACTATGCCGTACACGAGGGCTGCAACGCGCGTGCGTGGGTGCGCGTGTTCACCAACGACAACGGCGTGAACATCCCACGCGGCACGCCACTGCTCACCCGCGCGCCCAACACGCCGGACCGTCTCGCGCCCGGCAGCGATCAACTGCGCGACGCCCTGGCCAGCGGCGTCGAAGTCTTCGAGACCAGCGAGGACACCCTGCTCTATCAAGCCCACGAACGCATGGACTTCTACAGCTGGGGCGAACGCGAATGCTGCCTGCCCAAGGGCGCGACGCAGGCCGCCTTGGCGGGGCGCTATCCCAACCTCAAGGCGGGCGACGTGCTGGTGTTCGCCGAGGAACTCGGTCCGCGCACTGGCTTGGCCGAAGACGCCGACCGCGCGCAGCGCTGGCCGGTGCGGCTCACGCATGTGCGCTTGAGCCAAGATCCCTCCGGCGGCTTGTTCCTGCCCGTGCCCAATAACAATCCCGTCGACGTCACCGAGATCACCTGGGAAAGCCGGGATGCGCTGCCCTTCCCCTTGTGCCTGTCCACCCGCAGCGATGCCGATGTCTATCTCGACCACGTCAGCGCCGCCTACGGCAACATCGTGCTCGCCGACCACGGCCGCACGCTCGCGGCCGAGGATTTGGGCGCGGTACCGCAAGCGCGGCTGGCCGCCGCGGCGCAGAGCGGCAGCTTGAGCTGCGAGCGGCCGCAAGCGCCCGTCATCCCGCCGCGTTATCGTCCCTTGCTCAAAGAACGGCCCTTGACGCATGCCCTGCCGCTGCAGCGCGCACATCTGTTCGCCATGGCCACCACGCCCGCCATCTTCGCCGACTTGACGGCGCGCACCTTCTCACCCGCGGTGCAAAGCGCGCTGCAAGCGCACGACATCGTGTTCGAACAGGCGCCCGTCATCGTGCAGGGCGGCGACGGCCATTGGTCCATCGCCGACGGCGCGCAGGCCTATTGGCTGCGCGTGGAGTCGGGGGTGCTGCAAGTCTATGCCCACGGCGATCCCGCGCTGCGCATGAGCGCCGCCGAACCGCGCCGCGCGCGCCCGGCCATCACGCTCAGCAGCACTTATCAGTTGCTCACTGACACCTGGCAGCCGCTCCCCGATTTACTGGCCAGCGACGCCGCCGCCACCGAGTTCGTGGTCGAGAGCGAACACGACGGCAGCGCCTATCTGCGTTTCGGCGACGATGTCCACGGCAAGCGGCCGGATGCTGGCACCCAATTCACCGCCACGTATCGCATCGGCAACGGCGCGGCCGGCAACATCGGTTTGGAATCCATCGCTCACCTCGTCAGCAACGACGCGCGTCTGCTGCGCGCGGTGAATCCCTTGCCCGCGCAAGGCGGGGTCGAGGCGGAGAACGCCGAGGATATCAAACGCGATGCCCCCGAGGCCTTTCGCACCCAAGAACGCGCGGTCACGCCCGACGATTACGCCGAGGTCACCGAGCGCCATGACAGCGTGCAACGCGCCGCCGCCACTTTCCGCTGGACCGGCAGCTGGCACACGGTGTTTCTCACCGTCGACCGCCAAGGCGGCGGCGAGGTGGACGCGAAATACGAGCAAATCCTGCTCGATCACGTCGAACGCTATCGCATGGCGGGCTACGACCTGGAAGTCGACGGCCCGCGCTACGTGCCCTTGGAGTTGGGCATGACGGTGTGCATCAAGCCCGATTATTTCCGCGGCGACGTGCGCGCCGCGCTGATGCGCGTGTTCAGCAAGGGCTGGCTGCTGGACGGCCGCCCGGCCGTGTTTCATCCCGACAATTTCAGTTTCGGCCAGCCGGTGTATTTGAGCGCGCTCTATGAAGCGGCACAGGGCGTGGAAGGTGTGGCTTCGGTGGTCATCGAGATTTTCCGCCGCCTGCGCGCGCCGCCCGACCCCAAGCCGCTGGATGAAGGCATGCTCACCTTGAATCGTCTGGAGATCGCACGTTTGGATAACGACCCCAATTTCCCCGAGCGCGGGGTGTTGAAGCTGTCGGTGGGAGGTGGGAAATGAATGGCTTGAACCTGCGCGCCGCCGATGAATCTTCGGTGCTTGGGAATGACCTTCCCCCTCTCCCCAACCGGCTGCGCCCCCCTCGCTGCGCTCTCCCCGCGGAGGGGAGAGGGGCTTACCGCCGCACGCTCAATGTGCGTTCCCTTTCCCCCTCGCGGCATGGCCTCTCACGCGCGCATTTTGGTGTGACTCCCGCGCGGCGTCCCCTCTCCCCCTCGCGGGAGAGGGTCAGGGAGAGGGGGAGAGATGAAAATAACCTCATCACTTTCCCCGCACACTTCGGAGAACACCTATGAGTTCTTCCAACGACAATTTATCCGCTCAAGACGCCTGCCACTGCTGCGAAGGCGTAAGCGTGCAAGCGCCTGCGGTGTTGTACAACCGCCCCGGCCTGTCCGCCATCGCCTACCGCATCGGCACACATAGCGAGGTGCTGGCGAGTCTGCTGGCGCGCTTGTCGTCGCAGGACTATCCGGCGCTGGCGAAGTTGCGCACCCGCGATCGCGACGATTATTCCATCGCCCTGCTCGACGCCTACGCCGCCATGGCCGATGTGCTGAGCTTCTATCAGGAACGCATCGCCAACGAGTCCTATCTGCGTACCGCGGGCGAGCGCCTGTCCATGAGCGAGCTGGCGCGCTTGATCGGCTACCGCCTCAAACCCGGCGTCGCCGCCGAGGCCTATCTCGCCTTCACCATGCAGGAACCGCCGCCGCAAGCCGTCAGCAGCGAACCGAAACAAGCCAGCGGCGTGCCCGATGTGGTGACCTTGCCGCTCGGCATCAAAGTGCAGAGCGTGCCCGGTCCCGATGAAAAGCCGCAGACCTTCGAGACGATAGAGAGCATCGAGGCGCGGCCGGCTTGGAATGTATTCAAGGCCAGGACCAAAGAAATGTTAGTGCCGGTGTTCGGCACGCAGGTCGTGTATCTGCAGGGCACGGCCAATCAACTCAAGGCGGGCGATGCGCTGCTGTTCGTCGGCAGCGAGCGTGAAAACGACAGCGGCAGCGAACGCTGGGATTTCCGCCGTATAAAAAATTTGGTCCTCGACAGCAATGCCGGCCGCACCATCGTCACCTTGGAACGCGGCCTGGGCACAGCCTCGCCCTACATCGCGCCGGCGGCGAATCCCAAAGTGTATGCGCTGCGCCTGCGCGCATCTTTATTCGGCCACAACGCGCCCGATTGGCGGGTGATGTCCAGCGAGATCAAGACCGGTTATCTGGGTCTGCCCTCCGGCGCCAGCGTCACCGACACCCAATGGCCCGGCTTTACCATCGCCGACATCTCCGATCCGCCCAGCGACAGCGCCACGGGCACGGGCTTGTATGGCGAATACTTCGACAACAAAGATCTCACCAGCCGTAAACTTTCTCGTACTGATACCACGGTGAACTTCGATTGGGGCAGCGGCTCGCCCGATCCCCTCATCGGCGCCGACACCTACTCGGCGCGCTGGACCGGCTGGGTCCAGGCGCCGGTCAGCGGCAGTTACACCTTTTACACCTCGTCCGACGACGGCGTGCGCCTGTGGGTGAATAATGTACTGATCATCAATAACTGGACCGATCACGGCGTCACCGAGAACAGCGGTGTGATCACCTTAACCGCCGGTAAGAAATACGACATCAAACTGGAATTCTACGAGAACGGCGGCGCGGCGGTGATCAAACTCTCCTGGGCCTATCCCGGCCAGGCCAAGCAAATCATTCCGCAACCGCGGCTTTATCCGCGCAACATCCACACCCTGCACCTCGACGCCCTGTATCCGCAGATCGTGCCGGGCGCGTGGCTGGTGTTATCGATTCCCGAATATCAGGAGCTCTATCGCATCGAGACCGCCGGTGAAGACGCGCGCGCCGCCTTCACCCTCACCGGCAAAACCACGCGTCTGACGCTGCAGGGCGAGAACCTGCGCGAAATCTACAACGAACGCCTGCGCGAGACGGCGGTGTTCGCGCACAGCGAACTCCTGGCCTTGGCGGAAACGCCGATCACCACGGATGTCTTCGACGACAGCTTGCGCCTCGATCGCAAAGTGGACGGCTTGCAGCCCGAGCGGACTCTCTTGCTCAGCGGCACGACCACGGCGGGCATCGAGACCAGCGAAGTCGTGACGCTGCTGAAGACCGAGCCGGACGGCGACGCCACTAAGCTGTACTTCACCGCCGCGCTGCTGAATACCTACCAGCGCGACACGGTGCAGGTCTACGCCAATGTCGCGCTGGCCACTCACGGTGAAACGGTGCATCAAATCCTCGGCAGCGGCGCGGCGCGGCAGAGTCATCAGAAATTCACGCTCAAACACGCGCCGCTCACCTACACCGGCGCCGACAACGAGCTCGGCGCCGAAGCCGCGCTGGAAGTGCGCGTCAACGATATCCTCTGGCATGAAGCGCCCACGCTCTATCAAGCCGGGGACGGTGATCACAGTTATGTGCTGCGTATAAGCGAGAGCGGCGCGGGCACGATTCAATTCGGCGATGGCAAGCGCGGCGCGCGCCTGCCCAGCGGCCAGGAAAATGTGCGCGCCGTGTATCGCAAGGGCATCGGCGCGGCGGGCAATCTGAAATCCGGCCAATTGTCGCAGTTGCTGACGCGGCCCTTGGGCTTGAAGGCGGTCAGCAATCCCTTGCCGCCCGCGGGCGGCGTGGACGCCGACGACACCGAGGACGCGCGCCAGAACATGCCGCTGGGCGTGCGCACCCTGGGCCGCGTGGTCTCGGTGCAGGACTACGAAGACTACGCCCGCGCCTACACCGGCATCGCCAAGGCGCAGGTCACGGTGCTCAACACCCGCGCCGGCCGCACCGTTTTTGTAACGGTAGCGGGTAACGAAGGCGCGCAACCGGCAATCGGCGGGCCCACGCTCACCAAGCTGCTCAATGCGCTCAAACTCAACGGCGATCCGCTGGTGCGCTGCGATGCCGCGCCCTACCTCAAGGCGAGCTTCAAACTGGCGCTGCGCATCAAACGCCATCCCGATCATGAACTCGACACCGTATTGGCCGCCGTGGAAGCGGCCCTGCGCGCGGCCTTCTCTTTCGACGCCCGTGATTTCGGCCAGACCGTGGCGCGTTCGGAAGTCATCAGCGTGGCGCAGCAAGTGAGCGGCGTGCTGGGCGTGGACGTGGATCGCTTCTATCGCGGCGCCATCGATTTGAAAGATAGACTCACGCCAGCTTCGGCCACGGTCAATGCCGCCGGCGATCCCGTCGCCGCCGAATTGCTCTTGCTCGACGAAGGCCCGCTGGATTACTTGGAGGAAATGCCGTGAGTCTCATCTCTCACCCTCTCCCCCTACCCCCTCTCCCCTCAAGGGAGAGGGGAAATAGACGCGCTACCCTCCCCTCAAGGGAGAGGGGAAATAGACGCGCTACCCTTACCTCAAAGGAGAGGGAAATCAGGCGCACCACCCTCATCTCAAGCGAGAGGAGGGGCAGGCGCACGCTGAGTCGTGGCGAGCGCGTTACATGCAGCGTGTGTCTTGCCAAGGGTGGAAGTGATTTACGACATGCATTTGAACGTCCCCTCTCCCCTCGCGGGAGAGGGCCAGGGCGAGGGGGAGTGAATCCATGAGCACCACCGCCGAACGCCTCTACGAACTGCTGCCCGCCATCCATCGCATCCGCGACGCCGAACAGGGTTATCCGCTGCGCGAATTGCTCGCGCTCATCGCCGAACAGGTGGCGGCAATGGAGGAAAACCTCGATCAACTCTACGACGATCAATTCATCGAAACCTGCGCGCCCTGGGTGGCGCCCTATATCGGCGATCTGATCGGCTATCGCAGCCTGCACGGGGTCGCGCCCAGTGTCGCCTCGCCGCGCGCCGACGTCGCCAACACCATCCGCTACCGCCGCCGCAAAGGCACGGCGGCGATGCTGGAACAACTGGCGCGTGATGTCACCGGCTGGCCGGCGCGTGCGGTGGAGTTCTTCCAGTTGCTGGGCTGGACGCAGTACATGAATCATCTGCGTCACCAGGCGCACTACTCACCCGATATGCGCAATTGGGAACAACTGCACTGGCGCGGCACGGCCTTCGACACCCTCGCCCACACCGTCGATGTCCGCCACATCGGCAACGGCGCGGCGCGTCACAATATCCCCAATATCGGTTTATATCTGTGGCGCGTGCGCGCCTTCCCGCTGACGCGCACCCCCGCGGTCATCGATGCCGACATCGGCGCGGGCCTGCGTTTCCGCTTCAATCCCCTGGGCACGGACATGGCGCTGTACAACACGCCGGAGACGGAAGAAGAAATCACCCACCTCGCCGAGCCGCGCAACGTGCCCCTGCCGCTGGCGCGGCGCTGGCTCAAGGCCCATCTCGACGATTACTACGGGCCCGATAAGAGTCTGCGCGTCGAACTCGACGGCAATCCGCCGGCGCTGATCGCCCGCAGTCAAATTACAATCTGTGATTTGAGCGACATCAAGGACGGCGGCGGCAATGTCATCGCCTGGGCGCATCAACCCGCGGCCGGTTCGGGCCGCGTGGCCATCGATCCCGAGCTGGGCCGCCTCGCCTTCGCCGACCCGCCGGCCGCGGCGCCGCTGGTGAGTTTTCACTACGGCTTCACCACCGCCCTCGGCGGCGGCGAATACGAACGCGGCACCCCGGTGACGGTCCTGCCGCTGCAAAGCGTGCAAGGCGGCGCGGCCTTGCAGCCCGCGCTCAACGCCGTGCAAAACGGCGGCACGGTGGAAGTGAGCGACAGCCGCCGTTATGTGGAAACGCCGACCATCAACGTGAACGCGGGCCAGACCGTGGTGCTGCGCGCCGCCAATGGCACCCGGCCCTTATTGGCGGCGAGCGGCAACATCGCCTTGAATCTCGGCGCCGATGCGACGCTGATACTCGACGGCTGGGTCATCAGCGGCGGCACACTCACCCTGGCGGCCTTCGCCGACACGCTGCCGCGGCGGCTCATTCTGCACGACTGCACCTTGGTGCCCGGCCCGCGCGGCGCGCCACCGGTCGATGATGCGCCCGGCATGATCGTGAATCACGCCTTCGCCAAGGTCGAACTGGAACGCTGCATCAC
The DNA here is from genome assembly GCA_947259075.1 of uncultured Gammaproteobacteria bacterium. Lineage (GTDB taxonomy): Bacteria > Pseudomonadota > Gammaproteobacteria > DRLM01 > DRLM01 > CAKKSB01. The sequence goes on along the minus strand of CAMYKQ010000062.1, from coordinate 59,890 downwards.
CGCGCCGCTGCACATCGCCGCCGATGCGGAAGTGTCCTTGAGCGAATGCATCATCGACGCTACCGCGCCCGGGCGTATCGCCTATCGTGGCCCGGGCGGCGTCGATACGGCGCCGGGCGGCGCGCTCAGCCTGGAAAGCTGCACGGTGATCGGCAAGGTCCATACTCAGCAGCTCACTCTGGCCAGCGATTGCATCTTCGTCGCCGCGCTCGCCCCGGCGGGCGATACCTGGCTGGCGCCTTTGTGGGCCGAGCGCCGCCAGAGCGGCTGCGTGCGTTTTTCCTTCGTGCCGCCCGGTTCGCGCACACCGCGCCGCTATCACTGCCAGCCCGAGGAAGGCGATGCGCAAACGCGGCCGCATTTCACCTCGCTGCGTTATGGCGATCCGGGTTATGGCCAATTGCGGCAAAGCACGTCAGAAAAAATCAGGCGCGGCGCGCACGATGAAAGCGAAATGGGCGTGCTGCACGGTTTGTATCAACCGCAACGCGAAACCAATTTGCGCGTGCGCATGGACGAGTATCTGCGCTTCGGCCTCGAAGCGGGACTGATATACGGCAGTTAACGACGGCACTGGCATCACGCTGGCGTCACGATAAGGAGAACAGACATGAGTGGAGATTACAGCCGAGTACGTTTCGATGCCCGCGGCGACATCGCCGGTGTGTTGATGCAGCAGGGGCGGGTGCAGCTCGACTCGGAATGGAACGAGTGGGTGGCGGTGATGGACCGGCGCCTGCGCGCCGAGAGCGTCGACACCTTCGGCGTGCATCCCGTGCCGGGCTTCACCGGCGTGGCGGTGGTGTCGCCGCAAACGCCGGACGCCTTCAAGATCGAGGCCGCGGGCGGCAACATCACCATCGGCCGCGGCCGCATGTACGTCGACGGCCTGCTGGCGGAGAATCACGGCGGTGGCACGCTGGAGTTCGACCCGGTGCTGGCGGAGCTGCGCGGCGTCAATCCTCTGGCCTATAACCAGCAGCCCTATTTCGCCACGCCGCCCGCCGTGCCGCCCTTGCCCGCCGGCAACGGCCCGCACCTCGCCTATCTCGAAGTGTGGCAGCGCGAAGTCACCTATCTGCAACAGACGAATCTGGTCGAAAGCGCCGTGGGCGTCGACACCACCACGCGCTGGCAAACCGTGTGGCAGGTGCGCTTTCTCGCCAATATCGGCGCGGCCGATTGCCACACGCCCGAGGACCAATTCACCGCCTGGCAAACGCTCATCCGCCCTTCCGGCGGCCGCCTATCCATCCGCGCCGAGGGTGTGCCGCCCGGGCAAGACCCTTGCGAATTGCCGCCCACCGGCGGCTATCGCGGCTTGGAGAATCAGCTCTACCGCATCGAAATTCATAACGGCGGCGCCGTGGGCGCGGGCGGCGCAAGCTTCAAATGGTCGCGCGAGAACGCCAGCGTCGCCAGCAATGTGGTGGAGATCGTCTCGCACACCGCCACGGCAACGGAATTGAAACTCGCCAGCCTCGGCCGCGACGCGGTGCTGCGTTTCAACACCGGCGATTGGGTGGAGATCCTCGACGACCGCCGCGAGCTGGGAGGTGAAAACAACGACCCGCTGCTGCGGCGCGGCGTGATGCGCAAGATCACCGTGGACGACGCCAAGCAGAGCATCAGCTTCACGCCGGCCTTGCCCGCCGATTTGATTCCCGCCGGCGGCAGCGACACCCTGGCCGCGCGGCACACACGGGTGAAACGCTGGGATCAGAAAGGCACGGTGCGCGACGCCAATAACAATATCATCACCAATCTCGACGCGGCGGGCAGCACGGGTTTGATTCCTGTGCCGGCGGCCAATGTATGGGTGGTGCTGGAAAACGGCGTGCAGGTGCAGTTCAGTTTGAACCCGGCGGGCACGGCGTTTCGTTGCGGCGATTACTGGGTCTCCGCCGCGCGCAGCGCCGACACGTCCGTGGAAACCTACACCGCGATGCCGCCGCGCGGCATTCACCGGCATTACGCGCGCCTCGCCGTCGTCACCTTCCCCGACACGGAAGACGATTGCCGCGTGCATTGGCCGCCGGCCTGCGGCGGTTGTTGCACCATTACCGTGAAACCCGGCGACGACATCCAAGCCGCCTTGGACGCGCTGCCGCTGGAAGGCGGCTGCGTGTGTTTGAAAACCGGCGTGCACGAAGTCGAGTCGACGCTCGAAATGCGCACCTCGCACGTGATACTACGCGGCGAAGGGCCGGGCGCCATCGTGCGTTCGACCAACCCCATCGCCGTGCTGCAAATCGGCGTCAACGCGGCGGTCAGCGACATCGTCGTCGAAGGCATCCGCTTCGAGGCCATTACGCCCGCCGAATTCGGCATAATTCTTTACGCCGATGATTGCACGCGGCTGCGGGTGGAGCACTGCGAGATGGCCGTCACCGTCTCGCCCTTCTCACAACACGTCGGCATGTATCTCAACAACGTGGCTGAAGTGAATATCGCGCACAATCGCTTGTTGAACCTGGCCTATGGCATATGGCTCAATAATTACGAAGCGCGCATGGAGATCAGCGGCAACCTCATCACGGGCGTGATGGCCGATTATCTCGGCAGCAACGGTTCTTGGGGGCAGTACGGCATTTGGGTGGACGGCGACCTCAACGTGCCCTGCCATATCGCGAACAATACGATCCGCCATTTCTGGGTGGGCATCTATCTGCGGCGCCACGCCGAGGGGTCATTAGTCGCGGATAACCATATCCACCGTCTCGGCGGCCCGGTGGAAGAACCCGCGCCCACCGATACCGAAGAAATGCGCCAGTATCTCGATATTCGTCTCTACGCTATCGACGTCGAAGCCGCCGCTTGCGTGGTGCGCGGTAACGAGATCGACCTGGATTCGAATTTGTGGGGTGGCATCCGCGTCAGCGGCGCCCACGTCACGGTAAGCGGCAACACCCTGCTCAGCACCTTCAAACCCGGTCAACTGGTAGTGCCGGCCAGTATTTATTGTCTGGCCAACGCGGAGCAAGGCCGTGGCGCCGATCATGTCGCGGTGAACAGTAATCAATTGCTGGGCCCGCAGACCGGCATCGTCATCTCGCGTATCAACGGCGCCAGCGTGATCGGCAATCATATCGACGGCGAGGGCGGCGGCTGGTATGGCGTGCGTATCGATGAATGCAATGACAGCCGCGCGCAAGACAACCGGATGCAAGACCTGTTTTTCGCCATGCACCTCAGCGCCGGCGAACGCAATCGCGTGCTCGGCAATGATATCAACAACGCGGGCAACGGCATCACCTCGTTACAGGAGGCCGAGGTGGAAATCAGCGGCAACCGGCTGCAATCCTGTCTCGTCATGGGCATGGGCATGTTCGTGCGCGGCGCCGCCTCATTCATCGACAATCGCCTGGCGAATTGCGGCTACTCGGCGGGTCTATCCTTCGGTATTGGAGTGTTCTCAGAGGAATTCCTCGGCTCCGGCAGCGCGCTGGTGCGTATCGAGGGCTGTGAAGTGATAGACACCGGCGTATCCGCGGACGGCAGTCAAATCACCACCGTTGCCGCCATGGGTATCTCAGGCTGGGTGCCCAACCTGCAAGTGCTGGACAATCGCGTTGGCTACACGCGGCCCGACACCCTGAATACGCAGATGGAGCACCGCGCATTTATGTTCATCGGCCCTCTCGCCTACCGTGTTGCCCTGGGCGCGGGCATGTTCGAACTCATGACCGGCAGCGCGCTGGTGAACGGCAATCACTTCCGCGGTCCGGGCCGCACGACGCTGGTCGAGTTCTTCCGTCTCAACGTCGACAACAACTTCGATTTCCGCTTCGAGAAGGTCACCTTCAGCAATAATATCTGCGATCATTTGAACGCGGAGGTCAACGAGACCGGCGCCACCGTGCGGCTGTGGGGCGGCCACCTCATCGCCATGGGCAACCATGTCAAAGGACCGCTCAACGTGAACTCCATGGCCTTGAGCAATCGCAACCAGGTGGCGCTGATGGGCAATATCACCACTGGGAATTATATTCAAGTCGGCACCGTCACCCCGCCGGCGATCGCCAATTTCAACGTCAAAATTTGAGGAACCCCGCCATGGATATCAAAAATCTGCAAGACGCGATGAAGCTGCAACAGGACTTGAACGCCAAACTGAATCAGCGCATCGATGCCCTGCGCAAGGATAAGGCACCGTCGCTGGACGTACTCCTCAAGGAAAAGGAAAAATCCATCGAACGCCTGCGCGCGGACATGGAACTGGCAAAACAGGAACGTGATGTGGCCGTAAACCGCTGGGATCAACGCATCGAAAAACGCAAGGCCGCGGTAAGCGCGCTCGAAAGCGAACTGGCTGATCTCAAGAAGCAAGTGAGCGGCCGCAAAATTACGGATAAAACTGAAACCGATAAGAAAGGTGGCCGCAAGAAAAAACCCAAATAATCAGAGGCGTCTTCGCCTGTTAGAATAACGCCGGGGTCACCAAACCGGGAGTGTGGCGGTTCTATAAGTTTTGTGCATACACGTGCGAATTTTGTGTTGATTGCCATGACTGGCGCGGACCACGCGTTTAACCGACCTCGCGTTTCGCTTCGATGATATTGGGCAAATGGATAGGTCCCGAAGTCTTTTTCTCACAACATTCAGCCATTCATGAGGCGCCACGGCCAAGAATACAAAGCGCGATAAAATCTATTCCGACACGAAGCGAAGCAGGCACGGCTTGTTCGTCGCAATTCACTCAGCCGGGAACGCCTCCACCCAGTAACCATGGCGCCTAGTAGGAGTGGCAACACAAAAAGTGACAACGTAGAAGGCTCTGTCACAGAGGCTACAGTTGCCGTAATTGAATACGTAAACGCATTACCAAACGAACTTTGATAGCCGTTCCAAATGAGCCGATTTCCATCCCAGCTACCACTAGAGCTTGTGCGCGTCCCTCCTATATCTCCACTACAAGACCCTGGACCTACGAATAGGAAACAGGGGTGATCGCTTATTTTAAACATCTCTCCTGTCATAAGTCCCAGCACACCATAAGTACCATCGAGGAAAAAACCAAGCTTAGTGGCACTGGACGAGAGATTGCTCGTTTTCAGCCGCAATAAAGTTCGATCTACGGCGGGATAACCGAAATCAAACTCCAAATACTGGGGAATCACATTCAGCTCGACATTTCCAGCGATACTAAATGTTATTGGTTCAGGTTGTGGACACACCAACTCGCCCGCCAAGTTAATCATGCACAGAGGGAGGTACAACGAGCTTTTATGTTGAACTCGACTGACTGCACTATCAATTTGTAACAAAACTGCTTGCGCTGACTGCATACCTAATATCAGCATAAAAGCTACTAAAACAGGATTAAAAATCGAAATTTTATGGATTACTTTATTACTTTTAACCACTGGGTCACCTCTTGATATTATGCGTTCGATTGTGCCGCTACCTCGAGATTGATTTTATGGCCTCCCTGCCAAAAATCGCCTCGCTGACGCGACAATTGATTCCTTTTGCCCCGACTGTCCTGCGTCCGCCACGACTCCGTATGACATCGCTCATCCTTCGCACGTCACACTCCATCATGCCTACTACAATGACTCTACGCCCACTAAAGCCGCTCCTGCATTTCTCCGTCACTCGCTTCCGCTCCTAACTACGAAAGGGCAGACGGCGTGGACTATCGGGGACTAACGGCCCTCGCTGCGCTCTCCATGGCCGTCAGCGACGGGGGCAGGTAAAATTTCACACAATGAAGTGTTGTTATAGGCCGTGCCCTGCACGTCGATAAGTGCCGCCACGCCTAAGGCCGTATCCGGCAGCCCGGTTTCGTAAGCTGGATAAGCCCCCCAGGCCAGCCTATCGTTACGCCACGAAGCAAGCCGGGTAGCGTGCGCCGCGGCATCCATGCCCACGTTCTTCATGGCGATCGCCTCTCGCGCCAAGGCATCCACGCTGGCGGCTTCGGTGTTCGACAACCAAGCGACACCGGCCGAGTAGGTGTAATTGGCCTTGAAGTTCATCGCATTCAAAGCGTCCAGCACTGCCGCGGTCGTTTGTATTCCAAGTCCCTGCTGTGTCGCGTTGCCGCTGACGATCGCGCTACTCCAACCGCCATCGCCGTGTTGAGCGGTCAACAGCCAAGCCAAACCTTTATTCCATGCCTGGTCGATTTGCATCTGGGAGGCCGCGAGCCCGCTTTGACTAATACCGAGTAATCCTATCAAAGCGGTATTCAGCAAAATCCGTTTCATTTCCACCTCCCAATGACTTGAGCAGCGTCGCATTCCTGGCGCAATTGCCGCGGCTTGCGCACGATCGGCCTTACTCGGCCTTATTTTTCACATCTGAAATTCACATCTTTATAACTACGGCGAACCTTGGCACCAAGCACCGGCGCCGGCATAGGCGGTTCCGCCATATTTCATGAGTGTGATGCACGCGCAGCTATGCCACCGGCAGCGCAGGCCAGCGCCAAGCAACGGGCACGCTGCTCGTTGTCTAGCGTGTGAGGAAGAAATTATCGGGTGGGATTAAATCGGAAGCTTGCCCAGCCAAGCCTAATGAAATTTTTTCTCTCGTGAATCGCAATAAAAGCTTAACGCTCGTAGTGAGCCAACATGAAGTGCGGATAAATAAGGGGTCGAAAAACGATTGCAATGAAACTATGACGTTGTTGTTGTTGTTGTTGTTGTTGTTCACGCCGTGCCTCCTGTACTTTGTGCTTCCCTGCGTTTTAGATTGAACGCTTAAAGGGTAACCAAAAGATGATTCACCATTACAACCACGACTCAAGCCACAACAGCTGGCTGATTACAACTGAAGCGCTTATTTTTGTCAATTGGGAGATTGGCGGTTTTTCGTTTATACAAAAACTCTCTTTGATTGGGAACCAGGCAAAACCTGTTTAGACCTTGCGCGCAACTGAAAGCCGGAGCGCTCACCCCGTCTCGCGTTTCGCTTCGATGATATTGGGCAGCTGACTGATTTTATCCAGGATGCGGCTCAGCTCTTCGATGCCGCCGATTTCGACGGTCAAGGTCATATGGGCGAGGTGTTTTTGTTTATCGGAAAGCGTATCCACCGCGATGACGTTGATCTTTTCGTTGGCGAGCACGCCACTGATATCGCGCAGCAGACCGTGGCGATCGACGGCCACTACGCGGATGTCGACCGGATAGGTTTCCGCCACGCCGCCCCATTCCACTTCGATCAGCCTTTGCGGATTTTGATTGCGTTGCCGCAACACACTGCTGCAATCGCGGCGGTGAATGCTCACGCCACGGCTGCGCGTGATGAAACCGATGATGGGCTCACCCGGCACCGGCTTGCAGCAGCGCGCAAGTTGCGTCAAGAGATTACCCACGCCCATGATTTGAATGCCGCTGCCCTCGCGCCGCGGCGCGCTTGAAGGCGCGGGCAAGTTCGAGAGGGGTTCGCTGACCGGTGTTTGCGTTTGTTGCACGGCATGAATGGCCTGCGCGATTTTAAGGTCACCCCGGCCGAGTGCGGCGAAGAGATCATCAGCGTGCGGAAAATGCAGGCGGTGAGCGAGGTCTTCGAAATTGACCGCCGCCAGACCCAGCCGGTGCAATTCCTTTTCAAAACTGGCGCGGCCGGCGGCGATATTCGCCTCGAGATTTTGCTGCTTGAACCAGTGTTGCGCCTTGTTGCGCGCCCGCGCGGTCTTCAAATAACCCAGATGGGGATTGAGCCAGTCGCGGCTGGGCGTGCCTTTTTTTACGGTGAGGATGTCCACCTGTTGTCCGGTTTGCAGCACATACGTCAGCGGCACCATATGGCCGTTGACCTTGGCGCCACGGGTGCGATGCCCCAGTTCGGTATGGATGTGGTAGGCGAAATCCAAGGGCGTGGAACCGGCGGGCAGATCGACGATGTCACCCTTCGGTGAGAAGACGTAGACCCGCTCATCCAGCAGGTCGCTCCGCAACTGGCCATCGTCCTCGGTGTGGGCGATGTCGTCTTTCCATTCGAGCAATTGCCGCAGCAAGGTGATCTTGCGGTCGAAACCCGCGTCCTGCGCGCTGCCTTCTTTGTAACGCCAGTGGGCGGCAACGCCCAGTTCGGAATGCTGATGCATGCCGTGGGTGCGAATCTGCACCTCCACGGTTTTGCCTTCGGGACCGATCACCGCGGTGTGAATGGATTGGTAATTATTTTCCTTGGGCGTGGCGATGTAGTCGTCAAACTCGCCCGGAATGTATTGCCACAAGCCGTGGACGATGCCCAGCGCGGCGTAACAATCGCGCACCTCGCTCACCAGCACGCGCACCGCGCGCACGTCGTAGATTTGATTGTAGTCGACGTTCTTGCGGCTCATCTTGCGCCAGATGCTGTAGATGTGCTTCGGCCGGCCGGTGACTTCGGCGTTCACCCCGGCCTGCGCCAGGGTTTGACTGAGGGTCTTCATGAATTGGTTGATGTAACGCTCGCGATCGACGCGGCGTTCGTTGAGCATGCGCGCGATTTGCTTGTAACGCTCCGCATGCAAATAGCGGAATGATAAATCCTCCAGCTCCCACTTGATGTGCCAGATACCCAAGCGGTTGGCCAACGGCGCGTAGATATTGAGCGTCTCTTCGGCGATGCGCTGCTGCCGCTCCGGCGGCAAGGCGTCCAAGGTGCGCATATTGTGGGTGCGGTCGGCGAGCTTAATCAGCACCACGCGCACGTCGTCGGCCATGGCCAGCAACATCTTGCGCAGGGTTTCGGCTTGGCGCTGTTCGCGCTTGCCGCCATCATCACCGCTGTGCCACTGCCGGATCATATCCATTCTGGTCACGCCGTTCACCAATTTGGCGATCAGCGGCCCGAAGTCTTTTTCGATTTGTTCCAGGGTGAGTTCGGTGTCTTCCACCACGTCGTGCAACACGGCGGCGGCGAGCGTTTCATGATCGAGTTGCAGGCCGCTGAGGATATTGGCCACCGCCAAGGCATGCTGCACATACGGTTCGCCCGAGATGCGATTCTGGCCGGCATGGGCGCGTTCGGCCACTTCGCAGGCACGGCGGATCAACGCCACCGCCTCGGGCGGGTGCTGCGACGCCAAGACGGCTAGCCACTGCTCGATGTCGAGCAGGTCTTTGCTGGTGGTGCCGGTCTTTTTGTCAGTCACGCTAACCATAGGTGCTCATTCAGAGTGTCGTTCACAGGTGTAAGTTCGCTGATGCAAGGCCGGGGCCCGGCCGCGTTACCGGCTAGTTAAGCAAGAATAACGACCCGCCCAAGCGCGTCATGAGCTTGTGCGCATTGGCGGCGTCGCGCCATTCCAAGGCATCCAACAGGGCGATGCCGCCGCGCTGCTCCATTATGATGCGCCGCATCCACGAGAGATCGGCGCTAGCGGCCTGCTCAAAGTACACGGTGGCGCGCTCCGCCGCCAAAATGCGGCGGGCGGCCTCGCGCCGCTGGTGATAGTCCTGCAGCCCTTGCGCCACCACCAGCACCCACAGTTCCCGCCCGGGAACGCGCGCCACACTCGCGGCGGCAGTCAAACGGCGTTGAGCTTGGGCGCCGCCATCGAAGAAACAGATGACCGCGTGCTGCCGCCGCGCCGGGTCGAGCACGACTACGGAACAGGCAGCGCGGGCCGCGATCTGCGCGGCGATGCCGCCATCCCGCCCGCGCCTTTTGCCGTCACGGTCTTTACCGAGCACCAAGAGATCGCATTGCGCGGATACATCCAGCAGCGAATCGATCACCGCACCGCGGATGATTTGCAGACCGCCGTGCAAACGGCGTTGGCTGGAGATGTGGACCACCGCCTGTCGCACCTGATAAGACTGGGCCCGCAACACCCGCACCATGCGCCGTTCGCTCAAGTGAATTTCCGCCGCGCTGGAGACCAGCACTTCGCGGGCGAAGGGCAGCCCGGCGAGGCGCAGAAGATTGATGTCTTCGACAAAGACGGCGTTGAGCTCGGCAGCGCTGACCGCGGCCAGTTCGCCCGCGAACTCCAGGATCGGCAAACTACGAGGACCCGCATCGACCGCGGCGACGATGCGCCGCGGTGCGAACGGCGGCGGCGTTTCAGCCATCGAGGTCCGCGCCGCGGACCGGCGCGACGAAGGAATGGCGCAAGTCGGCGAAGTCACGCAAGCGCGCGCGCACCCGGCCGTTGACGCTCTCGCCGGGGAAATTACCCGCCGCATCCGCCTCGCCGGCGGCCAGGCCGCTGAGCAGGGCCAGTCCTTCATCGATGCGGCTCACCGGGTAGATGTGGAAACGGCCCTGTTCCGCCGCCTCGACCACGTCGCGGCGCAGCATGAGGTGCGGCACATTGGCGGCGGGAATCAACACGCCCTGCTCGCCGCTGAGGCCGCGCAGCGCGCACACGTCGAAGAAGCCTTCGATCTTTTCGTTGACGCCGCCGATGGCCTGCACCTCCCCGTGCTGGTTGACCGAACCGGTCACCGCCAGGCTTTGTTTGAGCGGCGTTTGCGCGAGGGCGGAGAGCAGCGCGTACAGCTCCGCGGAAGAGGCGCTGTCGCCCTCCACTTCGCCGTAGGATTGCTCGAAGACCAGGGTGGCCGCCAGCGACAGCGGCAGGTCCGCCGCATAGCGGCCGCCAAGATAACCGGCGAGAATCAGCACGCCCTTGGAGTGGATGGGGCCGCCCAGTTCGACCTCCCGCTCGATGTCCACCAACTCGCCCTCGCCCAGCCGCACGCGGGCGGTGATGCGGTGCGGCACGCCGAAACTGTAGCCGCCCAAGGCTATCACCGAGAGGCCGTTGACCTGCCCCGCCGCATCGCCGGCGGTGGCGATCAAGGTGGTGCCGCGGCGGATGGATTCGAGCAGGCGTTCCTGCACGCGGCTGGCACGGCGGGTCTGCGCATCGATGGCCTGTTGCACATGGATGGCGCTGACGTTATCTGCGCTGGCCGCGCCGGCGAAGTGGGCGGACTCGCACAGCAGGTCGGCGATGCCGCGCAAATGGGTAGAGAGTTTTTCCGTGTCGCCGCAGAGACGGCTGGCGTGTTCGATGAGGCGCGCCACCGCGTCGCGGGTGAACGGCGCCAAGTGGTGTTTGCGCGCCATGGTGGCGATGAGCTGGGCGTAGAGCAGTTCGCTTTGCGCGTCACGCTGCAGGTCTTCCTCGAAGTCCGCGGCGATCTTGAACAGATCGGCGAACTCCGGATCATATTGGCACAGCAAGTAATACAAGAGCCGGTCACCGATTAACACGACTTTGAGATTGAGCGGAATAGGCTCGGGCTCCAAGGCGGAGGTGCTCACCAGACTCAACATGCGTTCCATCGATTCGATGTGGAGCTCGCGGCTGCGTAAGGCGCGTTTGAGTCCTTCCCAAGCAAAAGGCTGAGTCAGCAGCTTATGGGCATCGAGGAGCAAATAGCCGCCGTTGGCGCGGTGCAGCGCGCCGGCGTGGATCATGCTGAAATCGGTCACCAGCGCACCCAGCATCGCCACGTGTTCCAAACGCCCGACTAAATTTTGATAAGTGGGGTTGTCTTCGTAGAGAATCGGCACGCCGGTGCTGGCGCTGCGGTCGACCGCCACGTTGACCGTGTAACGGCGGAACGAGGGGCCGTGGCCATCGGGCATGACGAACAAGGCGGGCGGGGCTTCCTCTTGCTGGCGGAAGTCATCGATGTGGGTGATGATGTCTTCCTGCACCGCCTTCAAGTAGACGAGCACCTTGCCGTGCTCCGCGTATTTCTTACGCAGGGCGTCCACTTGATTACCGGCGGCGGTGATGGCCATTTCGCGGTTAAGGGCCTTGAGTTTTTCCCGTGCCTCTTTGCGCCATTGCGGCACTTGGCGGATTACCTCTTTCAAGCGCGCCTGGAGTTTTTCCACCACGGCGGAGATGCGCTTTTGCTCGTCCTCCGGCAGCCGCTCGAACTCCTCGGGATTAAGTACCTCGCCATCCTTCGTGGGCGCCAGGGCGAAGCCGGAGGGGGTGCGGATCAAATCGGTGTTGTGTTCGCGGGCTTCGACTTGGATGGCGGTGATGGCTTCGTCCTGCCGCTCTTTGAATTCCTCATCGATCTCTTGGGCGCGGCTGCGGTATTCGTCGCTTTCGAAGAGTGATGGAATGGCGGTACGCAGATCGTCGATGAGGTGCGCCATGTCCTCGCGTAAACCGCGTCCGAGGCCGGGGGGCAGCTCAATGGCGCTGGGGCGTTGCGGGTCATCGAAGTTGTAAATGTAACACCAGTCCGGCGGCGGGGGCCGGTCACGGCTGTGCTCACTGAGTAAGTGGGCGGTAACGCTGTGTTTGCCGAGGCCGGTGGGGCCTAGGGCGTAGATGTTGTAACCAGTGTTGGCGATACTGATGCCGAAGCGGATGGCCTCCAGCGCACGGCTTTGGCCTATTATTTCTTGCAGGTCAGCAAGTTCAGACGTTGTCTTAAAGCCGAATGCGCCAGAATCGCATCGCCGGTAAAGTTGATCTGGCCTGAGGGCCTTCGTGTCGTCCATCACACCCTCTCATAGGACGCCACCCACGAGCAGTGGCGCTGCGCTTGTTATTTTATTTCCGCTGACGCCAAGGCGATCGAACCCCCTCTTTTGGCTAAATTTACGCGCGGCTACCGATCAAGGCGGAGATCAAGCGATCTTCCAATTCAATGCGATCAGCCAGTTGTTCGCCTAAACGGGACAGGTCTTTGTCCAGCGAGGTGAGCACTTCGCAATGATCTTCGCAATCGTATTTGTCATTAAAATCGAGGGTGAAGCGGGTGATTTCGAGAATGCGTGGATAGATTTCCTCGGAAATCGCCACCACCGCCACGCGGCGTTCGCGGTTTTCGGCGAAATGGCGGTAAAGCTGGAAGTGGGCTTGAGCGGTGTAATCCACCAAAGATTGGCAAAAACGCTGAATGAGCGCGGGTACTTTGGCATCCTTGTTAAAGGGGCGTTTACCTATCAAGTCGCCGTACATTGCCAGCATATCCGCCCGCGCATCCACAAGTTTACTGATCAAGTTGGAAGAACGGGTGCGACGTTCTCCGGCGAGTTTTTGTTCTTGCAGCATGATGGTCAAACCTCCAGCGAGCCCGCGATGGCTCATTCTAGCAGGAAGTTTATAAATTCATCACCTAGTTGCGGGGGTAATCACTGCTTTTTTATCTGAACAGGGAAGATAGACAAGAAATGGCGGGCCGCCCGGCCTTGAACCGGGCGGGTTCATGTCGACAAACACCAAGCGCGCTCCTGCGGCCATCACGAGCCGTTCAAACGCTGAAACCAGTAATTGGCCTGTTTAGAATCGCGCGGCAGACCAAACCAGCCCTCTTGATAACCCACGGCCAGAAATTCCTGGGCTTCTTTCGAGCCATTGCTGGCGGCACGTTCATACCACTCTACCGCCTCTTTCTCACTGCGTTTAACACCCAATCCGCCGTGATACATCAGCGCGAGGTTGAATTGCGCCTGGGCATTACCCTCTTCGGCCAGCGGCGTGAATAAGGTCAAGGCCCTGTCGTAATTACCCGTTTCCGCGGCGACGAAGGCGTCGGTGTATGAATCGGCTTGTGCGGTGATCCCAGCGCCCATGGTGCCAAACAGCAGGCCCAGCGCGATCAAGGTTTTGTTCCCCATAATGACACCTCATGAATTTAGTACGGTCTCGTACTGGCTATCGGCCAGTTGAGGCATTCTAAAAACGGTGACCTGCGGAGACTGTGACCCAAATCACAGGATGGGAACCCGGGGCGGCGAATCAGTCGAGCAAGAGATAAAGACCAACGATCACTAGAAAAATCGAGAAGATACGGCTTAAAACCACCGTCGAGATGCTGTGCGTCAAACGCACCCCTAAAGGTGCGGCGAGGACACTGCTCAGCCCAATACCCAAGGCGGCGGGCCAGTGAATATACCCCGCCATATACCCCCGCATCCCCTCATGGAGGAGCACAAAACCCAAGCTGCCGCCCAAAGCAATCGCTAGACCGCAGGCTGAAGAGGTGGCCACCGCTCGAGTCAGCGTCAATCCACGCCAGCGCAGAAAGGGCACCGTCATGGTCCCGCCTCCGATACCCACAATCGCAGAGAGATGACCGATGAGCGCACCCGCACCCAATAATGCGGGCCAAGCGAGCGGGCGCGCAGCTGCGGTGACGCGGCTGTGTAAGATCATATGCACGGCGGCGAACAGGGCGAACACCCCAAAACAAGCGCGCAGGATTTCCGCCGGCAAGGCGTCCGCTACCAGGGCACCACTGCCCGCCCCAAGCGCCAAACCCAGACCCATGCGCGAAACGATACGCCACTGCACCGCGCCCCGGCGATGTTGCGCGTAACTGGCGACCAGCGCGGTCATGATGACCGTAGCCAAGGAGGTAGCGACCGCCACATGCATCGAACTGGCGGCGGACACGCCGTGCAAAGGCAGAATCAACAACAACGCGGGCACGATGATCAGTCCGCCGCCTATGCCGAGCAAACCCGCCAGCACACCGCTAAGCAGACCCACAAGAGGGTAGAGGAGAAAAACGAACTCCACGGAAAATAGACTTCACGCTAATATGGATCACCAGTATGACGGACTGGCTTTAGCAAAACAAAAATCAATCCGTGACACGCTCGCGGAGCAGACTGGCTGCCGCGAGCGCTGTTAACCTTCGTACTTCCGGGTAGTGAGTTATAAATAATGCGGGTTACCGTACGGCTTAATCGACTTTAATGGACCGTCGCTTGGAAGGTGTCAATTTAGGCACACTGACCTCCAAAACACCGTCTTTAAACGTCGCCTTGGCTTTGCTGCTGTCCACTTCCGCTGGCAGGCTCAGGCTGCGGGAGAAGGCACCTTGATAAATCTCCCGGCGATAGTATTCACCCTCTTCCTTCTTTTCCTCGCGCCGGCTGCTGCCGCGGATGCTCATCATATTGCCGTTGATCGAAACCTCGATATCGTCCTTATTGATACCGGGAATTTCGGCGCGGACGATGATCTGCTCTTCACGGTCAACGACATCCACGGCGGGCAACTTACCCTCCAACTGCGGCATAGCCCCGGCCCAGCGCGGCCAGCTCAGCCGCGACATGCGAGGCCAGCTGGCTGGAAAAAAGTTGTCGAACAAGCGATCCATTTCATCGAAGGGCGCCAGCGCGGAACCGCCGCGGCTCAATTCGGGGTTGAATTTTTCCGTGATGGCTGATTTCTTGGCTGTCATAGCGGGTTCTCCTTGATAAATTTACTAACAATCCACAGTTATATTTAAGTCCTTTTTCTGATAAAAGCAATACAAGATAAGAGGGAGGGTAAAGCGTAATCAATGTGGTGCATCAAGAGCGTAATGGCGTTAGCATTAGTCCCTAGGAGCCTGTCGGACTTGGGCGATCGTAGCGAGCCGCGCGGGAGGGCGAGGCCAGTTTTTCGATCGTTCGAGGAGAATAATAGCCGTCGCTATTTGACGAAAAAGATCGGGAAAATGGACCGCTTTCCCACCGGCACAGTAGATCAGCCCCAAGTCCGACAGGCTCCTAGATAGCCGCCTATTGGCAGATGCAAAATGGAGGGCAGCCCATGATGGAGGACAATCTTTATCAGCCCGCCGTGGGGGATTGGTACAAGAACTCCCTCGGCCAATCATTTGAAATCGTCGCCGTGGACGAAGATGAAGGCACGATTGAAGTTCAGTTCTACGATGGCGAACTGGAAGAGTACGATATGGACACCTGGCGTATGCTCGAGATCACGCCCGCGGTCGCGCCCAAGGATTGGTCCGCGCCTTTCGACGATATTGAAAAGGACGACCTAGGTTATAGCGATGGCGTGATGCGGCCGGAAGATTGGTCAAGCCCCTTGGACGATGTAGACCGGCTTGATTGAATAAGCCGTAGAGCGTGCGCCCTCGCCTGCGTCAGCCCCTTACTTCCACCACGCGGGAGGTGAACCGGGGTGTGGTACGCTGTGGCAACGCTCGCACGCCCACAACGCGAACGATACTTTATCGTGGCAGCGGCCGCAGAATTCCCCTTTCAAAATCTTTTCCATGCTGATGGGATTAGCGCCGGCCTTCGGTAAAAATATTTCCGAATGGCAATTGCTGCACGCCAGCCAGCGGGTATGGGCCAAATGCGGAAAACGCACATGGGGCATCTGCGCGGTATTTTTCAAGATGATATCCAAATCCAGCTCTTTCAACTCCTCGCCTTCACCCGTGTCACCGGTGAGGAATTTGCGCGGCGTGATCACCCCTTTATTCAACGACTCGACCCACTGCACTTCCCCACGGCGGTCTTTAGGGAAGGCACTCATAGACTCGACGGGGTCTTGCAGGGTCGTTATCGCCGGATTAGCCGGGTCGTGAATACCATCTTCGGCGAGCGGTGTCAGCGGCGCCGCGATCTCCGGCTTTTCCGCAAGCGCCGTCCCAGCAACGAACATGGCAAATAACGCAATGAACGCCGCGCCTATTGAATTTTTGTTAAGGTTTTTCATGTTTGCCAGTCTCATGAGGTTTCGCGGCCGGACAGCAGGTGCAGCGGAATACCGCAGCTTACTCCACAGTCGGCCCACGTTAAAAATACTTTATGCGTGGCAGGCGGCCGGAGAGGACAGAAGCGCCTTGCTCCGCCCGGGTCAGCCGCGCTTAAAGCAATTTAAGTGAGCCGCCTGCCCCACTATTGAGAGCATAGAACAGCGATGATAAAAATGCGCCCCGCCTTTTTCACGGCGGTTCACGACGAATACAGGCCGCGGCTGCTTGCCGCTCTCATTTTATTACTCAGCTTATCGGCCTGCGCCACGCAAAAAAGCGTGCTCAATACGCCCATGGCCGACCCGTTACAGGCGTGCCGGGTCTATATCGACCGCTTTGATGCGCTCACGGCGCAACACCACGCCCGCGACTACCAAGCCCCGGCCATTGCGGGCTTCCCTTATCTGCGCGTCAATCGTCTGCTCGCCTCCCTGGCGCCGCATGCTGATGATGAAGCAAAATTCGCGGCTTGGGTCCACCACCTGCGTGATTTAGATCAAGACGCGCGGCGCTTTGAATACGCCAATCTGCCTAGCGCCGTCCAAGACGCGCTGCTGCAATCCGCGCCGTTAGCCGCCCCCGTATTGGAGACGATCAGCGAATGCGCCGGGCGCTTGCTGCGCGCGCGGCTTAGCGATAACACGGAAAAACAAGCACTGCTCGCGGCGGCGACGGTACCGGATAGTTACCGGCTACTGCAACGCGTGGCTGGACTCTATCCGCTCAGCGCCTTGGTGGTGCGCGCCGCCGTCAGCCACTGGCAGGACAGTGTGCGCGCCCAATTTGCCACGGCGCATCCCGCCGCCCAAGGCCTATGGCAGGTTTATCTCCCGCCCGCGCCACCTAGCCTGAGCGCTGATGAGGTGGCGGTCATGTTGCGTGCCGCGCGTGATCCGCTGGACATTCCCGTGCTTAACGCCGAACAACTCACCATGCTCTTTAATCGTTACGCACCCGTATGGGAGCTCGACACGGTGGATGACAATGACCGGCCGGGCCAGCCGTTTTGGGGTACATCTCAGGCGCCGCAGTTTGATAGCTCGCAGGCCCTGAGTTACACCCACGTCTCTTATACCCGCTTCGGCGGCCGTATTTTACTGCAATTGAATTACATTATTTGGTTCGCGGCGCGCCCCGCTGAGGGACCGCTGGATATCTTATCGGGCGCGCTCGATGGGCTGTACTGGCGGGTAACGCTCGACGAAGACGGCCGTGTATTGCTGTATGACAGCATGCACCCCTGCGGCTGTTATCACCAGTTTTTTCCCAGCGCCGCATTGCGGCCCAAAGACGAGCGGCGTCTGTATCAAGAGCCCATCCTAATCCCGCAAAGCGCGCCGCCGCTCGCCGCCGCGCAACGGCTGCGTATCCGTGTCAGCGCCGGGAAGCATTATCTCCTGCAGCTGCTGCCCGATGAAACGCCGACGGCGGGCATACCGTACCGCTTTGAACCTTATGACGGCCTGCGCTCTCTACCCGCACCGCAAGGCGGACGGCGCAGCCTGTTCGCCGATAAGGGGTTGGTACCCGGCACCGCACGCGGCGAACGCTGGTTCTTGTGGCCCATGGGCATCGCCAGTCCCGGCGCGATGCGGCAATGGGGCCATCACGCCACCGCCTTCGTCGGCCGCCGCCATTTCGATGAACCCTTTCTCATTGAACGAAACTTCTCCGCAACTACCCCATCAAACTGACAACGCGATTGTGTTTCAAGATTTAGCTGCCACTGCCGAAGAATAGAGTACTAGGAGAACTGTAAAATTAGGCGCCATGCGTCTGGACATGGACATGTCGATCCTGTGCTTAGGCCTGTGTGTAGTTAAGCGAATGAGGGCTCGATATGAATCTAGATGAGTTCCGTGATGCACTTGAAATTTCTAAAGAGAGCGAGTTAATTCGCTATGTCCAACGCTGTGTATGCATGTCGATGGCGCACCTGAGTAATCCCCGCGCGGATTCTCATGCCATGCTCGATCTGGTCTATGCGGAGTGCACCCGCCGCGGCAAGGAACGTCTCTACGACAAAGCCTACGAGACGGTCTGCCGCAAACCGGATATGTGCAAAATACTACTGGCTTGATTTCAGCCCGCGGCGTTCACCGCCGCGGGCTGAGTTCAATCAAGGGACAGCGCCGGCGTCACTCTTGAAGTGCTTTTCCCACCACGCGGCGGCGAGCTGGTTGGCCTCTTCAATCTGTTCGGCCGTCATGCGCGCGCTGAGCTTCAAGCGCGGGTCATCCATCGCCAAGGTATCACCGTCCTCCCACACGCCGGCGATGGCATACCACATATACGCCTTCACATCATCTTGCGGCACACCTTGCCCCGTCTCAAAAAGGTGGGCGAGCTTGCGCTGTGACGGCTCATGACTGTGTTCCGCCGCCTGGGTGAACCAATACGCCGCTTTAACATAGTCGCGCGCGCTGCCCAACGCCTCTTCATACATCAAGCCCAAGTTACCTTGCGCGTAGGTATCACCCTGCTTGGCGGCTTTCTCGAACCAGGCCAGGGCCTCGCCGTAATTTTGCGCGACCCCGTCACCATTTTTATATAACAAAGCCAGATTGGTTTGCGCGCTCACATGCCCTTGCGCCGCCGCCGCTTTATACCACCGTACCGCGGCGGCGGCATCGCGTTCGACACCCAAGCCATCGCGGTAGAGATAACCGAGCAAGGCCTGGGCTACCGCATTATCCTTCTCCGCCGCCTGCGTCAGCCATTTTCGCGCCTGCCCATAATCCTTCTCCGTGCCCCTGCCCAACAAAAAAGCGGTGCCCAACTCGGTCTCCGCCGCCACATCACCTTGAACCGCCTGTTGTTGCAAACGCTGTAATTCCGGCGGCAAGGGCTCCGCCGCACCACCCTCACTGACCGCCGCCGCAGCCGCGCCCGACAAGCCAAACATCATACTCATGAGTATGGCGCTGATCGTTTTTTTCATGGGAACCTCAACTCAAAGAATAAACCACTACTGAAATAGTTAGATCGCTATCTAGGCCATCATAGCCACGGCGCAATGGCCGCCACTCTTTCCGCTTGCGCAACTCCGCTGGGCACCGGCGTGCCGCGAGCGCCTAGTGTGACCGCGCGAAGTTCGGACTGCAAGCCGCGACTGCGCTCTACAGCGGCCTTGAGAGGGGGTATGATGTCCGCGAATTATCAACCCTTACAAGGCAAAGGATGATGATGCTTCGAGTATTTTGCGCGTTCACACTATGGCTCTCCGTCCCCGGCCTGGCCCTGGCGGACTCCCTCATCCATCACGAGCTGCGCGTAAAACTCACGCCGGACAAGGGCCGGATCAGCGTCAGCGACATCATTCATTTACCGCCCGCGGTGGAGGGCAGATCGCGCGAGTGGACACTGGACTTACATCCGCAGCTCAGCATCACCCAAGCCGATCCGCCGTTGCAGCTCAGCCCCGGCGCGACGGCGCACGGTCTTAAGCGTTACACACTCACGAAAATTCCGCCGCAGGGCATCATCACCCTCAGCTATGAAGGCAAGATTGATCATCCGCTGCAAGAACTCGCCAGCGGTCTCGGTCACAATTTAGAGGCCACTCGCGGTTTCATCGGCGGCGCAGGCGTGTATTTGGACGGCAATAGTTATTGGTACCCGCAATTGAACGATCAGCCCGTGAGTTTTTCGCTGGAAGTCCAATTGCCCGCCGGCTGGTCCGCGATCAGTCAAGGCGCGCGGGTCACGCAAGAGACGGACGAACACGGCAGCCGCGTTCGCTGGGAAGAAACGCAGCCGCAGGAAGAAATCTACCTCATCGCCAACCGCTATCACGCATATCAACACAGCAGCGGCGCGGTGAGCACGCTGGTGCTGCTGCGCCAGCCTGACGCCGCACTCGCCGAACGCTATCTCGCGGCCATGACCGAATATATCGACCTCTACAGCCGCTTGATCGGTCCCTACCCTTACGCCAAATTCGCCCTCGTGGAAAACACCTGGGAATCCGGCTACGGCATGCCCTCGTTCACCCTACTCGGCCCGCAAGTGATACGTTTGCCGTTCATCTTGCGCAGCTCCTTCCCCCACGAAATAGTGCACAACTGGTGGGGCAATGGCGTCTACGTGGATTACCGCGGCGGCAATTGGGCGGAAGGTTTGACCGCCTATCTCGCCGATCATCTATTGAAAGAACAAAACGGCGAGGGCCCGGCCTACCGCCGTGACGCCTTGCTGCGTTACACCAATTACGTCGCCGCGGAACGTGATTTTCCGCTCGGTGAATTCCGCGCCCGCCACAGCGGCGCCAGTCAAGCCATCGGCTACGACAAGGCCTTGATGTTATTTCACGCGCTGCGTCTGCAACTGGGCGATGCCGCTTTCATCGCCGCGCTGCAACATTTTTACAGTGAGCAGAAATTCAAGACGGCCTCTTGGCGCGAACTGCGCGCCGCCTTCGAAAAACAGGCGGGTGCGTCCTTGCAAACCTTCTTTGAACAAGGCTTGCAACGCAGCGGCGCGCCCGCGCTGCGGATCACGGCGGCGCGCGCCACGGCGCAAGCTGAAGACTATCAACTTGAACTCACCGTGGAACAAACTCAAGCTGGCGCGGCCTACCTGCTCAATCTGCCCATCGCCATCACCCTCGATGGCCACGATGAAGCGCTGCTGCGCACTATCACCGTGGACGGCAAAAGCAGCGTCGTTAAATTGCGGGTGCCGGCCCGGCCGTGGCGGGTCGAAGTGGATCCAGACTTCGATGTCTTCCGGCGTCTAGCCGCGGAAGAATTGCCGCCTACGCTCAGTGAAGCACTGGGAGCGGAGCATTTGACCATCGTCTTACCCGCCGCCGCGCCGCCGGCGGCGCGCGAGGCGTATCAGCATTTGGCGCAGATCTGGGCGAGCAGCGGCGAACAAATCAGCCTCGTTTGGGACGACAAACTTGGCGAGCTGCCAAAAGACAGCGCGGTGTGGCTGTTCGGCTGGGAGAACCGCTTTCAAGACGCGTTGCGCGTGGCGCTTTCCAGTGGCGGCGTGCTCATCAGTGACACGGGAGTACACATCGCGGGACAGGATCTGCGGCGCGATGAGCACGCCGTGGTGTTGAGTGCGCGGCGCAAAGCCGCGCCGGTATTAATGTGGCTGGGCTGCGATAATCAAGCCGCCTTCGCCGGACTCGCGCGCAAACTGCCGCATTACGGCAACACCAGTTACTTGGCTTTTCGCGGTGATGCCCCCGATAATTTTTTAAAGGGCCAATGGCGGGTCAACGACTCGCCGCTGAATATCGCGGTGACGCAAGCCGATGGCATAATCGCAACCGCGCTCGCGGCACCGCATAAATCTCGACCGGCCTTGAGCGCGCTGCTCACGACGGGCAAGAAATGAGCTTCATTCATCCGCAATCACTCATCGCGACGCGCCATGCCTGATATAAAATCACCCTCCCCCACGGATTACAGTCACGAATTCCCACTGAGCGCGGGCATCGTCTATTTGAATCACGCCGCGGTCGCACCCTGGCCACGGCGCACGGCGGAGGCGGTATGCCGCTTCGCCGAGGAGAACAGCGCGCTGGGCGCGCGGCATTATCCCCGCTGGCTCAAGATTGAAATTGAGTTGCGCGAGCAACTGCGGCAGTTGCTCAATGCCCCGTCCGTGGAGGATATCGCGCTTCTCAAAAACACCTCGGAAGGTCTGTCCGTGATCGCCTACGGCCTGCCGTGGCAAGCGGGTGACAATGTCGTCATCAGCAATCAGGAATTTCCCTCCAACCGCATCGTCTGGGAATCCTTGCGCGAACTGGGCGTGGAGTGCCGCCAAGCCGTACTGGGCGGTGACCCGGAGCAGGCCCTATTCGACTGCGTCGATAGCCGCACCCGCCTGCTCGCCATCAGCTCGGTGCAATACGCCAGCGGCCTGCGCATGGACCTGGCGCGCATCGGCGCGTTTTGCCGCGCACGCGGCGTCTTGTTTTGCATCGACGCGATTCAAAGCCTCGGCGCCTTGCCGCTGGACGTGCAGGCCGTATATGCCGACTTCGTCGTCGCCGACGGTCACAAATGGCTGCTCGGCCCCGAGGGTCTCGCGGTGTTTTATTGCCGCGCGGAACGGCGCGAAGCGCTGCGCCTGCATCAATACGGCTGGCATATGGTCGAGCAACTCGGCGATTACGACCGGCTCGAGTGGCAAGCGGCGCGCTCGGCGCGGCGCTTCGAATGCGGCAGCCCCAATATGCTCGGCATACACGCCTTGCACGCCAGCCTCTCGCTGTTATTGGAGATGGGTATGCCGCGCGTCGCGCAAGGGGTGATGGACAACGCCACTTTTTTAATCGAACGATTGCGTAGCGTGGCCGGCGTAACCCTCCTCTCACCCACGCAGGTGGAGCGTCATGCCGGCATTGTCACCTTCCGCCGTGAAGGCAGCGACAGTGCCGCCTTGTGGCGCCGGCTCATGGACCAAGGCGTGGTCTGCGCCGCGCGCGGTGGCGGGGTGCGCTACTCGCCGCATTTTTATACCACGCGGGCGCAGCTTGAACACGCGGTTGAACTGATATCTGCCTGAACCGCTGCGCCTGGCACCCCGCGCCACGAATAGCCGCCGCCTTGCGCAAGCGCAATTCCCAGAATTTCTCGCGGGAAAACGCCCGTGCTGTTATTCCAATTTCACTTGTGGCGCCATAGCGTTACTTGGCCTTCCTTACAGTAAACCTTGGAGCGAAGCCGCTGAATGAAACCGAACTGAACGAAGCCGAAATACAGCGCGGGCGTTTATCGCATTTGCGCCACAAACGATAGCACTCAATTCGATTTCAAAGCATTGTGTTGCCAGACTCTATTCTACGTGACCGCACCGGCACCACGTCCCTTCAGGCATTTTCAAGTGGCGGCGACGGCACGCTGCCTTGCCATTCCCGCCCCTTAAACCCCGGGGAATTATCTAGCCGCTTAGCCCCCCGTCCCAGCTCGCTCCCTTCACCAGGAAAAGCGCCGATGAATCACGCCGCGCACAATTAATCCAGGCAGCCTTAGGTCTTGCATCCACTATGCAACTCCGGTAATTTCGGTGGGGTTGCTAAAGGGAGGATCATCCTTGCATTCCCTGTGTCTTTTTTAATTCTTAAATAAAAGAAGGAAGCGCACGATGGCATTAGAAGTTTTGCGAGATCCAAGACTTAAGCAGATTCAGTGGCGCGATCTTTGTGACTTATCGCGCAAAGACGTCATCTTCGAAGTATTGATTCCCGTGCCATGGCTCATCGCCTCCTTGGCCCTCGCCTACTACGGCTGGTGGCTGTTGGCCTTGGGCGCCTCCTTCATGTTTTTCCTCTGCGGTTTACGCCAGGTGCACAACGCCTATCACTATGCCGTCGGCTTGAGCCGCAAAGGCCATGAATACCTCATGTTCGCGCTGAGCATCATCATGCTCGGCTCGATGCACGCGGTGCAATGGGCCCATCTGCGCCACCACAAACATTGCATGGACGACGAAGACGTCGAGGCGATGAGCGCCCGCATGAAATGGTGGCAGGCCATACTCTTAGGCCCCCGCTTCCCTTATCTCTTGCACAAGACCGCCCTGCAACGCGGCAAGCCGCGTATACGCCGCTGGATCATCGCCGAACTGATCGGCAACGCGGTCTTCATCGGCCTGGTCTTTTTCGTGTGGGACAGCGCGGTGCTGGAGTTTCACGTGATCGCGATGGCGATAGGCCAGTCACTCACGGCCTTCTTCGCGGTGTGGACCGTGCATCATGATTGCGACCGTTCATTTCACATCGCCCGCACCATCCGCCATAAATTCAAATCTATCATCACCTACAGCATGTTCTACCATGTTGAGCATCACTTGTTTCCGGCGGTGCCTACACGGCGCTTACACATACTCGCGGATCGGCTCGATGAAGTCACGCCGGATTTAGCCGCGAAAATGGTGTTCTAAACTTTATGCTGCGTGCGGTAAGCATTGTCACGATAATAGGCCTCATCGCGGGGGGCATCTGGCTCGACCATGCCCCCGCGATAGATCAGACTGACCTCTTTATCGCCTTCCATCTAGCCTCACTCTCGGGCATAGGACTCGCCGTGCTGGCCTTCTGGCCACGGCTGCAACAGCCGTGGCGCCGCGGCCTTTTCCTCGTGGCCGCTTTAGTGGTGTGGCGCATCACCTATTTCCCGCTCATGGTCTTCGCGGGCTGGATAGCCACCCTGGGTGAATGGGTACAGATCAACACCCAAGTACTGCCGCATTTCATCTACCCCACTTTCTTATTGGCCATGGCCCTCTTCCATTGTCTTTCGGCGCTGGCGGCGGGCTTGCTATTACAGCCGGCGCGCGTCGCGCGGCCCCGGCGCTGGTTCATGTACCCCGCATTTCTCAGCGGCTTCGTGATCGCCGCCCTGGTCTCGTTCACGTCGGATAAAGATATGCGCATCCTGCCGGACGAACTCATGCGCAACGCATCCATCCCGCAAGACGCGCGCCCCGTCGCCAACCCTTATCTGACAGCCTTGAGGCAGGGTGGCTATACCGTGCCGCAACAAACCTTGCTCATCGCCGCCGGGACCATTTATCCCGTGATCCCGCATACGCCCTGGAGCAACACGGTCAAAGGTGTGCTTGAAGATCAGTTCCGCAACTCACCGCGCGCCTCGTCCAAACAACGAGTAGAGGAGCATTACCTCGGCTTCCTGCGCGCCCATGACCACCTCGCCTGTAAAGACAACTGCTCATAAATTCCCGCGCGCCCCCGTAACCAAGCATGAAAAAAATTCTCGTCTTAGGCGCGACCGGCACCATGGGTCAACGCGTCGTGCGCCTGCTCCAAGCGGAAGTACCCGGCGCCGAAGTGATAGGCGCCTCGCGCCATCCCGGTCGTAACGCGCAGGTGCCGATGCGGCGCTTGGACTACGCGGATCCCAGCAGCTATGGCGAGACCCTGCGTGATATCGCGGTGCTGATCCATGCCGCCGGCCCCTACGATCACGACCCGCGGCCATTGGTCACCCGCTGCTTGGCGAGCGGGGTGCATTACATCGATCTCGCGGAGGATTACCGCTTCATCGCGCGCGTCAATGAAACCGCGCAAGCCGTCGCTGAACCGCGTAGCAGCGTGGCCTCGGGATTTTCAACCGTGCCCGCCTTGGTCTATTGCCTGGCGCGGTGTTTCGAACGGCTTGCCGGTCTGGCAGCACTCGATGTCTATCTCAGCCTCGGCTCGAAGAACCCCGTGGGCGAGGGCCTGCTCTACAGCTTGCTGCGCCCGCTGGGGCAAGCGGGAAATACCGGCGAACACTGGTACCGCCGCAGCCTCAACTTGACGCATCTCGACGGCACGCCACGCCGCTACGCGCCCTACCCCTTTCCCGCCGCAACGCCGTTCATGCCGCCCCCCATGTCATTGCCGCTGCGTTTCCACGTCGGCTTCGACAGGGGCATTTTGGTCACCGGCCTGCGCTACGCCAGTCACGTTGTGCCCCATATCTCAGACGCGCGATTGAGAAGCGTGAGCCGCTTGATGCTGCCGACGATGAAACTGGCGCAACTCGGCGGCACCTTCCAAGGCAGATTGACCCTCATCGCACGCGATAAAGCCCATGCGCCCTTGGCGCAAATAGAAATCACCGCCAACGAAAATGGCCTCGACATTCCCGCGGCGCCCGCCGTGTGGACCAGCCACCATCTGCTAAATCATCCGGCTGAAACGGGCATATTGAAGTTGGAGAACGTCATCTCCAACTCGGGCATCATCACCTGGTTACGCGCGCATAATTATGGCTACGCCATGCGGGATTTCACGACAGACAGTACACCGCGGGCTGAAGAAAGCTGAGCGACAGACAGGCTAACTTCGCTGTTCATCATCCTGGCCGATTTAATGCCTAACCTACATCGACCTCAATTCATAAATACGAATGCTCGCAATAAATGGGTTGCTTTGGGCAAGCTGCTCCGCGGCATCCAGACTCTCCGCCTCGATGATGTTGTAACCCGTTATGGATTCCATATTCCAGGGCAAATCCTTGGTGCCACTTTTCGAGATTTCCCGACCGCCCATGAAGCCACCTTGGGCAACCTGCTTATCGGCGATCGATTCAAACCAAGCATGCCAGGCCTTCATAATTTCCGGGGTGGGTTTTTCAAATCCGAAATGAAGCAACATAAACTTTTTCATTACTCTCTCCTTCTTGATTGAGATTCTCAAAGGATTGCTGGCGGCTAGAGCCTGGCTAAGTATACGCATAAGTCATGATGCTACGGCACGCACAAAGGCCTCAACTCCCGCTGATGCCTTTATACCTTTATATAGGGCGTATTTCGCGGGCTGCGCGGAACACGCGCTATCCGGACTATACTTATCTCATCATTACTTACCCATATAATCCTGCTTGCCGATTTCGACGCCGTTATGCCGCAGGATGCCGTAGGCCGTGACAATATGAAAATAGACCGTAGGCAAAACATAATTGAGCAGATAGGGCATCCCCACAAACTCCCTGCTGCTATTGCGAAACTTTAAGGTAATCGCCTTCTCTTCCGAACCATCGATCTGCTCGGGCTTGAACGTGGCAAGATAATCCGTGGTTTTACGGATGCGGGCAATGAGCTCGGCAAACGTTGTTTCGTCATCCTCGTATTTAGGCGGCTCCACACCCGCCAAGCGCGCCACACTGCCTTTGACATTGTCCGTGGCAATCTGCACTTGCCGCGCCAGGGCAAACATATCGGGGTAGAGACGGCTATTGATTAAAACTGACGGATCGATCTTCTTCGCCTCGGCATGCGCCGCCGCCTTTTCAAGAATCGCGGACAGATTATTCAGCATCAAAATAAAGCTGGGCACGGAGGCTTGGTACATGGAAATCTTCATGAGGAATACTCCAAAAAAATATTGAGGGACTGTGCGGCATCGCATCATACCCTAGTGGATAGCTGCGCAGTAACGCGCTGGTGCTTGATGTGATCTGCTTATCAAGACTGCAGCGAGCAGCCTGAGGGCTTTGTCTTCTATGCCTATTTTTTCGTTTTAACAACAAATTTCCAAAAATTATTAACCGTAACGCCTTATATCTTATCTGGGATATTGCCCACGATTTTAGTACTGAGCTTATTGCGCAAGAGCAGCATTCTGACTTTAACCGCTTCGGCTAATTTTAAATTCATCTCATAGACACCTCCATTGTGGTGGATGCCAACCTGGATATTCTGTTCGTCCTGTTCGAATACCACTTTTTTAATAGTCTCGAGGGGGATGTCGGATTTGTTTAATTTTTGGACCCCCAGATAGTTCTTATATTGCCTTTCCAGCCGCAGGTTCTTGGTGTCCAGAATCAGGGTGTGGCTCCCTCCTCCCGCGGTATCGCCAATAGTCTGCTGGCGGGAATTTTGGTCCACGTATTTCTGCAAGGACCCGATGAAGGGGATAGCCTCCGCTTTGGGGAGGACGAGGGTATAGTCGCCGGAGCTTTTGTTGATGGTGATTTCGATATTATCCCCGTCCACTTCGTAGTCAATGGTGGCCGTTCGCAACTCTTCAAAAGGGATGGTGACGATTTTAGAACGGAAACCCCCGGTTTGGCGGGGCATGGTGCTTTTGATGATCACTTTATCCGCATCGTGCGCAAGCGCCGTTGTGCCCCCTATTCCGGCCGCATTTTTGAACTCCATTTCGGTATTTAGCAGGGTGCGGAATTCGAGAACCGAACTCACCATGGGCTGCCCCGTCCGCGCCTGCGCGTAGCCGATATGGAATGGCGACATTTCGTCCTGTATTGCCGGGTCCTCCATGATCTCCTTGAATGCGACCAGATCATTGCTGTGGCCCTTCTGCTGTCGAACTTGCATCCCTTTTTGGTAGCCATCCTTAATCATTTTCCCGGTTCCTTTTCCTTTTTTATAATCCGGGTTGGACACCAGGGTTGACACGTCCTGGCCGTTATTAAGACCCACTTCGAAGCCCTTTTCATATTCCTGGCCGCCAAAGGCCCTTTTGGCGGCTTCGAGCAGATTTTCCACGGAGCCTTCCCCGATGATGGTTTTCTGCCCTTGGATATTTTGGAAACCGCCTTTGGCGTGATGTTCTATTTCGACGACCCATTCAGGGCGGATATGCTCCAGAAACAACTCCCGCGCATGGGTGGCGCTTTCCTTGTATTTGTAATTATAGGGATTGGGTTTATGCGATTGCTGCGTGGAATAGTCAGGCAGATTCGTGTCGCTGACCCCTCCCTCGGCATAATGATTCAGAAAGAGGACCTCCTCTGGAACCCGCGCAAGATCGATCTTCAGTTTGAAGCCCTCGTCGGTACGGAAATTACCGCTGGTATTGGCGTAGGTGACACCGACCTTAGGCGTTGCAGTCAGACTGACACCGCGCTGCTCGGGCAGACTACCGTACATCTGATGGGCGACGGCCACTTGGGTATCTGTCATCTGAGTTTGCGTATTGGGCTGGGTCTGCGGCACATTCTTGATCATCTGCGTGGTGAACTTGTGAACGCCCGGCTTACGCTCCGCCCCTGCCAGCATATATTGCTGAAACCGGCCGGTCATATGTCCCACCATGAAGAATTCCATCATTTGATAGTAATTCTTCTCCACATACGCATAGCGGCGGGTCATGGCGCCCCGGGTGTCCTTCACATACTCCTTCCGGCTTCCATCCCCGGTAGTCAGATCCCCCAATCCTTTTTTGTGATAGACCTGCCGCGCTTGATTCAATGCTGGCTGATCCTGAGACGGCGCGTAGGCATCAAGCCCCTTGCGAAGGTCGGCAATGATCACATCACCAGCATCGTGGTGATACGTGATTTCATTGTTAAGCACGGACAAGGTGCCGTTTTGGAATGCGGTGGTTCTTTGCAGCAACACCTCCTCGTCAGGTATCTGCGAGCTGAGACTATCGAAATAGACTTGAGTAAGCCCCCCGCTTTTTGGATGCTGCTGGATGTCTTGTTCAAGATTGGTATCCGCCAGATCCTTTTGTCCCCTCAAAATCCCCGCCTGTTGGTTGAGCGCGATGATCTGCTGATTTCCCATTATCCGGCCGATGGCCTGGCCGATCAGTCTATTTTGATTGGCAACCGGAGGCGCATTACCTAGATCCTCGAGGCGATACTGCTGCCCGAATATCGCCATACTTTCATTGTCGTGGAACAATTGGCTTTTCAGGGCATTGATTTGATCGAGGTGATTTTTCAGGGCCTGGCCGGCAAGGTCTTTGGCTTGATATAACTGAGGCCGGTTGCGGCGGTCGTTCTCCGCTTCCAGGCGGTTGATGGTCGGCTGATCCCCATCTTTGACGGCTTTATCGTAATCCGCCATATCCTTGCTGATCCGGTTCTTTTCCCGTTTCCGCAAGGCGCGCGCCTCTTTCCACGCCGCTTTCAGCAGGGCTAGCCCCTCTTCAATGACCTGTTGCCGCTGTTGGTTGAGCCGCTTTTCAAAGGCGATTTTCGTGCCGCCCACCCCCTTGAGCTGGAGGGTCCCAAAGCTGCCGGCGAGCTGGATAGGCTGTTCAAACGGAGCAGCCTCCGGGGCGCGCGTCAGCAAGGCCTTCTCCCCCATGGCATCCGCTTCCCGCTCCAACCCGTCATCATCATTGACATTGACACCGCCTTTCATCTGCATCGTGGGCTTGACCCTTCCCTGCTTTTGCTGCACCACGTGCCAAGCCTCATGCGGCAAATGTTTCTGCTGCCCACGCGCTATATGAATGTCGCTGCCTTGTGTAAAGGCATGGGCATTTAGTTGAGCAGGTTTATCCGAATCGTAATGCACCCTCACGTCACTCATTGAGTAACCAGAAAGCTGCTCAACCCCCGATTTGAGCTTATCGGGCAACCCAGTCTTGTTTTCTTTTTTTTGCAGCGGGCGCCGCTGCCGCGCGGCATGATGATCCGCCATCGCCTGCAATTGCATGGTTTTCTTGGCTCGTGGACTGTTGCCGGCCCTCTCTTGCAGCTCGCCTTGCGCAAGCGCCGCGGGGCGCTTATCCGCAAACGGAAAAGCGGGCTCACTCTCGCTCCGTTTTTGAGAAAGCGCATTCGCCACCGGATGGAGGGTATTTTCATGCGTTTTATCGGCACGCGTATTCATATAATGATTTCCATATCTCATTGATACCCACTAAAGAGCGAATGGGCCATAACCGGCGTGCAGAAGGGCGATTGTAACGCCGTTCGCCACGACTTGAAGAGCTAGCAAGCCCCCCGATATCGCGATCGTCGATTATGCCTTACCCTACAATGCTCATTTTTGATTGCACACCTTTAACAAGGCCTATCCGGCGTCGTGCCACAGCCGCAACGTTACCTCAAGCCGCGATCAATTGATCCAATTACATGCATTTATCAGCCTCATAGCGTGAGCACGAAAGCGCCTCTACCCTGGCCGGCGCGAGCGTAAAACCAATTCATTCGCCGATCGTAAACGCCAGCACCTTGCTGATCTGGGTCAGCGGGCGGCCGCTCTCGCGCTGCCACTGGTTAAATGCCGCTTGCACCCGTTTCATGTCACGCTGTGATTTTGGTTCAGTGCTGACCACCCCTTCGCGCCGCAGGGCGGCAATCACGTCACGGCTGAGGATGTATGCGTCCTTGCCCATGGCGCGCAGAAAGTACTGCGCCGAGTTGCCACCCAAACGGGCGGCGCGTTTTTTCAACAGCAACAACAGACCGGCGTAATCCTCCGCGGGCCAGGCGGCAAAAAAGCGCGCGGCACTGCCATGCTCCTCGGCCAGATCGCAGAGCAAGGTGGCGTTGTCGCGCACGGCGAGAATCTTGGTGGCATTACGGATGATGCGCTTGTCCTTGAGCAAGCGGTCCAGGTCTTCATCCGACATCAAGCGCCAGCGGCGCGGATCGAAACCGGCGAACGCCTCTTCGATACCGGGCCATTTATTCTCCACCACCTGCCAGTTGAAACCAGCCTGAAACACGCATTTGCTCATCATCGAAAGCCAGCGGTCATCGGGGATTTTCGCCAGCTTGGACTTAACCAGCGGCGAAGGCAGCAGCGCCTCGAGCGCCTTGCTGCCGCCCTTACGTTTAGCTGCCTGCTCGTAAAGCGCGGCGAATGATTTCATAGTTGAGTTCCATTTTGCCAGCGCACTGCTGCGCGGCGGCTCAGTTCGACAAAAGGTGGCGCCTCTTTTACTCCTCACTTCTCAGGAGCCATCGCATTCACATGCGGCGGATCGCGTTACACGCATCCGCCCTACACATCATTCCGCCTTACGCGCGTTGACCCCTTTAAATTCCACATCCGCCGATGTCGCTCAAGATACAGGCGGCGGTAATCAGGGCGCTTTTAAGAATCTGCGTAACTCGACGGATCAAGCATGATCAGTTTAGCTCCAAGGAATCCACCATCTCTTTCACTTGCCCTAAATATTTATCATAAGATTTAGGTTCAGCCGTGTATGTGACGCAGTACATGCGCTTATCTTTGAGCACGTAGACCTGCATCCACCGCATGGGCAAGGTTACAACCTGCCCCTCTTTCATGACAGGTCCAAGTTGGCCGCTGAATTCCAACGTAATAGCCGGCAGACCAGCCGCGCGGGTCTCTGTACGCTTGGTCAGCTTTAAGGTGCTGCCGGCCGCCGTCATCATCGCAATTTGGTTTATTACATACTCATCCAGCGTCACCTCGGCTTGATCGACCAACACATTGACATTATCGCTGAACATGTCCGCGGGTCCTTCAAGGGAGGAAAAAAATCCGGTCGCGGTGGGAGCCAGGCTTTGTTTTCGCCATGCGGCGGGATATTTGATGCGATAGCCGTTGGTGAAGTCAGTGTGACTGAGAAATTTTTCCATATCATTCTCCTTACGATGGCGATTCTCTTAAGCGCCCTTGTCAGCCGCTTTCTGACGCGTTTCAACATACTTCTGCAGCAGCTCGATAGTTTCCTTGGAACGCTTTTGCAGCATGTCGCTCGCTTTTTCGATATTGGCGGGGTTGGGCATGGGGGGCTCGCCCTGAGGGGCGATGGCGTAGTTTTCCCAAAAGGCGATTTGTTCGAAATAGTTCATAAACGATATTTCGACTTGCACCAGGTTAGATAGCGCATTCTGCGATTTCTCTATCGGCCCTAACAGAAATAAAGCGATGAAACTAGCGGTTCCCAGACCACCGAACAACAGTGAATAGGCCTTTTCATCGGAAAATGCCGCATAGAACGCGGCGAATATATAGAGCCCTATGCCGGTGACGAACATCGCCACATTCATCCATGTGATCGTTTTGAATGTGTGCGCGGCGTTGTCCAAGGTGTCCTTGAGTATCTTCACGGTATAAGTGCCCAGATCGTTCATGCGTTCCACTTGGCTGGTCATACGCTTTTGTGCCAGCTCCGACTCGAACGCAAAACGCTGGAACATGGCTTGCGGGGGCGGCATCGGGTGACTTTCGCTTAATAAACGCTTGGCGGCAGCTATTTCATCCTCATCCAGCTGATAGCCTTCGCTGATGATAGCTTGATGAAAATCTCTGAACAATCGGCTGCCGAAATCGTCGTCCGTTTTCGCGCGGCCGATCACCACCCATAGATCTTGTTGACTCATATTATTTCCCCTGATGATCTTATTGACTAGCTCTTATTAACGCGGTGGCAAAAACGATCGTGTTCATATCCCCTCTCCGTGAGCGAGAGGGTTGGGGTGAGGGGGAACCAAAAAACGCGACGGCTTGTTTTTAATTCCCTCATCCTGCCCTTCCCCCAGGGTGAGAAGGTACTCACTTATAAGCGTGTGCGATACATTCGATCTCCGGGTTTATAACCATCTTGATTCTTCGTTATCAATCAGGTCCGTCCGAGATTGTCCTTCACCGCTCATCCCCGTAACCCACCAATTCCGCATACCCATTCCCGCCTATCTCTTTACCCTTGCTGCTCCCCGTCAATTTGACCGCCCCCTCCCAATAGCGGAATGCAAACGCCATTTCCTGATCGGCGAGGTGCGGCTCGATGTTCAATTGCAAATCTTCGCTGGGGATGTTTATGCGCCAACGTGATGGATACACCGTCCCACTCGTTGGGCTGCGCCAATGACCCAGCACTTCGAACTCGACGGCGTTTAGCGGCAAGACTTGTTTGCGGCCATCGGGCTCGATGATGACGCCGCTGCTGTAAGGGTCGACGCTGCCGTCGCGGCGACGTAGGCGATAAAACATGATGTCGCGGCCGTCGTCGAGCTGTAGCGCGAACCAATCCCAGCCCAGCTGCCCTTCTTCCAGCGCCGAGGTGGACCACTCGCGGTCCATCCAGCTGGTGCCGCTGACGCTCAGTGTTTCATCACCGAGGCGCAAGCTGCCGAGTGACGGCATGCGCGTCAGTGAGTAATAGTACGAGGCATTGCCTTCGGCCTGACCCTTGCGGCTGTAGCCGCGATCCCCCTGCAACACCACGGGCTTGAGGCTGTTCAATTCAAGATCGAGCTCAACGCCTTCGGCCGCGGCATGTAGACGCATGGGCAGGCTTCCGGGTGCGTCACTGCTCACCGACCAATCCTCCAGCCACACTTTGAACGGCGCGGCCTGCGCGCCCGCGAGGCCGAGGGCGTTGCGGCTGAAACGTTCGGCGCGGTAAAAGTGTTTGCCCGCGACATCGGTTAGCGCGAAATGCGCCATATAGGCCTGATTGGCCGACCAGGCGGAATCGCCCTCACGCGCATCGGGCGCCAAGGCGATGCGAAAAAAAGTAAGTTGATAGCCAAAGTGACGTCCATCGGCGGCGCTGAGATTTCCCGTGTAATACCACCATTCCTGGCGGTAGTGCGGATGCGGGCCATGATCGGCGGGAAAGGACATGGCGCGCGGGCCGAGCACTTGCGCATAGCCCGCGGTGTCGCCGCCGCCGAGTTGATTGCGTACCGATCGCGCCCCGGGCGCCTCCACGGGTTGCCAGGCATACCACGACACGGCCGCCAGCATGGCCACGATCACGATACCGAGTAATAGGCGCATCGCTTATTCTTCCCGCAAGGCCATGGCGGGCCGCGTGCGCGCCATGCGCCACGCCGGATACAGCCCGGCCAAGACGGCGGCGCTCAAGGCCAGCAACAGTGCTTGTGCTAATAGCGCGCTGTCCACGCTCAAGTCCATGGTCCAGCCGAAGGCGCGCGGGTTGATGACTTCGATCAAGACATAGGCCATCACCAATCCCAAGGGGATCGCGAACAAACCGGCGGCGAGTCCGGTGAAGCCGCTCTCGGCGACGACGAGGCCCCAGAGCTGCCGCGGTGTCAAACCGATGCAGCGCAACACCGCCAACTCCCGCGCGCGTTCCAGTTGCATCGCGCCCAGCGCGCTGAGGATGCCGACGAAGGCGACCAAAATGGCCAAGAGGCGCAAGACCTGCGTGATGGTGAAGGTGCGGTCGAAGACCTCCAGCGCCGATTCCTGCAAGCGGCGATTGGAACGGATCAATAGCGACTGTTCGTTCTCCAGCTCGTCGCGCAGGCGCGCGATCAAGGCCTCGCGATCGGCGCCGGGCGCTAGAAATAAACCCATGGAGCCGATGCCGCGATCATCCCAGAATTGCTCGTAGCTGCGGCGGCTGATGGTCACCACGCCTTGATCCGAGCCGTAGTCGTAGTAGATGCCGGCCACGGGAAAGGCATGCGGTCCGCGATCACTGCGCAGCACAATGCGATCGCCCACCTTAATATCGTGACGATAGGCGTAGGACTCGGACACCATCACCGCGCCGCCGTCGAGAAACGCGGGCCACACCTGCGCGGGCTCGCCGGATTTGAAACGCACGTGGGCCACGCTGCGCGAGGCGGGGTTCAATATAAACAATTCGGTAACGCCGGTTTCGTTTTGGATGAAGACATGCTTGCCATTGCTCACCTCCAGCACACCCGGCGCGGCGGCGAGGCGGCTCACCACCGCGGGCTTTATATCAACACCGGCGGGACCAGCGGGGCTGACATAAATATCGGCGGGC
Organism: uncultured Gammaproteobacteria bacterium; assembly: GCA_947259075.1. GTDB lineage: Bacteria > Pseudomonadota > Gammaproteobacteria > DRLM01 > DRLM01 > CAKKSB01. The sequence goes on along the minus strand of CAMYKQ010000062.1, from coordinate 24,541 downwards.
AAAATATTCGTCAACCACGCGTCCACCGAACCGCGAAAGCTGTCGATCATGATGCCGACGCCGATGGTCGAGGCCACCGCCACCGCGAGCGCGGCGATGGCGATGCCGGTGCGGCTCAAGGACACGACGACGCCGCGCAGCGCCATGCGCCCCATGAGACCGAACACCATCGCGGCGGCGGGCTGGAATAAACGGATCAAGATCACCGTCGCCGCGGGCACCAGCAAGGCATAGCCGCAGATGAACATAAACAGGCCGGCGTAACTCAAAACCAGATTTTTGCTCGGCCAGCTCATCACCGCCGCGCCGAGCACGACTACGAGCGCACCGGCCAGTACCAGCCAAGGCAGATGGCCGCGCAAGCGCGTTTCGATGTGCGAGCGCGACAACACCGCCCGCGGCGGCGTGGCCGTGGCTTCCAGCGCGGGCAGTAGCGCCACCAATAGCGTGGCACCGACACCCAGCACCCCACCCTTGAGCAAGGGCAGCGAACTCATGGAAAAATCCTGCACCACCACGGCGAAATAGAGATCATTAATCGTGCGCACCACGATCTGCAATAAACCTTGCGACAGCAAGACGCCCAATATCATCCCGAGGAGGATGCCGACGATGCCGATCACCAAGGCCTCGCTGAGGATGAGCATGAACAATTGGCGGCGGCTCACGCCGATCGCGCGCAGGGTGCCGAACAAGCCCCGGCGTTGCACCACTGAAAATGTCATGGCGTTATAGATGAGAAACATGCCGACGACCAAGGCCAGCATGCTCAAGGCTTGGAGATTCAACTCGAAGGCGCGGGTCATCTGCGACAGGTTTTCCGTGCGCGACTCCGCCGACAACAAGGCCGTGCCCTCGGGCAGCAGGGCGCGGATGCGCTCGGTCATGGCCGCGCCCGCCGCGCTCTTCTCAAGAATAAGATCGATGCGGCTGAGATAACCCTGGCGGCCGAGCACTTCCTGCGCGCTGGCGATATCGGCGATAAAGACGTTGTCCAAGGCTTGCCGCGTCGTTTTATCTTGTAGTTTAAGCACACCGATCAAGGTCAAACGCCGCGCTTGACCGCCGATGTTCAACACCACGCTGCCGCCGGTGACAACGCCTAAACGTTGCGCCGTGGTCTCGGTCATCACCACGCCGTTCGCCGTGGCGATCAAGCGCGGGATCACGTCGTCGCCAGTCGTGCCCTCTCCCACATAATCGCGAAAAGGCGCCTCGGCAAACGGGTCGACGCCGAGCAATTGCACGCGCATATCCTCGTGTTGCGGCAAACGTCCGTAGGCCTCGATGACGGGCGCGCTGTCCCGCACCCCCAGTTCAACGCGCAAGCGTCGATACAATTGCTCGTCGACGCCTTGCGGCCCGCCGACTATTTGATGTGTGGTGCGCCCCGCGATCGTCTGCGCCGCATGGGCGAAGGCGCGCTGGGCGCTGTCATTGGCCAGATCAATCGCGACGACGACCGCAACGCCCAAGGCCACGCCCAATACCGACAAGGCCAGTTGCCAGCGATGACGCAAGAGATAGCGCGTGGTCGCGCGCCACAACACTGGATTCATTCCGCCGCCTCGAGCAGCTTGCCATCATGCATGGTGAGCACGCGGTCGGCCAAGGTAGCGACCTCGCGGCTATGAGTCACCATCAGCACGGTCATCCCCGCCTCGCGCACCAGCTCAGCCAGGAGTTTGATAATGAGCTGCCCGGTCTCGCCATCGAGATTACCGGTCGGCTCGTCGGCCAAAAGCAAACTGGGGCGATGGATCAAGGCGCGCGCGATGGCGACGCGCTGCTGTTCGCCACCGGACAAGATGTCCGGGTAGCTGGCACCACGCGGACCGAGACCGACCCGCTCTAACAAACTCAGCGCGCGGCCCTTGGCCTCCACCCCGGAGTCGCCCACCAATTCCAAGGGCAAGAGAAGATTTTCCATGACGGTGAGGGTGGGAATGAGATTGAAAAACTGGAAAACAAAACCGATGTGACGGCGCCGGAACAAGGTGCGCTCGTGCTCACCCAGTGCGCTCACTTCGGTATCTTTGATGAGAACACGGCCCCGGCTAGGCTCATCTATCCCGCTAATCAGATTCAACAGCGTGGATTTACCAGAACCGCTGCGCCCCACTAGGGCCACGACCTCACCGGCTTGAACTCTCAGATCCACATCGTCCAGCACGGTATGATCCCGGTTTCCCTCCTGATATTGCTTCGCGAGCTTTTCTAGCTTGAGCGCGTCAGATACAGACATAAACCCCCTCTATGTTAGGCATACCTAGACCAAATCAGTGCCAGAACATACATTTTAAATTGCATGCTTATATACACCTAGGAACACAGGCCGCTAGCGTATCACTAAATGATATTATTGATGACATTGACCCGCACCAATGCCGCATGATTCAAGCCTTGTCAATGGCGATTTTAGGCCAGAGCCTTGGCGTCAGCGCTGAACACGAGGCTAAGGCTGCGCTTGCCGATAATTCACGTAGTTTCGAGCGCGACATAATGAGTGGGAGGGGGAAGGAAAGCAATTCCGGTAAATGAAAAACGATAACAGCCCGCTTATATCTCAGCTTAGCGGGCTGCCACCATTATGCCTTCAATTCCAATTCAATGATCCACCGGTTTGATACTCGGTCACCTTAGTCTCGAAAAAATTTTTCTCTTTGCGGATATTTGCCTGTTCATCAAGCCAGGTCAGTCGGCATTCCGCCCCGGGGAAGGGCTCATCCGCATCCAATTGCCGAGCCCGTCGATTGGCAATATAGCGAAACTGTTCACAATGACTATCGATACTGTAGCCCAAAATCGGTTCTCGCAATATGTAACGGGCATAGGCGGCTTCCGCCGCTTCGGCTTCATCCCACATATCACGCATGGCCTGCTTATCAAGCGTAATAGAGTTCTCGACCAGAATTTGCTTGATAGTACGCAGGCCAAAGCCACAATGCATCACCTCGTCACGCATAACGTACTGCAATTGCTCAGCGCTGCCCTTCATCAGGCCACGGCGTTGTAGCGCAAAGATAGGACTAAACCCATTATAAAACCACGCACCTTCAAACACCGCGGCGAAAAACAGATAGGACATAACGAAATTCTCTAGCTCATCCGCGCGTTTCAGGTCAATGTCCGGACGCAGTATATTGTTCAGGCGTCGATTGGCGATTTGTATCTTATAATGTATCTCCGGCACGACTCGATAGCGATTATAAATTTCCTCTTGATCGATGCCCAAGGTTTCTATGCAGTGCTGATAGGTCCAGGTATGCAAGGCCTCTTCATATACCTGGCGAGCCTGATAAATCTGCAACTCCGGCGCGGTCATTTTTTCCATTACCGCCAGACCGATATTACGCATGGCAAGAATGTCGGACGTGGTGAGATACGCCAGCACATTTTCATACATATGCCGTTCGGCGGCCGTGAGTTTATGATGGTAATCATGCACGTCCTGCGACATATTGATGTCCAGAGGCGTCCAATGGTTTTTGTTGGCGTTAATGAAGTATTTCCAGGCCCAAGGGTATTTAAACGGCGCCAGTTGATTGATATCACCCGAGCCATTGACAACACGCTTGTCACTCGCGCTGACAGCATCCCGTGTCCCTAGGAGCGTAACGGGCGCGGCCGTCAACTCGAGAGCGAAACTATCATTGCAAACTCGGCGTTTGTTAATTTTATCCCAATTCAACACGAATCATCCCCCTTCGTTACTGGCAGGCTTCACAAGCCGGATCCGAGATCAAACACAACTTCATGTTGTCATGATCACTATTTTCATTCGTCTCAGCATTACATTGGGAATAACTGCGCCCCGCGCCCGTTTTCTCCACATGTGTCGCCCCAAGCGTACGCAAGTAATAAGTGGTTTTCAGACCACGCGTCCAGGCCATTTTGTACAACTCATCGAGCAATGGTCCATTCGGCTCGGCGAGATAAAGATTCAAGGACTGCGATTGATCCAACCATTTCTGGCGTCGACTTGCCGCCTCGATCAATACCCGCGAGTCTATCTCGAAAGCCGTAGCATATTTTCGTTTTAACTCCTCCGTAATTCGATCTATTTTCCGAATTGAACCGTCGAAATATTTAAGGTCGTTCACCATGACTTCATCCCATAGATCCAGGGCTTTCAAGTCGCGCACTAAATAGGGGTTGACTACGCTGAATTCTCCCGAGAGGTTAGATTTTACGAATAAGTTTTGATAGGTGGGTTCGATCGACTGGCTAACACCACAGATATTGGAAATCGTCGCCGTCGGGGCTATCGCTAGGCAATTGCTATTCCGCATTCCCACGCGCCGCACCCGTTCACGCAAATCATCCCAATCGAAACGGGAGCGCTCATCCACTACGAAATAGTCCCCGCGAATCTGTTTCACCCGAGCGAGTGAATCAAAGGGTAATATTCCTTGGCTCCATAATGAACCGGCATAGGTCGAATAACTCCCCCGCTCTTGCGCCAGATCTGCGCTAGCGCTGATGGCGTAATAAGAAATGGCCTCCATACTATAGTCGGCGAAATCGATGGCCTGTTGTGATTCGTAGGCATAATCGAGCTTATAGAGCGCGTCTTGAAAACCCATCAAGCCCAAACCTACCGGCCGATGGCGCAAGTTTGAATTACGCGCTTGGGGCACGGCGTAATAATTGTAGTCGATTACATTATCGAGCATGCGCATCGCCATGTTCACGGTGTTTTCCAGCTTTTTAAGATTGAGACCGTTCTCATCAATGTGCGCGGCCAGATTGATGGAGCCAAGATTACACACGGCAATTTCCGAGTCCGAGGTATGCAACGTAATTTCCGTGCACAGATTCGAGGAATGAACGACACCCTGATGTTGATTCGTATAGCGCACATTGCATGGATCCTTGAATGTAATCCACGGATGGCCGGTCTCGAATAATTGGCCTAACATCTTGCGCCACAAGGTGACGGCGGGAATGCGCTTCCAAAGTTTTATGTCACCGCGATCGGCCTTGGCTTCATAGGCAAGGTATTTGTCACGGAAAACCGTACCGACACTGTCGTGCAAGTCTGGCACCTCATTCGGGGAGAACAGTGTCCAGTCCTTTTCCTCGAAGACACGCTCCATAAAAAGGTCCGGTATCCAGTGTGCCGTATTCATATCGTGGGTGCGGCGCCGGTCATCGCCGGTGTTTTTTCGCAGTTCTAGAAAATCTTGAATATCGATGTGCCAGGTTTCGAGATAGGCGCACACCGCGCCTTTGCGTTTGCCACCTTGATTCACCGCGACGGCGGTGTCATTGGCGACCTTGAGAAATGGCACGACGCCTTGCGAGGTGCCGTTGGTACCCTTGATGTGGGCGCCAAGCCCACGTACGCGGGTCCAGTCATTACCGAGTCCACCGGCGAATTTGGATAGGAGCGCATTGTCTTTAATGGCGCCATAAATACCGTCGAGCGCATCGGGTATCGTTGTCAAATAGCACGATGACAGCTGCGGTCGCAGTGTTCCTGAATTGAATAGGGTGGGTGTGGAACTCATGAAGTCGAATGATGAAAGTAAATTATAGAAATCGATGGCACGTTGCTCGCGGTCGATTTCATTGATCGCTAGACCCATGGCGACCCGCATGAAAAATGCCTGTGGCAATTCGAATCGTAGACCGTGATGATGCAGGAAGTAACGATCATAGAGTGTTTGCAGGCCAAGGTAGGTAAATTGCAGATCACGCTCGGGTTTCAGCGCCGCGCCCAATTCGACGAGATTGTAGCGAGTGAGTTCTTTGTCCAGCAGGTCCAGATCCGCCGCTCGCTGGATATATGCGGTGAAATATCCTGGATACCGTGTTTGCATCTCTTTACGGGTGGCGGTTTGTTCCTGTCCCGCGATAAAACTCAAGGCCTCATGGCACATTGCGTCCAGTAAGAGGCGCGCCGTCACCAGTGAATAGTCCGGGTCTTTCTCAATCAAAACGCGCGCGCTCATGATCAAGGCCGTAGCTACATCTTTCTCGTGAATCCCGTCATAGAGATTATTCATCGCTTCTCCGAGAATGCGTTCCACACTCACCTGTGTCAGCCCGTCACAGGCTTCGCGCACGACGATATTCACGCGCGCCAAATCTAGCGGCACGCGGCTACCGTCCACACGCGTGACGTTCATGGGTTTAACGTCGTCGGCTACCCCCTGCTCCCGCTTGGCCTGACGTTGACGGGCGTGTTCTTCTCGATAGAGCACGTAGGCGCGGGCGATGCGGTAATGACCTTCTCGCATCAAAGCCAACTCGACTTGATCTTGAATCGCCTCAATGTGCACGGCGGCACCCTCATCGAGACGGCGGAACAGAGCGTCCGTGACTTGAGCGGTCAAATCCGCGACAACTTCACGGATGCGGCGTGAGGCCGTCGCATCCTCGCCTTCCACGGCGAGGAAAGCCTTGGTCATGGCAACACTGATCTTATTCGCGTCAAACGGCGTCGAGCCACCATTGCGGCGTATGACTTGGTAGAGGCTCGGTTTCGTTGACGCCGCTTGTAACACGACGGGGACGGCGGATGAACTGATAGGATTGGCGCTTAAAATTTGCATGGTTCCCTCTCTTTCCTTGCAGCTATTGGGAACCTGCGCAAAGTATGAGAGGGAAAACGCGTGCGAGTGATAAGTAAAACGACAGCACGGTCTTCTACCCTGTGACCTTGACGCGAGGTCCTGAGTTTTTCCACGAGTGGATGCCGCGTTCCGGCAGGTATTCGGACTTGGGGGCATGAATCAAGGCGATTCAACGTGGACCACGGCGTGCCATCCTGATGGACGCTGCCTGACGAGATGTCGGTGGCCTTTGTTCCCCTATACCGCTGCGCGACAGTCCCGGATTCTCACCGGGTTCCCCTGCTGACTTGCGCACTATATCTAGTGCGCAAACCGGAACGTTGACACAAGATATATCAGCATTGCCGGGATGACAAGCGGATAATTCACGCGATTAATTTCCGCGCTCCCGCGCCAGATCAATAAAATCCCGCATGAAGGGCATGGTACTTTCCGGTCGCCGCACTGCGGCAAAGAGGGTGCCGTGCATGCCGTGTTGCGTCAAAGGCCGGGTTGCCAAACTGCTCTTTTGCGTCGCCTCGAGCAAGACCCAATCGGGAAGTACCGCGACCCCGCGCTGACTCGCCACCAATAGTAATATCACGGCGGTCAGTTCCGACTGACGCACCGCCAAGGGTTCTATCCCCGCCGGTTGCAGGAAACGGGTAAAGACATCAAGGCGCTGGCGTCGCACCGGATAGGTGATCAAGGTTTCACCCTTCAAATCGACGGGATCAATGAACGACTTGTTCGCCAAGGAATGAGTATGCGCCATGACTAGGCGGGCCTCATACTCGAACAGCGGCTCAAAACTGATGTCATTCAGCTCAAGCGGGTCGGAACTGATCACTAAATCAATTTCACCTTTTTGCAATGCCGGAAGCGGATCGAAACTCACGCCAGCGCGAATGTCCACCTCGACTTCGGGCCAGGTTTTGCGGAAGGCATCCAACACGGGCATCAGCCATTCAAAGCAAGCATGGCACTCAATGGCAATATGCAGACGGCCAGTCTCGCCTTTCGCGTGCCGCAACAGATCTTTTTCCGCGCGCTCAATTTCGGGCAATACCCGCCGAGCGAGTTCCAGAATTTTTAGTCCCGCCGGTGTCAGGCGCAAGGGCTTGGTATTACGCAGAAACAAGGGGGCGCCATAGTAGTTTTCCATGGCCTTGATCTGATGCGACAACGCCGATTGCGTGAGGTGTACCTGCTCGGCGGCGCGAGCGAGATTTGTCGCGGCATCAATGGCGATCAGACTGCGGAGGTGGCGTAACTCTAAAAACATCTTGAATTAATCTCATGATAATTAGTAAAAACGTGAAATTGTCTCAATACTAAACACTGAGCATACTCCAACGCAATTCCTCGACCACAATACGGAGCAAGACATGACCCTCGCCCATAACCTCGGCTTTCCCCGCATCGGCGTTCACCGGGAATTGAAAACCGCGCAAGAGGCCTACTGGCGCGGTGACATCAATGTCACTCAGCTGACCACGACCGGCAAAGAACTGCGGGCGCGCCATTGGGCACAACAAGCAGGGGTCGGAATGGACTTCCTACCCGTGGGTGACTTTTCCTGGTATGACCACATCCTCGATCTCTCCGCGATGTTGGGCGTGGTGCCCTCGCGGTTCGACTGGGACGGCGGCGAAGTTAATCTTGACACTTATTTTCGTATGGCCCGCGGCCATGCGCCCAGTGGCAATCCCGCCAGCGCATGTGAAATGACCAAATGGTTCGATACCAATTATCACTACATCGTGCCCGAGTTCGAAGCCAAACAGAATTTCAAGCTGTCGTGCAACAAACTTTTTGACGAAGTCTCGGAGGCGCAGGCCCTAGGCTACCGCGTGAAGCCTATCATTCCAGGCCCGCTCACCTATCTGTGGCTGGGTAAAAGCAAAGGCAGTGCCCTCGACAAACTCGATTTGCTTGATGCTCTCATTCCCGTCTACGGAGAAATTCTGAACCGTTTACGCGCGCAGGATATAGAGTGGGTGCAGCTCGACGAACCCATTCTGGCACTGGATCTCCCGTCAGCCTGGCAACAAGCCTTTGAAGCAACGTACAACCGTTTGCAAAACAGCGGGCTTAAACTCTTGCTCACCACTTATTTTGGCTGCCTGCAAGATAATCTCACCCTGGCCTGCGGCTTGCCGGTCGCCGGTTTACACATTGATGCCGTACGCGCGGCGGATGAAATCGACACCGTCATCAACTGGCTGCCCGCGTATAAGGTTCTGTCGCTAGGCATTATTGATGGCAGAAATATTTGGCGCGCCGATCTCCGCACCTTGTTGGAACGCATCACCGCAATCAAAGACCGGCTCGGTGAACGCCTCTGGCTAGCACCTTCTTGTTCGTTACTACACGTCCCGGTGGACCTGACGCATGAAACCACGCTGGACGAGGAATTCAAATCATGGCTAGCCTTCGCAAGACAAAAATTGGAAGAAATCGTGACGCTCAAACGCGCTTTAAATGAAGGATATGAAGCCGTCGCGGAGTACTTGGCGGCATCGGCTCGCGCCAAACACAGCCGCGCCACCTCGAACCGCATCCACAATGCAACGGTTAAACAGGACTGCGCCAGCATTGATGACACCTGGGTTCAACGCGACAGCGCCTATCAACAGCGCGCCGCGAAGCAAACTGCCTGGCTCAGGCTGCCCTTATATCCCACCACGACCATCGGCTCCTTTCCTCAGACCGACAGCATCCGTAAAAGCCGCCGCGAATTCAAACAAGGGCGCATCAGTGAACACGACTATAAAGAACGGATGCGGCGCGAAATCGCCTATACCGTAGCAAAACAGGAACAACTCGGACTTGATGTCTTGGTGCATGGCGAGGCCGAACGCAATGACATGGTGGAGTATTTCGGCGAACAACTCGACGGCATCAGCTTCAGCCGCAATGGCTGGGTGCAATCCTACGGTTCGCGCTGCGTCAAACCACCAATTATCCATGGTGACGTGACGCGACCCAAGGCGATGACGGTCGAATGGATACGCTATGCGCAATCGCTCACCGACAAGCCAATGAAAGGCATGCTCACTGGACCCGTGACGATTTTGAATTGGTCCTTTGTGCGTGACGATCAATCTCGCGCTGATACCTGTTTGCAAATTGCGCTGGCGCTACGCGCGGAGGTGACCGACCTAGAGGCCGCGGGCATCCGAATTATACAGATAGACGAAGCAGCCTTACGCGAAGGTTTGCCCTTACGTAAAAAAGACTGGAGCGCCTATCTCAACTGGGCGGTGCGTGCCTTCCGCATCAGTGCCGCGGGTGTGGACGACACGACTCAAATTCATACCCATATGTGTTATTCCGAATTCAACGACATCATCGAGGCCGTGGCCGCCATGGATGCCGATGTCATCACCATCGAAACGTCCCGCTCTGATATGGAACTCCTCAATGCCTTTGAACGCTTCGCCTACCCCAATGAAATCGGCCCTGGCGTCTACGATATACACAGCCCCAATATCCCGAGCGTGGCGGACATCATGACCCTGATGCAAAAAGCGGCGCGCTACATTCCCAGCGAACGTCTATGGATCAACCCCGATTGTGGACTTAAGACCCGAGCTTGGCCGGAGGTAGAAACAGCATTGATGCATATGGTCGATGCGGCTAGAAAACTACGTCACGCCGCTTCACGACCTATGCCCTTCCCTGCCTCCTGAAAAAGTTGAATTTAAGGAAGCTCTGAATAATGCCGTCCTGGCATTTTCAGAGAACGAAAAGCGAAAAGTGGGATTTTCGCTTTTCTTCATCTTCCATGGCGTTCCGCCATGGAAAATAGCGGTGCGTCCTTGCGCCGCACGGAACCACTAATAAATCAGGTTCCTTAAAAAACAAACACGCAGTGAAGATGATTCCGTGGATTGAGTGAGCGTGCAAGTGCTTAAGCCTTGCCCCTGCTCCTAGGTTGTAGTGGCATAGTCGATTTGGCCCGCGCCATGGGCTGGGCTTACAGCGGATCGCCCGGCCACGGGTGTTTCGGGTAGCGGCCTTTGAGGTCTTTTTTAACCTCGTGGTAACTGCCGGCCCAAAAGCCCGCCAAGTCTTGCGTATGCCGCATCTTGAGTCAGCGAGCAGGCTTACAAGGCCGCGCGAACGAGGGATTTAACGCTATTCAGCGTTCAGCTGCGAAGGAATACGGGGGAGAAAAAAACCGTGTCTCTCACCCGCATGCGGCGGGTGAGAGACACGGTTGGATGACGTTAAGCTTGAACCCGGCGGCGCAAGCCGCGCAGCCCCAGGCCCAGCAAACCCATGCCCAACAAGGCCAAGCTGCTTGGCTCGGGCACGACGTTGAAAGCCATATTGGGATCGGCCTGCAACATGAACCCGGTGCTGGTCAAACCGTTGATGGAGCCCAGCGGCACATTCGCCGAACCCGCGCCGATCAAACTGGGCGCGATACCACCGGTGCCGGTGGTGAAGCGTGCCGAGGGATTGGTCTGGCTGAAGGGCACGACTTGCGAGCTATTGAACAACAAGTCGATCGCCAACTTGCTCACGTCGGTCTTGAAGAAGTCAGGATGGACGAAAGACACATCGATGGCGACGTCCGTACCACCGGAGCCGGTGATCGATTTGATGGTGTTAGTACCCGACTTGTAGTTATCCGTGCCGAAGGCATCCAGTTTAGGTGAGACCTTGGGCGTGCCATCGCTGTTCAAGACCATGCTGAAACTGCCGCCCACGCTCGTCACCGAGCCGGAGAGAATCAACACACCGTCATTATAGCCTTTACCCGAGAGTGAGCTGGATTTCGCACCCGTGGAAAAATCGTCGTACCACACTTCAAAGAAATTTTTAAAAGTAGGCGCGGTATCGATAGCGAAGGTTACCGAATTCGCCGATAACGGTATCACCTTCTCGCCATAGCCGCCGACGAAGGTGATTTCGAATGCGGTGTTTAAACCCGCGGGGGCGCCCACGGGATCACCGTTTTTGTCCGCGAAACCAGACAAGCTTGAATGGACGTACACCTGACCAGAGCCACCGCCAGTGAGTGCGGGATTGGTGGTGATGATGCTATTGCCGGGCGCCCAATCGAAAGTAGAAATAACACTGGCGCTATTGGTCGCCTTTGTGCCATCGGGATCGAATAAGATGGGTGCGGTCGCGTTCGCCGCATTGACTAAACCCAAGGCCAGAATTAAGCCCGCTCCATGCACTGCAAACGTCTTCATGAGAGGTTCTTTCATAGTAGTTATAATGCCCAGACACAACTAAAGCGACCAAGGCCGCTTTTGTTATTGAATGTGCAGCTCTCATGCCATGTTTTTTTAATATTTATAATACATGGAGTTATATTTTTACCGCTCAGAAATATTGGACAGGATGTAAGGATCGGCGACATCGCCAAGGCAAGCTAATATGCCGGTTTCTCTCCGGCAAACGAAACCACGCGACGCCAGGCACCCCGCTTACGACCTAGGTTTTATCGCGGGTTTGGCCCGCGCCGTGGGCTGGGCTTGCAGGGGATCGTCCGGCCACGGGTGTTTGGGATAACGCCCTTTGAGGTCTTTTTTAACTTCGTGGTAACTGCCGGCCCAAAAGCCCGCCAAGTCTTGCGTCAGCTGCACCGGGCGGCGCGCCGGCGACAGCAGGTGCAACAACACCGCCACCCTGCCGCCGGCGAGACGCGGTGTATCCTTGGCGCCGAACATCTCTTGCAGCCGCACCGCCAGCACCGGCGGCTCATTGTCGTAATCGAGGGGCAGGCGCGAACCGCTGGGCACGGTCACATGCGTCGGCGCCAACTCATCGAGGGCGCGCTGCTGGTCCCAAGGCAATAAACCGTGAAGCGCGGCATGCAGATCGACGTGCGTCAAATGACTGCGGCGCGCGCAATGACTCAGATAAGGCGCCAGCCAGGTTTCAAGCGTGGCGAGCAAGGCCGCGTCGCTGACATCGGGCCAGTCCGCGCCCAGCACCCGCCGCAAAAACAGCACGCGCTGCTGCCAGCGCCGCACGCTGTCAGTCCACGGCAAACAATCCAACCCCATTTGGCGTATACCCTGCGCCAGCGCGGCGCTGATCGCGGCGGGATCGGCATCCGGCAAGGGTGCATCCTCCAACACCAGCTCGCCCAAGCAGCGCTGCCGCCGCGCTTGCACGCTCTCGCTTTTGGCGTCCCAGCTCACGAAGTCGCGCTGGACGATCAGGTCGGCGCAATGCCGTTCAAGTTCCGCGAGCGTCACCGCCGCGGCGAGAAACACCCGCGCCTCACGCGCCGCGCCGTCCACCTCGGCGGCGACGATGAAAGGCTCACCGCTCAGCGGTTCGTGATCACTAAAAAAGGCGCCGCGGCCGTTGGCTAGGCGATAACGCGGCTCGGCGCCGGGACGGCGCTGCGCGATGCGATCGGGATAGGCGCAGACCAGCAATACACCGGCGCGGTCGAATTGCGCCTCGCTAAGCTCATCGCTTAATCCCCTTTGCCGCCGCCAATGCTGCGCGGTTTGGCGCACGCGTGCACAGGCATTCCGGTCTGCCTGCACACGCACGCCGTGGCCGTGCATGACCTCCAAACGCAAGCGCAGATCCGCATCGCGCGCACCCTTGAGCACATCACGTTCACTCAACAAGGCCGCAAGCTCACATGCCAGCGCGCCGAGTCCAAGCGACTCGCCCTGCAACAACATATGCGCGAGGCGGGGATGCATGGCCAGCTCCGCCATCGCACGGCCATGGGCGCTGATACCGCCCCGCCCGTCCAAGGCGCCGAGTTGCCGCAATAACTCTCGCGCCTGGTCATAAGCCGCGGCGGGCGGCGGGGTGAGCCATGCGAGCGCGGCGGGATCACACACCCCCCATAGCGCGAGATCGAGCGCCAGCGGCGCCAAGTCCGCTTCCAGAATTTCGGGGCGGGTGAAATCCGCGAGTGATTTATGCTCGCCCTCGCCCCACAGGCGGTAACACACGCCGGCTTGGGTGCGCCCGGCGCGGCCACGGCGTTGTTCGGCGGCGGCTTGAGTGACGCGCACGGTATCGAGACGCGTCATGCCGCTGACCGGATCGAAACGCGGCAGCCGCGCCCAGCCGCCGTCGATGACCACGCGCACGCCTTCGATGGTGAGACTGGTCTCGGCGATGGCGCTGGCCAATACCACTTTGCGCTTATCCCGCGGCGCGGGACGGATGGCCTGTTCCTGCGCGGCCTGAGGCAGATCGCCATAGAGTGATGCGACCATCACATCCGCTGCCAAACCACTCTCATTGAGCAAGCGTTCAAGACGTTTGATCTCCCCCGCCCCCGGCAAAAACACCAGCACACTCCCCGCTTGCTCACTCAGCGCTTGACGCACTACGGCAAGCACGTGATGAAGCGGCAGGCCCGGCCGCGCGGGACGCGACGCGGGCGGCAGATAAATCGTCTCTACTGGATAACTACGCCCGGTACTGCTAATGAGCGGGGCGTCACCCAATAAGCGCGCCACCGGCGCGCCGTCCAAAGTCGCGGACATCACCAGCAGACGCAAATCCTCGCGCAGCGCGCCCTGAGTTTCGAGACACAGGGCCAAGCCTAAATCGGCTTGCAGGCTGCGCTCGTGAAATTCATCGAAAATCACCATACCCACGCCCGCCAACGCGGGGTCCGCTTGCAACAAACGCGTGAGCACGCCCTCGGTCACCACTTCGATACGCGTCTTGGCGCTCACGCGTGTGTCCAAGCGCACGCGATAACCCACGGTGCCGCCCGCCTGCTCGCCCAGCTGCGCCGCCATATAATGCGCGGCGGCGCGCGCGGCGAGGCGGCGCGGTTCCAGCATGATGATGCGCCGTCCCGCCAGCCACGGTTCATGCAACAAGGCGAGCGGCACGCGCGTGGTTTTACCGGCGCCGGGCGGGGCTTGCAACACGGCATTACGCCCGCGCGCGAGCGCGCTGATTAATTCCGGCAGGGTTTCGTCAACGGGCAGCGCCGTGTTTGTGAGAGGCTTGGTCAAGCTGAAAAACGTTCCGTTTCAGCAAAAATAGAATGTCCGGTAAAGACTCGCCGCCACGGATTAAGGCGCGGGCGGCGGCTCGTCATCGGATGAAGCGCGCTCCGCCATCCCCTTGCGGCGCGCACGAGTACGCTGCAGCTGCATCAAGGTCATCACCGGACCGGACAAGGCGTAGCCGAAGGCGACCAGAAATAATACCTGCGGTGGATCGATGGAGATCGTGACGAAGACCAATACCAGAACGCCTATCGCGACGAAGGGCACTTTGCCGCGCATGTCCACGTCTTTGAAACTGCGGTAACGCACATTACTCACCATGAGCAGGGCCACCGCCACGGTGAGCATGGCGGCTAAAACGCCCACCGTGGACGAATCACGCCAGGCGAAATCATTCCCCACCCACACCAGCCCCGCCAGCGTGGCGGCGGCGGCGGGACTGGCCAAGCCTTGGAAATAGCGCTTGTTGCTGACGCCATGCTGCACGTTGAAACGCGCTAAGCGCAGCGCGGCACCGGCAGTGTAAATAAAGGCGGCGAGCCAGCCGATTTTACCGAAGCCCGAGAGCACCCATTCGTACATCACCAGCGCGGGCGCCAAACCAAAGGCCACCATATCGGAGAGGCTGTCGTATTCCTTGCCGAAATCGCTTTGGGTATTGGTCATGCGCGCGATACGGCCGTCCAAACCGTCCATGATCATGGCCACGAAGATGGCTATCGCCGCGGCTTCGAAGCGATCATTGGTCGCGGCGACGATGGCGTAAAATCCGGAGAATAAGCCGGCGGTGGTGAAGAGATTCGGCAGGAGATAAATCCCCCGGCGCCGTTTAGGTTTCTGGTTTTCTTCGTTGTTCATAACGACTCAAGCACCTCTTTGGAAACGGCGTCAGCCGCCCCGGCGTTATGTACCAAGCTGGCAATGATATCCGCACCGGCGCGCACCGGCGCGCCCGGCGCCACGTTCACCCGGCTGCTGGCGGGCAGATACACCTCGACCGTCCCCGCGAAACGCATTAGCCCGCAACGCTGGCCTTGGCCGATACGCTCGCCCGCCTGCACCAAACAGATCAAGCGTTGCGAGATCAGCGCGCCACGCATTACGAACACCACTTCATCGTCTTCATCGGTACGCACCATCATCGCGTAACGCGCCTGACGCGGCCGCGCGTCGCTGGCGATACTGGCCGTATCGGCGCCGGGTAAATCGCGCGGGTTCAAACCTTGCGGTAAATACCATTGCTGCGCAATTTTGCCTTCAGTGGGACCGCGGGTGATATACGGCCCCCACCACTGCATGCGGATGCCGATTTTATAAGCATCGCGGTTGAGATAGGGATCGCGCACCAGTTCCACCAGCCGCACCCGGCCATCGACGGGGCTCACTATACCCAAAGGCGCGGGCGGAACCTCACGAGGCGGATCGCGAAAAAAATACACGAGCAGTGCTATTAGTAGCAGTAAGGGTGTAGCACAGCGCCAGCCGCATAAGACAAATGCCACGAAAGCCGCGGCCGTAGCAAGCAAGATAATGGGCGCCGCGCTTCGTGAAACCATTATAGACCTAGGTTATGTAGCGCCACGGCGCATAACGCGCGGTGGCGGCCAGAAAAAGATAAACCCGTGGCCGGCTCAAGGCCGCCACGGGTCATTGCTTCAACTCCGGCGGAACCACGCGGCGATCAGTTCTTGTTGCGGTCCACGAGTTTGTTGGCGCCGATCCACGGCATCATGCCGCGCAATTTCTCGCCCACCACTTCGATGCCGTGCTCGCGGCCGATGCGGCGCAGGGCCTTGAGCTTGGGCGCGCCGGCCTGATTCTCGAGGATGAATTCGCGGGCGAATTCGCCGGTCTGAATTTCCGTGAGGATCTTCTTCATCTCCGCCTTGGTCTGCTCGGTGACGATGCGCGGCCCGCGGGTGAAATCACCGTACTCGGCGGTGTTGGATATCGAGTAACGCATATTGGCGATGCCACCTTCGTACATCAAATCGACGATCAATTTCAATTCGTGCAGACACTCGAAGTAGGCCATCTCCGGGGCGTAGCCCGCTTCCACCAGAGTTTCGAAACCGGCTTGCACCAGCGCGGTAGCGCCGCCGCAGAGCACGGCCTGTTCGCCGAACAGATCGGTCTCGGTCTCTTCACGGAAACTGGTTTCGATGATGGCGGTGCGGCCGCCGCCGATGGCGGAGGCATAGGACAAGGCGATGTCCTTGGCCTTGCCGCTGGCGTTTTGGAAGACCGCGATCAGATCGGGAATGCCGCCGCCTTTGACGAATTCACTGCGCACGGTGTGGCCGGGGGCCTTGGGCGCGATCATGATGACGTCAAGGTCGGCGCGTGGCACGATCTGTTCGAAGTGGATATTAAAACCGTGGGCGAAAGCCATGGCCGCGCCCTGCTTGAGATTGGGTTCGAGCACGTCGCGGTACAACGCGGCTTGGCTTTCGTCGGGGACCAACACCATGACCACGTCGGCGGCCTTCACCGCTTGCGTCACATCTTGCACTTCCAGCCCGGCGCCCTGCGCCTTTTTGGCCGAAGCCGAACCGGGACGCAGGCCAACGACCACGCTCACCCCGGAATCCTTCAAGTTGTTGGCATGGGCATGACCCTGCGAACCATAACCCAAAATGACGACCTTCTTCGAACGAATGATCGAAAGGTCAGCATCTTTGTCGTAATAAATGTTCATTACCTTTTCCTTCACCAATGACTAAAAATACGAGGCCGCCGGAGGCATGTCCGGCGGCGGTTAAACACAATTATAGTGGGCGTCCGGACATATACATCACAGATGCAGACTCTTTTCGCCGCGGGCGATGCCGGACACGCCGGAACGCACGGCTTCCATAATGACCCCCGTGCCCACCGCTTCGATAAAGGCATCCAGTTTATCGCCCGTGCCGGTCAGCTCGATCACGTAGGTAGTAGCGGTGACGTCGATGATGCGTCCACGGAAAATATCCGTGAGGCGTTTGAGTTCGTTCCGCGCCTCACCGGCCGCATTAACCTTCACCAGCATCATTTCGCGCTCGATGTGCGGTCCTTCGGTCAAATCCACCAGTTTCACCACGTCCACCAGCTTATTGAGCTGCTTGGTGATCTGCTCGATGATATCGTCGGAACCGGCGGTGACCAAGGTCATGCGTGACAGCGACGGGTCTTCGGTCGGCGCCACGGTGAGTGATTGAATATTGTAACCCCGGGCCGAGAACAGACCCGCGACCCGGCTCAAGGCACCGGCCTCGTTTTCCAAAAGAATAGAGATGATATGCCGCATCGCGCTTACACCAGAATCATTTCATTGAGCCCGGCGCCGGCCGGGATCATGGGATAGACGTTTTCGTTTTGGTCGGTGATGAAATCGAGGAACACCAAGCGATCCTTCAGCGCCATCGCCTCTTTCAAGGCGCCTTCGACATCACCGGGTTTGTCGATGAGCATGCCGACATGGCCATAAGCCTCCGCCAGCTTGACGAAATCGGGGAGTGAGTCCATGTACGACATGGCGTAGCGGCCCTGATAAAAGAACTCTTGCCATTGACGCACCATGCCCAGATATCGATTGTTTAGATTAACGATCTTGACCGGCAATTTATATTGCAAGCAAGTAGAGAGCTCTTGAATGCACATTTGGATACTGCCCTCGCCGGTGACGCAGGCGACGGTGGCGCCGGGGTGCGCTATCTGCACACCCATGGCGGCGGGCAGGCCGAAACCCATGGTGCCGAGGCCGCCGGAGTTGATCCAGCGCCGCGGCTTGTCGAATTTATAATACTGCGCGGCCCACATCTGATGCTGACCGACGTCGGAGGTGACGTAAGCATCGCCACCGGTGACCTCATAGAGTTTCTGCACGACGAATTGAGGTTTGATGACGTCGCTGGTGCCATCAAATTTGAGGCAGTCTATCGACCGCCATTCAGCGATCTGCTGCCACCACGCGGCCAGCGCATCTTTATCGGGTTTGCGTTCGACGGCGCGCAGCAAACGGATCATATCGGCCAGCACGCTGTCGACGGCGCCGACGATGGGTACGTCGACCTTCACGTTCTTCGAGATCGAAGCCGGATCGATGTCGACGTGGACGATCTCGGCGGTGGGACAGAATTTCTCGATGTTGCCGGTGACGCGGTCATCGAAGCGCGCGCCGATGGCGATCAAGACATCGCAATGGTGCATCGCCATATTGGCTTCGTAAGTGCCGTGCATGCCCAGCATGCCGAGGAATTGCTTATCCGTGGCGGGATAGCCGCCCAGGCCCATCAGCGTATTGGTGATGGGGTAACCCAGCAGCCGGGTCATCTCGGTGAGCAGCTCGGCCGCATTGCCCAGCACCACGCCGCCGCCGGTGTAAATCATCGGGCGCTTGGCGGAGAGGATCAGGTCCACCGCCTTTTTGATCTGTCCGGGATGGCCCTTGCCCACCGGGTTGTAGGAGCGTATCGACACGGACTCCGGGTAGTGATACTCGGCCTTGTTGGCGGTGACGTCCTTGGGGATATCGACCAGCACCGGGCCGGGGCGGCCGCTGGCGGCGATATAAAACGCCTTCTTAATCGTCTCCGCCAGATCCTTCACGTCCTTGACGAGAAAATTGTGTTTGACGCAGGGGCGGGTGATGCCGACATTGTCCACTTCTTGAAAGGCATCGTTACCGATCAGCGCCGTGGGCACCTGGCCGGTGAGCACCACCATGGGGATGGAGTCCATATACGCGGTGGCGATGCCGGTGACCGCATTGGTGGCGCCGGGACCGGAGGTCACCAGTACCACGCCGGGGCGGCCAGTGGAACGGGCGTAACCGTCCGCCGCGTGAGTGGCGCCTTGTTCGTGGCGCACTAGAATATGTTTGACGTCCTCTTGCCGGTAGAGGGCGTCATAAATGTGGAGTACCGCGCCACCCGGGTAACCAAACACATATTCGACGCCTTCGTCCTTCAAACAACGGACGACGATATCGGCACCGGTCAATTCCACGGAAAAACTCCCCCAGACAAAAAAACCCGCAAAAACGGGTGTTAAAAACCACGAAGACTAGACCGTGGAACAGTACTTATATTGCACCCGAAGGTCAAGAGATTGCTGAATATTCGACCTTTTCCTCGCCAGCGGCGGCGGGCAATCCCAGGCCAAGATCGAGCATAAACCCGAGAGCGGTCAAGCTGTTTTGTCCGTAGCGCCGTCTGGCGCCAGCGCCCCGCCCGCGGCCATGTGCACGGTGACCTGATTGAAGGGGATGACCCAGCCATGGGCATTACAGGCCTCCACCGCCAAACGCTGCAATAAACGGCGGATGCGGTAATAAAATTCCGCCGCCTCGCCATTAAATGCAGCCCAGAGGAAAAAATCCAGCGACGAGGCCGCCGCCGCGTTGAATTCAACCAGGCAATCCTTCAAATAGGCGCCATAGGGCGAGGCTTGAAGCTGGGCGCGGATATGCGCCTCTAAACTCGCCCGCACCGCCTCGGTCACCGCGGCCTGATGTTGATAATCCACGCCGAAAGTCGAAAACACCGCGAAACCCTCCAGCGAGAGATTCTGCGGCTGATGATCTAAAAATGCGCCGGCCGGATAGGTCTTGATCGCACCGGCGACCCGCAGCTGCACCAGCTCGGGGGTCTGCTGCAGCACCCGCCCGTAAGTGGCGTCGCTCAAGACCACGAAATCATTTTCCCGGCTTGGAAACCACGGCTCGCTCTCCTCGTAACGCCGCGATACCAGATTGCTCAATTCGCTCACCGGCAACAGCACCCGCCCGCCGCGCAACAGCGGGTTGACCAGGGTCGAATACATATTCAAGGCCTGCACCTTCCACGGCAGACCGTTGTAGATCACGCGCTCGCCCTCGCGCACCGGACCGATATTGAGCAGCACCTTGGCCTCTTTGAGGTAGCCGGGCAAGGAACGTTGCAAGGTCAGCGCCGCGCCCACCAGCACGATCAACAGCAGGCCGAGCAGGATCCAATCACCGCGCACATACAACACCGCCATCGCCGCGAACAGGGCGAGAATCAGCGCCACCAAGACGAAAGCCAGATGGGCCGCCCGGGCGAGAAACGGCCGTTTGCGGCCGCGGCGCAGCATATACTGCGAATACGTCCGGTTGAGCAGCCACAAGCCGCCGTAAGTGAGCGCCGCCGCCAGCAGCGCCAGCAGCAGATTGACCAAGCGTCCGCTCAGCAATTCCTGCAAGGCCTCACCGGCCTTTTCCTCCGCCGGACGGCTCGGCGCCAGCAGCTCTTCCAATTCGAAATTGGTCAATTGCAAACGGCTGTGTAAATCATCGCGGCGTTTTTGCCAACGGGATTCCAAGGCCGCGAAGGCCGCGGTCAAATCCGCCGTCGGCGCATTCTTTTTGTAATCGACGATACTCTTCAGCGCCGCCTCGGCCACGGCGTAACGCTGCTGATAAAACGCCTGTTCCGAACGCAAGCGCTCGATCTTGCGCGGCCGCTCCGTCAACCGCCGCAGCTCCACCACGATGGGCTCGAACACCGACTGCAACTCTTCGCGCCAATCGAATTTCTGATCGGGCTTAGGCGTGAACAACTGCGTATCCACCCCGCCCGTGGCCCACATCTCCCACGCCGATTGCAGCGATTCGATATCCGCCGCCAGACGCTTCAAATCCGCGCGTATCCGTTCCTGTTCTAATTCGTCGCTGGTGTCTTGCAACTCTTTACGCAGCACGGCCATTTCTTCGCGCGCGTCGTTGATGGTGCTCACTAGATTTTCAAAATGGCGCCAGGTGTCGGATTTAGCCGCGGCCTGATTCGCTGGCACGGCAACATCTCCGCCGCGCTCTTCCGCCCAGCTTGGCGTGACGCAGAAGCTAGAGATCAAACATAAAGTGGCGAACAAAGTAGCGGAGTATTTCATGGCAGTCTGGTATTGAGGAGAGTGTACGGATAAGTTTAAATCACGGCTTAAGCACTCAGCTGGATTTTCACGCATAAGGGAAGAAAGAGGACTGAAGGCGCCCGCCTTTTCTCGGCTAATGAGCGGACATCATCTTGCCGCGGCCGATCCCGCGCCGCGGCGGACTAAGGCGAAATATACCGCGCGAGAAAATCCTGAGTGACATCCCACACCGTGGTGGTGGCGTTGCCGTCAAAGTGGCCGCTGAGGGGATTGACGAAACCGCGCTGCGCGTCCAGCCCCATGACATTGAACTCGACGCGGGTCTTACTCATACCGTCTTTGAAAGCGAGAATCTGCTCCACGCCCAATTCCTCATCACGCTCGGCCACCACCACCAGCACCGGATTGGCGATAGTCTGCAAACGCAGCTGGTCAGTCACCAAGGCAGTGGGGTAATTCACCACGGTGGCATCCACCTCGGCGGGCGCGGCCAAGGTGGCGAGCAGGGCTTGGGTGGCGCCGTAATCCCAGCCCATCACCACCACCTTGCGTCCACCTTCTTTGAGGTAATGCAAGGCCGCCGCGACATTGGCTTCGGACCACACCGGATCGATAGAGTGCATGATGGCGGTGGCATGATCCCACTTCTTCGCGCGGCGGCCGTCGTACATATCCACCGCCAGCGCGCGGTAACCCACGCCGGCGAAGCGCTCGGTCCATTCGCGCAGCTGCTGGCTCATGCCGAAACGGTCGTGCAGCAGCAGCACCGCCAGCTTGGCGTCTTCGGGGCCGGCGGCATAGGCCTCGAAATGGGTGCCGTACGCCGTCGTCAGTGTCATCACCTGTCCACGCACACCCTCTTCCGCCTGCGCGGCGGTCATCATGCATACGCTCAACACCATGAATAACCAACGGCCCATGCCCGCCTCCTTATTTTTTATGCGATTGCGGGGACGATAACACGCCGCCCCCCCTTGAACAATCGGCCGCTCATTGACCTTGTATGAGGCGCAAGCTTTGCCACGGCGGGCGGCGCACGATGAAGCGCGTGCCCAGCCAACCGGCCACGCCCACCACCAAGGCCCCGCCAGCCACGCCCCACAGCCACAAACCCGGATTGAGGCTGTACTCGACCTTGAAAAACCGCTCGGCCAGCACATAGCCCAAAAGCGCCGCGGCGGAGGCCGCCACCAAACCGGCCACCGCGCCAGTGCCGGCGAACTCGATCAGCACCCCTGCTTGCACTTGGCGGCGGCCCGCGCCCAAAGTACGCAGCAACGCGCCCTCAAGTAAACGCTCGTCGAGCGTGGCTTGAATCGCCGCGAACAACACCATCAGCCCCGCCAACACGGTGAAGATGAAGACATACTCCATCGCCAGCACCACCCGGTCGATGACTTGACGCACCTGGCTCATGATCGCCGCGACATCAATCACCGTGGCATTGGGAAAACGCTGCACCAAACGGCTCAAACTTTCAAACGAGGCGGGCGGCAGATAAAAGCTGGTGATATAAGTGGCGGGATAATTTTCCAAACTCCCCGGCGAGGCGATCACGAAAAAATTGACGTGAAAGCTGTCCCACTCCACCTTGCGCAGATTGACGATGCGGGCGCTGAAGGTCTCGCCGCCGATCTGAAAAGTGAGCGTATCGTCCAATTTCAGGCCCAAGGTCTGGGCGATGCCCTCCTCCACCGACAACAGCGCCTCGTCTTCATCGCCCCGCCACCACCGCCCGGCCACCAGCGTATTATCCGCTTGCATCTCGCTCGCCCAGGACAGATTGAACTCGCGCTCCACCAAACGCTGCGCCCGCTCATCGCCGTAATTCTCCGGCGCCACCGGCGCGGCGTCGACCGCCAGCAAGCGGCCGCGCACCATGGGAAATAGTTGCGCCTCGCCCAGGCCCTCGTCGCGGAAAAAGGCCCGCACCGCGTCCACCTGTTGCGGCTGGATATTAATCACGAAGCGATTCGGCGCCTCACGCGGCAGACTCGCGTCCCAAGCCGCCAGCAAATCCACGCGCACCACCGCCAGCAGCAGCAGCGCCAGCAGGCCCAAACCAAAGGCCACCACTTGCGACACGCTGCCCCGCGAACGCCGCACCATATTGGCGATACCGAAACGCCACACCCCGCCCATGCGGCTCTGCGCGCGGCCGAGCAAAAACAAAATGGCCCGCGCCGTTAGCGCCAGCGCCGCCACCGTCGCGGCGCCGCCCGCGAGCACATACAGTCCCAAACGCGGATTTCCCGCCTGCCACAGAATCAAGGCGGCCAGCGCCGCCAGGCCCAAGCCATAGGCCGCGGCGCTGGGCCCGGGCATCGCGCCCATCTCACGGCGCAATACGCGCAAGGTCGGCACTTGGCGCAGATGCAATAAAGGCGGCAAGGAAAAACCGAGCACGGTGATTAAACCCGCCGCCATACCCGAGGCCAGCGGCCACCACGAGGGCGCGGGCAACACCGCCGCGGCCAAGCTGCCGAGCACATCGGCCAAGACCAGCTGCGCCGCGTAACCTGCCGCGCAACCCACGGCGCTGGCCAGCAGCGCCAAGCTCAACATCTGCCACAGATAGGCGCGGAGTATCACCGCTTGCGTCGCGCCCAAGGTGCGCAAAATGGCGACGTGATCGAGATGGCGCGTGACGAAGCGGCGCGTGGCGGCGGCGATGGCCACCCCCGCCAGCATCACACTCACCATGCTCGCCAAGCCGAGAAATTGCCGCGCCCGCTCCAAGGCGCTGCGCATCTCGGGCCGGCCCTCTTCCACCGATTCCACCCGCTCGCCCTGGCGCAGACCCGGCTCGATGGCGCGGCGGTACGCGGCCACCACCTGCGTCTCGCCCGCCACCAGCAAGCGGTAACGCACGCGGCTGCCCGGCGCCAGCAAACCGGTGGCCGCGACATCGGCGTCGTTGATGAGCAGCCGCGGGGCGATGCTGAACAAAGAGCCGCCGCGATCCGGCTCATGACTGATGACCGCGCTGATCGTCAATTCCAGCGCGCCGAGTTGCACGCGCCCGCCCACCTCCAGATTCAACTCACCGAGCAAACGCGCATCGGCCCAGGCCGTGCCGCGCGCGGGCACGCCGCTGGCCGGCGCATCGGGGGCGAACCGCGCCGGCGCCACGCGCAG
>CAMYKQ010000061.1 GCA_947259075.1 uncultured Gammaproteobacteria bacterium | reverse complement strand
GCGCTGCCGCCAGCGGGCGTGCGCCAGCCGGGCGCGCCGCCCGCGCCGGTGATTTCGCGCAGCGAAGTCCCGCCAGTCTCGGCCCCCTCGCGCCAGCCACTGCCCTCGGCGCCCAATACCCCGCCTCCGGCCGAGGCCTCCCCGCCGCTGTTCGCGCCGCCGCTGGATAGCGTTCCGCCCGCAGCGCCCGCGCCGCGCCCGCCCGCGGTCGTGGCCTTGCTGGACAGCGCGGGACGCCAAGAACAGAGCGGTCAATTGGAAAGCGCCGCCGCTACCTTGGAGCGCGCGGTGCGGGTCGATCCGCGCAATGCCATGGTATGGTATCGCCTGGCGCGCGTGCGTCTGACGCAGGGCCAATGGCAGGCGGCGGCGAATCTGGCGGCCAAGTCCAATAGTCTCGCGGGCGGTGAGGCGGAATTGCAAAGGCGCAATTGGCTGCTCATCGCCGAGGCCCGCGAGCGGCAAGGGGATAACAAGGGCGCGCGTGCCGCGCGGGCCCGGGCCGCGGAACAGTGAACCCGGCGCAAGCGGGCATTTCCAGGCATAATACGCCGCAAATAAAACAGACAAAGCGGGGGTGGCTGAGGTGGAGCTGTATCAAGTCGACAAGCTCATGGGTGAGGCGCGCCGTCTAGCGCGGGAATACCGCCTCGCCATGGGCAAGCCGCTGCCCGGCATCAGTGCCGAGCTGGCGGTGCACGACGCCTGCCGTTTGCTCGACCTCGAAGCCGTGCAAGCCGGCACCGGCGGCTATGACGCCGTGGGCCGCGGCCGCCTCGAAGGTAAACGCATCCAAATCAAGGGCCGCGCGATTTTCGACGAAGGCAAGAGCGGCCAGCGCCTCGGTCAGCTCAAGACCGAGCAGGCGTGGGACAGCGTGCTGCTGGTGCTGATGGATGAAAGCTACGAGCCCTATGAAATTTACGAGGCCGAACGCGATGACTTGCTGGAAGTGGTGGACAAGACCAGCAGCAACCGCAGTAAGCGCGGCGCGGTGTCGGTGGCGCGCTTCAAGGCCATCGCCCGCCTGGTGTGGACCCGCGAGAACGGCGTCGAGGATGATGGGGTGTGGGACAATCAGGCGAGCCGCTGAGGGTTTGCTGGTCTGCCGTCATGCATGCCGTGTCTCAATGATAGTGATTGCCGCGCAACACCGTGTTTGATACTCCCGCCCAACTCCTCGGTGACGCTGGTCCTCTGGCTAAGAGTCTGCCCGGCTTCGCCCCGCGCGCGCAGCAGCAGGCCATGGCGCAGACGGTGGCCGAGGCGCTGGAACGCCGCGAGGTGCTGGTGACCGAAGCGGGCACCGGCACCGGCAAGACCTTCGCCTATCTCGTGCCCGCGCTGTTGTTCAATAACAAGGTCATCATCTCCACTGGCACCAAGCATCTGCAGGATCAACTCTTCCATCGCGACCTGCCCGTGGTGCGCGAGGCCTTGAAGCTGTCGGTGCGCACCGCCCTGCTCAAGGGCCGCGCCAATTATCTTTGTCTGCACCGTTTGGATTTGGCGGTGAGCGACGGCCGTTTGCCGACCCGCGCCGACGTGGTGGATTTGCAAAAAGTCAGCCGCTGGGCGGGGCGCACGCGCCATGGCGATATCGCTGAAGTGGATGAGATATCCGAAGGCGCCGCGATCTGGCCCTGGGTCACGTCCACCGCGGATAATTGCCTGGGACAGGAGTGTCCGCGCTTTTCCGAGTGCTATGTGCTCAAGGCGCGCCGCGCCGCGCAAGAGGCCGACGTGGTGGTGGTCAATCATCATCTGTTGCTGGCGGACATGGCGCTGAAGGACGAAGGCTTCGGCGAACTCCTGCCCGGCGCGGCGGCTTTCATCATCGACGAGGCGCATCAATTGCCGGAAGTGGCGCTGCAATTCTTCGGCACCACGCTCAGCAGCCGCCAGCTCACGGAGTTGTGCCGCGACGTCGCCACCGAACACGCGCGCGAGGCCGGGGATATGCCGGACCTCGTGCGCGCGGCGGAGGCACTGGATCACGCCGCCGCCGATACCCGCATCGCCTTGGGCAGTGCCAGCCGCCGCGCGCCGTGGCGCGAAGCGGCGGCGCAAGCCGCGGTGATGAAAAATCTGCGCGAGACTGAAAACGCCTTGGCCCGCTTGCAAGACATGTTGCGCGCGGCCGCGCCGCGCGGCGCCGGCTTGAATCAATGCTGGCAGCGCAGCATCGCCTTGGCGGAACGGCTCGCCGCGTTCAATGAGACGGATCACGAACAACAGGTACAGTGGTTCGAGACCTTTGCGCGCAGCTTCGCGCTGCACCTCACGCCCTTCGAGATCGGTAACAGCTTTCAAAATCACGTCAGCCGCTTCAAGGCCGCGTGGGTGTTCACCTCGGCGACCTTGGCGGTGGGTGATGACTTCAGTCATTTTTGCGCCAGCCTCGGTTTGGACGCGGCGCGTACCGCGCGCTGGGACAGCCCGTTTGATTATCAGCGCAACGCGCTGTTGTATCTGCCGCAGCGCATGCCCTTGCCCGCGGCGCCGGATTACACCGCGGCGGTGATAGAGGCGGCCTTGCCGGTGTTGCGCGCCAGTGAGGGCCGCGCGTTTTTGTTGTTCACCAGTCATCGCGCCTTACAAGAAGCGGCGCAGCGCTTGAGTGATATTTTGCCCTATCCCTTGCTGATCCAAGGCACGGCGCCGCGGCGTGAACTGCTGCACCGCTTCCGTGAATTGGGTAACGCGGTGTTGCTGGGCACCAGCAGTTTTTGGGAAGGCGTGGACGTGCGCGGCGAGGCGCTGTCGCTGGTCATCATCGACAAGCTGCCCTTCGCCTCGCCCGGCGACCCGGTGTTGCAGGCGCGCTTGGATGCCTTGCGCAAGCGTGGCGGTGAACCCTTCCGCGACGCGCAACTGCCGCAGGCGGTGATTACGCTGAAACAAGGCGTGGGCCGTTTGATCCGCGATGTCAACGATCGCGGGGTGTTGATGCTGTGCGACCCGCGGCTGTTGTCGAAATCCTACGGCCGGGTGTTTCTCAATAGTCTGCCCGCGATGCGCCGCACCCGCGTGCTGGCGGAGGTGGAGGAATTCTTCGCCGCGTCGCCCGAGGCGGCCGAGACGGCTTCGTTCTTCAGTTGACGTTTCAGGCGCGCGGCGGCGCCGGTGTTTTACCCGAGAGGTTTGCGATAGTGAAGTTATTGGCGATTGAAACGGCGACCGAGGCCTGCTCCGCGGCGCTCTATCTCGACGGCGCGCTCAGCGAGCGTTACGCGCTGGCGCCGCGCGAGCATGCGCGTTTGATCCTGCCCATGGCCGATGAACTGCTGGCCGAGGCCGGTCTTGGCGCCGCGCAATTGGACGCGCTGGCCTTCGGCCGCGGGCCCGGCGCCTTCACCGGTCTGCGCATTGCCGCGGGGGTGGCGCAGGGTATCGCCTTCGGCGCCGACTTGCCGGTGCTGCCGGTCTCCTCGCTGGCGGCGCTGGCGCAGGGCATGGCCCGTGAACGCGGCGCGGCGCGGGTGCTGGCCGCCATCGATGCGCGCATCGGCGAGGTGTATTGGGGCGCATATGAACGCGGCGGCGCGGGTTTGATGGTCTTGCGCGGCGAGGAGCACGTGACCGCGCCCGCTGCGGTGCCGTCACCGGCGGGCGCGGATTGGCGCGGCGCGGGTTCGGGCTGGGCGGTGTATGGCGAGGTGCTGCAGGCGCGTTTGGGCGGCCAAGTCGTGGAGGTTGACGCGGCGCGTTACCCCCAGGCGCGCGATGTGGCGTTGCTGGCGGTGGCGGCTTATGGCCGCGGTGAGGCCTTGAGCGCGGAACAGGCGGCGCCGGTGTATCTGCGCGACGAGGTGGCGCTGAAAGCGCGTTGAGTGGCGGACAAAATCAAAAGGAGTGGATGCAATGAAGGCGAAGGCGCGGCTGGAGATCGAGTTTTGCACGCAGTGCCGCTGGTTGTTGCGCGCGGCGTGGCTGGCGCAGGAATTGTTGCTGACCTTCACCGAGGAGTTACACGAGCTGGCTTTGATACCAGGCAGCGGCGGGGTGTTCGAGCTGCGGCTCAATGGTGAGACGCTGTGGTCGCGGCGCGTCGAGGGGCGCTTTCCCGAATTGAAAGAATTGAAGCAGCGTTTGCGTGACCGCATCGCGCCGGAAAAAAATCTGGGGCACTCCGAACGCGGTGCTGAGTGATGCCGCGCGCTAAGCCGGTGATGAACGCGCGCGATAGAGGCGCGCCCGGCGTGGAGACCTTGCGTAACCTAGGCCCCGTATCGGCGGGCTGGCTGCATGCCGCGGGCATCCACTGTCGCGCGGATTTGGAAAAACTTGGCGCGGTACGGGCGTATCAGCGAGTCAAGGACAGTGGCGTGCGCCCCAGTTTGAATTTGCTCTATGCCTTGGCGGGCGCGCTGACGGATACCCACTGGGCCGCGTTGCCGCGAACGGAGCGGGCGCGGCTGGTGATGGAGTGGGAGGATTTGCAGGCGCGGCGCGCCGCCTCGCGCTAGTTCCGTGCCCCGGCACCTTCGCGGTGGCCGCGTTTAGGATTTTTTCCTGGGGTCGATAAGGGGTTGTGCGGTAAATCACTAACAGGGACCGATCGATAAATGAATGTCGCATTTATTAATCCCTTTCTCGAATCGATACTTAACGTATTGAACACCATGGCCCAACTGGAGGCCAAGGCGGGCCGGCCCATGATTAAAACGGATGATATGGCGCGCGGTGATGTGACCGGGGTGATAGGTATGACCAGTCCGCAGGTCAAGGGATCTTTGGCGATCACCTTTTCCGAACAAGCGATTTTGGATATCTGCAAACGTATGCTGGGTGAAGAGAGTGCTGGGGTGGATGCGACGGTGACGGATTTGGTGGGCGAGATCACCAATATCGTGACCGGCGGCGCCAAGCGCATCCTCGCCGATAAAGGTTATGAATTTGATCTGGCCATTCCCACCGTGGTGGTAGGCAAGGATCACAAAATCATTCACAAATTTCTCGGGCCGAAGGTGATCGTGCCGTTTGCCACCGATGCGGGTGAATTTTTCGTGGAGATTTGTTTCGAAGACGCGCGGCGGGGTTGACGCGTTTTCCTCCGTTTCAGTCTCCGGCCTTCTTGCGGGCTAAACTCAGGCCGTCACCGATAGGCACCAAGCTCAACTCCACGCGCGGGTCTTGGTGCAGGGCGCGGTTAAAGGCGCGGATGGCGCGGGTGTTGTCGTCATTCACGCTTGCGTCCGCCACGCTGCCGCTCCACAGCACATTATCCACCGCGATCAGACCGCCTGGCTTGAGCAAGGCCAGCGCGCGCTCGTAGTAGTGCGGGTAATTGACCTTATCGGCGTCGATGAAGACGAAATCGAAAGTTTCTTTCTCGCCCGCGCGCAGCAAGGCATCGAGGGTGTTGAGCGCGGGGGCGAGACGCAGGGAAATCTTGTGCGCCAGCCCCGCTTCGCGCCAATAACGCTGGGCCACGCGGGTCCATTCCTCACTGACGTCGCAGGCGATGAGTTCGCCGCCGTCCGCGAGCGCGGCGGCGATGCACAGCGAGCTGTAACCGGTGAAGACGCCGATCTCGATGGCGCGGCGCGCGCCCAGCAGCCGCACCAGCATTGACATGAATTGCCCCTGCTCCGGCGCGATTTGCATGATCGCCAGCGGGTCGCGCGCGGTCTCTTCGCGCAGGCGCTGGAGCAAAGGTGATTCGCGTAAGGAATGATCGAGCAGATACTGATACAGCGGTTCCGCCAAGCCCAGTGAAGGTTTATTCATAGCCGAGGTGCCCCCTTGCGCGGTCATGCCGCCGCGTTTGACATACAATGACGCAGCCAGTCTTTCCCGCCGGATGCCCGCATGAGTATAGCCCAACCGCCTTTGATCCTTTGGCAATTCACCGACACCCACCTCGCCGCCGATCCGGCCGCCACGCTGATGGGCGTGAACACGCTGGACTCGCTGCGCCGCGTGGTGGCGGCGGCGTGCGTGGACGCGCCGCGGCCGCGGGCGGTGATTGCTACGGGCGATTTGATCCACGACGATTCCGCCGCGGCTTACCGGCTCTTGGCCGCGACGCTCGCGCCTTTGGCGGCGCCGGTGTTGTGCCTGCCCGGCAATCACGATGACGCGGCCTTGATGCGTGAGCTCTTGGGCGCGGGCGCGGTGCGTTACGCGGAACATTGGCTGGCGGGGCGCTGGCAAGTGATCCTGCTCAATAGCGCGCAGCCGGGACAGGCGGCGGGGCGGTTGCCGGCGGCGGAGCTGGCGCGCCTGCAGGCGTGTTTGGCGCGTTATCCCGAGCATTTCGCGCTGCTGTGCGTCCACCATCCGCCGCTCGCTATCGGCAGCCCGTGGATGGACGCGATGGGCTTGGTGAACGGCGCGGAACTGCTCGAGCTGGCGGCGGCGCGGCCACGGGTGCGCGGCATCGTCTGGGGTCACATCCATCAAGAATACGAGGCCGAGTGGCGCGGCCTGCGCCTGTTCGGCACGCCCTCGACCTGCGTGCAGTTCACCCCGGGCGCCGAGCGTTGCACGCTGGACCCGCGCCCGCCGGCTTACCGCTGGTTGCAATTGCACGGCGACGGCCGCATCGACAGCGGGGTGCGGCGCGTGGCCCTGTGATAAACTGCGGGGCGGTTTCGAAGGTGGTGATGGGGTAACGATGATGAGTTTACGGGGCACGATTATATTGGGCGCGGCGCTGATGGCCAGTGTGTCATTACCCGTCGCGGCGGAACTCGATATGGTGGAAGGCCATTGGGAGACCATCGTGCAAGTGCAGATTCAGGGCAGCAACTTTCCCGTGCCCGCGATCAAATCCAGCCGCTGCCTCACCCGCGACGACCCGGTGCCCAACGCGCAGTCCAATATGCGCTGCCAGGTCAGCGAGCAAACCGTGAACGGCAATGACGTTAGCTGGCGCGTGCAGTGCGGCGATGACAAGGCCACCATGAACGGCGCCGGTAAGGTGACCTATGCCGGTGACAGTTTCAGCGGCGTGCTGGACATGCAAATCAGCGAGATCAAAGGTGACCGCAGCATGCAGATCAAATACACCTTGGGCGGCACCCGGCTGCGTGCTTGCGACGCGCCGCGCTGAGGCGCCGCGTCATTCGCCCTCGATCTCCACCCGCGTCCGCGAGACGGCCAGCACCCTCGATATCGCTATCCCGGCGGCGTAATAATAGTCTTCCTGCACCAAGGGGCTGTCCGCGAATACCGCGCCTTTCAGACTGTCGACGCGCGCGAAGGCGCCCAGCCACCAGTGGCCGATGCGTCTATGGGCGCTGAGGGTGATCCGGCTGCCGGAGTAACCGGCCTCGGCGTGGTATTCGGGGCGGGTGGGGGTGGCCTGGCCGGGCAACACTTCGTAGAAATAATCGTGATAACCGCGGGTGGCGAACAGCGGACCGGCGCCGATGCCTATCGCCCACGGCCCGCCCGGGTTGCCGTCGCGGGTTTCGTATTCGACATACGGCGCGAACACCCAGCCTTGATCGTCGACCTCGCCGATAGCCACGGAAAACGCCGCGCGCAGCGGCAGGTGCAGCCATACGGCGCCGCGGTGTGCGGACGCCTGCCACAGCCGGTATTCCAATTGCGGCCCCAGCTCCACGGTGGGATGAAGACTGGGCATGCCGGCGCGCGGCCCGTCGGAATTTTCCGGCACCGGCACGCCGCCCGCGAGGCTGATGTCGAGCAGCAAGCGGTCGCTGGTGAAGAGCTTGCCGCGCAGGCCGTCTTCATCCACTTGCAGGAAGCGGCTGCGGTATTTGATGTAGGGAATGGGAAAGGCGTAACTGCGGCCGTCGCCCGCGCCACGGTAAAACGGCACTGACAACACACCCAAGCCCAGTCCCACTTCCCACACCGGCAGGGTGCGTGCCTGCGCGGGCGCGGCGTGCAGCGCACTGGCGAACGCTGCGATTAGGACGGCACGAAAACAGGAGCGGGATGGCACGGTGATGGCGGCTTTCTACTTAGGAAACTTTGAATAATGCCATTCTGGCATTTTCAGAGCACGAAAAGCGAAAAGTGGGATTTACGCTTTTCTTCATTTTCAATGGCCCGCGGCGGCGCGTCCTTGCGCCGCACGGAACCTCTAATAAATCAGAGGTTCCTTAATGAATTGGACGTGTTAATCAGCCGGGCAGTGTAGACCAGCGTGATGCCGGGATGCTATTCGCGCCTGCCCCCGGTGAATAGGCGCGGACACGTGTTTGCAGCCGGCGTCACCCGACGCGGCCCGCTACCAGCGCCGTGCCACGATCTCACGAATCTCATTGTCTTCGAGCAGCACGGGATTGGTCTTCATGCTGTTGCCGCGGCTGTGGGCGACGATGTTGTCGAAGTCGTCCGGCTTCACGCCGTAGTCGCGCAGACGCGGCAGGCGCAGTTGTCCGCTCCACTCATTGAGCGTCGTGAGTAAATCATCGCAGCCGGCCGTCTCGCCGCGCGGCGCTTTGCCACTCAGCAGGGCGCCCAATTCGGCGTATTTGGCCAGGGCCGGACTGCGCGGCGCGCGTGCGCGCAGGGCGCGGATATTCACCTCGCAGGCGACGGCCAGCAGCGTGCCGCAGACCACGCCGTGGGGAATGGGAAAGAATGCCCCCAGTGGTGAGGCCAGGCCGTGCACCGAGCCGAGGCCGGCTTGGGCGAGGGTGATGCCCGACAACAAAGCACCGTATGCCAAGTGTCCGCGGCCGGCGGCGGCCTCGGGGCCGTCGCCGCGCCAGGCGGGGAAAAAGCCCGCGTTTACCGCGTGCAGCCCGCTCAGCGCCAAGGCGTCGGTGGCGGGACTGGCCTTGCTCGAGACGTAGGATTCCAGCAATTGAGTGAGGGCGTCCATGCCGTTGGCGGCGATGAGGTCCGGGGTGCAGGTGCTCAGCAAGTCCGGGTCCACCAGCGCGTAGGCGGGCACCAGGCAGTCGTGGCGGAAGGATTTTTTGAAGCCTTCGGGGCCTTGCACGCTGAGCACGGCGTTCTTGGTGGCCTCGCTGCCGGTGCCGGCGGTGGTGGGCACGGCGATGAAGGGCAGCGCCGGTCCGTGGTAGACGCCGCTGCCCACGCCTTCGAGAAAATGCAGCACCGATTCCTGGTGCAATAACAGGCCGGCGACGGCCTTGCCCGCATCGAGCACGCT
The DNA here is from genome assembly GCA_947259075.1 of uncultured Gammaproteobacteria bacterium. GTDB lineage: Bacteria > Pseudomonadota > Gammaproteobacteria > DRLM01 > DRLM01 > CAKKSB01. The sequence continues at coordinate 5,642 of CAMYKQ010000061.1, read as the reverse complement.
GCCGCCGCCGATGCTGATGACCAACTCGATCTGTTTATCGCGATGACGCGCCACCGCGGCGTCGATGTCGTGCGGCGAGGGTTCGCCGCCGATGATTTCGTGCTCCCACTCGATGCCCCGTGCTTGCAGCGCGGCGCGCAAGGGCGGCCAAAACGGTGAGGCGGTGAAGGAGCGCCGCCCGGTAAGGAGCAGCGCGCGGCGGCCGAATTCGCGCGCGAGTTGCGGCAGCTCGGCGAGACGGCCGGCGCCGAAGACGATGCGCGGCAGGCGGCTGAGATTGAAGGGGGCGATGGGCGTCATGCCGTCGCCTCGGGACAGAGGCCGGTGTATTTCAGCCCGATGCGCGCTTCGGCCATCCACGGCGCCACCTGCTCGCGCCAGTGCAGATAGTGGGCGGTGTCTTTGTGGGCGGCGGCCTCGGCGGCGCTGCGGTAGGCCTCGTACAAGACGAAGCGCGCCGGGTCTTCGGCGTCTTGCAAAACGTCGAAGCGCAGATTGCCGGGTTCGCGCACCGAGGCCTGGTGATTGGCGCGGCTGGCGGTGATGAAATCCGCGATATGTTCGGGTTTTACATGAACCTGGACGAGGGTGACGTGCATCGGGGGGCTCCGTTCCGTGATGGCTCCAGCGCGGGCGGCGCGGCAAAGGGTCATATCTTCAAATCTTCGCGGCCTCAGTGCAAGTCCCAAGGGGGCCGGGGAGGTGGATGCCGCATGCGTGATCTATAGTTACATTAAGAGGGAGGAGGGTTGTTCTAGCTGATACAAGGAGGATCGCGCATGGCCTTGGCCAATTCTCTAGTCAGGTATCTGATTCGTAATGGCGTGAGTTATGAGGTGGTGGCGCATCAGCCCACGCGATGCAGCACCGCTACGGCGCATGAGGCGCGGGTGCCCTGCAGTCGAGTGGCCAAGAGTGTGCTGTTGAAGGATGACGAGGGCTATTTGCTCGCGGTGTTGCCCGCGTCCAACCGGTTGCAGCTGGGCCGCCTGCACCGGCAATTGCGGCGCACCATCGGTTTGGCCACCGAAGGCGAGTTGCGCGGTTTGTTTGCGGATTGCGCGCCTGGCGCGGTACCGCCCCTCGGACCGGTGTATGGTTTAGAGGTGATCGTCGATGATAGTCTGCTTGCCCTGCCTTGCGTGTATTTCGAGGGCGGTGATCATCTTGAATTGGTGAAGGTGAATGGCGACGATTTCCAGCGCTTATTGCCCGGCGCGCGTCACGGCTGTTTCAGCGCGCCCATGGCCTTGAACCCGAGCAGGGCCTAGGCGCTTGGCTTGATCGCTGGCGCGATGCGCTCATAATAGGGCGGAGTATTAATCCGCCGCGGTGATAAGGAGCGATGAAGATGGCAGGTGATTGTCTTTTCTGCAAAATGATTAATGGGCAGATCAAACCCGATGTGGTGTATGAGAACGAAGCGACCCTGGCGTTCAACGACGTCAATCCGCAGGCGCCGGTGCATGTGCTGGTGATTCCAAAAAAACACATCGCCACCCTCAATGATCTCGAACCCAATCATGATGTGCTGGTGGGCGAAATGTACTTGACGGCGAAGAAGGTCGCGCAGCAATTGGGTATCGCCGAAGGCGGTTACCGCACGGTGATGAATTGCAACGCCGACGCGGGGCAGACCGTGTTTCACCTCCATCTGCATGTGCTGGGGGGGCGGCAACTGGGCTGGCCGCCGGGATAAGGCGGCGCGCAATAAAAAACGCCGGCAGCGTGGCCGGCGTTTTTTATTCGATTTTTATTCTATTAGCCGGGTTTATTTTTTGCCAGCGTCCCTGAAGCCGTCTTCGGCGGTATAGATTTTGATTGTTAAATACGCTAATAAAATCGTCACGACTACGCACATGATAATGACCATCCACGTAATCAAGCCTTCAGTAATCATGCATCTCTCCCCGTAGAAAAATCCGCCGGACCCGTCCGGCGCGCAAACAGCGGCCACCATAGCACAGCCGTTTGTATCTGTGTAGGCGGCGGGGCCGGGGGGTGGATGGCCGCCGGGAGCTGGCGGGGAGTGTGGCCTGGTTTTGGCCTCAATTACCGGGGGATAGCGCCGCAGCGGGGCTCAAGCCCAGCGCAACGGCCCGCATATCGACGCCGCCCATTTCCAGTCCTTCCACCGGAAAGCTGACGGCCTCGCCCGCGCCTTGCTGCGCGATGACGTAAAGCAGGGGCAGATAGTGTTCCGGCGTCGGCACACTGAGGCGGGCGTCCGCGCCAGCGGCTAAATAATCGCTCAAGGCCGCGTGGTCGGCGGCCAGCAGCCGCGCGCGGACCCACTCGGAAAAGCGTTGCGCCCAGGCGTGGGGCGGCGCGTTTTTGGTCCAAACCAGGCGTTGCAGATTGTGGACGATGTTGCCGCTGCCGATGATGAGTACGCCTTCGCCACGCAAGGGCGATAATCGTTGCGCCAGTGTGTAATGCCACTGCGGTGTTTGCGCGGCGTCGAGGCTCAATTGCACAACGGGCATATCGGCCTGGGGAAAAACATGTTTGAGCACCGACCATGTGCCGTGGTCGAGGCCCCAGCCGTGCGCCGCATCTTCGTCGAGTTGCACCGGCGTGGGCGCCAATAATTTTTGCACCCGCCGGGCGAGCGCGGGCGAACCGGGCGCGGGGTAGCTCACCTCGAATAGGGCGCGGGGAAAACCGCCGAAGTCGTGGATCGTGCGCGGCCGGTCCATGGCGGTGACGGCCGTGCCGCGAGTGTACCAATGCGCCGAGACGGCGAGGATGGCGGCGGGCCGGGGGAGAGACTCCCCCAGCACGCGCCAGGCCTCGGCGTAGGGGTTGGGCTCGATCGCATACATGGGATTGCCGTGACCGAAAAAGAGCGCGGGCATCCTTATAGTTGAGCCGTTCATAGACACCGTCCTAAAAATTATCTAGCGGCGTGTACCCGCGACTCGCGTGACTCGCGCGCTATACCGCGTTCGAGTGACAGCGGGCCGCTGCCGTGAATGAGTATATAGAGCAGGCCGCCAGTGATCGCCAGATTTTTCATGAATTGAATATTCTGCATCTGCATTTGTTCCGGCGGCACCGCCCAGAAATTATGGAACACGAAGGCCGTGACCAAGGTGAACAGCGCCAAGGCCGCCGCGGCCCAGCGTGCCTTGTAACCGACGGCGAGCAGCAGGCCGCCGCCGAGTTCGACGATGATGGCCACTACCGCCGCAATGGTGGGCAGGGGCAGGCCGACGCTTTGGATATACCCCACCGTGCCTTCGAAACCGCCGATTTTGTTCCAGCCGGCCATGATGAAAATAAAGGCGATTAATAGACGCCCCGCCAGGGGACCGATGTTGTGTAGTGCATTCATGATTGTTCCTTTCAATTTCAATGGAGATGGGTGGTTGCTGAATGAGCGCATCAACGCGCGAAGAGGTGTTCGATGGTGTGCGCCAGCGACGGTGGCGCGTGGCCGGTGAGCCGCGCGTAGTCGCCGCTGACACGGTCGAATTTGCCGGCCGCGACCGCCGAGTACATATTCGCCAGCGCCCGCGCCATCCAGGCCGGCACGCCATGGCCTTCGAGGGCCTGGGTGTAGTCGTTTTCGCTGATGGCTTGATAACGTATGGGTTTGCCGCTGACGCGGCTCAGCCCGGCCGCCACCTCGTGATAGTCGTGGGTGGCGGGGCCGGTGAGTTCATAAATCTCTTTTTCGAGCTGCTCTTTCAGCGCCGCGGCGGCGGTGGCCCGCGCCATCTCATCGCGGCTAAGAAAGCTGGCGCGGCCGCCGCCCGCGGAGAGATAAAACACCCCCGACTCCAAAGCCCCGCCGATGGTCATGGGCAGATAATCGGCGTAGAGCGTGTTGCGCATGATCGCCAGCGCCGCGCCGCTGGCGTGCAGCTCCGCCTCGGTGGCGCGATGCGCCGCGGCGAACTCCGCCGGCGAGTCGGGAGAGACATCGAGAAAGCTGGTGTAGACGATGCGCTTCACGCCCGCGGCTTTGGCCGCGGCGATGGCGTTGTGGTGTTGCGCGATGCGGCTGTCCTTGGGGCCGTCGGTGGACACCAGCACCAAGCGTTCAATGCCCGCGAAGGCCCGGTTGAGGGTGCCGGGCCGGTCGAAGTCGCCGTGGCGTACTTCGATGCCGCGCTCGGCGAGGTCGTGTGCTTTGGCCGGGTCGCGCACGCTCACGGCGAGGCGGGTGACGGCGGACGAGCCCAGCCGCAAGGCGAGGTGTTCAACAATCTGGCGGCCGAGATGGCCGTTAGCGCCGGTGACGAGAATCATGGTGACAGCTCCTTATCAGTGAGGGTGTGGCCACTGTAGGGCAGGACACCCGAGTGAAATAGTAGACAATTCGCGCTTGTCAGTTGCAGAATCAGCAACAATGGATCAACTAGCCGCCATGAAAGTGTTCGTGCGGGTCGCGGAGGCGGGGAGCTTCGCCGCCGTCGCCGTGCAGCAGGATGTCGCGCGTTCGGCGGTCACACGTCAAGTTGCCGCGCTCGAAGCGCGGCTGGGCACCAAGCTCATCGCCCGCAGCACGCGGCGACTCTCCCTCACCGCCGCGGGCACGGTCTATCTGGAAAAATGCCGTGAGATTCTCACGCTAGTAGAAGAGGCCGAGGGTGATCTATCCGATGCGCGGCGCGAGCTTCGCGGCAATATTCGTCTGTCGGTGCCGTTGAGTTTGGGCGTGCGCTATTTAACCGCGATGCTCTGTGACTTCAGTTCGGCCCATCCGCAAGTGAACCTCGAAATCGATTTCAGCGATCGCCATCTCGATCTCATCGCCGAGGGTTTGGACTTGACGCTGCGCGTCACGCCGCAACTGGATGACACCGTGGTCGCGCGCCGCCTCGGCACTTGCCGTTCCGTAGTGGCGGCCTCGCCCGGCTACCTCGCCCGTCACGGCCGGCCGCGCCACCCGCGCGAACTCATCGATCATGAATGTTTCGGTTATGTGCCGGTGTTACGTAACCGCTGGCCCTTCGTTATCAAGCGTAAACTCACTTGGGTGCGCACCCGCGGCCGCATTCAAGCTAACAACGGCGACGCCTTGCTCGACGCCGCCATCCGTGGCCTCGGCATCAGCTATCAACCGACTTTTGTCGCCGCTGAGGCCCTGCGCGACGGCCGCGTCGAAGCGATATTGCAAGACTACCCGCCCATGGAAATGGGTCTCTACGCCATCTTTCCCGGCGGCCGTTACGTGCCTTATCGCGTGCGCGCGCTGGTGGATTTTCTTGGCATGCGTATAGGCGATAACCCGGAGTGGGATAGGCTGGCGGATACTAAATCCGCTAAACATCGCAGCACTTCGCGCCAGCGCGATTGAAATTACCCCGCGGTTTTCAACACCATTCTAGGATGGGCGCTGCCAGAAATGCGCTGTCACAAATTAAAAGAAAATGAATCTGAAAACCGCCCCTCCGACGTCATTGCCGGCTCCTTCCTCAATGTCGCCGTGGTCGGCGGCAGCGTCTCGCCCGTGCGCCTGCAACAACTGCAAGCCGCCTTGCAACAGACCCAAGCAACCCTGCAATCGAACGACACCGCCCTCATCGGCGCCCTCAGCCGCGAAGACCTGCTCGGCGACATCTTTTACGCCGGCATGCTCGGCTACTACGGCCAAGTCATCGCCTTCTCCGCCCTGACCGCGCAACAACAAG
>CAMYKQ010000060.1 GCA_947259075.1 uncultured Gammaproteobacteria bacterium | reverse complement strand
TGTTTGCATTTCGGGCATAAGCATGGGGATGCAGGTGATGCATCACGTGCCGGTACTGCGTCGCTGTGGCCGACAGGTACCGCAGTCTCACTGATTTTTTCTTCGTTCAATGATGCCCTGATACTTTCCAGCCGTTGCCGCCGGCAGCGGTTGGCGAGAAAGCCGTAGTGGCGGATGCGCATGAAGCCGTCGGGTAGGACGTGTTGCAGGAAGCGGCGGATGAACTCACCGTTCTCCAACGCGCGTAAGGCGGATGACGTAACGCGCGTAAGGCGGATGACGTAGGGCGGAATCCGACAGGGGTTCCGCCGTATGACTGAGCAAGTGTATCTCGGGTGATAGTTTGGGCAAGCCTGTGCTCATGAATGGCGCCGATCTTTTCGATGCCGCGTCGACCGTGCTGCAATGCCGCTTGCTTCGCTCGAGCGCGCATATGCGGCGCCCGGCTTCACGCTATTCGCGGATTACCGCGCCGCTAATGAGATCGACAATCCGGCTGGGTTTGGTTTGCGCGTCACAGTCTCCGCCGAGAATATCGTCGAGTTGCGCGCCGAAGTAGCGGCGCACTTTTAATGCGCCGCGCGCCGGTGCGAGTCCGGCGGGGTTGGCGCTGGTGGAGACAATGGCGCCGCCGTAGCGCTCGCAGAGTTGGCGGGCTATGGGGCTGGTGGTGATGCGGACTGCAATGGAATCGTGGCGGCCGCTGAGCCAGTGCGGCGTGGCGGCGCGCGGCGGGCAGAGCCAGGTGGTGGGGCGCTCCGTGGGAGCCGCGAGTTTTTTCAGTAATGTTTTATCGTGCACATTAATGTAGGGCAGCAGCTGTTCGAGCGTGGCGCCGATGAGGATCAAACCTTTTTCACGCGGACGCTGTTTGAGTTCGAGCAGGCGTTGAACGGCGTGTTCATCCAACGGATTGCAGCCGAGGCCGTATACCGTTTCGGTGGGGTAGGCGATAACACCCCCGCCGCGCAGATGCGCGGCGGCGCGGCGGATCTGCCAAGGGGTGGTCAAGCGCGTTAAGCCTGTTCGCGGGCGATGGCGCGGTAGCCGATGTCGTGGCGGTAGAACACGCCGTCCCAGTGTATGACCTTGGCCGCTGCGTAGGCGCGCGCTTGCGCTTGCGAGACCGTGTCGCCCAAGGCGCAGGCGCATAAGACACGGCCGCCGCTGGTGACGACCTCGCCGTTTTTTTCCGCCGTGCCCGCGTGAAAGATTTTGCTGTCGGCGTTCTCGCTTTCGGACAGGCCGCGGATGACATCGCCCTTGCGATAGTCGCCGGGATAACCGCCCGCCGCCAGCACCACGCCCAGGGCGGGACGCGGGTCCCACTCGGCTTGTACTTTATCCAAGCGTTTATTCAGCGCGGCCTCGCAGAGTTCGGTGAGGTCCGAGCGCAGCCGCAGCATGATGGGCTGGGTCTCGGGATCGCCGAAGCGGCAGTTGAATTCCAGCACCCGCGGCGTGCCGCGCTCGTCTATCATCACCCCCGCGTAGAGAAAGCCGGTGTAGGGTGTGCCGTCCTCGGCCATGCCGCGCACCGTGGGTTCGATCACTTCCTTCATGATGCGTTGGTGAATCTCGGGCGTGACCACCGGCGCGGGCGAATAGGCGCCCATGCCGCCGGTGTTGGGGCCGCGGTCGCCGTCGTCGCGGGCCTTGTGATCCTGCGAGGTGGCCATCGGCAGCACATGTTCGCCGTCCACCATGACGATGAAGCTGGCCTCTTCGCCGCGCAGGAATTCTTCGACGACCACGCGATGACCCGCGCTGCCGAAGGCATTGCCCGCGAGCATATCGCGCACCGCGGCGATGGCCTCGTCCTCCGTCTGCGCGAGGATGACCCCCTTGCCCGCGGCCAGGCCATCGGCCTTGACCACCAGGGGCGCGCCCATTTCTTTTATATAGGCGATGGCGGCTTCGATGTCGGTGAAGTTTTGATAATCGGCGGTGGGGATGCGATGGCGCGCGAGAAAATCCTTGGCGAAGGCCTTGGAGCCTTCCAGCTGCGCCGCCGCTTGGCTGGGACCGAAGCAGCGCAGGCCCGCCGCTTGAAACGCGTCCACCACCCCGGCGACCAGCGGCGCCTCGGGGCCGACGATGGTGAGCGCGATGCCGTTGTCGCGGGCGAAGGCCACCAGTTGCGGGATGGCCTCGGCGGCGATGGCGAGGTTTTCCACTTTATTTTCGCGTGCGGTGCCGGCGTTGCCGGGGGCGACATAGACTTTGTCCACGCGCGGCGACTGCGCGCATTTCCAGGCCAGGGCGTGCTCGCGCCCGCCGCCGCCGATAATCAACACCTTCATGTTTGCCTCAGTGTAAGTGGAGGGTCTGGGTGGCAAAGAATACCGCATGCCCGCGGCCCTGTCTCGACCAGGCGCTGGCATGTGAAGGCCGTGCTAGAATCCCAGACAATCGCGGCAACACAATGAGTTGAAATATGCGGCTAAAAACCGGGACGGCGGGGTGGCTGGCGGGCGCAAGCGGTATCGCGCTGTTGATGGTGATGATGTTGCCGCCGGGGACGCTGCGTCCCGCAGCGCCGCTCATCGCGCAGCCGCCGGCCGCGGCCTTTGCCAGCTTGCCTCTTTCTTTTGAGCCCCGTGCCGCCCAAGCCGCGGCGGGCGCGCAATTCCTGGCCCGCGCGCCGGGCTACAGCGTATTGTTGAATCCCGCTGAGGTGGCGGTGAATTTCACCCGCGGCGCCGCGGCGCTGCGCTTGCATTGGCTGGGCGCCGACCCTGCCGCCACGGGCACGGCGCACGGCGCGCTGCCGGGCGCGCGTCATTATTTCCTCGGTGCCGACGCGGCGCGGTGGCGGCGGGATATCCAGGTCTACGGCCGCGTTGAATATCAGGCGGTCTATCCCGGCATCGACATGTTTTATTACGGCCGTGACGGCCGTTTGGAATTCGACTGGGTAGTGGCGCCAGGTGCGGATCCGGGGCGGATACGGTTGCAGGTCGAGGGCGCGCGACACCTCGCCGTGACCGAGAACGGCACGCTGCAGTTACACAGCGGTGATGACACCTTGGTGCTCAACAAGCCGGTGATCTATCAAACAGGTCCCGGCGGCCGCCGCGCGGTGGACGGCGGTTATGTCCTGCGCGGCGGCGATCAAGTGAGCTTATGGCTGGGCGAGTACGATACAAGCCGGCCGCTCATCATCGACCCGGTGCTGGTCTACGGCAGTTATCTCGGCGGCAGCGGCGCCGAGCAGGCGGGCGGCGTGGCGGTGGACGGCAGCGGCAATGTCTATCTCACCGGGCAGACGGCCTCCAGCGATTTTCCCGTGAACGGCGCGCTGCAAGCGGCGCACGGCGGCGGCACGGACGCCTTCGTCGCCAAGCTCGATAGCAGCGGCGCGCTGGTGTATGTGAGCTATCTCGGTGGCGCGGGCACGGATCGCGGTTTCGCCGTGGCGGTGGACGCCAGCGGCGCGGCCTATGTGGCGGGTGACACGGCTTCCAGCGATTTCCCCACGCAAAATCCTAAACAGGCCGCTAGGCTTGGCAGCACCGATGCCTTCGCCGCCAAGCTCAGCGCCGACGGCGCCACGCTGGTGTACAGCACCTATCTCGGCGGCAGCGTCACGGAGACCGCGCGCGCCGTGGTAGTCAACGGCGCGGGCCAGGCCTATGTGGCGGGCGGCACCACCTCGGCGAATTTTCCGGTGACGGCGGGGGTGGCGCAAGGCAGCATCCGCGGTGATGCCGATGCGAATGGTATTTATAAGGCCGACGGTTTTGTCACCCAACTCAGCGCCGACGGCGCCAGCGCGGTGTTCTCCACCTATTGGGGCGGCAACGACGTGGATTCCATTTCCGCCATCGCGCTCACCAGCGCGGGCGAGGTGGTGGTGGCGGGCGGCACCGCCTCCCAAATCTTCCCGATCACGGCCACGAATTTGTACGATATTTTGCAAGGCTTCCCCGAAGATGCCTTCATCAGCCGCCTCAGCGCCGGTGGCACCAGCGTGCTGTATTCCACTTATTTCGGCGGCGACAGCTGGGATCGCGCCTATGCCTTGGCCGTGGACGGCGCCGACAATATTTACATCGCCGGGGTGACGGTCTCCGGTAATCTGCCGGTGACGCCGGGCGCGCTGCAAAGCGGCTATGGCGGCGGGCGCGGCGATGCCTTCGCCGCCAAGATCAACGCCGCGGGCAGCAGCATCATTTACGCCACCTATTTGGGCGGCGATGATTTCGATGAGGCATTAGGCCTCGCCTTGGCGGCGGACGGCGGCGTGCTGCTGACGGGCGATACCGCCTCGGCGAATTTTCCCTTGGCGCTGCCGCTGCAATTCGCGCGCTTCGGCAACCAAGACGCCTTCGTCAGCAAACTCAACGCCACGGGCACCGCGCTGGATTGGTCCACGTATTTGGGTGGCGGCGGCGATGATGCCGGCGCGGGCGTGGCCTTGAGTGGCGCGGGCGCGTTTTACGTGACCGGGCTCACCGCCTCCACGGATTTTCCCGCCTTGAACGCGGCGCAGGCCAGCGCGGCCGGCGGCGGCGATGTGTTTCTGGCGGGCTTGAACGACGGGGCGCAAACGGCGGATGTGTGGCTGAGCGTGACGGATCGCGAAGACCCCGCGCCCGAGGGCAGCACCGTGAACTACGACATCACCGTGGGCAACAACGGTCCCAGCACCGCCAGCGGCCTCACTCTGCGCAGCGTGATACCCGATGCCTTCATCGTGGTTGCCGTTACGCCGGTGCAGGGGACGTGCAGCGTCGAAGGCGCGATCGTATTGTGTGAGGTCGGCGAGATCATCGCCGGCGGCAGCACGCAACTGGCGCTGGCGCTGCGCGCCCGCACTGGCGGCACGCAGACAGTCAGCGTCGATATCATCCGCACCCGTCAGCCCGACCCGGATGCCAGCAATAATAGCGCGAGTGCGGAAACCATCATCACCGTGGGCGAGGGCGGCGGCGCGAGTCCGGCGCTGGTGTTGCTGGCGGCCTTGGCGGCCTGGCGCCGCCGCGGTGTGCCGTTGAGGCGGCGCTGAGTCCGCATCGCCGTCCGCTTCGCGGGCGCCGCGTCTGATGCCGCGAACGCCGTTGCGGCCGCGATGACGCTAAATCATCTGTTTTATTTCTCAGCTTGTTGGCGATGAGCCAAATGAAAGGGGGCCCGATCGGGCCCCCTGATATCGCCGCGCTGAATCCCTTTAGCGCAGGATGATCTTGTCTCCCTTGCCCAGTGCGGGGTCGGCATCCGGGCTGTTCATCAGCACCGTGATGGCACCACGCAAGGCCGCGCTCATGGTGTGATCGACGATGGCGTTGTTGGTGGCGCGGTCTGACGGTGAAACGATGTCAAAGGTCGTGGCCTCCGCCACCGCCACGTTGTAGGTCTGCATGCCGTAAATCACGTTCTTCGGGTTGCCATTGAGATAGACGCGATCCCAGATGCCGGCGATGGGGTGCAGCGCCACCGGCATATTGATATTGGCGTTGACGAAGAAGATGCGCACGCGCTCGCCGGGCTTGGCCACCAGCGCCAGGCTGGCGTTGGGATCGTGGACCGGATCATAGTGGAAGATCTTGCCGTTGATGAGCGAATTGCTCCAGCCCTCGTTGACTAGCATCGCCTTGTCGTTGTCAGCATCGGGGAAGAATTGGCTCTGCACCAGCACGTATTCGCGATCCGGCTGCGGATAGTCCTTGCTGTAGCCTTCCTTGGGGTCGACGATGATGACGCCGAACATGCCGCGGGCAATATGTTGCTGCATCGGCATGGCGCCGCAGTGGTACATGAAGACGCCGGGATACTTCGCGACGAAATTAAATTTCTTGGTCTCGCCCGGTTTCACCGGGGCGAACTCGTCGAGCACATCCACTATGGCGGCGTGAAAATCCATGGCATGGGAATTTTTATTTTCCTTGTCGTTGATTAAGGTGAATTCCACGGTGTCACCTTCGGTCACCCGCACCACTGGTCCCGGGATGGTGCCGTCGAAGGTCCACGCCGCGTATTGCGTGCCTTTATTGTCAATCTCCACCGGCCCCTCGTGGGCGTGCATGGTGACCTTGACGGTCTTGGCCCAGGCCGCGCCCGCGGCACACATCATTGCGGCAGCCGCCACGACGGCGGCGAGATTTTTAATGCGCATATAAGTCTCTCCTCTGTTTCTCACATTGAACAAAAAACGCGGGTACTTATTTCAGCGGTAGCAGCGATCACGATTGCGAAATCAATTGCCGTGATCGCATTGGCACAACTTGCGTAGATAGCGCACGAGATCATGAATCTCCTCATCAGTGAGCACATCGCCCCAGGGGGGCATTAACACGGATTTATTGATGGGGACGCCCCCTTCCTTGATCGCCTTGAAAATATCCGCGTCCGACCGCGCCGACATGGCCGTGGCGTCGGTGTGGTCGCGCGGTTGCACCGACATGTCGCGGGCGTTAATGCCCTTGCCATCGCCATGGATGCCATGACACTGAGTGCAATAGGCCGTGTAATTGTCCTCGGCGCTCTCTTTGCCGGAGGCCGGCGCCGCGAGGATGGCCGCCGCCGCCAATAACGCGATGATGATTTCGTGATTCATGGCTTCACCTCTTGGCCCAGCGCGCGAAAGTAATGCACGAACTTTTGCAAGTCGCTGTCGCTGAGGTGGCGGTTGGGCATGAAGATCTTTGGGTCCCAGGCCTGCGGATCGCGCAGGTAACTCACGATGTAGTCTTCCTGCAAACGCGCGGCGGCGGTGTAGACTTCGGGTCCGGATAGGCCGCCGTAGCCGGGTTCGATCTCATGACAGGCGAGGCAGCCACGGAATTTATCGAACAGCATTTCGCCCATGCTCTTCGAGAGCGTGCCGGGGGTGTATGCGCCGGCGCGGATCAAATCATCGCGCGCCTTGCGCTGCATCAGCGCGTCGGTGACGGCCTGGGCAGCGGCGGCCGCTAGCGCGGGATGGGCCGTGAGACCGCCGTCATCGATCGCGTCACCCTCTGCGCCGTCCTTGACGTGGTTGACATAAAACATCCCGGCCGGCCGGATGCGCTGGGGTTTTTGCAGCCACTGCACCATCCATTGCGCCTTGTATTTGTTGCCGGCGTAAAAGAGGTCCGGTCCCTTGCGTTCCCGCAGGGCCTGCAAGGTTGCGGGTGCGGGACCGGTGAGATTGTGGCAACTCGCGCATTGCGAACTGAGCATGGCCTCGCCATCGGCCGCCCAGCTTGCGCTCGCGCTGAGGCTCAGCAGCGCAATCGCGAATGCTCTCTTAATGCGTATCATGGCTTCCGCCCCTGCGCTCGCGGCGGCCCTCTGATTGGATGGGCGTGCCCTTGAAGCGCGCGTTGTCGTGCAAGCCATAAGGCTTCTTCATCGATGCGCTGAAATAGAAATCGGGATCGTCGTTGGGTAGCGCGTTGTGGGCGTCGTCGGGGACGGGTGACTTGATGCCTTCGTAGGCGATGAGGGTCATGGCGCCGCCGCCGTGCAGGCCATTATTGGTCACATGCGGATCGATATGATCATGCACCATCCACAGGCCTGGATTATTCATTTCAATGATGGCGTCGTAACGTTCGCCCGGGCCGATCAAGACGGTGTCGGCATAATAAGGCGCGGGTAAGGGCAGGCCATCCTTGTGCGTAATCAGCATGTCATGGCCGTGGGTGTGGATCGCGTGTATGTCCGCGCCCGCATCGAAGAGACGCAGACGCACCACGTCACCCTTCTTTACATTGATGGGCTGGGTCAAGGGAAAAGAACGCGCATTGATGGAAAAATAATTGGGGCGGTCGAGCGGGCCGCCGCCGGAGCCGAGTTTTTCGGCGTATTGCGAGTCCCATGAACTCAGCATCATCACCACATCCTTGGTCACGCGCTGTTCGAGCAGCGACGGCTTGAGCGGATCGACGATCAACGCCCCCCACATGCCGCGTATGCCGACGTGTTCGCTTACATTGACATGGCAGTGATACCAGGTGCTGCCGGTCTTCTCGGCCTTGAATTTATAGGTGAAGGTGTCACCGGGTTCGATGGCCTTTTGCGTCACGCCGGGCACGCCGTCCATTTGCCAGTTATTGCTTTGGTATTGTCCGTGCCAGTGGATGGTGTGGGGCAGCGTGGTGTTATTGGTGACATGGGCGATGATGTCATCGCCTTGCTTGACATGGATCAAGGGGCCGGGCACCTGGCCGTTGAAGGCGAAGACCTGGTATTTGAGGTCCGGCGCCACCTGAATGGTCATCTCATCGATGGAGATATCAAGCTCGCGCTGCTCGGCCCACGCCGGCAGCGCCACCGCCAGCGCCATTATCAAGATCAAGCATCTGCCATCCGCTTGCCACATAGGCTGCTCCTTAAACTCAGTGGAAAAAGTGATAGGCCCGAATCGCACGCGCTAATAGCCTACGCTTTGAATCAACCATTAAGGTTCATATTAAATACATCTTAATGGTTTAAATAGATAGTTGAGCTAATGCGGGCTGTCAAGTGCGATGCGGGCGCTGTGTCTTCGCGAAGGAGCTCGCCGTCTCGCCCTGACTGCCACCGTGCCGCGGATGGTGATGTTCGATAATGAATGGCGTGTCAGCCGGACGTAAAGATGTAAATGCTCGTGACGGCAGGGGCTTAAGTAGGGTGTGGTTTCATGCCAAGGCATCACTGAGGTGTGGCGGCACGGATGGTTTTGGCGGCGGCGCCCGCTAGTCAAGACGCCGATAGCCGCGGCCCCGCCCCCGCCCTTTCGCCGTTTGCTGCGTGCCGTTACTAATATGTGATGGCGGTCACAGAGTCATCATTAACCCAGTCTCGCGTTCATTCACTGGAATAATCCCCCATTAAATAATTCTAGCGCTAGCCGATAGCCCTCCTAGTTTGCCAGACGTCTTCACAATGTCACCGGCTGGCCACCAAACAAGAATTGTCGGATCACGTGAGCCCCAGCGCGCTACTGATCCGGTGTCGTGATTAACTTGAGGAGAACAGAAATCTATGAAACGTGAACTTGTAGTCTTGATTGCCGCGGCAATGGGTTTAACGGCGTGTGGCGGGGGCGGCGGCTCGGTGAGCACCGGCACCAATACCAACACGGACGGTGAAGTGTTGTCGGCGTTGACCACGGGTTATAGTCTGCCCACGGAAATTTCCGCCGTGCCCGCGGACAACACCAATGGCGCGGCCTATCTCGCGCGCGGGTTGAGTTCGCGGCTGCACGCGCTGGCCCGCGCCACGACCGATTTACCCGCCACCTCGGACTACAATAAAGCCGCTACGCGCAAGTACATTGAAGAGCGCGCGCTGGAACAATTCGACATCATCGAGCAGGTGATGAGCGCGCTCGCGCAAACCAATTACGCCGATCAGGAAAATATTAACGCTGGCCCGTACAAGGCGATGATCGCGTGGGATGAAGAGCAAAATGGCGTCTCCATCAAACAGCTGCAGCCTTGGGTGGTGGAATCGCGCATGATCGTGGTTGACGGTCAAGACGTGAATCGTCTGCTGGCTTGGATTGAAGAGCCTGACGAAGATAACCCCGGTCAGAGCAAGTTGATTAAGGCGGAATTCAAGATCTTGAAAACCGCCACGCAGAATCCCGATGGTTCCTACGCCGATTACGGTGAATGGGATCTCAACGTCAAATTCAATGATGCCGGCAGTGATTTCTTCGCCGCCAACGCGCGCATCGTCAATGGTCAGACCGTGTTGAAGATCAACGAGAGTCAGCAGCGCGAGGAACAAGGCCAGCCCATGACCTGGGCCACCAAGGCGGTGATGTACCGCTCCGGCACCGAAGGGTACGGCAAGGTCGAATACAACGACATGAATTGCGATATGAATGGCTGCGCCCAAGTGACGAAAGGCGCGAAGTACGCCTATAACGCCGCGTATCTCGGTTTGCAGGAAGGCGCGGATCCGGCGATTTATAAAGACCGCAATGGCAAGACCGACTTCACTCACCGTTACGGTTTGTTCTATGCGGCCGCGGGCACCGACGGTAATGGTAAGGCCATCGCCGCGGGCGACAATTTGCAGAAACACAAAGGTTTCGGTTTCCCCTTGCGTTACACCGATAGCAACGGCGTGAGCCGTCATGCTTATTACGGCGCGTGGCAAGGCCGTCATCAACTATGGGGCGGCGGCCCTGGTGGTGGCGGCGTGCCAGCGGACGCCGTGTTGACGCGCGAAGATCGCGGCCCGGGTCAAACCGCCGAGACCTACACGGTTTCCGCGCCCTTCGCCGGCACGCTCACCAAGCGTACCCTGGTGGCGGGTGATTTAAGCGATGTGCTTAATATCGCGGTAGAGACCTTCGTTAATAAACATTTCGACCTGGTGTATGACGGTAGCCAATGGCAGTCGTGCAACGGCTTCGTCGATTGGAGCGGCGGACCGTCCAGTCCGGTGTGCCGTAATGTCGATGGCAGCACCGGCGCCTTCACCCCGTTCACTGATTTCGGCAGTTTGGTGACCAGCGAAAATGATCGCAAGCATGTCAACATCGGCCGTTGGGATCCCACGGCCAACAGCGGCGCTGGCGCGCAGAAAGAGTATGTGCGCTTGGAGTCGGACCCGGGCATAAACGGCTTTAGTTTCACGGGCGCCGGTTTCTATGAGGCAATGCGGGATAATATGGGCCGTTTGACGCCTAATACCCCCGCCGTCGCTTTTACACCCACGACTGGCGATAGCATCTTCGTCGATATCGGCGGTTCCATTTACATTCAATACACCAATGCGGGTTGGGTGCAGAAAAAGCTGGAGAGCTTCGACCAGCAAACGTGGACACCGAAATTCGTCAATGGCGCCGACACCACCTTTATGCCGGAATTAGGCCGTGATTATTACATCAACAGTAATGGCGCTAATTTCGTGGTGAGAAAAGTGGCGAGCACCGGCACCGACACCAGCGACTACGAGGTGTGGATCGAACTGCAGAGCGCGGCCAACCCGGTCAATCATGCCTCCATCCTTCCCGCGGGCACGAATTATTTACGTACGCCGTGGCGGCCGGAGGCGCGTTACACCTTGAACACCACCGTAGGCAATGCCAATTTCCTCAAGCTGGTGTATGCCAATACCGATGTGCAAACACCGCCGATGTTTAGCGCGGGGGATGCGGTGACCAGCGGCGAGTGGGGTCTGCGCGCCTATAGCGACAATGGCACGCCGAGTGATTTTTCGGATGATTATCCCCTGCGGGCGGACGGGGTGCAGGTGACGGCGGATCCCTTCACGCTGCCGGCCGATCAACGCCCGGTGGAATTCAACTGGGAATACTCGGCTGACGGCGGCTGGGGCACGCAGCAGTTCTTGGTGGATGCCAGCAGCAACTATGTGATCTTGTCTGATCCCTTGCAGATCACCGTGCCCTCGGGCAGCGCCGTGAATGCCAGCGGAACGGCGGTTAACAAAGTGCTGTCGTTGCAGTTCGACGGCTGGATGCACGGTCTGCCGGATCTCTATCAAGAGATGTCGAAGAACAACTGGGAGATGACGCCTGATATCGCCAGCAAGGTGATTAACATCCCCGAGGGCGCCGATGTGACGGATGGCAACGGTGTTCACTACTACGTGAAGCCGCTGGAGGTCAGCGTGTTCCTCAACGTGGTGACGCCGACGGATATCACTAATGCCAGCGGCAGCGTTCCCGATATTTCACAGGCGGACTCGGTGGATTTGAGCACGGGCATGCCGGTCTTCGTGGAGCACAATATGGGCGCGCTTCCCGCAAACACGGAGGTGAAGTACTCGGAAGGTAAAGCGGTGGAATAAGCGCCGCTAAGTGAAAAGAGCGGCCTGCATAGGCCGCTCCCAGCCGCCGGGGGTGCAGTGCTGCACCCCCGGTTTTTTTGGCGTTGGATTAAAAACCACGGAGGGCACGGAGAACACGGAGGAAGAGTCGGTGATGCGCGGCGATGATATTCGCGCACCGCGCCGCCGCCCCCGCGCATAAATTAAATCTCCGTGCCCTCCGCGGTTTATCCGCTCTTCTTTTTTCTCAGTGCCGGAAATGCCGCATGCCGGTGAACACCATGGCGATGCCGTGCTCGTCGGCCGCCGCGATCACTTCTTCATCGCGCAGCGAGCCGCCGGGTTGAATCACGGCGCGCACGCCGACTTCGGCCGCGCTGTCCAAGCCGTCGCGGAAGGGGAAGAAGGCGTCGGAGGCCATCACTGAGTTCTTCACTTCCAGACCCGCGTCGGCCGCTTTGATGGCGGCGATGCGCGCGCTGTAGACGCGGCTCATCTGACCCGCGCCCACGCCGATGGTCATAGTGTTTTTCGCGTAAACAATCGCGTTGGATTTGACGAATTTCGCCACCTTCCACGCGAACAACAGATCGCGCAGTTCGTCTTCGCTGGGCGCGCGCTTCGTCACCACTTTTAATTCGGCGCGGCTCACCATGCCGTTGTCGCGTTCCTGCACCAGCAGGCCGCCGTTGACGCGTTTGTAGTCCCAGCCCGCCGCGCGCTCTTTGCCCCACGCGCCGCAGCGCAATACGCGCACGTTCTTTTTAGTGGCGAGCACGGGCAAGGCATCCTCGGCGATGGCGGGGGCGATGATGACTTCGACGAATTGCCGTTCGATGAGGGTTTTCGCGGTGACCGCGTCCAGGGTTTGATTGAAGGCGATGATGCCGCCGAAGGCCGAGGTGGGATCGGTCTGATAGGCGCGCTCATAGGCCTCGAGCAAAGTGGCGCCCACCGCCACGCCGCAGGGGTTGGCGTGTTTGACGATGACGCAGGCCGGCGCGTCAGTGAAGCTTTTCACGCATTCCAGCGCCGCGTCGGTGTCGGCGATGTTGTTGAACGACAGCTCCTTGCCCTGCAATTGCGTCGCGGTCGCCACGCTGGCCTCGGCCGGCGCGCGCTCGACGTAAAAGGCGGCGGCTTGATGCGGGTTCTCGCCGTAGCGCAAATCCTGCGCCTTCACGTATTGACTGGAATAGGTGCGCGGGAAGCGCGCCTGTTCGCCATTGCTTGGTATCGCGCCGAGATAGTTGGCGATGGCGCCGTCATAGCGCGCGGTGTGTTCGAAGGTCTTCACCGCGAGATCGAAGCGGGTGGCGCCGCTCACCGCGCCATCGTTCTCGCGCATTTCAGCGAGCACGCGCGCATAGTCGGCGCTGTCCACCACCACGGTCACCGCCGCGTGATTCTTGGCCGCGCTGCGCAGCATGGTGGGGCCGCCGATGTCGATGTTCTCGATGGCGTCGGCCAGCGCGCAGTCCGGTTTGGCCACGGTTTGTTCGAAGGGATAGAGATTGACCGCCACCAGGTCGATGGGGGCGATACCGTGCTGGCGCATCACCGCCTCGTCGGTGCCGCGCCGACCCAATAAACCGCCATGCACTTTGGGATGCAAGGTTTTGATGCGGCCGTCCATCATCTCGGGAAAGCCGGTGTGATCGGAGACGTCGATGACGGCGATGCCCTGCTCGCGCAGCAATTTCGCGGTGCCGCCGGTGGAGAGCAGCTCCACCCCTTGCGCTTGCAGGGCGCGGGCGAATTCCACCACGCCGCTTTTATCGGACACGCTGATGAGTGCACGTTGAATCTTGTTCATGCGCTGTGTTCTCCACTTCTATTAATAATACAGGGCGCCGCCGGTGCTGCCCGGCGGGGCGGAATGGGGGGCGTGCGCGTGTCAGCTCAGGCCGTAGTGTTCGAGTTTTTTGCGCAAGGTGCTGCGATTGATGCCGAGCAGCTTGGCGGCCTTGCTTTGATTGCCGCGCGTATGCCGCATCACCGCTTCGAACAAGGGGCGTTCCACTTCGCTGATGACCAGCGCGTAAACGTCTTCCGGTGGGTGGTCGTCCATATCGCGAAAATAATGGCGCAAGGCGGTTTCCACCGCGCTGCCCAAGGGTTGCTTGCGCCGCTCTTGCATGGCGTGGCTTTCAGGGGTGCGGAGTTTGTTTTGTTCGGCGGTGCTCGACATGGTTTCTTCTTCAAGCGGCGATGGCGGGGCGTTGCGCCAGCGCGTCGAAGAAGGCTTCGATGTGCTGGAGTTGCGCGTCGGCGCTGGCGGCCTGGTTGATGATTTGGCGAAAACTGGCGCCCCCCGTTTGCCCTTTGCTGTACCAGGCGATGTGTTTACGCGCCACCAGCACGCCGGTGTGTTCGCCGTAAAAATCGTAGAGGCGATGCAGATGTTCGCTGAGCAGGCGGCGGATCTCGCTCAGCGGCGGTTCGGGCAGCAGCTCGCCGTGAGTGAGGTAGTGGGTGATGGCACGGAAGATCCACGGCGCGCCTTGCGCGGCGCGGCCTATCATTACCGCGTCGGCGCCGGTGTGTTGCAGTACGTATTTGGCCTTTTGCGGCGAGTCGATGTCGCCGTTGGCGATCACCGGAATTTTGATACTGGCCTTGATCGCGGCGATGGTGTCGTATTCCGCCTCGCCGCGGTAGGCGCAGGCGCGGGTGCGGCCATGCACCGCGAGGGCTTGTATGCCGCTTTGTTCGGCGATGCGGGCGATGGCGAGGCCGTTGCGGTGATCCGGGTCCCAGCCGGTGCGGATTTTTAAGGTCACCGGCAGGTCCACCGCCCGCACTACCGCCTCGAGGATGCGCGCCACCAGCGATTCATCTTGCAGCAAGGCGGAGCCGGCCATGGCGTTGCACACCTTCTTCGCCGGGCAACCCATATTGATGTCGATGATCTGCGCGCCGTTGTCGGCGTTGAAGCGCGCGGCCGCGGCCATCATTTGGGGATCGGCGCCGGCGATCTGCACCGAGCGCGGTTCCATTTCACCGGTGTGATTGATGCGGCGCTGGGTCTTGCGGCTGCCCCACAGCAGCGAATTGGCGGAGACCATTTCCGAGACCGCCATGCCCGCGCCCAGCTCCTTGCACAACTGGCGGAAGGGGCGATCGGTGACGCCCGCCATGGGGGCGAGGATGACATTGCTGGCCAAGCTGTAGGGACCAATACGCATGGCGGTGGATCAAAATTTCCCGGGGAAAGGGCGGCATCATACTCCCAAGCGCCGGGGGGATAAAGGGCCTAAGCCGTGCTGTTTAACGCCAGGCTTGCCCCCGTCCGCCATGATGTTTTTATAACAAGTTGAATTGAAAGCTGACCGCCTCTTTACCGGGGTCGGCGATCTCCAGCGAGAAGCGCAAGGGCTCTTTGGGCGCCATGCCTTGTTTGATGTTGATGCCCTGCGGCAGATATTCATAGGGGCGGAAGCGGCGGCCCGCTACCGAATTATTATTGAGATCGGAGAAGCGTAACTCCACCACGGGATAGGGTTGGGTGAAGGCCGCCTCGTTGACCAAGGTGGCATCGATGAGCAGGGCGTGTTCGTGGCTGGGGTGGGATTGCACCACGCGGTTGGTCAGGGCGATGCGGCTGGCATCCTTGCGCAAAGGCACATCACAGGCGATGAGTCCGCACAGGCCGCTGAGCCAGGGGCGCAGCTCCGGGTATTGCGCCATTTCCTCGCGGTTGAAATAGGCATATTGCCCGAGCAGCACGGCGATGAGCGCCAGATTGGCCAGCGCCCAGCTGAGGGTTTTAAACCAGCCGCCGCCCCCCGCCGCCTGGGTTTCGATGTCGTGCCGGGCCTCGGGCTGGATGGGGGATATGCCCGCGGTCTCATCGCCTGGCAGGGACTCCGTCACCGAGCTGACCGTGGGTTCGCGCCGGGGCGCATTTGCCGCGGCTAAGCCCGTGTTCACCCAGGGCGCGGCGCCGAGGCGCTCGTGCTCCGTAGCGCTGAAGGGTTTGATCTCGCGCAGGGTGTGGGCGGGCGCGGGATCGACGGAGGTGAACCCGGTGCTTGCGGAGGCGCCGGTGTGTTCATCGTGTGCCGGTTCGCCCTCAGTCAAGCTGGCGAGGAAGGGGGCTGCGCTGGCCGGCGCGAGGGGATTTTCCGGTGCCTGTTGCGGGACCGCGGCCTCGACCTCGCCGTGATTTTCAGCGGTGGTTTGTTGCTCGGCGCGCGAGTCGGACGCGGCCGCGGATTCCGCCAGGGTGTCTTCTTGTCGCTGCGCGTGAGTCGCGGCGCCGCTTTCAGCGGTGTCGGGCGCGGCGTGATCGCTGATGTCGCCGGGGTGGCGGGCCGCCGCAGCCACGTCGCCGCCGGTTTTGCTAAACGCGTCGAGCCGTTCGCTGAGTAATTCCAGGGCATTGAAGTCGTGCTGACACACGCCGCAGCGCACGCGCCCGCGGGCTTGAGTGAGTTGGCCGACGTTGATGCGGAAGACAGTCGCGCACTGGGGACACTGGGTGTACATGCTGGTGCTTACTTCCCTGTCGTTTAACTAGGCGCGGCGGTGTTGTTGCGCCGTCCGTGGGCGCGGATCCACTCTTCGCGCACCGCAACCGGAGCCATGGTAAACCAAGTGCGGTATTTTTCCAGTACCTCGTCGGCTTGGGCGGCGAGGATGCCGGAGAGCAGCACGCGCCCGCCGGGATGTAGCAAGGCGGCGAAATGCGGCGCCAGGCTGATGATGGGCGCGGCGAGAATATTGGCGAGCAGCACGTCGGCCTGCGGCGCCGGCAGGTCCTCCGCGGTGCAGGTGCTGATAATGTCCGCGACGCCGTTGGCGCGGGCGTTGTCGCGGGTGGCCTGCAGGGCTTGCGGGTCGTGATCCACCGCCCACACCCGCGCGGCGCCGAGTTTGGCGGCGGCGATGGCGAGGATGCCCGAGCCGCAGCCGAAGTCGATCACGGTTTTTTCGCGCAACGCTTCACCGTCCAGCCACTCGAGACACAGCGCGGTGGTGGGATGGGTGCCGGTGCCGAAGGCGAGGCCCGGATCGAGCATGATGTTGACCGCGTCCGGGTCGGGCGGCGTGTGCCAGTGCGGCACCACCCACAGCCGTTCGCCGAAACGCATGGGGTGGAATTGATCCATCCACGCGCGCTCCCAATCTTGATCGGGCAGGGTGGTGACGCGGCTGCGTAAGGGCGCGCTGCCGGCGTCAGGGTCTTGCAATTGCGCCAAGATAGCCTCGGCGTCCGCGCCCTCTTCAAATAAACCGATGACATGGGTCTCGGCCCACAGCGGGGTTTCGCCGGGCTGCAGTTGAAACAGGGGCTGGTCGGCGGCGTCTTGCAGCGTCACCGCGGCCGCGCCAGCCTCGTGCAGCGCCGCGGCGATGCGCTCGGACTCGGTTTCTTTGGTTTCAACGGTGATTTGCAGCCAGGGCATGGGGTTCCAGTCGCGCGGGGCGTGGCCCGCCCGCGGTTATTTCGCCGCGAATTTGAGCTTCTTTTCCAGAAAGTGAATATTAGTGCCGCCGGCTTGGAAGGCGCCGTCGTTGAGGATGTCGCGGTGCAGCAGAATATTGGTCTTGATCCCTTCCACCACCATCTCTGTGAGCGCGGTGCGCATGCGCGCCAAGGCCTTCTCGCGGTCATCACCGTAGGCGATGATCTTGCCTATCATCGAATCATAGTGCGGCGGCACGGTATAGCCGGAATAGAGATGGGAGTCGACGCGGATGCCCGGCCCGCCGGGCGGATGATACAGGCTGATGGTGCCGGGAGAGGGGGTGAAGTTCTTGGGGTCTTCAGCGTTGATGCGGCATTCGATGGCGTGGCCGCGGAAATGGATGTCTTTTTGTTTGTACGATAGCGGTTCCCCCGCGGCGATGCGCAGCTGTTCCTTGACGATGTCCACGCCGGTAATCATCTCCGTGACCGGATGCTCGACTTGCAGGCGGGTATTCATCTCAATGAAATAAAACTCCTCGTTTTCGTACAAAAACTCGAAGGTGCCGGCGCCGCGGTAGCCGATCTTGCGGCAGGCCTCGGCGCAGCGTTCGCCGATTTTGTTGCGCAGTTTTTCCGGGAGGCCGGGCGCGGGCGCCTCCTCGATGACCTTTTGGTGGCGGCGCTGCACCGAGCAGTCGCGCTCGCCCAAATGAATGGCGTTGCCCTGGCCGTCGGCCAGCACTTGGAATTCGATGTGGCGCGGATTCTCGAGGAATTTCTCCATGTACACCGTGTCATTGCCGAAGGCCGAGGCCGCCTCGCTCTTGGTGAGCGAGAGGGCCTCAAGCAAGGTGGCCTCGCCGTGGACCACGCGCATGCCGCGTCCGCCGCCGCCGCCCGCCGCCTTGATGATGACGGGATAACCGATGTCCTTGGCCATGGCCATAATCTCATCGGGATTGTCCGGGGTGGGGCCGTCGGAGCCGGGCACGCAGGGGATGCCGGCCTTTTTCATCGCGGCCTTGGCGGAGATCTTGTCGCCCATGAGGCGGATGGTCTCCGGCCGCGGGCCGATGAAGATGAAGCCGCTGCGGTCCACCGCCTCGGCGAAGTCGGCGTTTTCCGAGAGGAAGCCGTAACCGGGATGGATGGCCACGGCGTCGGTGACCTCGGCGGCGCTGATGACGGCGGGGATGTTCAAATAACTCTTGGCCGCCGCGGGCGGGCCGATGCACACCGATTCATCGGCGAGGCGCACGTGTTTGAGATCGCGGTCGGCGGTGGAGTGCACGGCGACGGTTTTAATGCCCAATTCCTTGCAGGCGCGCCAGATGCGCAGGGCGATTTCGCCGCGATTGGCGATGACGACTTTATCCAACATGAGATGTATTCACCGTGAGCTGAGGCCCGGATTATGCGTTATTCGATAATGAAGAGCGGTTGGCCATATTCGACCGGCTGGCCGTTTTCGACCAGGATGGCCTTCACTGTCCCCGCTTTATCCGCTTCGATTTGATTGAACATCTTCATCGCCTCGATGATGCACAAGGTGTCGCCAGCCTTGACGTGCTGGCCTACCTCGACGAAGGACTTATTGCCCGGCGCCGAGGAGCGGTAAAAGGTGCCGACCATGGGGCTGATGACGCTGTGACCGCTGGGGATCTCCGCCTTGGGGCTCTCAATGATGGCGGCGGTGGCGGGCGCGAGCGGCGCGGCGGGCGGCGCATACATCATTGAGGGCATCATGGCCGGCGCGGGGGAGTGACGGCTGATGCGCACCGATTCCTCGCCTTCGCGGATCTCGATCTCGGCGATGCCGGATTCTTCGAGCAGCTCGATGAGTTTTTTAACTTTGCGTATATCCATGACGTGTTTCGCTACCTAGAAATTAATTGTCCGTGAGGCCTTGCAGGGCCGCCTGTAAGGCCAATTGATACACTTGCGCCCCGAGGCCGCTGATGACGCCGGCCGCCACGTCGGAGAAATAGGAGCGGCGGCGAAAGGACTCGCGGGCGTGGATGTTCGATAAATGCACTTCGATGAAAGGGATCTTCACCGCCAGGAGCGCGTCGCGCAGCGCCACGCTGGTGTGGGTGAAGGCCGCCGGATTGAAAATGATAAAGGCCACGCCTTCTTGCGCGGCGGCGTGGATGCGTTCAATCAGGGCGTGTTCCGCATTGCTTTGGAAACACAGCAGCCGGTGCCCGCCCGCGGCGGCGGTAGCCTCCAGGCCCTGGTTGATGCTGTCGAGGCTGGCGTGGCCGTAGTGGGACGGCTCGCGGCTGCCGAGCAAATTCAGATTGGGTCCGTGCAACACAAGCAATGTAGCCATGCGTGATCCTTCAACTCTCCATCAGGTGGGTGATTCTAGCCGTGAGGACGGCTTTACACCCCCCTTTAGCGTGCTGAGCAAACGGGTTCACCGCAGCACGCCGCCATTTTGCATGGCGAGGCCGGGTTTGTCCATATCGCCAAATGTTTTCCGCTCATTCGCGGCAGATCGCCGCGACTTTGTCTCTTTTGCTTGTGAGTGGCTTAAGCCTAAAGCAGGGATTTGATGACTTCGCGCGCCATTTTTTCGCTGAGTTCGCCGTAGCGGGCGAAGGCGATGCGGCCTTGGCGGTCAATGATGACGGTGTAGGGCAGGATGCCCGCCATGTTGCCGTAGCGCTGGGCGGTGCGCATGCCCTCGTCTTCGCTGACCAGCACTGGGTAGTCGATGGCGGTTTCCTGGGTGTAGTCCGTCACGGCTTTGGATTCGTCGATGGCGATGCCGACGAATTGCAGGCCCGCCGCGCCCAGTTCTTTTTGCAGGGCGTTGAAGCTGGGGATTTCGCGTTTGCAGGGCGGGCACCAAGTGGCCCAGAAATTCAGCGCGACCACCTTGCCGTCCCATTCCTTCGCGGCGCGGGCCGTGCCGAGCAGGTCGGGCAGGATGAAGTCGGGGCGTGCTTGGCCGACGATGCCCGCTTGCTCCACCGGCTCGCCGTCCGAGTCCGCTTGCTTGCGCTGCGCCATTTCGCTCCAGATGCCGGCGGCGCCGAAGAGCGCGCCCAGCATCATGATGATGCCGATGACGACGCCGGGGCGTTTGAGTGCGTTGGGTGCGGTCATGCTGTTGCGATAATTCCCGGTTAGCGGCCGTTGAGGGCCAGTTGAACGTGCTGGGCGAAGGCGTCCGGCGCCAAATACCCGACCAGGCGGTAGGGCCGCCGTTCCGCGCCGTTGCCGTCAAAGAAAATGATGGAGGGCGGGCCGAAGAGACCGAAGTGTTTGAGCAGGGTCTGGTCGGCGGCGTCGTTGGCGGTGACGTCGGCCTGCAGCAGCACGGTGCCGCTCAAGGCCGCTTGCACCTTGGCGTCGGAGAAGGTGTCGCGCTCCATCTCTTTGCAGCTGACGCACCAGTCGGCGTAGAAATCCAGCATCACGGTCTTGCCCTCGGCGCTGCGCAGGGCTTGTTGCAGGCCGTCGAGGCCCTTGACGCGGGTGAAGCGCAAGCCGTGTGATTGGCCTGCCCCGGCGGACGACGCAGCGAAGCTCGCGCCGCGCAAGGGCTGCAGCATATCGCTGCCGCCGCCGGCGGCGCCCACCAGCAGCAGCGCACCGTACAACATGAACACCAGGCCCGAGCCCTTCCATAATTTGCGCCAGCCGGTGGCATCGGGCAGCAGCCGGTCGAAGGCGCCCATATACACCGCGGAGACGATGAATAACACGCCCCACAACACCAGGCTGAGCGGCCCGGGGAGAATGCGTTCCAGCATCCAGATGGCGAGGGCCAGCAGCATCACCCCGAAGACGGCCTTGATGGTGTTCATCCAGCCGCTGATCTTGGGCAGCCATTTGCCGGCCGAGGTGCCCACCGCCAGCAGCGGCGCGCCCATGCCCATGCTCATGGCGAACAGGGCCAGGCCGCCCAGCACCGCGTCGCCGGTCTGGCCGATATAGATCAGGGCGCCCGCCAGCGGCGCGGCCACGCAAGGGCCGACGATGAGCGCGGACAGCAGGCCCATCACCGCGGCGCCGATGAGGGTGCCGCCCTTTTGCTGATTGCTCAGTTCGCTGAGTTTGGTTTGTAGGCTGGCCGGGAGTTGCAGGTTATAAAAGCCGAACATGCTCAGGGCCAAGACCACGAACAGGGCGCTGAAGCTGCCGATGATCCACGGGTTTTGGAAGGCCGCTTGCAGATTGGCGCCGAATAGACCGGCGAGCACCCCGGCGGCGGTGTAGGTGACGGCCATGGCCAGCACATAGGCCAGCGACAGGCTGAATGCCTTGCGGGTGGTGACGGCCGCGCCTTGACCCACGATCAGGGTCGAGAGGATGGGCAGCATCGGAAAGACGCAGGGGGTGAAGGCCAGCAAGATACCTACGCCGAAGAAGCTCAGCAGGGTGAGGAAGCGGTTGCCGTCCTGCAAGGACAGGGCGTAGCGGTCTTGTTCGGAGACAAAGCCGCCGGCGTTATTGCCGGGCGCGGCCGCCGCCACGGCGCCGCCGGCCGCGGGCAGGCTCAGCGGCAGATTTTTAGTGATGGGCGGATAACACAGCCCGGCGTCGGCGCAGCCTTGATAACGGACTTCGAGGGTGACCGCTTGCGCGGCGCCGCCGCCGCTGCGGCTGAGGGGCAGCTCGATGGCGGCCTCATCGTAATAGACTTCGCTGTGGCCGAAGCTCTCGTCCACTTTATCCACGCCGGGCGGGAAGCGGGCTTCGCCGAGGCTGACGCCATCCGCGTCGCGCAGGGCGAAGGCGAATTGCTTGCGGTAGAGATAATAGCCCTCGGCGATGCGCCAGCGGGCCACGGCGCGGTCGGCCTCGGCATCCAGCGTGAGCACGAAGGCTTGCTCGGGGTCGAGGAATTCGTTTGGTTTCGCGCCTAGCCCCAGTTTGCTGGTGAACGAGCTCAGCAGGCCGCGCAGACCGCTGCCGTTCGCGCCCTCGGCGGCGGGTGGGGCGCTGATGAGCTGCAAGGTGGCGGTTTGGGTCTGCGGCGGAAAACACACCCCGGCGTCGGCGCAGCCTTGGGAGTGGGCGAGCAGCGTGAGTTGCTTAGCTGGGTCGTCGCGGCCGCGCAGCAAAGGGATGTCCACCGTAAGCGTGCCGCGGTAGATCGCCATCTCGCCGAAGAATTCGTCGGTCTTGGTTTCCGTGGGCGGGGGTAGCAGGGTGTCGCCGAGGCCAATGCCGCCGGGCGCGGTTTCAAAACGCAGCTTGTCGCGGTAGAGGTAATAGCCATCGGCGATACGCCATTCCGCCCGCACCATGTCGGCGGCGAGGCTGCGCGCGGAGAAGGCGTAGGCTTGCTCCGGGGGCAGCAGATCTTCGGCCTTGACGGCATGGGCGCCGCTGCTGGCCAGCAAGCACAGCGCCAAGAGCGCGAGCACGGCGCGCCAGCCGACGTGTTGTCCGGTGCGAGAGGGAAGTGGCCGATAGCCTGGCAGGGTTGCGCTCACCTTGATGTATGCATCCCGGTTAGTGTGATTCGTGTGCCCAAAAATAGTGGCGCCGGAAGTGCGGCGGCATGTCATATAGTTTACGGCCGCGCGCAGGCGGTGGTGATCCAGTCCAAATAGCCGGGCAGGCCCGCCGCCAGTGGGACCGCGATGATTTCAGGAAGTTCGTAGGGATGCAAGGCCGCAATCGCTTGTTCCAGCGCTGGATAGGCGGCGCGGGTGGTTTTGATGATGAGCAGATGCTCCTCCGCGCTTTCCCGCGCGCCTTTCCACAGATACACCGAGCGCAGGCCGCCGAGGATATTGACGCAGGCGGCGTGACCTTGTTCGACCACGGCCGCGGCGATGGCGCTGGCGCAGGCGGCGTCGGGGCAGGTGGTGAAGACGACATAGTGGCTCTGATTCATGGCGGGTTATCTTAGCAGATCGCCCCATCTTGGCAGTGCGGCCTGCATCCTGAGTCTTGAGCTTCTTCGCCCGCCGCTGTACCTTTCGCGGCTATGAAAGGATTTCACTGGTTACTGCTGCTGTTCATCGCCGTGCCCTTGCTGGAGATCTACCTGCTGATTAAGGTGGGTGGCCTCATCGGTGCTTGGCCGACGGTGTTTTTAGTGGTGTTCACCGCGTTGCTGGGCGCCGTGTTGATGCGCATGCAGGGTTTTGCCGCTTGGCGGCGGGTGCATGACGCGTTGCTGCGCGGCCAGCTTCCCGCCCTGGAATTGATGGAGGGGATGTTCCTACTGCTGGGTGGCGTGTTACTGCTGGTCCCGGGTTTCGCCACCGATGTGGCCGGTTTTCTCTGCTTGATTCCGGCGGTGCGGCGCTACGCCGTGCAGTGGCTGTTGCGTCACGCGATCATCACTCCGGTCAATATGGGTCCCCGTCCGCCCCCGCGCGGCGAGGGGCCCCGCACCATCGAAGGTGACTTCAGCCGCGAGGAAGAGCGCCGGCCGCGGCGCTGAAGTTTATTTTCACGCCCCGCCTTGACTCTCGAATTTTCGCCACTATTATTATTGGCACTCGCGTGGGCCGAGTGCTAACAATGCCAAGCCCATGTCGCCTGAGTGATGGCTAAGCCATTGTTCCATATTTTTTTAAGGGAGATTACGAATGAAAGTCCGTCCTTTACATGATCGTGTTATCGTCCGCCGCTTGGATGAAGAGCGCAAAACGGCTGGGGGTATCGTGATCCCTGACAGCGCCGCCGAAAAGCCGGTTCGCGGTGAAGTCATCGCCGTGGGCAAGGGCAAGATCCTTGATAACGGTGATGTGCGCGCCATGGATGTGAAAGTGGGTGACACGGTGTTGTACGGCAAGTACTCGGGCACCGAAGTGAAGGTCGATGGCCAGGAGCTGCTGGTGATGCGTGAAGACGACATCATGGCGATTTTGGAAGCCTGAGCGCTCCCCAAAAACACACGTAAAGAATTTGAGATTCTCTGGAGGAATTGAATATGGCAGCGAAAGATGTACGTTTTAGTGATGACGCCCGTGCCCGCATGGTGAAGGGTGTCAACATCCTGGCCAACGCGGTGAAGGTGACCCTGGGCCCCAAGGGCCGCAACGTGGTGCTGGAGAAGAGCTACGGCGCCCCCACGATCACCAAGGACGGCGTGTCCGTCGCCAAAGAGATCGAACTGAAGGACAAGTTCGAGAATATGGGCGCGCAGATGGTGAAGGAAGTCGCCTCGCAAACCTCGGACATCGCCGGTGACGGCACCACCACCGCCACCGTGCTGGCGCAAGCCATCCTGCGTGAAGGCATGAAGTCAGTTGCCGCCGGCATGAACCCCATGGACTTGAAACGCGGCATCGACAAGGCCGTGGTCGCCGCCGTCGAAGAACTGCGCAAGATGTCCAAGCCCTGCACCGACACCAAGGCGATCGCCCAGGTCGGCACCATCTCCGCCAACTCGGACGAGGCCATCGGCAAGATCATCGCCGACGCCATGGACAAGGTCGGCAAAGAAGGCGTGATTACCGTCGAAGAAGGTTCCGGTCTCGACAACGAGCTGGACGTCGTCGAAGGCATGCAGTTCGACCGTGGCTACCTCTCCCCCTATTTCATCAACAACCAGCAAAACATGAGCGCCGAGCTGGAAGACCCGCTGATTCTCATCAATGAGAAGAAGGTCTCCAATATCCGCGAACTGCTGCCCGTGCTTGAAGGCGTCGCCAAATCCGGCCGCCCCTTGCTGATCATCGCCGAAGACGTCGAGGGCGAAGCCCTGGCCACCTTGGTGGTCAACACCATCCGCGGCATCGTCAAAGTCTGCGCCGTGAAAGCGCCCGGCTTCGGTGACCGCCGTAAAGCGATGTTGCAAGACATCGCCATCCTCACCAACGGCCAAGTCATTAGCGAAGAAGTCGGTCTGTCCCTGGAAAAAGCCACCCTTGAGGACCTCGGTTCCGCCAAGAAGGTGGTTATCACCAAGGAAAACACCACGATCATCGACGGTACCGGCAAAAAGGTTGATATCACCGCCCGCATCAAGCAGATCAAGGCCCAGGTCGAAGAAGCCTCCTCCGATTACGACAAAGAGAAACTGCAAGAGCGCGTCGCCAAATTGGCCGGCGGCGTGGCGGTGATCAAGGTCGGTGCCGCGACCGAGATGGAAATGAAAGAGAAGAAGGCCCGCGTCGAAGACGCCCTCCACGCCACGCGCGCCGCGGTGGAAGAAGGCATCGTCCCCGGCGGCGGTGTGGCTTTGATTCGTGCTTTGATCGGGGTGAAAAACCTCAAGGGTGACAACCACGATCAAGACATCGGTATCGCCATCGCGCGCCGCGCCATGGAAGAGCCGTTGCGCCAGATCGTGGCCAACGCCGGTGACGAACAGTCGGTGGTGTTGAGCAAGGTCGAAGAAGGCAAAGGTAACTTCGGTTACAACGCCGCCAGCGGCGAATACGGCGACATGGTGCAGATGGGTATCTTGGACCCCACTAAGGTCACGCGTTCCGCCTTGCAGAACGCCGCCTCCGTTGCGGGTCTGATGATCACCACCGAGTGCATGGTGGCTGAACAGCCCAAGGAAGAGAAAGAAGGCGGCGGTATGGGCGGCGACATGGGTGGCATGGGCGGTATGGGCGGCATGGGCGGTATGATGTAAAGCCGTTCTTACGCCTGAGTTAATGCCTCAAAATAAAGGCCCTGCCGTTAAAGCGGCAGGGCCTTTTTTTGTTGCTGACTTTATCCTTGTTCGGTAATGAACAATCAGCTATCAGCCGTCAGCGATCGAGCTTTTGCTGATCACGTTCCTGCATCCGCCATATTGCTAAGTGAATGATGGCATAGCCCACCAGAGCAAGGGCGGCTATGATTTTGATGGTAGTATCCATACGCACCTCTCTTTCAATATGTTGTTACTGCTATGAGGATGCCCAATGCATGCGGGGGGCATGTCCCGCCGTTGCGGGTGATGGCATGAGGCCAGGGGAAGGACGCCTGGTCATGATGCATAACCCGCCTTTCAATTTTTAGCAAAACAGGCGGCAAATTCAATCGGGAGATTGAATATTCGCGGAGCGCGAGAGAATAAAAAACCGCCCCATGGGGCGGTTTTTTTACCGGCATTACGGATCGGCGGTGAACGGGGGCGGCAAGCGCCTAGCGCATCATGCTGGTGTTGTCATCATCATCTTCTACCAGGCTCAGGCCCATTCCAAGGCTTGGGGCGGGGGCGGCTGGTTTCCCCGCCGGGGCCGCGGCGGGCGCGGCTTTCTCGGCCGCGGGGATGGGCTCGTTGCCATTATTGCGTTCTTCCAAGCTGATGCGAAGACGCAGATTATTCTGCGAATCGGCATTGCGCAGCGCTTCTTCCAAGGTGATCTTGCCCGCTTTGTAGAGCCGGTAGAGCGCGCCGTCGAAGGTCTGCATGCCGATGTTTTCCGATTTATCCATGATCTCTTTAATTTTATGCACCTCGCCCTTGAGAATGAGGTCGCAGATCATCGGCGTGCCCAGCAGCACTTCCACCGCCACGGTGCGCTTGCCGTCCTTGGTGGGGATCAATCGTTGCGAGACGATGCCGCGCACATTGAGCGACAAATCCATCAGCAGTTGTTTGCGCCGCTCTTCGGGGAAAAAGTTGATAACGCGGTCCAGCGCCTGATTGGCGTTGTTGGCGTGCAGGGTGGATAGGCACAAATGCCCGGTCTCGGCGAAGGCGATGGCGTGCTCCATGGTTTCGCGGTCGCGGATCTCACCGATCAGAATTACATCGGGCGCTTGGCGCAAGGTGTTCTTCAGCGCCTCTTCATAACTCACGGTGTCGATGCCCACCTCGCGTTGGTTGACGATGGATTTTTTGTGGCGGTGCATGAACTCCACCGGGTCTTCGATGGTGATGATGTGGCCGGCGCTGCTGCTGTTGCGGTAGTCGATGAGCGAGGCCAGCGAGGTGGACTTGCCGGAACCGGTGCCGCCGACGAAGAGCACCAAGCCGCGTTTTTGCATCACTAATTTAGTGAGGATGGGCAAGAGTCCCAAGGATTCCCAGGACGGGATCTCGGTCTTGATGGCGCGGATCACCATGCCCAGTTGATTGCGCTGTTGAAAGATGTTGACGCGGAAACGCCCCACGCCGGCCTCGGAAATCGCGAGATTCATCTCGGGGTTCTGCTGAAAGGCGGCGCGTTTATCCTCATCCATGAGATTGTGCGCGATCTCCCGGAGGCGGTCGGGCGTCATCGGCGCGGGCTCAAGCGGCGTCATTACGCCTTGGATTTTCGCCGTGGGCGGGGCGCCGGTAGTCAGGTAGAGATCGGATGCATCCTTCACCACCATAAATTTCAGGTACTCACGAAATTCCATTGCGCCTCCCGCTGAGTTTGCATCGTCTTGAATAATCAACCCTAGAGGCGTATCGGCGTGGAGGGGGGCAACTTGAATGATATGATCCGGTTTCTGGGCGCAATTTCACGAATTAAATTCGAGGGTTTCGAGTGAGCGGGGAGTCAGGCGAGCCGGTATTTTCAAGTCTGCCCGCGGCCTTGCGCGAGGGCGCGGCGCGGCAGTGGGCGCAGTTTGCCGCGGCGGCGCGCGAGCAAGGCCTGGCCTGGCCCGCGGCCGCGGTGATCGAGAGTCTGCCGCGGGTGTGGGCGGCCAGTGACTTCGTGGCGCAGCACTGCGTCCGCGCGCCGGGCATGCTGGCGGAGCTGGCGGCGAGCGGCGACTTGCAGGCGCTGTATCCCGCGCGGCGCTACGCCGAACGCTTGGAGCAGGCGCTGGCGGCGGTGACCGGCGAGGCGGCGCTGGCGCAGTGTCTGCGGCAATTCCGCCGCCGCGAGATGGTCCGCATCGCCTGGCGCGATCTGGCCGACTGGGCCGGTTTGGACGAAACCCTGCGCGATCTGTCGGCGCTGGCCGGCGCCTGTATCGACGGCGCGCTGAGCTGTTTGGATCGCTGGCAAAGCGCCGGGCTGGGCGTGCCCGCCGGCGGCCGCGGCGAGCGCCAAGGTTTGGTGGTGATCGGCATGGGCAAGCTCGGCGCCGGCGAACTCAATTTTTCCTCCGACATCGATTTAATCTTCGCCTACCCCGAGGACGGTGACACCACGGGCGGCGCGCGCAGCGTGAGCAACGCGGAGTATTTCCGCCGCTTGGCCCAAGGACTCATTCAGGCCTTGAACGCCCCCACCGCCGATGGCTTCGTGTTTCGCGTCGATATGCGCCTGCGCCCCTTCGGCGACAGCGGTCCGCTGGTGATGAGCTTCGATGCCATGGAGGCGTACTACCAAACCCACGGCCGCGAGTGGGAACGTTACGCCTGGATCAAGGCCGCGGTCGTGGCGGGTGATACCGTTGCGGGTGAACAATTGATGCGGTCCCTGCGGCCCTTCGTGTTCCGCCGTTATCTCGATTTTAGCGCCTACCGTTCCTTGCGCGAGATGAAGGCGCTGATCGCGGAGCAGGTCAAGCGCAAAGGGCTGGAGGACAATATCAAGCTCGGTGCCGGGGGCATACGCGAGATCGAATTCATCGGCCAAGCCTTTCAGCTCATCCGCGGCGGACGCGAGATTGAGCTGCAAGCGCGGCCCATTCTCACCGTGCTGGAACACTTGGGCGCGCGCGGCTATCTGCCCGCCCAAGTCGTGGCCGAGCTGACCCGCGCCTATCACTTTTTCCGCCGCGCGGAAAACCGCCTGCAAGAATACGCCGACCAGCAAACCCATCGTCTGCCGCGTGATGCCGACGGCTGTTTGCGCCTGGCCTGGGCCATGGGTTATGCCGGTTGGG
The DNA here is from genome assembly GCA_947259075.1 of uncultured Gammaproteobacteria bacterium. Lineage (GTDB taxonomy): Bacteria > Pseudomonadota > Gammaproteobacteria > DRLM01 > DRLM01 > CAKKSB01. The sequence continues at coordinate 12,934 of CAMYKQ010000060.1, read as the reverse complement.
ATAGCTTCGCGGAGGTGCTGCGTTTGCATCGCCGCCGGGTGCATGGGCACTTCGCCTACTTGTTCGCCGCGCCGGAAGAGGGTGTGGCCGCCGAGGCGCCGTCGCCTTTGGCGCGGGTGTGGCGTGGCGGGCTGGCCGCCGCCGAGGTCCACGCGCTGTTGACGGCGGCGGGTTACACCGCTGCCGCCGAGGCGCTGCAGCAGATTACGCGGCTGCGCGAATCCGCCGCCTTCCGCCAGTTGACGGCGCAAGGCCGCGAGCGGCTGGATTACTTCATGCCTTTATTGCTGGCGGCGGTGGCGCAGGCCGAGCGGCCAAGCGTTACCTTGGCGCGGGTGATGAGTCTGCTGGAAAAAATCGCGCGCCGCACCGCCTACCTCGCCTTGCTGGCGGAGAACACGGTCGCCTTGTCGCAGCTGGTGCGCCTGTGCGCCGCCAGCCCGTGGATCGCCGCGCAATTGGCGCGCCACCCCTTATTGCTCGACGAGCTGCTGGACCCGCGCGCGCTCTACGCGCCGCTAGCGCGCGCCGCCCTGCAGGGTGAGCTCGCCGCCGAGCTGGCGGGCGTGGCCGAAGGTGACTTGGAGCAGCAAATGGAGGTGTTGCGCCACTTCAAGCAGGCCAATGTGCTGCGGGTAGCCGCGGCGGACGTCGCGGGCGTTTATCCGCTGATGGTGGTGAGCGATCACCTCACCGAAATCGCCGAGGTGACGCTGGCGAAGCTGGTGCGCCTGGCGCGCGCGCATATGACGGCGCGGCACGGCGCGCCGCAGTGCCGGGTCGAGGAACGGACATTTGAACCGGGCTTTGCGGTCATCGGCTACGGCAAACTGGGCGGCATCGAATTGGGTTACGGTTCGGATTTGGACCTGGTTTTTCTTCACGGCAGCACGGGCGAGGACGCCGGCACGCAGGGCGCGAAACCGCTGGATAACGCGGTCTACTTCGCGCGCCTGGGGCAGCGCGTCATTCACATGGCCACGGCGCACACCCCCTCGGGCGTGCTGTACGACATTGATATGCGGCTGCGGCCCAGTGGCGCGTCCGGCATGCTGGTGAGCAGTATGACGGCCTTCGCCGCCTATCAACGCAAGGACGCCTGGACTTGGGAGCATCAGGCCCTGGTGCGGGCGCGGGTGGTGGCGGGGGATACCGAAGTGGGGGCGGAGTTCGAGTCACTGCGCCGCGAGGTCTTGTCGCGCCGCCGCGAGCCGGCCGTTTTGCGCCGCGAGGTGCGCGAGATGCGCCAGCGCATGCGCGATGAATTGGGTCAACGCGACGCGGCGGTTTTTGACCTCAAACAGGATGCGGGCGGTATCGCCGATATTGAATTTATGGTTCAATATGGCGCTCTGGCCTGGGCCTGTGATCACCCCGAACTCCTTCGCTACACCGATAATATTCGTTTGTTGGAAGGCTTTGCCGGGGCGGGCTTGATGGCGGCGGCGGACGCGCGGATCTTGAGCGACGCCTACCGCGCCTACCGGGCCCGGGTGCATCAGCTTACCCTGCAGGATGAATCCGCCGTGGTCGCCGCCGATGCGTTTGGCGATGTGCGCGCAGAGGTGTTGCGCGTGTGGCGGACCCTGATGGAGATGCCTGAGGAATCTGAATAGCGGGCACGGCGCCGGCGCGCGAGCGCGGGGGCGGTGCCCTTAAATTTTGTTTATATGTGTTGAGGAGATTGAGTCATGTCGATGGCTGACCGCGACGGCGTCATCTGGTTGGACGGTGAATTGGTGCCCTGGCGCGAGGCCAAGGTGCATGTGCTCACCCATACCCTGCATTATGGTTTGGGCGTATTCGAGGGCGTGCGCGCCTATAAAACCGCGCGCGGCGCGGCCATCTTCCGCATGCAGGAACATACCAGCCGCTTGTTCCGTTCGGCGCATATCCTCGGCATGAAAATGCCCTACGACAAGGCCACGATCAACGCCGCCACCCAGACCGTGGTGCGCGACAACAAGCTCGAGTCGTGTTACATCCGCCCCATGTGTTTCTACGGTTCAGAAGGCATGGGCCTGCGCGCCGACAACCTCAAGACCCATGTGATGATCGCCGCCTGGCCTTGGGGCGCCTATATGGGCGAGGAGAACCTCAAGCGCGGCATTAAAGTGCGTACCAGCTCCTACACGCGCCATCATGTCAACGTCACCATGTGTAAGGCGAAGGCCAACGCCAATTACCTCAACTCCATGCTCGCCCTCAACGAGGCCCTGGCCTGCGGTTGCGACGAGGCGATGCTGCTGGACGCGGAAGGATATGTGGCCGAGGGCAGCGGCGAGAATATCTTCATCATCCGCGACGGCGTGATCTACACCCCCGAACTCACTTCGGCGCTGGACGGCATCACCCGCGCCACCCTGATTCAATTGGCGCAGGACATGGGTCTTGAGGTGCGCGAGAAACGCATCACCCGCGACGAGGTGTATATCGCCGACGAGGCCTTCTTCACCGGCACCGCCGCCGAGGTCACGCCCATCCGCGAAGTGGACGGCCGCGCCATCGGCGCCGGCAGCCGCGGAGCGATCACGGAAAAACTGCAAACCACCTATTTCGATCAAGTGCACGGGCGGCGCGATGTGTATCCGGAATGGCTGAGCTTGGTTGGGTGAGCGGTAAGCGCGCCGAAGAGATTAGCGCTGATGCCGTGGCGCCAGCGCGAACTACGCGGGACCGGAAATGAAGGAGAGGGATGTGAGCACGAGTCAAGCGCCGTCGGGCACGGCTAAAGCAGCGATTCAGCCCAATGCCGAGAACCGCTACGAAGTGACGCGGGCCGACTTACCCTTGCAATGCCCCTTGGACAGCATGAGCCTGTGGAACTCCCACCCTCGCGTCTACTTGCCCATCGAAGAAAGCGGGCGGGCGAGTTGCCCCTATTGCGGCACCCAATACCTGCTCGTTGACCACCAGGCCAAGTGACGGCGGATATGCGGGGCGCGGTGGCGCCGCGCCGGCCGCTGGTGGCGTGGTACTTCAGCGACGGCAAGCCGGGGCATGTCAATCAAGTGCGCGGTTTACTCGCCGCCCTCGCCGAGCGCCTGCCGCTGGAGAGTCATGCGGTGGCGCTCATGACCTCTTCACAGCTGCTCCTCGGTTTCTTGCTCCGCGGCGCAAGCGCGCCGGCCATACCCGCGCCTGACTTGCTCCTTGGCGCCGGGCATCGCACCCACCTTGCTCTGCTCGCCGCCCGCCGTGCCCACGGCGGCCGCGCCGTAGTGCTGATGAAGCCCAGTCTGCCGCGCCGCTGTTTCGATTTGTGCATCATTCCCGAACACGATGGCGTGCCGCCCTCCGCCCGGGTGTTGCTGACCCGCGGCGTGCTGAACGCGGTGCGGCCCGCGCCGGTGAAACAGGCGGGCAGCGGTTTGATTTTAGTGGGCGGTCCCTCGGCGCATCACGGCTGGGATGAGGCCGGCTTGGTGGAACGGATTCAGGCTATCGCCGCGCACGACCCGGCGCGCCAGTGGCAAGTCGCCAGTTCGCGGCGCACCCCGCCCGCCAGCGAGGCGCGGCTGCAAACACTGGCGCTGCCCAATCTGCGTTGCGTGCTGTATCGTGACACCCGCCCCGAGTGGCTGCCCGCGCAATTGGCGGCGGCCGAGCAGGTGTGGGTCACCGAGGACAGTGTCTCGATGATCTACGAGGCCCTCACCGCCGGCGCGGCGCTGGGGGTCATCGACGTGCCGCGCCGCGGCGCGGGGCGGGTGGCGCGCGGGGTGGAGGACTTGCTGCGCGAGGGCTTGGCCACGTCTTACGCGGCATGGCGGCAGGGGCGGGCCTTGAGTGCGCCCAAACAGGTTTTTGACGAGGCGGCGCGTTGCGCGCAATGGATGGTCGAGCGATGGTTCAGCGCGCATTAACGGTGGTGCAGGTCTTGCCCGCCGTGAACGAGGGCGGGGTGGAGCGTGGCACCTTGGAGGTGGCCAAGGCCTTGGTGGCGCGCGGTCATCGTTCCATCGTGATCTCCGCCGGCGGCCGTCTGGTGCCGCATCTCGCCAAGGTCGGCAGCGAGCATATCACTTGGAACATCGGCGCCAAGTCGCCGCTGAGCTTGCGTTACATTTTCAAGCTGCGCGCCTTGTTGCGCCAGCACAAGGTAGACGTCTTGCACGCGCGCTCGCGCCTGCCGGCGTGGATCGCTTATCTCGCCTGGCGCGGCATGAAGCCGGCCGCGCGGCCGCACTTCGTCACCACCGTGCATGGCCTGTATTCGGTGGGCCGTTACAGCGCCATCATGACCCGCGGCGAACGCGTCATCGCGGTGTCGCGCACGGTGAAGGAGTATGTGCTGAAAAATTACCCCGGCGTGGAGGCGGCGCGCATCGAGGTGATTCCCCGTGGCGTCGATCGCCGTCATTATCCCTACGCCTACCGCCCCAATCCCGACTGGCTGCGCAAATGGTACGCGCAGTATCCGCAATTGATCGATGCCGTGGTGGTGACCCTGCCCGGCCGCCTCACCCGGCTCAAGGGCCACGAAGATTTCCTCGGCTTGATGCAGCGCTTGCGCGATGAACCGCTGCCGGTGTGGGGTTTGGTGGTGGGCGGTGAAGACCCGCGGCGCAAGGCCTACGCCGAGGAGATCAAAGAGCGCGCGCGCCAGGCGGGTTTGGAGAATATTATTTTCACCGGCTACCGCGCCGATCTGCGCGAGATCTTCGCGGTGTCAAATGTGGTGCTGTCGCTGTCGACGCAGCCGGAGTCTTTCGGGCGCACGGTGCTGGAGGCCCTCAGCCTGGGGGTGCCGGTCGCCGGCTACGATCACGGCGGCGTCGGTGAAATATTGACTAACCTCTTCCCTGAAGGGCGGGTGCCCCTCGGTCAGATGGACGAGCTTGCCGCCAAGGTTGCCGCCTTTCTCAAACAGAAACCGCTCGTGGAGCAGCACGCGGATTTTTCCCTGCAGCGCATGTTGGAAGAGACGTTGCGGGTGTATGAAACCCTGGTGATGCCCGCTGGCGCGGATGTGCGAGTGACGCAAGCATGAAAGGCGCGGCGCCGCTTCAAACCGCCGCCGGCGGCGGTCTGCGTGAATGGTGGCCGGTGCTATTGATTTGGTCGGCGCTATTGGCCTTGCCCTTCGCCCGTTCCGTCGAGCTGCCTATTTTAATCATGGCGCTCTTGGGCGCGCGGGCCTTGGTCAAGCAGGGGCGGGCGCTCGCGTGGTCCGGCGGCGGGCGCGTGTTCACCCTGTTGTTCGTGTTGCTGTGGCTGCCGATGCTGCTGTCCATTCCCGCGGCGGTGCATCTGGATAAAACTCTGCTGGGCGTCTTGAGTTATGTGCGCTTTTATCTGGCCGGATTATTTGTGTTGCAGGTGATGGCCGCGGCGCCCGCCCGCGAACGCTTGTTGCGTCTCAGCGCCGCCCTTTTGCTGTTTTGGCTGTTCGACGCGCTGGTGCAGTTGCTCTTTCACCGCGATTTGTTTGGTTACGACTATCTCCCCGGGCGTTTGAATGCCCTGTTCGGTGAAGACAGTAAACGTTTCGGTTATGTGCTGGCGGTGCTCTCGCCGCTATTGCTGGAGTTCGCGCGGCTGCATTGGCCGCGCTGGGCGCAGGCCGCCGCCGCGCTGACGGTGCTGGTGGCGGTGTTGCTCGCGGGCAGCCGCGCGGCGTGGATTATGTTGTTCGTGGTTTTCTGCGGCTATTTTCTGCTCTATGTGCGCGAACGGCCGCTCAAGGCTTGGCGCTGGGCCGGGGCCGGGCTGGCGGGCGGCCTGGCGGTGGTGCTGGCGGCTTATGTCTTGTATCCGCCCTTCACCGCGCGCATGGACACGTCTTTGCTGGTGTTGAAAGGTGATGCCGAGTCCATTGATACCGCCATCTCACTGCGTCTGCCCATCTGGCAAGTGGCGCTGGCGATGTACGCCGATCATCCCGTGACCGGCGTGGGGGTGCACGGTTTCCGTTACGCCTATCCCGAGTACGCCCAGCCCGGTGATCCCTTCGTGCATATCAACGACGGCACCGGCGCGCTGCACTCACACCATCTATGGCTGGAGGTGGCCGCCGAGACCGGCAGCGTGGGACTGGCGGGTTTGGCGGTGGCGATGATCTTGTTACTTTTACGCTGGTGGCAGGCGCCGTGGCCCGCGCGGCGTATGGCCCTGCCTTGGGCGCTGGTCTTGCTGGCCTTGCTGTTTCCCTTGAATACCCATGTGCCGGCCTATTCGTTGCTGATGGCGGTGCTGTTGTGGCTGCCCGCCGCGTTATACTGTGCCGCCTGCGCCGACGTCACGGCCCGCCCCGGGCGGGCGGATGCGAGTGCCGCCGCGGTTCAGCGGGCGGCGGCGGTGAGTGACGCGCGCTCAGCCACGAGTGGCTGAGCGGCCGCCGCGCCTAAGCCGCGTTCCCTTCGTTTTGGCGGCGGGGCGGCAACAGAATTGACACCGGTTTAATCCCGGTCCGAATACAGCGAGGAAGCATCCAGTATGCAAACGACATTGAAAAGAATCAGCCGCACCCTGCGCGCGCCCTATAACCGCGGCGTGGCCTTGCGGCGTCTGCAGGAATATCACGCCCAGCCGCGCAGTTTGGAAGAGACCGTGGACTGGGCGATGAACTTCGGCGGCGGCGGTTATTATTTGATTAAAACCTTGCAGGTCCCCGCCGAGATCACCGCGCTGGCCCGCGCCGCGGCGGCGCTCAAGCCGCGTACTATTTTGGAGATCGGCACGGCGCGCGGCGGCACGCTGCTGATCTGGTCCAGTCTCGCCTCGCAGCGGGTCATTAGCTGCGATCTGCAGGACATGAGTCATCAGCGCGCATTGCTGGAGGCCCTGCCGCCGCCGAATTCCTCGTGCAAGGTGACCCTGCTTTCCGGTAATTCACATGACGCCGCTTTTCGCCGGCGGGTGGAGGCGGAGCTGGCGGGCGAACAGGTGGACTTGCTGTTCATCGACGGCGATCACACCGAGGCCGGCGTGGAAAAGGATTACCGCGACTATCATCACTTGGTGCGGCCCGGCGGCATCATCGCCTTTCACGATATCGTCGAAAAACAGCCGCTGCCGACCAATCAGGTCTATCCCTTCTGGCAGCGTATCAAGCAGGAGGCGGTGACCGAGGAATTCGTCGCCAATCCCCAGCAATGCGGCTTCGGTATCGGCATCATCCGCGTGCCGGAGTGAGCGTATCGATGAGCGCCGCGAGCCGGGCGCGGATGGCGGCTTGGGAAAAATTATTTTCAAAGCTGAGCCGCGCCTGCTTGCCGCTCTCTTCCAGCGCCGTGTGCCGCCGCGCCAGTGCCGCTACTTGATCGGCGAGGGCTTGGGCGTCGGCGGCCGCCACCCAATGCAGGCCGCTGTCGGTCTGCGTCAGCAGGGCGGGCGGATAGGCCGCGCTTTTTAGGGTGACCACCGGCCGCGCGCAAGCCAAGGCTTGATAGACCTTATTGGGAATGACCCGTTGCGCCTTGGGCGTGCCGCCGAAGATGCCGAGCACGAGCTGGGCCTGTTGGATGCGCGCCGGGAGCGCCTCATACGGCAGCCAATCTTCGAAGTGCACCTGCGCGAGTCCGCGCGCCCGCTCTTCGCACTGGGCGCGCAAGGGGCCATTTCCTAACAGGCACCAGCGCAGCGGCGGGCCTTGATAGCGGCGTGCCGCCTCAATGATGATCTCGGGTCCTTGCAGGGCGATGAAGCTGCCGAAGAACAAGACCTCCAGCGCTTTGTTTTCCGCGGGCCAGGGTTGCGGAGTGAACAGACCTTCTTCCGCGCCCACCGGAATGATGTGAATTTTCTCGCCGGGCACGCCCAGGGTGTCGTGGAAAAACGCTGCGTGCGCGGCGGTATCGGCGATCAAGGCATCGGCCAGGGCAAACTGCCGCCGCTCCGCCTTGAGCAGGCGCCGCGCCGCGCCGCTGTGCGCGGTGAATTTGCCGCGCTCGAAAACCTGTTTATCGTAGGCGCTGATCAGCGGATCGAAGATTAGCGGCACGCCGTGGCGGCGCGCCCAGCGCGCGGCGGCGCTGATGTCGCGCTGGCGGAAGCACGGCACCCACACCAGCGCGGGGCGGATGTTGATGCGTGCGCGGGCCTCGAGACCGGCGAGGGCCGAGAGGCGTGGTTGGAAATCCTCGACCCGCCAGCCCAGCGCGGTGAAGCATTGGCGCAGAATACGGTTGCGCGAATAGTCGGGGTCGAAGCGGCCCCACCAAAGCGCGGCGCGCGGCGTGTGTGTGCTCGAGTGATTCACGCGTGGATTGTAGCAAGCTTGTTGAGCTCCGCGCGTAAAGTCCGCTCGGCCGCGCGCCAGCGATGTTAAACTGGCGCCTTCTTTCAAAACACGCTACGGTCCCGCCATGGAAAAGCTTTCGGTGTTCATTACCACCTTTAATAATGCGCGTACCCTGCGTGCCTGTCTGGAAAGCGTCAAATGGGCCGATGAGATCGTGTTGCTGGATTCGTTCAGCACCGACGCCAGCCTGGATATCGCCCGCGAGTACGGCTGCCATATTTTTCAGCACGCTTTTCTCGGTTACGGCAAGCAGAAACAGATGGCCTTGGATAAGACCAGTCACCGCTGGGTGTTGCTATTGGATGCCGATGAGGCGCTCTCGCCCGAATTGCAACGCCATGTGCAGTTAGTGTTGCGCGAGGGGCCGCAGGCGGACGGTTATGAACTGCCGCGTCAAGAACAGATGTTCTGGCGCATGGCCGACGCCCGCAGCCGCATGAATTATTTTCTGCGCTTCTTCGACAAAACCAAGGGCCGCATGAGTGATATGCCGATTCACGCCGCGCCCAAGGTGATTGGCACGCTGCGCCAGCTGCACGCGCCGTTTTATCACTACGGTGAAGTCAGCGTGCACGAGAAAGTGGATAAGGTGAACGCCTATTCCACGGGTTTGGTGGCTGATAAAGTGGCGCAAGGGCGCAGCGCCAACCCTTGGGTCATGGTGTTTTATCCGCCGCTGTTTTTTTTGCGCATTTATTTCTTCAAGCGTAATTTTCTCAATGGCTGGGCTGGATTCATCGCCGCGGTGGCGAGCGCCTTTTATGTGTTTTTGAAATACGCCAAGCTTTACGAGCATGCGCGGCGCGCCAAATACGGCGATAGCCTGCTGCCGCCCGGATCACCGCCCTCACGGCTGGAGAAGTAAAGAAAACGCGAGCCGGCCCCGGTTTGCGTGCGGGCTGATGGCGGGCCGCGAGTGTGCTGGCACTGCCCTTGCATTTGTCTCCGTACCTTTAAATATGCGCCAACATTCTGGCACATGAGTTATAGTGATGGAGCTTGCTAGACGCAAGGAGGGATGTAGACATGTTCACTGACAGCCGTTCAAACGCGCGCTTACCCATACCAAAATATTTCACTGGCGGCGCGTTTCATTTAGTCGATGGCGAACGCGAATATCATTACATTCGCGCCAACGATGTGTGTGTATCGGGCATTGGTCTGGATGTGCCCTCGTCGCTGGAGCGCGGCGCGCAAGTGAAAGTGCGCTACACGGCGGAGGGCTGGCGCGCGGATTTGGATGGCACGGTGATGTGGTGCGTGCGATCCGACCGGGTCGGCGTCAGCATGCGCACCTACCAAAATTTTCGCGTCGGCATCCAGCTTAATCCTGAGAATGCCCAATCCAACGCCATGTTGTTTCTTACCTTGAAAGACGGTTTACAGCAGTCTCGCACGGAGGCGAAGGGCTAAGACCTACGGGTTTATGCCGCGGTTTTTCACCGCGCTGCTGTTTTTATGAAAGAATGCGCGGCTTTTGGGCCGCGCATTGAGTTTCCTCCCTCGCTTCGGCGGTTCTCGGGTGCCGCCGTTCCCATCCGGTTTTTCGTTTTCGTTCAGCACCAATGTTGGTTATGCAGCACCGTGAATTGACGGGGCGCGATCACCGCGAGTTTTATCTCCTGTTCTTTTACCCGGCCGATGAAGATCTCGATGGTCTCGTGCATGAATAGCTGATGCGCGGTTAGATTCGGCGCCGTGTTCGCTTTCAGTTTAATCTCGACGGAATGGCCGGGTTTGCAGGTGATGATGCGCATGTCAGTCCTTTCTGTATGCGGTGCGGGTTGCCGGCGTTGCCGTTGACTGCCTATAGCATGCGCCGCCATTAATTATAAGAAACGATAAATAAATGTCAACACAGCAATACTTATATTGCAAGTGCGTGGCCGCTACGAATAATCAGAGCCGTATTTTTACGGGTGAATAGGATGCAAATCGGAGAGCGTATTACATTGGCGCGTGAGGCGGCGGCCATGACCAAGTCTGAATTGGCGCGGCGGGTGGGCGTGCACCCCAGTGCCTGTATTCAGTGGGAGACCGAAGGGGGCACGCATCCCAAGGTCGAGCACCTCGCGCACGTCGCCGCGGTGCTGGATGTGCGCTTCGAGTGGCTCGCCACCGGCCGCGGGGAGATGCGTTATTTACCCGGCGCGCGCGAGGAGCGGCCGGCGTATGGCGAAGCCGGCGCGCGTTTGAGTTCCGATGAAAAACGCCTATTGGAAATATATCGCGGCCTCACTCCGCGTAAGCGCAAGGCCGTGCTTGAACTGTTGGACGGCGCGGTGGCGGGCGGCGAGCTTAAAAAAAGCAAATGAATTTGTCTGGGACGCTTAGCCTCCTCGCCCGGTGAACCGCGTGATTTGCCGGCGTTGACGTTTGGTGGGGCGTTCGCTGCTTTGCGGGCCCGCCGCCGCCAGCAGCCGGTGCTGTTCCGCGAGCCGTTCTCGCGCCGCGATGCTTTGCGGCGTTTCCTCGTAGAGCATGGCCGCTGCGCTAGCGGGGCCGCGGATGCGCGCCACGGCGGTGACGGACACCATGAACTCAAAAGGGCCTTTGCGGATACGCAGTTCATCGCCGGGTTTCACGGCGTGCGCGGGTTTGGCGCGCACGGCGTTGAGATGGATTTTACCGCCATTGATGGCCTCGGCCGCGAGCGCGCGGGTCTTGAAAAAGCGCGCCGCCCAAAGCCATTTGTCGAGGCGAATTTTGCCGTCGTCCGTCATGCTGCTTGAGAAAAGTAGGAACCGGTGCTTCGAGTGTATACCAGCACGGGATGAAGACGCGATTGCATTCACCGCTTCGCGCCGGGGCTTGGGTGCAGCTTGGGTCAATAGTGCGTATACTACGGCGTAATCGCGCGGGTTTTGTTACCGTCTTCAGTCGCGGGAGTGCGGTTGAACCTGCGAGGCGCGCGCAACCCGCTGAGGTTATCGGTCCCATGAGCGCGTAGCGTCCGGTCTTCTTCCCGCGAGATTTTTTTAAATTTACGGCGAAACATCAGCCGGCCTTACTGTGCTTTAGCGAGGTCGCCCATGTATGAAAAGTTTTACGGGCTGCGGGCAAAGCCGTTTTGTCTCAGTCCCGATCCCCGTTTCTTTTTTACCAGCGCGACGCATAAAAGCGCGCTGGCCTATCTGCGTTATGGTTTATATCAAGGCGAAGGCTTCATCGTCGTCACCGGCGGCGCGGGTACCGGCAAGAGCACGCTGGTGCGTATCCTGCTGGGTGAGTTGTCCAAGCACGAAATGGTCGTGGGCGAACTGGTCACCACGCAATTGCAGGCCGACGATTTGCTGCGCGCCATCGCCAGCGCCTTCCATCTCGAACATCACGGCGCCAAATCCGATTTGATCGCCCGCCTGCACGGTTTTTTCTTGGGCCGTGCGCAAAAAGGTCAGCGGGTGCTGCTGGTGGTGGACGAGGCGCACAATCTGCCGCCCAGTTCCTTCGAAGAGCTGCGCATGCTCTCTAATTTGCAGCACGGCGCGCACGCCATGCTGCAATGCATCTTGCTTGGTCAGCCGCCTTTGCGCGATCTGCTGGCGCAGTCCGCGATGGAGCAATTGCAGCAGCGGGTGATCGCCGCCCATCATCTGCATCCGCTCACGCCGGAGGAGACGCGCGGTTACATTGGCCACCGCCTGCGTCAGGCCGGTTGGCATGGTGATCCCAGCCTCAGCGGCGAGGCGCTCGGGCTGGTGCATTGTTTCAGCCGCGGCATTCCCCGGCGGATTAACGCGCTGTGCGATCGCTTGCTGCTCTTCGGCTGTCTCGAAGAACGGCATGCCTTGGACGAGGATGCGGTGACGCAGGTGTACACGGAATGGGCCGAAGAGCTCGGCATGGACCCCAATGCCGCCGATGAGTGGGACGCGGCTGCCTTGCATCTCGGCACCCTTGAGCGGGAGCAGGCCGAGGCGGTTCAGCCCGCCGCTCCGCGGCCGCAGGCGGTGTCTTCACCGCAGGGCGCGCTGATTGCACCGCTGCCGTCTGCGCCGCGCGAAACGTTGACGCCGCCCCCTGCCGCCGCGCCGCCCCGCGTCCGCCCATCAGCTGCGCCAGCGCCCAAGGCCGAACCGGCGCCACCCCTCTCATCGCCGCCTTTGCCGGACAAGCGTGTGCCACTGGCGCGGCGTTTTGCCACCGCGTCTTTTGTATCGCGGCCGCTGCTTGGAGTGGCGGCGGTGCTGGCCTTGGCCGCCAGCCTGGTGTGGCTGTGGCCGGTGGGTGAGAGTCGGCGGCTCGCCCAGACGCCTTCACCCGTGGCGGTGATCCCCGGCGAAAACCCGGTGGCCGCAACGGCGATGAATGAGTCCCCCGGCGAAGTCGCGGCGCCAGCGGAAACGGATCCCGTGCCGCCGCGGACGGATGCCACCGTCGATATCGTTGCCGTCAATGCGTCCCCCGCGCCGGAAGCCGCACCGCCCGTCGCACAAGCAAAACCCGCCGCGCCAACCCCCGAGCCGGCGCCGCCGTCCGTGGTGAGCGATGAAGCCGCGGCGGCGCCCACGCGTACCGCTAATAAAACAAGCGTCAGTGAGACGGTCCGCGCGGCGCCCGCGCCATCTGCTCCGCCCCCAGCGGTGCCGCGAAAGCAAGTTGTGAAGGCCGAGCAGGTGATCGCAGCGGCCGCGCCGGTCCCGCGCGCCGCGAGTGAGCCCGTCGCGGTCACGGCCCCGGCCGCGCGCC
>CAMYKQ010000059.1 GCA_947259075.1 uncultured Gammaproteobacteria bacterium | reverse complement strand
TAGGTTTTAGCTTGCGGAAAGGGCACCGCGATCGGCGCGACCCACCACCCCGCCCTGCGGGCACCCCTCCTCCCGTTAAGGGAGGAGGGGAGAAAGATATACGCAGCATCGTCGCTCTGAGCTGGCGTGACGCTCTGAGCTGGCGTGACGCTCCGAGCTGGCGTGACGCTCCGAGCTGGCGTGACGCTCCGAGCTGGCGTGAGGTGCAAGGTAAAAATATTATCTCCCCTCCTTTTTAAGGAGGGGTGGACGCGTAGCGGACGGGGTGGTTGCGCCTTCCCGCTCGGAATAATACTTGGCGAAAGAGTATGAATATCTTTCCCGTAGGCATCGCGCTTAGGTGAGCGCTGAATAATTCCATCCTGGTATTTTCAGGGCATGAAAAGTGAAAAACGCGGTTCTCGCTTTTCTTCATGTTCAATGAGTTTCGGTCATTGAACATGGCGGCGTCTCCTTGCGCCGGGCCGGTTTGAATAACGCAGTGTCTTGAGGCATGGAGTACAACATGAACGTATTAGTCTTCGACATCGAAACCATCCCCGACGTGGAGGGCGGCCGCCGTCTTTATGATCTCGACGGTCTATCGGACAAAGAGGTCGCGGATGTGATGCATCATATGCGGCGGCAGGAGACCGGCGATTCTGATTTCCTGCGGCTGCACCTGCACAAGGTGGCGGCGATCTCGGCGGTGTTGCGCAGCGGTGAGGGGTTCAAGGTGTGGTCCTTGGGCGAGATCGATGCGCCGGAGCAGGAGATCATTCAACGCTTCTTCGATGGCTTGGACAAATACGTGCCGACGCTGGTGTCGTGGAATGGCAGCGGTTTCGACCTGCCGGTGCTGCATTACCGCGCCCTGCGCCATGGCGTTTCGGCGCCGCGTTATTGGGACGTGGGCGACAGCGACCGCGAATTCAAATGGAGTAATTATCTCGGCCGCTTTCACTGGCGCCATATCGATTTGATGGACGTGCTGGCCGGCTATCAGGCGCGCGCCAATGCGCCGCTGGATCAAATCGCCACCCTGCTGGGCTTCCCCGGCAAGATGGGCATGAGCGGCGCCAAGGTGTGGGACAGTTATCTCGCTGGTGACATCGCCGGCATTCGCGATTACTGCGAGACCGATGTGCTCAACACCTATCTGGTGTATCTGCGTTTCGAACTGATGCGCGGCCATCTCAGCCGCGAGACCTATCAGCGCGAGTGCGCGCTGGTGCGCGGCCATTTAGCCAGCGACGGGCGGGCGCACTTGCGGGAGTTTCTCGCCGCTTGGCCCGAGGCGCCGCTCTCGCCGTCCATGCCTTAATTGTCGATTATCTCTTTGTTCTTTTCCTTTTTTGGTAAGCCCTATGTCGCGTCGTAACCGTAAACCCGTGCCCGCTGAAGCCGTTCGTGCCCGCATCGATTCACTCACCCACGATGGCCGTGGCGTCGCCCACCTTGATGGCAAGGCTGTCTTCGTCGAGGGCGCCTTGCCAGGCGAGGAGGTGATGTTCATTTACGTGAAACAGCACAAGCGTTACGACGAAGCGGTGATGACCGAGGTCATCGACCCTTCGCCCGAGCGCGTCACGCCGCGCTGCGCGCACTCCAGTCTCTGCGGCGGTTGCAGTCTGCAACACCTGCGCGCCGAATCGCAGATACAAATGAAGGAACGGGTCTTGCTCGACGGTCTGCGTCATCTCGGTGATGTCACGCCCGAGGAAGTCATGCCGCCGCTCACCGGGCCGCACTGGGGTTATCGCCGCCGCGCGCGGCTGGGCGCGAAGTACGTCGAAAAGAAGCAGGCGATGTTCGTGGGCTTCCGTGAAAAACGCAGCGCTTATCTCGCCGACTTGAGTCAGTGCGAGGTCTTGCATCCCAAGGTCGGGCATCAGCTGCTGGCCTTGCGCGAGTTATTACGGGGCCTCGATGCCTACCAGCGCATACCGCAAGTGGAAGTGGCGGCGGGCGACGAGAAGATTGGCTTGGTATTCCGTCATCTCGATCCCTTGAGTGAACACGACCTCGCCGCGCTGCGCGCCTTCGGTGAAACTCACGGGTTTTATATTTATCTGCAAGCGGCCGGGCCGGACAGCGTCGCGCCCTTGTGGCCCAGTGACCCGCGCTTGACTTATCGCCTGAGCGAGTTCGACGTGGAGCTGGAATTTCTGCCCACCGACTTCACTCAAGTCAACGGCGACATCAATGCCGCGATGGCGCGCCGCGCGCTGGAGTTACTCGATTTGCGCGGCGATGAACGCGTGCTCGATCTGTTTTGTGGTATCGGCAATTTCACCTTGCCCATCGCCCGGCGCGCCGCCGCGGTGGTGGGCGTGGAAGGCGACGCGCAACTGGTGGCGCGCGCGCGCGGCAATGCGAACCGCAACGGCATCGTCAACGCCGAATTTCACGCCGCCGAT
Source organism: uncultured Gammaproteobacteria bacterium (assembly GCA_947259075.1). Lineage (GTDB taxonomy): Bacteria > Pseudomonadota > Gammaproteobacteria > DRLM01 > DRLM01 > CAKKSB01. Next base: position 105,119 of record CAMYKQ010000059.1, on the reverse strand, counting down.
CTCAGTGACGAAACCTCGATGTGGCCCTGGGCGGTGCCGGGCTTCGATAAAATCCTGCTTGATCCGCCGCGCACCGGCGCGCTCGAAGTGGTGCGGCGTGTCGCTGGTCTGGGCGCGCGCCGCATCGTCTACGTGAGTTGCAATCCCGCCACCTTCGCCCGCGATGCGGCGGAGCTGGTGCGGCAGCATGGCTATCGTTTGCGCAAAGCGGGGGTGATGGACATGTTCCCCCACACGACGCATGTCGAGTGTATCGCGCTGTTCGAGAAAAAATGACGCGGTTTTTGGTTTCGTTAACACGGGCGCGTTGTATGTTTTGCCTGGTGACAGTGAGCTTGATCGCCACTGCCAGCGTCCGCACCACCCCGCCCCTGCGGGGCACCCCTCCTCGGAGAGGAGGGGAGAAATGCGGTTATCGTGACGCGAGTCCGGCCTGTAGGTGACCGGCATCCCCCTCCTCGGAGAGGAGGGGAGAAATGCGGTTATCGTGACGCGAGTCCGGCCTGTAGGTGACCGGCATCCCCTCCTCGGAGAAGAGGGGGAAGATGCGGTTACCCCCTCCTTTCCGAGGAGGGGAGAGAAGGGCCTTTCATTCTTTTCCGCCAGCCACGGGGACGCTTGACTGAAGCAGCCCGTTTCTACGCGACGTTCTCAACGCCGTTGAGTCGCAAGAAAGGTCAAATAGTTCCCATGGCGGATACGTGGCCGGCCGCCGACCGTGGCGTTGTAGAGATACACCCAAGCCGTGAATTGCTGCCGTGTCGGCAACAGAGTTATCTGAGTGAGACGGCGGATGAAATCACTGTGGTGATGGGCGTCGGGGCGGTAGACTTCATAGCGGTCGAGGCGGGTAAGCGTATCGGGGCGGCGTAAACGCAGCACCGTGCCATAGACTTTGTCGTGCCGTTCGCTGCTGACCACCGCGGCGGGATAGGTGCCGAGGTTGTAGAGCCGCGCGTGGATATATCCCTCTGACACGGGGTAGGTGGCGCCGCGCAGCCAGGCGTCAAAACGGCGGTTGCCGCTGCCGCTGAGCAGGGAGCCATAAACAAAAACATAGCGCACGTGCTGGGTGATCATGCTATTCCTGTTCGCCTTTAATCGGCGATGCTGAGGGCGATCTTGCCGGTCATGCCGCCGCTCTCGATGAGTTGATGTGCCTCCGCCGCTTGCTCCAAGGGCAGGGTATGACTCAAATGAATACGCAGTTTGCCCGCATCGAATAGCGCGGCGCAGCGCCGCAAGATTTCGGCGTGATGCTGTTGCGCGTTCATAAGACCATAGACCATGGGGGTGAGCATCAGTTCGAAGCTGATGCGCAGATTGCGCAGGCGCGCCTCTTTCCAATTCATGTCGGCGCCGGGTTGCAGCAGGGTGACGATATCACCGTAATAGCGCACAGCGTTCACGCTGTTGGTGAATGTGGCGCCGCCCACGGTGTCCAAGGCGATGTCCACGCCGTGGCCGCCGCTCCATTCTTTCGCCGCGGTGACGAAGTCCGTTTTTCGGTAGTTGATGACCAAGTCGGCGCCGAGTTCGCGCACGAAGTCTTCTTTGGCCGCGTCAGAGACGGTGGTGCAGATATGGGCGCCTTGCAGCCGCGCCAATTGGATCGCCACATGGCCCACGCCACCTGCGCCGGCGTGAATTAAAACGCTGTGATCTTCTTTGAGCCGGGCGCGGTCATGCAAGGCTTCCCAGGCGGTGATGAGCACCAGCGGCGCCGCCGCGGCTTCGGCGAAACTGAGCAGGCGGGGTTTAGGAGCGGCGAGACGTTCGTCGATGGTGACGTAGTCAGCGTAGGTGCCCGGGTGCGCGCCAATGCCGCCGTTGCAGAAATACACGGCGTCACCGGGTTTGAAACGCTGCACCTCGGGGCCGACGGCTTCGACCACGCCGGCGCCGTCGCAGCCGAGAATGGCGGGCATGCGTTCGGGAAAATAGGTGCCGCGCGCGCGCAGCTTGGTGTCCAGCGGGTTGACGCCGGCGGCCTTGAGCCGCACCAATAGATCGTGTCCGCCGCTTATGACCGGCGGCGGCAGTTCGCGTAATTTGAGCACGTCCACCGCGCCGGGCGCGGTCATGACTATGGCTTTCATGAGCATCCTCCTCCGTCGGCTTGATCCAACGGCGTCATGGTGACGCCGCCGCTATCTGCAGTCTAGCGCGCGTTAGGTGGATTTAACACCGCCAACATGCGCACTAGGCTGGAGAGGGAGGGGGCTTGCATTTTTTCCATTGCATGGGCACGGTGGATTTCCACCGTCCGGGTGCTTACGTTTAATTGCGTGGCGATGACTTTATTGATTAGGCCTGCGACCACGCCTTGCACTACCTCGCGTTCGCGCGGCGTCAGCGTATGGTAGCGGCGCCGCAGTTCACGCCGTTCTTCATTGTCGCGCCGCCGCGCCGCATCGAGCACGATCGCCTGTTGGATACGATCGAGCAGCACCTGATCGCTGAAGGGCTTTTGTAAAAAATCGAGGGCGCCGTCCTGCAGCGCTTTTACCGCCATGGGGATTTCGCCGTGACCGGAGATCATGATGATGGGCGGGCTGTCTTCCAGGGCGCTGAGCCGTTCCTGCAATTCGGGGCCACTCATGCCCGGCATGCGCACGTCGAGTACGAGGCAGCCAGGCCGCTCGCTGCGGTATCGCTCTAAAAAGGCGTGTGGCGAAGCATAGGCCTCGACCTCAAGGCCGATGGACTTTATCAGCATGGCAAGCGCGGCATGGATATCGGTTTCATCATCGACGACGAAGACCGTGGGCCGGTATTTCACCGCTGCGGCTTTCATGCTAATGAACCTCTGATTTATTAGAGGTTCCGTGCGGCGCAAGGACGCGCCGCCATTTTCCATGGCGGAACGCCATTGAAAATGAGGAAAAGCGAAAATCCCACGTTTCGCTTTTCGTGCCCTGAAAATGCCAGGATGGCATTATTCAGAGCCTCCCTAAAGGCAAGCGCAAACGAAAGGCGGCGCCGTCGTTTTGCGCGAGCGCGTCAAGGCGGCCGCCGTGACTTTCGATAATCGAGCGGCAGATGCTGAGGCCGATGCCGAGGCCTTCCGCTTTGCTGCTGACAAAGGGTTCGAATAACCGTGCCGCGATCTGCGGCGCCAGACCCGGCCCGGTGTCACGCACGGTGAGCGCCACTGCCTCAGCGCCGTCAGTCCCGGTCTCGATGTGGATGACGCGCCGCGCCGCGCCGTTACCGGCAAGGGCTTCCACGCTGTTGCGGATGAGGTTGACGATGACCTGCTGAATCTGGATGGGATCGACGACGACGCTCGGCAGCGAGCTGCTGAATGCGCATTGTATGCTGACGCCGTGTTCACGGAGTTCGGGTTCGACCAATTGCATCACCGCCGTGACCAAGTGATGAATATCCGCCACGCTGCGCTGTACCGGCGTCTTACGCACGAAACCGCGCATATGCTTAATGATATCGCCCGCGCGTTGCGCGTTGGCGACAACACGTTCCAGCGCATGCTTGAATTCGCTGTTTTCCGCGTGCTTGCCAAGCTGCCGCTGGCAGGCTTGGCTAAAGGTGAGAATGGCGGTCAGCGGTTGATTGAGTTCATGGGCGAGCGCCGAGGCCATTTCACCCAAGGAGCTCAAACGGGCGGCGTGGGCCAGCTCCTGCAGGTTTTGCCGCGTCTGTTCTTCCGCGCGGCGGCGCTGCGTGACATCGCGCCCCACCCCGACCACTTCAGTTATCGTGCCCGCCGCGCCGCACACCGCGTTGAGCGACCAGCTCAGCCACGCCCGGCCGCGGCGGGTGTGGGCGCGGCACTCGAAGGCGCAGGCATGGGGCGGCCGTAACAGGGACTGTAATGCCGCCAAGCCGGCGTCGCGGTCTTCGTCATGAACGGTAGCGATGAACATGCCATCGATGGCGGTGACGCCGAAGGTGTCGTGAAAAGAAGGGCTGGCGAATACCAGCCGGCCCGCCGCATCCAGTTGTACCACCATATCGCTTTGATGTTCCACCAGCAGACGGTATTTCTCTTCGCTGGCGCGCAAGGCGTCCTCGACGCGGCGGCGTTGCAATTCCGCTCCCGCACGCGCCGCGAAGATTTTGAATACGGCGTGAGCGATGCGATCGTCGGTCATGGGCCGGTCGTCGAGAAAGGCCATGTGGCCGATGACCGTGACGCCGGTGGCGTCGAAGATCGGCACGCCGAAGTAACTTTCGGCCAGGCCTTGTTCGCACGGATATACAGCGCCGAGCCCCCGTGGAATGAGGCGGGTGCCGCCCGTGCCTATGACTCTTTCGCACGGCGTGCCGGCGAGCTCGTATTCCACATTGTCGAGGAAGCGGCTGTGATCCCAATAGGCGAGGGTGCGCACGGCGCGTGGAGGTTGTTGCAGGCATTCGGTTATAAACGAGCAACGCACATTCAAGGCGATGGCGAGCTGGTGCGTCAGGGCCTGGAAAAATTCGGCGCCGGTGCACGCCGATGTCGCCTCGGCGATGAGGTAGAGCAAGTGTTCGGGGTCGGGGCGCGCGTTGCTGGGATGGGCCGTGATCATGGTCTTGCTCATGATGAATCGTGGCGCTTAATTTATCAGCGCCGGACCTTGCCGCCTATACGTACAAACCGCAATAACTTTCAGGTGGCGCGCTTACGCGTTTACCGAAACCGGCTTACGTAACGGCACGAATTATTTTGCCGCCGCGGCATCGCTAGAGTGTGCTTCGAGCGTGAATGCTTCACGCCGCGACAAACAATCACTCAATTTAGCGAAGGAGATTTATTATGGAAACGAATAATGTGCTCGGTAGGGATTTACGGCGCGGTGCTTGGTGGCGCGGTGGCACGGGATCGATGCTGCTGTTGCTGCTCACCATGGCGAACGGCGCCGCGCACGCCGCGCTGTCATTCAATAACCCCGACAAGGCGCCCGTCGCGGCAGTGGACCGTTTCAGCGAGAAGGCGGGGCATTTGCAACAACGCACCGCCGCCAATGGCCTGCCCGGTGCGAATATGCCGGTGGATTTCGACCAAGGTCCCTTCATCACCCAGGGTTTGTCGCCCGATGGCAAGTCGGTGAGTTATTACAATTTCGATGTGCAGAGTACTACGCCCGCGCCGCTGTATGTGCTGTACCGCGAGGGGGAAACCCAGCCGGTGTCCGGGCAACTGGACATCATCGATAATCTGCCGGGCGAGATGGGATACAACGATTTCCGTCAAGTGTGGAAGGTGACCGTGCCGCGCGCCTATAAGGCGAACACGATCAGCGACGCGGCTGAGATCCGCAAGGCGGGTTATCGTATGGAAAAGACCGACGGCTTGCGCAATATGCCCGTCGTGCCCGACAAGTCGGTGGCGCGCAAACGCTTAAAAGGCGAGAGCGCGGGTTTGCAGCGCGGCTGGTACCGGGGGCAAGTGGTGAAGTATTTTAATTTCGACGAGGCCGCGTTGTCCGCGGCGGGAGCGGATATCGTGCCGGTGTCGCCGATCTATGTGACCTTCAATATCAATCCCGATATGCCGAACGGCGGTCCCGCCTCCGGTTTCCGCACCGAGGCCAATTCCAAGCAGACGCATAACGTGCCATCGACCTTGCCCGGTGATGCGGCTTATTCGCCGCTTTGGCTGGTGAATGTGTATGACAACCGCGATTGGCCCGGGGTGCGTGATCTCGATACGGTGCTCAAGGCCGCGATACTCGCGCCGGCGGTGGCCACGGTCAATTGCCCGGTCGTCGCTCTCGCGCCTTGAGCGCACGCGCGTTGACGGCGTGCCGCACCCCCGGGTGCGGCATTTTTTTGCGTGGTCGTGCGGCGAGTCCGCGCCAGCGCTGGTGTACAATGGGCGCCATTGTGTCCGTGATGCGCGGCGTTTGCGAGGATGGTAATGGCGACGGAGATTGAACGGAAATTTTTAGTGCGCGGTGAGGCATGGCGTGCGCAGGCGGCGCCCGGCGTGCGCATGCGCCAGGGCTATCTGAGCGGCGGCGGGCGGTCGTCCGTGCGGGTGAGGGTGCAGGGTGGGGAGGCCTTTCTCAATATCAAGAGCGCGACCTTGGGCGTGAGCCGGCGCGAATACGATTACCCCATTCCCGTAAACGAGGCCGAGGAAATGCTCGATCAGTTGTGCGCCGGACCCTTGATCGAGAAGACCCGCTACGAAGTGGTGCACGCTGGCCATACCTGGGAAGTCGATGTCTTCGAGGGCGACAACGCCGGTTTGATCGTGGCGGAGATCGAGCTGGAAGCTGAGGATGAGACCTTCGCGACACCGGCCTGGGCCGGTGAAGAGGTGTCCCACGATCCGCGTTATTACAATGTCTGTTTGGTCAAACATCCCTATAAGGATTGGCCGCGCGAATGAACTCGCGAATCCGCACATGAATATATGGCGTATGCGCGTCTTGCTGGTCGTGGCGGCGTGGCTGCTGGCGGCGTGCGCGCCGCAGCAAAGTGAGAGTTTACGATTTGGCTTGGGCAGCGCGCCGGTGACGCTCGATCCGCGCTTCGTCACCGATGCCACCTCCACGCGTATCGCGCGTCTGCTCTACCGGCAATTGGTGGAGTTCGACGACGCGCAGCAGCCTGTGCCGGGTTTGGCGCAGTGGCAACGCCTGTCCGCGACGCACTACCGTTTTCATTTGCGCGAAGGTGAGGGCCGCCGCTTTCACGACGGCGGCCGTTTGAGCGCGGGCGATGTCAAAGCGACCTATGACAGTATTCTCGATGCGCGGACGGCCTCGCCGCATCGCGGCAGTTTGGAGATGATTGCATCCATCGCGGTGGTGGATGATGAGACCGTGGACTTTCATCTGTCGCGGCCGGATGTGTTATTCCCCGGCCGTTTGGTGGTGGGCATCTTACCCAGCGCCGGACTCACCGCGGGCCGCGCCTTCAATCAAGCGCCACTGGGCAGCGGGCCCTTCGAATTCATCGCCTGGCCCGAGCCGGGGCGTTTGCAGTTGCAACGTTTGCGCGACGATCAGCGTTTGGAATTCTTGCAGGTGCGCGAACCCACGGTGCGTATCCTCAAGCTCCAGCGCGGCGAGTTGGACATGGTGCAGAACGATCTGCCGCCGGAGTTGATCCGTTACGCCGCGGCGCGGCCGGAGTTGCAGGTCTTGCGCGGCAAGGGTTCGAACTTCGCCTACCTCGGTTTCAATATGAACGATACGCTGACCGGACAACACGCCGTGCGCGCGGCCATCGCCCATGGTTTGGATCGCGCGGCGATCATTCATTATGTGTTGGGCGGCGCCGCGCGCCCCGCCAGCGCGCTGTTGCCGCCGGAGCATTGGGCGGGTAATCCGGCCTTGCCGGACTTGAGTTACGACCCGGCGCGGGCTAAACAGCTGCTGGCACAAGCGGGCTATGGCGAGACGCATCGCCCGCACCTCGTCTATAAAACCTCCAGCGATCCCTTCCGCCTGCGTCTCGCCACCATCATTCAACAGCAGCTCGCCGAGGCGGGTATCGACGTGGAGTTGCGCAGCTATGATTGGGGCACGTTTTACGGCGATATCAAGGCGGGGCAATTTCAGATGTTCAGTCTGGCGTGGGTGGGGATCAAAACCCCCGATATTTTTAACTACGCCTTTCACAGCGAGCAAGTGCCGCCCGTGGGCGCCAATCGCGGGCGTTTTCACAGCGCGCGGGCGGATGCGTTGATCGAGGCGGCGGCGGGTGCCGAGGCGCTGCCGTTGCAGGCGGAATATTACCGGGAATTACAGGCCCAGTTATTGGCGGAGCTGCCCTACGTGCCCTTGTGGTATGAAGATCAAGTCTTCGTCGCGCGGCGCGATATCACCGGTTATACGCTGGCCATGGACGGCAATTATGATGGGCTGGTGTCGGTGCGGCGGGAGCGGGGTGCTGCCGCTGCGGGGCGGCGGGTGACGCTGAGCGAGTAATGAATGAGGCGACTGGAGTTGAGTGGTAGCTAATGAATAAATCGACGCGCATCGAAATCAATATCGGCGACCAGCGCCTGCGCTATTGGGAAAACGGCGCGCTGGTGATGGATGTGCGCGTGTCCACCGCCAAGAACGGCGCGGGCGAGGTGTCGGGCAGTGAGTGCACGCCGCGTGGCGAACATATCATCCGCGCCAAGATCGGCGGCGGCTGCGCGCCCGATACCGTGTTCGCCGGCCGCCGCCCCACGGGTGAAATCTACAGCCGCGAATTGGGCGAACGTTTCCCCGGGCGCGATTGGATACTCACGCGCATCCTGTGGTTGAGCGGCCGCGAGCCCGGCCGCAATCGTTTGGGCGCGGTCGACAGCATGCGCCGCTATATTTATCTGCACGGCACGCCCGATCACGTCGCTATGGGCGTGCCGGGTTCGCGCGGCTGCGTGCGCATGCGTAACAGCGATATCATCGCGCTATTCGATCGCGTGCCGCCGGGCACGCCGGTCACCATTACGGAATAAGGTAGCCAGCGCGCATGCCCGTGTTCATTCTTTCCCGATTACTGAGCGCGGCGCTGGTGCTATTCGGCGTGAGCTGTCTGGTGTTTTTGCTGATCCATTTGGTGCCGGGTGATCCGGTGGAGGTGATGCTGGGTGAGTCGGCGCAAGCAGCGGACCGCGAGGCCCTGCGTCAAGCCTTGGGTTTGAATCAACCGCTGTGGCTGCAGTTTCTGCATTTTTTCGAGGGCCTATTGCGGCTGGATCTCGGCACCTCGCTGCACTCCAAGCGGCCCATCACCGAACTGTTGTGGGAGCGCATGCCCGCCACGGCGGAATTGGCGGCGGCGGCCTTGGGCGTGGCGGTGCTCATCGCCTTTCCTCTCGGCGTGCTCGCGGCGGTGCGCAAGAACAGCGGCTGGGATTACGGCGCCATGGGGGTGTCGTTGCTGGGCGTGTCCATGCCCAATTTTTGGCTGGGGCCGCTGCTGATTTTGTTCTTCTCGGTGTGGCTGGGCTGGTTGCCGGTGAGCGGGCGCGGCGAGCTGGGTTCGCTGGTATTGCCGGCGCTGACCTTGGGCACGGCCTTGGCGGCGGTGTTGTCGCGCATGGTGCGCGCGTCCTTGCTGGAAGTGTTGCACGAGGATTTCGTGCGCACCGCGCGCGCCAAGGGTATGCCCGAGCGCGTGGTGATCTGGCATCACGCCCTGCGCAACGCCATGCTGCCGGTGGTGACGATACTGGGCCTGCAACTGGGCGTGCTGCTGGGCGGCGCGGTGGTGACGGAGATGGTGTTCTCCTGGCCCGGTCTCGGCGAGCTGACGATCGAATCTATCCAGCGGCGCGACTACCCGGTGGTGCAGGCCTGCGTGCTGCTGATCAGCGTGAGTTACGTGCTGGTCAACACCCTCACCGATCTGCTCTACGCCTGGCTCGATCCGCGCGTGCGTCTGGGGAGCGGGACATGATGCGCTTGTGGCTGCCGCTGGGGATTTTAATCGCCTGGGGTTTGAGCGCGCTGCTGGGGCCGTGGCTGGCGGGCGATCCCAATCACATCGAGTTGCCGCGCATCCTGCAAGGGCCGGGCGCCACGGCCTGGCTGGGTTACGATGACCTCGGCCGCCCGGTGTGGGAGCGGCTGGTGGTGGGGGCGCGGACCTCGTTCATCGTCGCCGTGTCGGTGGTGATGGTGACCTCTATCACCGGCGCCTTCATCGGCACGGTGAGCGGCTATCTGGGCGGCTGGGTCGATCATTTAATCGTGCGCATCATCGACATCTTCATGGCCTTTCCCGGTATCCTGTTGGCCATCGCTTTGGCCGGGGTGCTGGGGCCGGGGGTGAATAATGTCGTCATCGCCCTCAGCGTGGTCGGCTGGGTGGGCTTCGCGCGGCTGGCGCGGGCGCAGGTCTTGTCGCTGAAACACCGCGAACATATTCAGGCGGCGGTGGCGCTGGGGGTGCGGCGGCCGCGCATCGTGTTGCGGCATCTCATGCCGCTGATGTGGGCGCCGCTGATCGTCGAGGGCAGCTTCGCGGTGGCGGGCGCGGTGATCGCCGAGGCGGGGCTGTCGTTTCTCGGTCTCGGGGTGCAGCCGCCCACGGCCTCGTGGGGCAGCATGATCCGCGACGGCACGCGCTATATGTTGATGGCGCCGCATATGGTGCTGGCGCCGGGCGTGGCCTTAATGCTGGTGGTGCTGGCGGTGAATTTATTGGGGGACCGGCTGCGGGATCATTTGGACGTGCGCGGCGACCGTGAGCGTTAAGCGCGCATAACAGGCTAAGCCGAAGGAGGGCGAGATGGCCTTGGGACCGCTGATGATCGGGGTATCGGGCTTGGGCTTAAGCGCCGAGGAGCGCGAAATGCTGCGCCATCCCTTAGTGGGCGGGGTGATTCTCTTCACCCGCAACTACGCCGATGCCGCGCAATTAACGGCCTTGGCCACGGAGATTCATGCCTTGCGCGAGCCGCATCTGCTGGTGGCGGTGGATCACGAGGGCGGACGGGTGCAGCGTTTCCGCAAAGGCTTTGTCGAACTGCCGCCGGTGCGCCAGCTGGGTCATGTATACGACAAGGATCGCAAACACGCCAAACACCTTGCGCAATTGCTGGGCTGGCTGATGGCGGCGGAGCTGCGCGCGGCGGGGGTGGATTTGAGTTTCGCGCCGGTGCTGGACTTGGATCGCGGCTACAGTGAGGTGATCGGCAACCGCGCCTTTCATTCCGACGGCGAGGTGATCGCCGATCTGGCCCATGCCTATATGATAGGGATGGATATGGGGGGAATGATGGCCTGCGGTAAACACTTTCCCGGCCATGGCACCGCGGCGGCGGACTCGCATCGCGTGGTGGTGACGGACAACCGCGACTACGCCGACATCACCGCCGAAGATATGTTGCCCTTCGAGCGCATGGTCAATTACGGCATACCGGCGATCATGGCGGCCCACGTGGTGTATCCTCGCGTCGACCCCAAGCCCGCCGGGTTTTCGCGCTTTTGGCTGCAAGAGGTGTTGCGCAAACGCCTGGGGTTTCAGGGCGTGATCTTTAGCGATGATCTGGGCATGAGCGGCGCGCAGTCCGCCGGTGATATCCTCGGCCGCGCGGGCGCGGCGCTGGACGCGGGCTGCGATATGCTGCTGGTGTGCAACGAGCTGGCGGCGGTGCCGCTGTTGCTGGAACAATTACGCGCGCCGGCCAACCCCGCCGCTCAGTTGCGTCTGGCGCGCATGCACGGACGGGGCAGGGTGCCGCGCGAGAAACTGCGGCTTGAGCCGATCTGGCAGGAGGCCTTGCAGGCGGTGGCGGAGTGCAGCCCGCCGGATGAGTTGAATTTGGTGTAGTGAATAAGCGTGATGCGTCTTTAGCCGCCCGCTGAAAAATCCTTGGTTGCGCGCGTTCATTCGCGGAGCGCGGGGTGCCAGCGGCGTGGCGGGACGGAGGGCGAGTGTCTTATCGCGCTTGGGTCTTTGATGTGCTGTGAAGGGTAGAGGAGTGTTGAAAGCGATGTTGTGGGCGAGCGGTGTGATGACGTTGACGAGAAGTGTGGTGGTTGTGATCGGTGTGATGTGCTCTTCGGCGTCGCTCGCCTTCGAGATGATGCAGCCTCTGCCCGCCGAAGTGCCGGTGCCCGCCGCGAATCCGCAGAGCGGGCAGAAGATCGCCCTCGGGCGGCAGCTTTATTTCGATACACGGCTGTCGCTCAACGGCGCGCTGTCTTGCAATAGCTGCCACGATTTGAGCGCGGGCGGCGGCGATCACCGCCCGGTGTCGATAGGCGCCGCGGGCAAAGCGGGGACGCGCAATGCGCCGACGCTGTGGAATGTCGCTTACCAAACCGTGCTGTATTGGGATGGCCGCGCCCGCAGTTTGGAAGAACAATTACGCGGCCATCTCCTCGACGAGACGGTGATGGCCCTGCCCGATGCCGCCGTGGTGGCCGAGCGCATCAACAAAATCCCCGGCTACCGCCGCCAATTCGCCGCCGAGTTCGCCGCGAAGCCGGCCGTATCGCTCGACGCGGTGGCCCAAGCCCTCGCCAGTTATATCCGCACGCTGCGCACGCCCAACAGCGCTTTTGATCGCTACGTCACGGGTGATAAGCAGGCGCTGAGCGCGCAGGCGTTACGCGGTTTGAATACCTTTCGCGACATCGGCTGCATGTCCTGTCACTTCGGCGTTAATTTGGCCGGTCCGGCGCCGGGTCCGTATTTGAAAATGGGTGATGGCTTTTACGAATTATTTCCCAATTATTTGGGCAGCCCCTACGATGCGGCTTACGGTTTGACCGAAGACAAGGGCCGGGTGGGCTTCAGTGGCGACCCCGGCGAGAAATACATGTGGCGCGTGCCGCTGCTGCGTAATATTGCGCTGACCGCGCCGTATTTTCACAACGGCAGCGTCTCGACCTTGAACGAGGCGGTGCGGGTGATGGCGCGGGTGGAACTCAATGTGACCTTGAAAGACGATGAGGTGGGTGATATCGCGGCCTTTTTAGAAAGCTTAACCGGCGACTTGCCGGTGCAAAGTCTGCCGCGCTTGCCGCCCACGCCGCCCGATGTGCTGTGGCCGTGGCAGCATCCGCTGGCGGCTCCAGGCGCGGCGCCGCGGGCCGCAAACAATAATAAGTGATGGATTTATGCGCAGACCTAGCAGATCTATAAAAACCCTAATCGCTTTTTGCCTTGCCAGCTTGTTGAACAGCGGCGGGGTCATGGCGGCCGATCCGGACTGGTATGCCGGGGTCGCGGGCGGAATGAGCAGCTTGGATATTGTTAGTTCCGATTGGGATGATGGCTCATTAATTAGCAGCAGCGCCGACACAACGGCGCTGGGCTATAAAGTATTTACCGGCCATCAATTTAACCCGCACATCGGCATGGAGCTGGCTTACCTGTACTTGGGCTATTCCAGTTTTCAAGGCGTGTCCTCCGGCAATGTGCCTTCGGTGTGGAAACCGGGTAATGTGGGGGGCGAGACCGAGGGGCGCGGGGTGAGCGTGGAGGCGCTGGCGGCCTGGACGGTGCGGCGCTTGAAGCTGTCCGCCAAGGGCGGCTTGTTCTTTTGGGATTCTAAGGTGACTTATGAGCCCACCATCGCCGCGACCTCGGTGGTAGATGATCCGGACCAGTCCAATCGCTCCGTGATCTACGATGACGGCGTGAGTTTTATTTATGGCGTGGGCGCGGAGCTGCGGGTCTACAAAAACTGGTGGCTGCGGGCGGAATGGCAGCGAACCACGCTGGGGCTGGTGAAGACCGACGACTATAGCGTGAACCTCATGACCTTGGGGGTGTTGCTGGCTTTTTAAGGCGAAGGCGGCACAGGCCGATGATGCTAGAAGTGCTCTAGAAATCCGGTCGGGCCTATGCTACCGTTGCTTAAGTTTTTTCATCCATATTTGGCCGTTAGGCGCGCTGTCTCCCGCACGGAAGCCCCCGGAATTACAACGATCGTTCAGCTTAACGCTGGGGTGATAGCCCTCGGGCATGCTAAGCGGAAGAATGCGCCTAAAATAGGTGCATCCGCCCGTTTAATCCGATGCTTAAGGCTTCGGGGCGAAGTAAGCGGGTTCACGCCATCCGCCACCGCACATGACCGGGAAGCGCCTGCGGCCAAGCCAGTTGATGACGAGGGTACCGTGCCAGCGCGCATTCTGACCGAAAAGCAAATCTCACCCGCCTGGGCTCCACAAACCGAACTTGTCCACGTAGCCGGGCGGCTGTCTCGTCCGCGGGCCGCGCATCGTGGCCGGGGCGTTTCCGTACTTAGTCTAGTTTTTCACTGTCTGTTTTTATTCAGCCTTTGGGGGGTGATGATCTCATCCGCGGAGGCGGCCGTCCCCGTGGCCAATGACGCGCGTTTTCCCATCAGTGCGAATGTTCAAGGCCAGCTCGTAGGGCAGGACGACGATGGGGATGCGCTCACCTATAAACTTGACGGCCCGCCCAGCAAAGGCGCGGTGGAAATCAATTCGACGACAGGCGCGTTCATCTATATCCCGACAGCGGGTCTCGCCGGTAATGATAGTTTTACCTTCAAGGTGAATGACGGCGTTACGGACTCCGCCGCGGCGACGGTGAAGATATTACCGACCCTCACCATCGGCGCATCCTTGTCAGTGCTGGTGGAGGGCAATGCGGCGCAGACCAATGCCGCCGATATTTCAATCCGGCGTTTGGGTGATACGGATAAAAACCTGCCCGTGGTGATCGCGTTGAGCGGCACGGCCACGGAGAGCAGAGACTACAGCTGGAGTATTGGCAGCGCTCCGATGAACGCGGCCAGCAGTTTACTGAGCGGCACGCTGACGGTCGTAGCGGATGAGGTAACGGAAGGTGACGAGGAGGTCACCCTGACCTTGGTCGAGGGCGATGATTATATCGTCGCTTCACCCGGCAGCGTCACCATCATCATTCAAGACGGCACGGCGCAGATGCCCAAGGCCAACTTCCAGCTCGATCAAATGGTGCAAGAAGGTAACACAACCACGGTGCGGGTGGATTTGAGCGAGCCCGCGCAATATCCTGTGAGGATCCCTTTCACTTTGTCGAGCAGGCCAGGCACGCAGCCGGCGACATTGGGCGCGGATTTCACTGTGGGTGCTGATGCTACTGTGATGGAGATTAATGTAGGCGAATCCTCCGGCCAGGTGACGCTGCATGTGCTCTCGGATGGTTTGAACGAGCCGACGGATGAGACCGTGGTGTTGAATATGGGCCAATTGCTGAATGCGCGGGCCGGTAATTTTCGCACGCATACCGTGACGATCACGGAGAAAAACATTCCGGCGAAGGTGATGCTCAGGGCGGAACAGGGTGGCAAGCAAACCCGCATGGTCACCAGCGACGGCGGCTTGGTGACGGTGACCGCGGACGTGAGCGACATCAATCAAGGGCAGCTCCACACTTACGTATGGAGTTTGACCAACAACAACCTGGTCCGGATGGACTCGCAAGCTAATTCCTATGTGTTCGATCCCAGCGGGGTCCCGCCTGGTTTTTACAAGGTGCGGATAGCGGTGACGGATAATAATCTTATTCCCATCACCACCCGTGCCGAGCTGCAATTGAAAGTGGCGCAGACCGCGCCCAGCTTTCTCGAGAATGACACGGATGCCGACGGCGTGCTGGATGCCGACGAAGGCTATGGCGACAGTGATAATGACGGTGTGCAAAACTACTACGATAAGCGCACGCTGGCCGCCAACGTCTTACAGCAGCAAACCTTGCGCGCCGATCTCTACTTGATGACGACTCGCGCGGGTTTGTCTCTACGCTTGGGTGATACCTCCATGGCGACGGGACGGGACGGGGCCTTGGTGACCGCGCAAGATATCGCCAGCTATGGCGGTGGCGAAGGCACCCAGGCGCTCAATGCCACGGACGTGCAAATCAATTCCGGGGGCTACTATGATTTCGAGGTGCATGATCTAACCGTTCCCGGCATGTCGGTGCTGGTAGTGATTCCGCAGACCGCGCCTATCCCCGAGGACGCGGTGTACCGTAAATACACGACGACCGCCTTCTGGCATGACTACACCGTTAATAGCAATAATCAGATTTACTCCGCGGCCGGGGAGTTGGGTACTTGTCCAGCGGCGGGCGATGCCTCGTATGCCCCGGGCCTGAATGAAGGGCACTACTGCGTGCAACTCCTCATTCAGGACGGCGGCCCCAATGATGCCGACGGCGAGCAAAATTTCGTGGTTAAAGATCCGGGCGGCTTGGTGTCATCGTTGGTCGGTGATCTGAATACTACTGAACGCGGTGTTTGCGGTAACCTATTTTGTTCCCAGGGCGGGAGCGGCGCCTTGGGCTGGGCGGGCTTGTCGTCTTTATTGTTAGCCGCCTTGATTAGCGCCGGCCGCAGCCGGCGCACAACCAAGAAGGCCTGGTAATAACGCCGCGCCGGCCTCTATAATCGCCCTTGGACCGTTGCCGGGCAAGAATAATATCCATGACTGACAGCCATATTCAAACTATCCGCGAGGTCTATGCTCGCGCCGATCGTATTTATTCTCAGAAAGATATCGAAGCCGCCTACGACCGCATGGCGGCGGACATCACCGCGCGGCTCGCCGATAGCAATCCCTTGGTACTCTGTGTGATGGTTGGGGGCTTGATCCCCGCCGGACAGTTGTTGCCGCGTTTAGACTTTCCGCTGCAGGTCGATTATCTGCATGCCACTCGCTATCAAGGCGCCATGCAAGGCGGGAAGCTGAACTGGATTGTGCGGCCGAGCTATTCGCTGCAAGACCGGGTGGTGTTGCTGATCGACGATATTTTGGATGAGGGCGTGACCCTGAAAGCCTTGTGCGAGGCCTGTGCCGAGGCCGGTGCCCGCGAGGTGCTTACCGCGGTGTTGCTGGATAAAGTGCATGAGCGTAAAAGCGGGCTAGTCGCTACGTTCACCGGGCTCGAAGTGGAAGACCGCTACGTCTTCGGCTGCGGCATGGACTATAAAGGTTATTTGCGTAACGTGCCGGGAATCTACGCCGTTCCCGAGGAATGATGCTTAAAATCAAAGGATGTAATGAATATGACTGAATTGGCGATCATCGGCGGCACCGGCCTCACCACGCTAAAGAATCTCGATATTACCAAGCGCGAAGTGGTGCATACGCCTTTCGGCGAACCGTCCGGGCCGCTCACTCACGGCGTGCTGTCGGGTAAAGAAGTGGTGTTTCTGGCCCGTCACGGCTACGGCCACACCATTCCACCGCACAAAATTAACTATCGCGCCAATATCTGGGCCTTGCACTATACCGGGGTGAAGAATGTCATCGCCGTGGCGGCGGTGGGCGGCATCAGTGATGATCTCGAACCGGGCACGCTGGCCATTCCCGATCAAATCATCGATTACACCTCGGCGCGCGACAATACCTTTTTCGAAGACGGCTTGAGTCATGTGACCCATGTCGACTTCACCGAACCCTATAGCGAAGAATTGCGCCAGTTACTGATACGCGCCTGCCAAGTGGCGAAGGTGGATTTCGTCGATCACGGCACCTACGGCACCACCCAAGGCCCGCGTTTGGAAACCGCCGCGGAGATAGACCGCATGGCCAGCGATGGCTGCACCGTGGTCGGCATGACCGGCATGCCCGAGGCGGCGCTGGCCCGTGAATTGGATTTGCATTACGCCACTTGCGCGGTGGTGGTCAACAAGGCCGCGGGCCGCGGCGCGGGCCCGATCACGATGCACGATATCGAGTTGTCGGTGAAGCAGGGGATGGACCGGGTGCGCGAGGTGCTGGAACAGGTCGTGCCTTTATTGCGCGCCTGAGGCGGCGTTGCTCTCCACCGGGTTCACGGTGATGATGACGCCGAATAAGGGGTGATCCAAGTAGTGCAGTTCATTGTTGCGCAAGCGGCGTGAGTCGGTCATGCGTACTTGCAAGGGCGGGTTGACGCTGGCGTTCTCCGCGGGTGTTGCCGCTTTGCTGTAGACCAGATCGACGTCGGTGTGCAGGAAGCGGCCGCGGCGTAAAGCCACCGTGCCGTCCACCGTGCTGGGGCTATTGGCCAGCATAGCGCTTGCGGGGTTAACTGCGCTCATCGCGTCGCCGCGGACGTGGACACCGAGGGTGTGATCGGAGTTGTCTAGCGGCTGCACCCATCCCATATGCAGCACCGGCCGGTAACGGGCCGAGGCGCGCAGCCGCTGATAGACTCCGCCCATGCTCAGCTCCGCCGCCGTCAATTGCCGCCACGGGTTTTCCCCCGGAGATGGCGCGGCGCTTGCGTTGAGCGGCGTGGTTTGGGCGCTGAGTTCGATATTGTTTTCCGCGGCCGGTTGTCCGGGGTTTTCGGGCCATTGCTCGCTGAATTGGGCCGCTGGGTCCAGATTCTCAAAAACGATGAATTCAACTTTATAGAGCTCATCCGCCGCGGCGCTCGAAATGAGGGCGGAGAGCAAGAAGGCGGCGAGAATTTTATTCATACTTTAAGGTCAGAAATCTTGTTCGCGGCGAAGGGGTCTAACGATACCGGAGCGGCGCACACTTGGCAAAGGGCGCGAAGGTTATGGCTGTACAGAAAGTATTACGCATGGGCGATCCGCGTTTGCTGCGGGTGGCGGAGGCCGTCGGCGAATTTAACACCCCCAGCCTCGACCGCTTGGTCGATGATATGTTCGAGACCATGGCGGCGCTGGACGGCGCCGGTTTGGCCGCGCCGCAGATCGGCGTCAACCTCCGGCTGGTGATTTTCGGCGTAGAGGCTAATCCGCGCTACCCGGAGGTGGAACCCGTGCCCACTACGGTGCTCATCAATCCCGAGATCACGCTCATGTCCGAGGCGATGGATGAGGATTGGGAAGGCTGTCTCAGCGTACCCGGCCTCCGTGGTTTGGTGCCGCGTCACACCCATTTGCGTTATAGCGGCTTCGATCAGCACGGCCAGCGCTTCGAGCGCGAGGTGAAGGATTTCCACGCGCGGGTGGTGCAACACGAGTGCGATCACCTCGACGGTATCCTCTATCCGCGCCGTATCCGCGATTTGAGCCGCTTCGGTTTTGAGGATGAACTTGTTCCCGGAAAAGGGGCTGAAAAGGCGTAACGGATTCGCGCAAGTGCTTTGAAGGTGCGCGTCAGCCGCGGAAGGCGCGCCATGGCGGCGTGAGATGTGAACGGAGCTTGCGATGCTGAAGCGTGGGTTTTATTCAATCATATTGGTGGCCTGGCTCAACGCCTGCGCCAGCCAAATCCCGCCGCAAATACGTGAAGCACCCGCCGGCAGCCCCAGTGAAGACATGGTGCGCGGGCAGGTGCAGCAGCACCTCGGTACCGTGGTGCGCTGGGGCGGCACCATCGTCGCGGTGGAAAACCGCCCGGGGCGGAGCTGGGTGGAGCTGGTCGCCAGACCGCTGCAGAGCAACGGCCGGCCGGCGGAGGAAGGACAGAGCAGCGGGCGTTTCCTCGCGCGCTACGACGGTTTTCTCGACCCCGTGGTTTATAGCCCAGGGCGCGCGCTCACCGTGGTCGGCAAAATAGCGGGGGAGGAGCGACGGCCGATTGATAAATTCGACTACAGCTTCCCCGTGGTGGCGATCGAAAATTATTATCTGTGGCCGCCGCCGTCTCCCGCGCCGCCCTATCAGCCGCCGCCGTACTGGGATGACCCCTGGTGGCCCTATCCGTATTATCCTTGGTATTACCGTCACCGCTATCCCTATTGGTGGTAAGTAAGGAGTTCAATATGCGCCTATCCGCGAAAGCCGCGTTCATCGCCGTCATGGCTTTGCTGTTGGCCGCGTGTGCCAGCAACCCGAAGTTCGACGCGCAAGGCGTCGACAAAAGCCTCACGCCGCAACGGGCGGCGGTGGAGATCGAGACGCAACGCGAGGCGCGGGTGATTTGGGGCGGCATCATTTTGAGCAGCGGCAATCTGAAAGAGAGCACCCAGATCGAAGTGCTCGGCTATCCGCTGGATAATGCCTTCCGGCCTGATATCAATGCCACGCCCACGGGCCGCTTCTTCGTCATCAAACAAAGCTATCTTGAAACCGCCGATTTCGTTACCGGCCGCCTTATCAGCGTGAGCGGTGTGTTGCGGCGCACTCACACCGGCCAGATCGGCGAGGCCGCCTATACTTATCCCGTGATGGAGCCCGCTGAGATCTATTTGTGGCCGCGCGACGGCCGCGAGCCGCAGTCCAACGTCCATTTCGGTTTCGGTTTGAGCATCATTCGCTGACTCCGCGGCGAAGCGCGCGAGGCTTAAATCACCGCGGTGAAACCTTCGAACTGCGGCGGGCCGAGGTAGAGGTGTTTGTTCTGTCCGCCCGCTTGCGCATGGGCCTTGCGGAAGGCCTCTGATTTAGTCCAATTGATGAAGTCTTGTTCCGACGCCCAGATTGAATGAGAAGCGAACAAGCTGTATTCCTCGTTGCCGGGGCCTTGCAGCAGATTGAAGGATTTGAAGCCGGGCACGCCGTCGAGGTAACTCTCGCGCTGCTTCCACACCTGGATGAAGTCCTCTTCCAGGCCCGGCACGATTTTGAAACGGTTCATGGCGATGTACATAGAGCATCCTCCGTGGGTGAGCGCGAAGCGAGGGTGAATGACCGGCCTATCTTCGGCGCGTGAGCGCCCGCTGTAAAGCGATGGGCCGGATATTCGATAGGCGCGTGTCCGTTCACGCCGCCTCTTTCAGCGCCAGCATCGCCAATAATTTTTCGATGGATTGAAAGCGCGTCTCGCGGTCTTCCAGGTTCATGGTGAAGCGCAATTTGTCCTGGCCGTCCAGTCTATAGGTCTTGGCTTGGGTTTGGATCAGGCGTATCACCATCGCCGGATCGATCTTCGGCTCCTTGTCGAAGAGGATGCGTCCGCCCTGCGGCCCCGCCTCGATCTTGCGCACGCCCATGGCCTGCGCCTTCAATTTTATTTCGGTGACGCGCATGAGATTCTTCGCGGGTTCGGGCAGCAGGCCGAAGCGGTCTATCATCTCCACCTGCAATTCGCGCAGCGCCTCTTCATTCTCGGCGCTGGCGATGCGCTTGTACATCACCAGGCGGCTGTGCACGTCGGGCAGATAATCCTCGGGTATCAACGCGGGGATGCGCAGCTCGATCTCGCCGCCGTGGCTGAGCGGCGCGTCGAGTTCCGGCTGACGGCCGGCCTTGAGCGATTTGACGGCGCGCTCCAGCAATTGGGTGTAGAGGGTGAAACCGATCTCGTGCATCTGTCCGCTCTGTTCGTCACCGAGCAATTCGCCCGCGCCGCGGATTTCCAGGTCGTGGGTGGCGAGGGTGAAGCCGGCGCCCAAGTCTTCCAGTGCCTCGATGGCCTCCAGGCGTTTAATGGCGTCGGCGCTCATCAACTTGCGCGGCGGCACGATTAAATAGGCATAGGCCTGGTGATGCGAGCGGCCGACGCGGCCGCGCAATTGGTGCAATTGCGCCAGGCCGAAGTGATCGGCGTCGTGGATGATGATGGTATTGGCATTGGGGATGTCGATGCCGGTCTCGATGATGGTGGTGCACACCAGCACATTGAAGCGGTGGTGATAGAAGTCCAGCATCACCTGCTCGAGTTCGCGTTCGCGCATCTGCCCGTGGGCGACGCGCACCCGCGCCTCGGGCATCAGCGCGGTGATTTCGCGCGCGGTTTTTTCGATCGATTTTACTTCGTTGTGCAGGAAAAACACCTGGCCGCCACGTTTCAATTCACGTAGACAGGCCTCGCGGATCAACCCCTGATCCCATTCGCGCACGAAGGTCTTGATCGCCATGCGCCGCGACGGCGGGGTGGCGATGATGGAGAGATCGCGCATGCCCGACAGCGCCATATTCATGGTGCGCGGTATCGGCGTGGCGGTAAGGGTGAGGATGTGCACCTCGCTGCGCAGGCTCTTCAGCCACTCTTTTTGCCGCACGCCGAAGCGGTGTTCCTCATCGACGATCGCCAGTCCCAATCGTTTGAATTCGATTCTCGATTGCAGCAGTTTATGGGTACCGATGACAATGTCGACCTTGCCATCGGCCAGCCCGCTTAACACCGCCTCTTGTTCCTTGGCGGAACGGAAGCGCGACAGACTTTCCACCTTTACCGGCCAGTCGGCGAAACGGTCCTGAAAATTCTGGTAGTGCTGTTGCGCCAGCAAAGTCGTGGGCACCAGCACCGCGACTTGCTTGCCGTTGTGCACCGCCATGAAGGCGGCGCGCAGCGCCACTTCGGTTTTGCCGAAACCGACGTCGCCGCATACCAGGCGATCCATGGGCTGGGTTCTGTGCATGTCCTCCAGCACGGCGTCGATGGCGGTCTGTTGATCCGGCGTTTCCTCGAAGGGAAAGGCGCTGGCGAAGGCGCGGTAATGTATGTCCGGCTCGGGGAAGGCATGGCCTTGGCGCGCGGCGCGGCGGGCGTAGATGTCCAGCAGCTCGGCGGCGACGTCGCGCACCTTTTCCGCGGCGCGGCGTTTGGCCTTGGCCCATTGATCGGAGCCGAGTTTGTGCAGCGGCGCCTGTTCCGGCGCGGCGCCGCTGTAACGGCTGATGAGATGCAGCGAGGCGACGGGCACGTAGAGTTTGTCGCCGCCCGCGTATTCGAGGGTGATGAACTCGGTGGTGAGGCCGCCGATGTCGAGCGTCTGCATGCCGAGGTAGCGGCCGACGCCGTGTTCCTCGTGCACCACCGGCGCGCCGGGGTTGAGCTCGGTGAGGTCGCGGATGAGCGCGTCGGCGTCGCGGGTGCGCGCGCTCTTGCGGCGGCGGCGCTGCACTGCTTGTTCACCGAACAACTGCACCTCGCTGATGATGGCCAGCGGCGGCGATTCGACCAGCAAGCCCTGTTCCAGCGGCGCGACGGTGATGCCGAGGCGGGTATCGCCCTCGGCGAAATCGCGCCAGTTATCGAAGGCGCCCGGATGCAACTCATGGCCTTTGAGCAAGTCGAGCAGGGTCTCGCGCCGCCCCGGGGTTTCCGCGGCGAACAGCACACGGCCGGGAAAGGCGTCGAGAAAATTCAGCAGCGCCTCGGCGGGGCGTTCGGCGCGGGCGATGATGGGCAAGGGTGGCGGCGGGGTGGTGGCGAAGACGCAGGCATCCGGCGCCGCGCCCAGGCTCTCGACGCTGACCAGCGGATGGCGGGCGCTGCGTTCGGTGATGGCCAGTGGCGGGAAAAATGCCTGTGCCGGCGGCAGCAGCGGCCGTTCGAGGTTGTGGCGCAACGATTCGTAGCGGCCGTTGATTTCATTCCACACGCCTTCGAGGGCGGTGGCGACGCCGGGGGTGGTGACGATCAGCGTGTCGGCGGCGAGGTAATCGAAGAGGCTGGCGGTTTCGTTGAAAAACAGCGGCAGGTAGTATTCGATACCCGGCGGCGCCAAGCCCTCGCTCACGCCGCGGTAAATCGCGCTGTTTTGCGGATTGCCTTCAAAGGCGAGGCGATAAGCTTGACGGAATTGGGAGATGGCGTCTTCGTGCAGCGGAAATTCACGCGCGGGCAATAAGCGGATTTGTTGCACATTGTCCAATGAGCGCTGTGACTCCGGGTCGAAGCTGCGGATGCTGTCGACTTGTTCATCGAACAAATCAATGCGATAGGGCAGCGTGCTGCCCATGGGAAAGAGATCGAGCAGGCTGCCGCGCACCGCGAATTCGCCGTGCTCCATCACCTGTGAGACGCAGCGGTAACCGCCCGCCTCCAAGCGCAGGCGCATGGCCTCGAGGTCGAGGCGTTCGCCGACATCCAATAACAAACTATGTCCCTGCAAATAACTGCAGGGTGCCAGGCGTTGCATCAGGGTGTTGACCGGCACCACCAGCATGCCGTGTTTCAGCGCGGGCAGGCGATAGAGGGTTGCCAGGCGTTGCGAGACGATGTCTTGGTGCGGCGAGAAATTATCGTAGGGCAGGGTCTCCCAATCGGGAAAGCTGAGCACTGGCAGGGCTTCATCCTCGCCACTGAAAAAGCGCAGCTCGTATTCGAGGCGGGCGGCCTCGGGGGTATCAGCGGCGATGAGCAGCACCGGCCCAGCGTGGCGCCGGGCAGCTTGGCTCACGGCCAAGCCCAGCGCGCTGCCGCTCAGCCGCTGCCACTGTCGCGGCTCATGGGCGCGGCGCGGCAGCGGCGGGTCGAAGGGGCTGCATTTATTGCCGTCGTCGCGTTCCTGGGGCGTACTCATCGTTTCTCCGCTGTTTACAACACAAATAGCGCCCCTCACCCGCAAGGCGGGGGCGCCGTGCCGCATTTTCCCATAATTAGTTTGCCGGACCCAAGCCGCTTAGCGCTGGCTCAGCAGCACGTAGACCGCGCCGGTGCCGCCGTCCACGGCGGGCGCGGAACAAAAGGCGAGGATTTCCTTGCGCAGGCGCAACCAGGTGTTGACCTTGATCTTGAGCACCGGCTGCTGATTCCGTGAATTGAGGCCCTTGCCGTGGATGATGCGCACGCAGCGTTCGCCCTGTTCGGTGCACTGCGCGAGAAACTCGTTGAGCGCCCGGCGCGCTTCGGGGACAGTGAGTCCGTGCAGGTCGAGCTGGCGGCGCACGCTGTAGTGGCCGCGCCGCAGTTTGCGCAAGACCCCGCGTTGCAGGCCGGGGCGCATGTAGACCAGCTCCTCGCCGGTTTCCATGTCCGCGGGGTCGAATTCGCCGAAGAGCATCTCCTCGCGCACCAGGGCGTTCTCGCGCCAGGTCTGCTGCGGGAGGGGGGCAGGCCGGGTGACCGGCAGATCCGCGTGATCATGGCGCAACGGCTTCACCGGTCCGGCCTCGCGGCGGAATAATTCGGCGTCTTCCGGGCTGATGCTGGGTTTGCGCCGCATGGCGTGCTCCATCGTGAGTGGTATCGTGTCGTGCCTGGGCCAAGCCGTTGCGCGGCATGCGGAAAACATCATAACAGACCGCGTTTCTATTGACCGAGATGCGCTCCATCAGTACTATACGCAGCTCGTTGTGCCCATCCTTCCCCAGTAGCTCAGCTGGTAGAGCAGGTGACTGTTAATCACCGGGTCCGTGGTTCGAGTCCGCGCTGGGGAGCCATAAAAACAAAGGCTTAGCCGGCAAGTGGCTGGGCCTTTTTTATTTCAGCCCTTTGCTTATGCCGCTGCGGCGATTCTCGCCATCACTTAAATCATACGTGGGTTCGCCGTTTCCGAGGGCATCTAACCTTGAGCTGGGTCTGTACGGCTTTCGGGCTTGCCAGCCCTGCAGTGCAGGGCGAGCATGCATCCGCCACATGGCAATAGCTAAATACGGCTTTAGGCGGGACGGGTGCTCTTAGACGGGCCTTGTCCTGCTTGATTGATTGCGCTGCTCTGGGTTTATTACGTTTCCCTGGATTGATAATTAGACGTGCGCCGTGACCACGGCGGCCTCCCCCGCGAATCCTCAACGTTTTTCTACGCGGATTCACATTTAACATAGTGTGTTGCGGTTTGTGTAATTGAATTTTCTATCCTACGCTTAGAGGGTGGCGTACCTTGTGCGACTGCGACGCTTAAATGAATGGGCGGTTTTAAGCTGGGGGGATGAATAGTCGCATGATTCCGCGGGTGGTATTGTTTTGTTTGCTGGCGCTCGCGGCGCCCGTGAAATACGCCGACACGAAATCTCCCGCCTATGTTTTCGGCGTGGTGCCGCAATTCGAGCAGCGCAAGCTGTTCAGTATCTGGAAGCCGCTGTTAGATGAATTGGAGCGGCGCACGGGTCTGCATTTCATCTTGTCGGGGTCGCCTAAAATACTGGCCTTTGAGCAACGATTCATGCGCGGCGACTTCGACTTCGCCTATATGAATCCTTACCATGTAATCAGGGTGCAGAAAACGCAGGGTTATATCCCCTTAGTGCGCGACGGCACGCACCCGCTCAATGGCATTGTAGTCGTGCGGCGTGATTCGCCGCTGAGTAGGGTGGAGGACCTAGAGGGACAGAGCGTGGCCTTGCCGGCAGCGAATGCCCTGGGCGCTTCATTGATGATCAAGGCGGATTTAAAGCGCATATTCAATGTGCGGTTTACGCCTCGTTATGTGCAGACCCACAGTTCGGTGTATTTACATGTAGTGCAAGGTTTGAATGTGGCGGGCGGGGGGGTCGATCAGACCTTGGAGGAGCAACCGGCGGAGGTGCGCGATCAATTGCGCGTGATATACCGTACACGTAGCATGGTGCCGCATCCCATAGTGGTCCACCCGCGCGTGCCCGAGGAGGACCGTGAGCGTGTCAAGGCGGCGTGGCTCGCCTTATCGCAAACACCGCATGGACGCGAACTGATGGAACAGATTCCCATGTCCGCGCCTATTAGCGCCAGCCTTGACGATTACCTGCCCCTGAAGGAATGGGGGCTGGATGAATTCTGGGAGGATGATCTCGAAGACCTCAAACCTTGATGGTCTTAAGCTAAAATATAGTCACCATCAGTGAGCACCATGATGAGTATACGCATAAAATCATTGATACCCCTGGTGGTGGCGGGCCTTGCCTTCGCGCTTTACCTTTCCTTGGTGTGGATGCCCAAATCCATCGCCCATAATTCCAAGCAATATGAAGAGGTGGTGTCACGTCATTTGACGACACTGGCCGCGAGCTTGGTGCCGCTGTTGCTGGAAAATCAGCTCGATAATGTATATGACAATCTTGATGTGCTGATGGCGCAGAATGACGATTGGCGCGTATTGGAATTGCGTGATGCGGAGGGTAGACGGCTCTATCCTTTGTACGGCAAATTAGCCGCAGTGACCGGTGATGAAACGCACCTTTTCAAACACACGATTCAATATATGGATACGGTGCTCGGCGAGGTGGATTTATGGGTGGATTTCGCCCCTTATCTGGCGGAGATCCGTCATGAGCACGATGACTTGATGCTGTCATTGCTCTTGTTCATGGCTGGATTCGTTGTGATTATGGGCTTGGTGATGGAGTGGTTCGTGCGCCGCCCCATCCACCAATTGGCGGAGGCCGCCACTGTATTGGCGCAAGGTCACTTCGACACGCCATTACCCCCCTCCGGCAGCGATGAGGTGGGGGACTTGACGCGCGCCTTTGCGGAGATGCGCGTGGCCATCAACCACGCTCAATCAGAACTCATGAGCGAGATTGCCTCGCATAAACAGGCGCAAGTGGCATTGGACCGGGAAAGGGAGCGGGCAACGGTGACGCTGCATTCCATCGCCGATGCGGTGATCGTCGTTGATGCCGCTGGACAGCTGGAGTCGATGAACGCGGTGGCTGAGCGGCTCACCGGCTGGAGTTTGATCGCGGCGCGTGGCTTGCCGCTCGATTATGTATTTCAAATTATGCAGGGAAGCAGCGGGTCCTCGGCGGACGCTGCGCTGATGCAGGCGGTACAGCAGGGCCGGGAGGTGCCGGGCACCGAGGCCAAGCGTTTGCGTCATCGAGACGGTAAAGAATTTTTCATCGAAATATCGGCGGCGCCCATCCGTCATGACGGACGATTGTACGGTGCGGTCTTGGTGTTTCGCGACGTGACTGGTTTGCGTCAGGCGCATCGAGATGCCTTGAACGAGCGCGATGAATTATTGCGTATCGTGGTCTCCAGCGCGCCCATGATGCTGTTCGCGCTGGATAAGAATGGCGAGATGATGTTCGCCGAAGGGTCCGAACTCAAGCGTTTTTCGGAAACGAGTGGACGCGATGGCGCGCGGTCTCACCCCGGTGGTTTGGAGAACATGCCGGCGATACAGCGCGATATTCGGCGGGCGCTTGCGGGCGAGGCTTTTTGTTCGATCTTCAATCTGAATGAATTGGTATATGAGTGCCGTTACACCCCGGTCCTCAATTCCCAAGGCGGCATCATCGGCGCGGTCGCCGTGGCCTTGGATATCAGCGAACGTAAGCGCGCCGAGGAGCGCTTGAACTATCTCGCCTATTATGACGAGCTGACCGACTTGCCTAATCGCGCGCTCTTCAACGACCGCCTGCACCAAGCCATGGCGGAGGCGGACCGCGAAACGAAAAATGTGGCGGTGATATTTCTTGATCTGGACCGTTTCAAGGACATCAATGACACCTTGGGTCATGAGGCGGGAGATCACTTGTTGCGTGAAGTCGCCGCAAGGCTGGTACGCAGCGTGCGCAAGGTCGATACCGTCGCCCGCTTGGGGGGCGATGAGTTTACCCTGATTCTGCCCGCTATCGCCGACTCGGCCGATATCGACAAAATCGTCGGCAAGATCGGCGAAACCTTTGCCGCGCCCTTCGATGTCGCGGAACGTTCGTTATATGTGACACCGAGCATGGGCATCACGCTCTATCCCAAGGATGCGCGTACGCTCGACAGTCTGCTTAAGAACGCGGATATCGCCATGTATCAAGCAAAAAGGCAGGGGCGTAACACGCATCAATTCTATTCTTTGGGGATGTCCGCCAACGCCCACGGCCGTATGGCTTTGGAAAGCAATTTACGGCGCGCCTTGGAGCGCGATGAGTTGACGCTGCATTATCAGCCGCAAGTCGATTTACGCCATGGCGGTATTATCGGCGTAGAAGCCTTGCTGCGCTGGAAGCATCCAAGTTTGGGCGATGTCGCACCTGAAACATTTATCCCATTGGCCGAAGAGACCGGCTTGATTGAGTCGATAGGCGCGTGGGTGCTTGGTGAGGCATGCCGGCAGTGCAAGGCGTGGCAAGCGGCGGGAGCGCCGCCCATCAAGGTGGCGGTGAATCTTTCCGTGCGTCAATTGAGGGATCAAGACTTTCCTCGTATTGTGCTGGATGCCTTGGCGCGCAGCGATCTGGCCCCGAGCTTGCTGGAATTCGAGCTCACGGAAAGCTTGCTGGCTCATGATGTCATGAGCTTGGGCGATTCCTTGAAGCTCTTGGGCGACGAGGGGGTGAGTTTTGCCATCGATGATTTCGGCACGGGGTATTCCGCGCTCGGTTATCTCAAGCGTTATCCCATTGACACGCTGAAAATCGACAAGTCATTCATGCTCGATGTGCATCGCAACAACGATACGGCGACCATCGCCAATGCCATCGTGGCGCTGGCGCGCAGTCTGCAGCTCAAAGTCGTGGCCGAGGGTGTGGAGACGCGGGCGCAGTGGGAGTTTCTCAGCGACACATCGTGCGATGCGGTGCAGGGCTATCTCATCAGCATGCCGCTGCCCGCGGAGGCGATGTTGCTATTATTACGCGAGAGACGGCGGTTTTCGCCCGCGGAGTTGCGGTGGAATGCGGCATGATCCCGCTTATCACGAAGCTACTCCGGCGGGTTCTTGAAGGGGGCCGGATAGGTCATTCTTCGCGCTGGTCACGCGTCAGTCCACGTTGTTCGCTTTGCGTGTTTTTGATTGCCTGATGAAATCAGCTAGAGGGCCGATGAATTTCCAGGCGAGGTGGTGATACGCAGGATAAGCCGAGTGAGACAAATAATAGCCGCGGAATGATCTCCGCGGTTTTTCTGTTGTGCTTTTGAAACGAAGTGTTAGCAGCCGAAAATTCCTAGTTTGTTGCTGCGGACGCGGCCTTCGTTCGAGAGAACTATACTACGGCTCTCCGCTACACTGCCGCTATCGCAGAAGATGAAGGTATCATTACTTCCCGCCGATTGGCCATTGGGTTGAAAGACTATGACGTTGCGGGCACCGGTGGCTTGAAAGCGGCTGGGCAGTGCCGGGTTTTGTTGCAGGACGGTCTCGCCAGCGGCGGTGTCAACGGTATTGTTGCCATTGGTATCGCTGAACACCATCCAGCCTGCATGCCAGTTGCTGGTGCCGGAACAACTGCTGCCATTGGTGGTAGGGCAGATCACGGTGTTTTGCAAACGCTTCACCGCCTCGCTGCGCGCGAAATACAGCGAGGCGGTGAAGTAGTTGACCTCGGTGCTCATGCGGTTGCGGGTGATGAAATCTTGCAGCGAGGGCACGGCCCAGGCGAGGATGATGGCGGCGACGGCCAGGGCAATCATGGCCTCGACCAGGGTGAAGCCGCGTTGGCGCTGGTGCCGGCTTGTGTTCGCCATGTCTATCCCCCTTACGGGCCTGGGGCCGCTTTTAGTTATTTAGCACGTTTTTGATGCGACGCAATGCTTCCTGCAAGGTGGCCATGTCCGTGGCGAAGGAGAGGCGGAGATAACCCGGCGCCCCGAAGGCCGAACCCGGCACCAGGGCCACGCCCGCTTCGTTCATCAAATGTTCGGTCAATTCTACATCATTCTTCACCCCCGGGGTCCGGGCGATCAGGCCCGCGACGTGGGGCAGGGTGTAAAAGGTGCCATGGCCGGGCAGGGCGCGCACCCCAGCGATGCCGTTGAGTTCGCCGACCACATAATCGTGACGCTCTTTGAAGGCCTTGCACATGCGCGGGATGAAAGTCTGGTCGCCCTCCAGCGCGGCCTGGGCCGCCACCTGCGAAATGGAGGTGGGGTTGGAGGTGCTCTGCGACTGCACGTTCTTCATGGCCTCGATCAGCGGCGCCGGGCCGGCGGCGTAGCCGATGCGCCAGCCGGTCATGGCATAGGCCTTGGAGACGCCGTTGAGGACGATGGTGCGCTCATAAAGATCGGGGCAGGCGTTGAGAATATTGACGAAGGGTTCCGCGGTCCAGAGGATGTGTTCGTACATATCGTCGGTGGCGATCAGCACCTTGGGATGGCGCCGCAGCACCTCGCCCAGTGCCACCAATTCCTCGCGGCTATAGGCCACGCCGGTGGGGTTGGAGGGGCTGTTGAGGACCACGAGGCGGGTCATGGGGGTGATGGCCGCTTCCAGCTGGGCGGGGCTGATCTTGAATTCCTGCTCGATGCCGGCGTAGATCACCACCGGCACGCCGTCGGCCAGCAGCACCATATCCGGGTAGGACACCCAGTAGGGGGCGGGGATGATGACCTCGTCGCCCGGATTCAACAGGGCCTGGACCAGGTTGAAGAAACTCTGCTTGCCGCCCACGGAGACCAGCACTTGATTGAGCTTGTACTCCAGTCCGTTTTCGCGGGCGAACTTGGCGGCCACGGCGCGGCGCAGCTCCGGGGTGCCCGCCACGTCGGTGTATTTAGTGAATCCCGCCTCGATGGCCTTGATGGCCGCCTGTTTGATATGGTCGGGGGTCTCGAAGTCGGGCTCGCCGGCGCCCAGGCCGATGATGTCCTTGCCCGCCGCGCGCAGGGCCGCGGCGCGGGCCGTGATCGCCAGGGTGGGGGAGGGCTTGATGCGTTGCACGCGGGTGGATAATTGCACGTCCAATTTGGTATCCAATGTCAGTTTAGTTTCAAGTCGTAGCAGGATGCGTACTATACTTGAATGCTGCTTTTCACTGAATCCCCAATGAGTAGAAGTTTTGACATTTCCGCCCAATTCGCCCCCGCCGGCGACCAGCCGGAGGCCATCCGGGCACTGGTGGCGGGCCTGCGCGACGGGCTGGCGGGCCAAACCCTGTTGGGTGTGACCGGGTCGGGCAAGACCTTCACCATCGCCAATGTCATCCAGCAAGTGCAGCGCCCGGCGCTGATTTTGGCGCCCAACAAAACCCTCGCGGCCCAGCTCTACGGCGAGATGCGGGACTTCTTTTCCCACAACGCGGTGGAGTACTTCGTCTCCTATTACGACTACTATCAGCCCGAGGCCTATGTGCCGTCCTCGAATACCTACATCGAGAAAGACGCCTCGATCAACGAGCACATCGAGCAGATGCGCCTCTCCGCCACCAAGGCCTTGATGGAACGGCGCGACGTCATCATCGTGGCCACGGTGTCATGCATCTACGGCTTGGGTGACCCTGGATCGTATATGAGCATGTTGTTGCACCTGTCGCGCGGCGAGGTTATCGATCAGCGCAGCATCCTGCGGCGTCTCGCCGAGTTGCAGTACAGCCGCAACGACGTGGAGTTGCGCCGCGCTACCTACCGGGTGCGGGGCGAGGTCATCGATATCTTCCCCGCGGAGTCCGAAGCGGAGGCGGTGCGGATTGAATTGTTCGACGAAGAGATTGAAAACATCAGCCTGTTCGATCCGCTCACCGGCGTGGTGATTCGTAAGCTGCCGCGCATCAGCATCTATCCCAAGAGCCATTACGTGACGCCGCGCGATAAGGTGCTGGAGGCGGTGGAGCGCATCAAACTGGAATTGAAAGAGCGGCTGACGCAATTGCGCGAGGCGAATAAATTGGTGGAGGCCCAGCGGCTCGACGAACGCACCCGCCTCGATATCGAAATGCTGGTGGAGCTGGGGCACTGTCCCGGCATCGAAAACTATTCGCGGCATTTGGCGGGCCGCGCCGCGGGTGAGTCGCCGGCGACCTTGTTCGATTATCTGCCCGATGACGCCCTGCTGGTGGTGGATGAAAGCCATGTCAGCATTGCGCAATTGGGCGCGATGTACAAAGGTGACCGTTCGCGCAAACAGAACTTGGTGGAATACGGTTTCCGTCTGCCCTCGGCGATGGATAACCGGCCGCTGCGTTTCGATGAATTCGAGACACGGCGGCCGCAGACGATCTTCGTCTCCGCCACCCCGGCGGATTACGAGCGTGACCACTCCGGTCAAATCGCCGAGCAAGTCGTGCGCCCCACCGGGCTGATTGATCCGCAAATCATCATTCGTCCCGCGGTGAGCCAAGTGGATGACCTGCTCTCCGAGATCAATAAACGGGTGGCGGCGGGCGAGCGGGTGCTGGTGACCACGCTCACGAAACGCATGTCCGAAGACCTCACGGAGTATCTGGCGGAACACGGGGTGCGGGTGCGTTATCTGCATTCCGATATCGAGACGGTGGAGCGGGTGGAAATCATTCGCGACCTGCGTCTCGGCGGCTTCGATGTGCTGGTGGGCATTAATCTGTTACGCGAAGGGCTGGACATCCCCGAGGTGTCGCTGGTGGCGATACTCGACGCCGACAAAGAAGGCTTTCTCCGTTCCGAGCGCTCGCTGATCCAGACCATAGGCCGCGCCGCGCGCAATCTCAACGGCACCGCGATTCTATATGCCGACCGCATCACCGGCTCCATGCAGCGCGCCATCGACGAAACCGAACGCCGCCGCAATAAACAGATTGCCTATAACGCGGCCCACGGCATCACCCCGCGCGGCATTCAAAAGGCGGTCACCGATGTGATGGAGGGCGCGCGTCCCGGCGCGCCGGATACCGCGCGCCACTACGCCAAGGTGGCCGAGGCGGCCTTGGAATACGCGGCCCTGCCGCCGGACAAGCTGGCGCAAAAAATTAAAAAACTCGAACAGCAGATGTATCAGCATGCCCGCGATCTGGAGTTCGAAGCGGCGGCGCGGCTGCGCGATGAGATTCATCATTTGCGCGAGCAGGCTTTGATACCCACTGCCTGAGTAACTGGGGCGTGAATGCCGCAACTGGACCCTTGCTCGAACGGGTATTTCGCAGCACGGCGTATCGGGGACACGGGATGCGTGGATACACCGCGGGTGCGCCAATATCATGCCCCCCGTTCATATCACACGGCCCTTTCAGCCGGCGGTTTCCGCGATTTTCATCCTATTGAACCGCCGTCGAGGCCAGGCCGGGCCCGCGCATTGGCGGAGTCATTTAGCAATAACGTGTAATTGACTGGAAAGCTGACAAATTAAATCTTGGCGGTTGCTGGGGGCGATGGTGGTGGCGGGCTCGTGCCGCTACAGTCAGGATTAGTCTGGTCTTGCGCCAGCGCCGTGATAGGAGGAATATTTATCCTTCGCATGCGCGGCTGCTTAATTTGCAGTGAGGGGTAGCAGGCGCAAGGCACCGTTCGAAAAGGAGAACAATAAACATGATCGGACGCAGGGCGTTTCTATTGTCGGGCGGCTTAGCGCTGGTGGCAGCGGGCTTACGCCCTTTTCCACTCATGGCCGCGACGGGGGTGATTGGCGGGCCGGTCGCCGATCGCTTGGGCAAAGCGGCTTTTACCCCGCTTCTGTGGCGCTGGCTGCAATTTTCCGATCCCGCCAATGGCCACGCCGCCTCGTTGAAACTGGTGGAGGTGCAAGACTGGCCGGGCATGGCGGATATGGAACGCTTTTCCTTAGTGTTTCGCGGGCGGTTTGATACCCAGCTGCCCGAGGGGACATACCAAGTCGCCAGCCGTTATTCACCCCCCTTTGAATTATTCATCAAGCCGGTAAGCGCGGCGGGGACGGGTGCGGATTTCGTAGCGGATTTCAGTTTGCTGCGCTGAACTAGAATAAACGTGAGTTGCTTGCTGGCGTCTCGCCCTATAAAGCAAAAATACAATAATCAAGGATCATGGAGGACCGTATATGTTGCAGCCAAAAAAAATCGCATTCGCCGCGAGTACCCTGGGCGCGCTGTTATGCTCGGGGATAAGCAACGCGGTACCCGTTAGCGTGACCTATGTGGGCACTTGGTCCACCGCACCCACCGCCGTAGCCAATCCCGGGCAAGTGACGCAAGGCGGCAAATACGTCATCAAGTCTACTTATGACACCAATGATATTAGCTTCGTAAACCGGGGGGGTACAGGCTCTTTTTATCGCGCCGATCTGTCGCTGCCAGGAAATTCCTTTGAAGTGTTTCTACCCTTCGAAGGTTTGGGCGTGGTCGATACCCAAACCGCGGCGGATCACTTCGTTATCGGCGGGCCGACGTTCGCGCCGACCGCGGAGATTCAATTTTTCGACGCGGCGGGGAGCAAGTTCCGCGGTTTTGAATTCGAGAGCGATTTTCTCAGCGGCAATCTCATTTTCGAACAATTCACCTCGGATGCCACCAACGGCACAACCACCGTAACCAATTCGGTGGGCCAAATCCTCAACAGCGACGCCGGTTTTGGCATCAACATCCGTTCCGTGACCAGCGATGTGCTGTCGCAAGACAGCGGCGCATCCGGCGGGCAACAAAACCCGGGCGTGTTCCTCTCGCCTGCCGTGCCCATCGTCGCGGATGCGGGCGCCGATCTGGTTTACAACGCCGGCTCGCTCACCGTCACCACCAACGCCTCCACCAAAGTGGTGAGTCCCGCGCCGGACCCCATCGTCCCGGGTGAGGTGCGCACCGCGCCCAGCAGTTCCGACTCGTCGCGCCAGGCCGACAACGATTTGGGCGCGGGCCGTGCCGACGGCGAGGATTTTCTGAATTATAAATGGAGCATCAACGGCGCTGCGCCGGCGGACGGCAATCTCTCCGGCACCCGGCTCAATCGGGTGGTGGCGACCTTGCCCGGTTCCGGCCCGGCCTCCGTCAACAGCGGCACGCGCAGCGTTGATGACGTGAATGTCGCCGTCGCGATTCAAAACTCCGGCTTGACGAAGACCACCGACCAAGTGTTTTTCGATCTGGAGGTGACGGAGGATATGACCGGTTTGAGTTCCGCGGGCAGCACCCCGCTGGACGACGGCCGGGTGGCGGTGAGCTATGCCAACGCGCTGCCCGCGATTGTCGATGCCTCGGCCACCGCGCAGGGTAATGATATTTTGTTCAACATCAGCGCCAGTGATCTCGATTTGGGTATCAATGCCTTGATCCCCGATTTCGAATTACTCAGTTTCAGTCTGTATTCCGGCGGCAGTCTTTTTACGGGCTTGACCGATTTACTGCTCAGCGGCACCGAGCTGGTGAGTCATTCGGCCTTGCTCAGTCTCTTCGGCCAGGGCGCGCATCAGCTGGAGTTGCGGCTCAGCGACCGCGTGCTCGCCGCGCAGGGGAGCTTCGTCAATGCCTTTATCGATTTCACCGTGGCCGCGGCGAACCCCGTGCCGGCGCCGGCTTCGTTGCCGCTGTTCATGCTGGGCGTGATGGTGTTGCTGTATTGGCGGCGGCGTCAGCGCCAAGCCTAGTGTCTGGCTTCATGAACTAACAAGCGCACTCGCAGCCGCGCGTCCGGCACTCACTTCAACAACAGGGAGGTTGATATGTCCGAACCATTTCTCGCCGAAATCCGCATGTTCGGTTTTAATTACGCGCCACGGGGCTGGGCCTTTTGCAACGGCCAGATCTTGCCCATCAATCAAAATCAGGCCTTGTATTCTCTATTGGGTACCACTTACGGTGGCGACGGTAGAGTGAATTTCGCCTTGCCCAATCTGCAAGGCCGCACCCCCGTGCACGTGGGCGACGGTATTAATTTGGGCGCGGCGGGCGGTGAAGAAACTCATGCGCTCAGCCCGCCCGAAATGCCGGTTCACACCCACATACCGAATGGCACCAGTCTGACCCCGGCCACGGGCTCGGCGCAGGGCAATTTACTTTCACCCACCGAGGGCGGGCGGCGGCCTATCGTGCCCTACGCACCGGCGGGTAATCTGCAGAGTTTGCAGCCCGCCGCGGTGGCCAACACCGGCGCCGGGCAAGGGCATGAGAATATGCAGCCTTATTTGACGCTGAATTTCGCCATCGCCTTGCAGGGTGTGTTCCCGTCGCGCAATTGAGCTCTGGCATCAGCATAAGGAGATTACATCATGGCAGAACCTTTTATCGGCGAGATTCGCATGTTCGCGGGCAATTATGCGCCGCAGGGCTGGGCCCTGTGTGACGGCCAGTTGCTCGCCATCAGTCAAAACGACGCCTTGTTCAGTTTGCTCGGTACCACCTACGGCGGTGATGGCCGTACGACCTTCGGCCTGCCCGATATGCGCGGCCGGCTCCCCATCCATGAGGGCGCGGGCCATCGCTTGGGTGAAAAGGCGGGCAGCGAACAGGTCAGCCTCACGGCGAATCAATTACCGGCGCACTCGCATGCCTTGAATGCGTCCACCAACGCCGCCGCCAATACCTCGCCCGCGGAAAACGTGACGGCGGTATCGACTGATACCAATATTTACGGCGCGGACAACCCCGTCAGCATGGACGCGGCGATGTTGAGCAACAGCGGCGGCGGTCAACCGCACGACAATGTCATGCCGTTCCAGTGTCTGAACTTCATCATCGCCTTGTTCGGCATTTTTCCGTCGCGTGCTTAGAAGGAGAACATCATGTCCGAACCTTTCATCGCTGAAGTCAAAATTTTCGCCGGTAATTTCGCGCCGCGCGGCTGGGCCTTCTGCAATGGCCAGCTCCTGCCCATCGCGCAGAACACGGCATTATTCGCTTTGGTGGGCACGACCTATGGCGGTGACGGGCGCACCACTTTCGGTTTGCCCAATTTGCAGGGCCGCGCGGCCATGCACCCCGGCCGCGGGCCGGGTTTGACGCCGCGCAGATTGGGTGAGAGCGGCGGCAGTGTGACGGCGAGCTTGAACGAGGCGCAGCTTGCGCCGCACAGCCATACGGTGAACGCCTATAACAGCGCGACCAGCGCAACGCCAAATAATGCCGTGGGGCTGGGCGGCGCGACGATGTACCACGCCGCCGACAGCGCCAGCCGGGTGGCGATGAACCCGGGCATGGTGGGCAGCAGCGGCGGCGCGGAGCCGCACAATAACCGCCAGCCCTATTTGGGGATGAGTTTCATCATCGCGCTCGTCGGCATTTTTCCGCCGCGCAGTTGAGCGCGGCGCGGGTCGAAGGCGGTGCGGGGCGTCGTGGTGCCTAGGAGCCTGTCGGACTTGGGGCTGATCTGCTGCGCCGGTGGGAGAGCGGTCCATTTTTCCGATCCTTCTCGTCAAATAGCGCAGGCTATTCTCCTCGAACGATCGAAAAACTGGCCTCGCTCTCCCACCTTGCTCGCGACGATCGCCCAAGTCCGACAGGCTCCTAGTTTTCAGTCTTGTCATTTTCGTGCGCCAAAGCGCCGTGATCGCCATGTCTGATCGCAGCAAGCGCGTCTTGCATTGCGCCTCGTACCCCGGTGTTTCCCTGCGGCGTACCGTCGAGGAGGATATGGACTTCCTCTATCGCGTCTACGCCGCCACCCGCGCCGGGGAAATGGCGCTGCTCGCCGATTGGACCCCCGCCGCCAAAGAGGCGTTTTTGCGCAGTCAGTTTCAGGCGCAGCATCACCATTACCGGGAACATTATCCGCAAGCTTGTTTCGAGGTTATCGTTGAACAGGGCCGCGACATCGGCCGGCTTTACGTCGCGCGTTTGAATGATGAAATACGGGTGATGGATCTTGCCTTGTTACCCGACTGCCGCGGGCGCGGTATCGGTAGTGCGCTGATGCGGGAGCTTATGACGGAGGCGGCCGCGCTGGATAAATTAGTGAGCCTGCACGTGGAGGATTTCAATCCGGCCAAACGGCTGTATGAACGCCTGGGTTTCACCGTGGCGGGGACGCGGTCCTTTTATCAATTGCTGCACTGGCGGCCGCCCGGTCATGCGAGTTCGCCCGCGGCGGCGGAATGTGCAATGGGCGCTCAGCCGAACACGGCTTCGTAACGCATGCCATGCTGATCGGGACCGATAGGCACTAAAAACACCGGCAGCTCGCCGGTGCGCGCGTGTAGCAGCGGGTGGATTTGCTGCGGTAGCACCGGCTGCGCGGGGCCGCGGAAGATCAAAGAAAAGCCGCGCCGCGCCGCGGCGGCGTCGTGATGGGTTTGCGGCAGGACCTCGATGAGCTCCAGCGCCAATGTGCCGTCCGTCGCTAGGCCAGTGGTGAAAGACTGGTTGAGCAAGGTTTCAAACTCCGTGTGGGCGGCGGTGCCGATATCGAACATGATCTGCGTCTCGGTTATTAGGCTGAGATGAGCGGGGCGCGGAGATGACGCGCGCGTAAGCCGACTATAGGCGAACATGATAACGTTTACTCCGCGTCGGCTCCACTTGGGGCGCGGCGGCGAGTGTTGCGGCTGCGCT
Organism: uncultured Gammaproteobacteria bacterium; assembly: GCA_947259075.1. Lineage (GTDB taxonomy): Bacteria > Pseudomonadota > Gammaproteobacteria > DRLM01 > DRLM01 > CAKKSB01. The sequence goes on along the minus strand of CAMYKQ010000059.1, from coordinate 67,126 downwards.
CAATGAAAAATGCCCTAACATAAAGGCGGATGTATGTCTGGTTTGCGAGTGTGTGTGTTGTTGTTGAGTCTGGTGCCGGCGGCGGCCGCGCTGGGCGCGGACGCGCAAGGTCAATTTTCGGTAAAAAGCGTGGGCACCGCCACGTGCAAGCGTTTTGTCGAGGCGCGGGGCAAGGCCGATAAGGAATACGCCTTGTTCGCCGGATATGTCGGCGGCTATTTGAGCGCCTACAATCAAACGACGCCGGGGGTGTTCGACGTGATGCCGTGGCAGACCATGGAGACCCTCAGCGGTATGCTGGACAATTATTGCCGCCGTCATGCCGAGAGCAACTTCGCCGTGGCGGTGACGCAGTTGATCAAACTATTAGAGGCCGATCAACTCAGCCGCGCCTCCGGCTGGGTCGAGGCGGGCAATAAGCAAACCAAAGTGAAGATCTATCAAGAGACCTTGCGCCGGGCGCAGGCGAAATTGGCGGCGCTGGGGCATTACGGCGGCAAGGCCGACGGCCGTTTCGGCGCGGATACCCGTGCCGCCTTGGAGAAATATCAAGCCGCGAAGGGCTTGCCCAAGAGTGGCTTGCCCGATCAACTCACCTTGGTGAATTTGCTATTGGTGCAAGACGCGCCACAGTGACGCGTGAGCGACAAGGCGCTGATTTCGATTTGAATCGGTAATTTGGTTTGCGGGCGGAGAGGCTTGTCGCTGGCCGGGGCTTTGTGCTATCTTTCCGCCCTCTTCGACAGGCGCGTAGCTCAGTTGGTTAGAGCACCACCTTGACATGGTGGGGGTCGGAAGTTCGAGTCTTCTCGCGCCTACCAAATTCGGATGTATCAGAGCACTGTGCTCATCACACAGTGCTTTTTTGTATTATGGCTAGCCTGATCGCCCCTAGAGCCGCGACACACGGAAACGGACCATGCCGACCATCACCCTGCCCGACGGAAGCCAGCGCCATTTCGATCACGCCGTCACCGTGCACGACGTCGCCGCCAATATTGGCCCCGGCCTGGCCAAGGCGGCGCTGGCGGGCAAGGTCGGCGGCAAGCTGGTCGACACTTCGCACCTGATCGAGCAGGACGCCCAGCTCGCCATCGTCACCGAGCGCGACCCCGAGGGCCTGGAGGTGATACGCCATTCCTGCGCCCATCTCCTGGCGCAGGCGGTCAAACAACTCTTTCCCGAGGCCCAGGTGACCATCGGCCCGGTGATCGAGGATGGCTTCTATTACGACTTCGCCTTCAAGCGCGCCTTCACGCCGGAGGACCTCGCCGCCATTGAGGATAAAATGCGCGAGTTGACGGCGGCCGATATGAAGGTCGACCGCAAGATCATGAGCCGCGAGGAGGCCATTCCCTTCTTCCGCGCCATGGGCGAGGAATACAAGGCGCGCATCATCGAGGACATCCCCGCGCACGAGGACTTGTCGCTGTACCAGCAAGGCGAGTTCATCGATTTGTGCCGCGGCCCACACGTGCCCTCCACCGGCAAGATTAAAGCCTTCAAGCTCATGAAGGTGGCCGGGGCCTACTGGCGCGGCGATTCACGCAATGAAATGCTGCAACGGATTTACGGTACGGCGTGGACGGACAAAAAGGCCTTGGACGCCTATCTCCACCGCCTCGAAGAGGCCGAGAAGCGCGACCACCGCAAGATCGCCAAGCAGCTCGATCTCTTCCACTCACAGGAAGAGGCGCCGGGCATGGTGTTCTGGCACGACAAGGGCTGGACCATCTATCAGCAGGTCGAGCAGCACATCCGCGCCGTGCTCAAGGCCCATGATTACGAGGAAGTGCGTACGCCGCAGGTGGTGGGCCGGGTATTGTGGGAGAAGTCCGGCCACTGGGAGAAATTCGGTGACGAGATGTTCACCACCCAGTCGGAGAACCGCGACTACGCCATCAAGCCCATGAATTGCCCCTGCCACGTGCAGATCTTCAATCAGGGTCTGAAGAGCTACCGCGACCTGCCGCTGCGCATGGCGGAGTTCGGCTCCTGCCATCGCAACGAACCCAGCGGCGCGCTGCACGGCCTGATGCGGGTGCGCGGTTTCACCCAGGACGACGCCCATATTTTCTGCACCGAGGACCAGATCCAGTCCGAGGTGGCGGCCTTCATCGACCTCTTATATAAGGTCTACGCCGACTTCGGCTTCGACGAGGTGGTGATTAAACTCTCCACGCGGCCTGAAAAGCGCGTCGGCTCCGACGAAATCTGGGATAAATCCGAGCACGCCCTCGAAACCGCCCTCAACGCCAAGGGTCTGGCCTGGGATCTGCAGCCGGGGGAGGGGGCCTTCTACGGTCCCAAGATCGAATTCTCCCTCAAGGATTGCATTGGCCGGGTGTGGCAGTGCGGCACCATTCAGGTGGATTTCAATACTCCGAACCGTCTCGATGCTGAGTATGTCTCTGAGGACAATACGAAAAAAGTGCCGGTGATGCTGCACCGCGCCATTCTCGGCTCACTCGAACGCTTCATCGGCATCTTGATCGAGCACCATGCCGGATTCTTCCCGGCCTGGCTGGCCCCGACCCAGATTGTGGTGCTCAATATCACCGATAAACAGGCCGATTATGCCCTTCGACTTGAGAAGAGTATGAAAGAAAAGGGATTCCGCGTCAGATCGGACTTGAGAAACGAAAAGATTAGCTTTAAAATCCGCGAGCACACTTTACAGCGTGTGCCTTATCTCGTGGTCGTGGGCGACCGGGAGATGAGCGAGGATACCGTGGCCGTGCGCACGCGGAGCGGCAAGGACCTGGGCAGTATGACGCTAAGCGCCTTCCAGGATAGACTTGCCGCCGACATCGCGAGCCGCGGCCGTATTGTTTTGGAGGACTGAATATCACCGCAGATAAGAAAGAAGCCCGCATCAACGATGAGATCAACGTGCCGCAGGTGCGTTTGATCGGCGCCAAAGGCGAAATGATGGGCGTGATGTCCACGCGTGAGGCGCAGAAACTCGCGGAGGACTTGGAGCTCGATTTAGTGGAAGTGGCCCCGACGGCGGCGCCGCCGGTGTGCCGGATCATGGACTACGGCAAGTACCTCTTCGAAGAGAGCAAGAAGCGCCAGGCCGCCAAGAAAAAGCAGAAGCAGATTCAGATTAAAGAGCTGAAGTTCCGTCCCACCACGGAGGAGGCGGATTACCAGGTGAAGCTGCGCAAGCTGGTGGAGTTTTTACAGGAAGGTGATAAGGCCAAGGTCACCCTGCGGTTTCGCGGCCGGGAAATGATGCACCAGGAATTGGGTATGAAGATTCTCAAGCGGCTCGAGGCCGATTTGGCCGAATTGAGCGTGGTGGAGCAGTTCCCGCGCATGGAAGGCCGCTTGATGGTGATGGTGCTGGGACCGAAGAAGATTGTGGCGCCGGGCAAGGGCGCCGAGGCGTAACGGGATTACTGACGGTGTGTCAGTGATGTGTGTGAGTGGAGTAAAGATCAATGGCAAAGTTAAAGACGAATAGGGGTGCCGCCAAACGGTTTGCGAAAACCGGCTCTGGCAAATTCAAGCGCGCCCAAGGGTACAAGAGACATATCTTGACCAAGAAGAGTTCGAAGCGTAAGCGTCAATTACGTCCTGCCGCCATGGTGCATTCTTCGGATGCAGCGGGCGTGCGGCGCATGTTGCCGTATGCTTAAGTAGAGAGAGGATGCAACCATGCCAAGAGTAAAACGCGGTGTTACGGCGCGTGCCCGTCACAAAAAAGTCATGGCCCAAGCCAAGGGCTATTATGGCCGTCGCAAGAATGTATTTCGCGTCGCGACCCAAGCGGTCACCAAGGCCGGTCAATATGCCTATCGCGACCGTCGCGTGCGCAAGCGTGAATTCCGCAGTCTGTGGATCGTGCGTATCAACGCCGCCGCCCGTGACTTCGGCCTGTCTTACAGCCGTTTGATGAACGGTCTGAAGAAGGCCGCGATTGAGGTCGATCGCAAGGTGCTGGCCGATCTGGCGGTGTTTGACAAGGCCGCTTTCGGCGCCTTGGCGGAAAAAGCCAGGGCCGGTCTTTCCGCCTAACGGCGTGGTGTCGCGCCGTTGACGCGCGCCGCGCAGGCGAGCGCGTCACTAAATCGACGAAAAAGGGGAAAGGCCAACATACCTTTCCCCTTTTGATTTTTGGAGGCCTTGCGTAAATCCATGCAACAACGACTCGACGAGCTGATAAAAGAAGCGGAGCGCGCGAGTGCCGCCGCCGCCGGCGTGGCGGCGCTCGATCTGGTGCGCGTGCGTTTTCTCGGTAAAAAAGGCGAGATCACCGAGCACATGAAACAATTGGGCGCCCTCGCCGCCGAGGAGCGGCCCGCGGCGGGCCAGCTCATCAACCGCGCCAAGGAGCAAGTGCAGTCCCTGCTTGAGTCGCGCCGCGCGCAACTCGAACACAGTGAGCTCAACGCCAAACTGGCGGCGGAGAGCCTCGACGTCACGCTGCCCGGCCGCGGCCAGACCAGCGGCGGTTTGCATCCCGTCACCCGCACCTTGCAGCGCATCGAGCAACTGTTCCGCCAAGTGGGATTTGAAGTAGCCGAAGGGCCGGAGATCGAATCGGAGTTTTATAATTTCGAGGCGCTGAACATACCCGCCGAACACCCGGCGCGCGCGATGCACGACACCTTTTATTTTCCCGACGGCAAGTTGCTGCGCACCCACACTTCGCCGGTGCAGATCCGCGTGATGCAGGACCGCACGCCGCCGCTGCGCGTCATCGCGCCGGGACGTGTGTATCGCTGCGATTCCGATGTCACCCACACGCCGATGTTCCACCAAGTCGAAGGCTTCATGGTCGATACCGACGTGAGCTTCGCTGAGCTCAAGGGCATGCTCAATGATTTCTTGCGGCAGTTCTTCGAGCGCGATTTGGCGGTGCGTTTCCGCCCGTCCTATTTTCCCTTCACCGAGCCCTCGGCGGAAGTGGATATCGCCTGTGTGATTTGCGGCGGCGACGGCTGCCGCGTCTGCAAACACACCGGCTGGCTGGAGGTGTTGGGTTGCGGCATGATCCATCCCAACGTTTTCGCCCACGTCGGCATCGATAACGAACGCTACACCGGCTTCGCCTTCGGTATGGGCGTGGAGCGCCTGACCATGTTGCGTTACGGCGTGAATGATCTGCGCCTGTTCTTTGAAAATGATTTGCGGTTTTTGCGGCAGTTTAGATGAGCGAGTTAATCAGTCGGCAGTGCCGCGAGAGTGGCATGCGCACGAATGAATTGAATGATGTGTTCAAACCCTCTCCCTCCGGGAGAGGGTAGGGTGAGGGAATAAAAATTTCACCCCTCACGTTTGCATCCAATGTCCTCCGTGCCCTTCGTGGTTTGAAAAGGTTTAAGCAATGAAATTCAGCGAACAATGGCTGCGCGAATGGGTGAACCCGGCGGTGAATACCGCGGACTTGGCGCATCAACTCACCATGGCGGGATTGGAAGTGGACGCCGTCGAGGCGGTGGCGCCGGCGTTTAGCGGCGTGGTGGTGGGCGAGGTGCTCAGCGTCGAACCGCATCCCAATGCCGATCGTTTGCGTGTCTGCCGCGTCAATATCGGCGGCGAAAAAACCTTGGAGATCGTCTGCGGCGCGGCCGATGTCGCCGCGGGCTTGAAAGTGCCAGCAGCAACCGTGGGCGCGCAATTACCCGGCGGTCTTAATATCACCAAATCCAAACTGCGCGGCGTGGTGTCGGAAGGCATGTTGTGTTCCGCGAAAGAATTAGGTTTGGCGGAGAGCGCCGAGGGCTTGTTGATTCTGTCCGCCGCTTTCATTCCGGGCACGGATATTCGCGTCGCGCTGTTGTTGGATGATGTGAGTATCGAGCTGGGGCTCACGCCCAATCGCGGCGATTGTTTGAGCGTGGCGGGCGTCGCGCGCGAGGCGGCGGTGATGAATAAGATCCCTCTCACGCCGCCCGAGATGCCAGTAGTTGCCGCGGCCATTGAAGCGCAGTTTCCCATTGAGATAAAAGAAGCGGCTGCGTGTCCGCGTTATTTGGGCCGGGTGATTAAAGGCGTCGATCCACGCGCGGCCACGCCGTTGTGGATGCAAGAACGCCTGCGCCGCAGTGGCGTGCGCAGTATCAGCGCGCTGGTGGACGTCACCAACTATGTGTTGCTGGAATTGGGTCAACCCATGCATGCCTTCGATCTGCATCGGCTTCAGGGCCGGATCATAGTGCGCATGGCCGCGACCGGAGAAAGATTGCGGCTGTTGGACGGACAAGAAGTAGAACTGAACGCGGACACCTTGGTGATCGCCGATGAGGCCGGGCCGGTCGCCATGGCCGGCATCATGGGCGGCGCAGCCAGCGCGGTGACGGACACGACGGCGGAGGTGTTGCTGGAAAGCGCGCATTTCACGCCGGCGGCCATCGTCGGCCGCGCCCGCCGTTACGGTTTGCATACCGATTCCTCGCATCGTTTCGAGCGCGGAGTGGACCCGGCGCTGCCGCGGCGCGCGATGGAACGCGCCACGGCACTCTTGCTCGCGATCGCGGGCGGCGAGGCTGGGCCGATTGTTGAGTGTGAGAGTCCGGCGCACTTGCCCACCAGTAATACCGTTAGTTTGCGAGCGGCGCGGCTGCGGCGAGTGCTGGGTATCGAGGTGGCAGCGCAGGAAGTCAGCGACATTCTCTGCCGTCTCGGCATGCGGGTCACGGAAAACGCGGAGGGCTGGGAGGTCACAGCCCCCAGTTTCCGTTTTGATATCCGTATCGAGTCGGATCTGATTGAAGAGGTCGCCCGTATTTATGGCTACAGCAATGTGCCCAGCCACCGGCCCGTCGCGCGCTTGGCCTTGCAGGCACGGAGCGAAGGCCGGGTGACGCTGGAGCGTATCCGCCAGCTCTTGATCGACCGGGGTTATCACGAAGCGATCACCTACAGCTTCGTTGACCCGCGTATGCAAGCCTTGCTGGATCCGGAACAATCCACGCTGCAACTTGCGAACCCCATCTCCGCCGAGATGGCCGCCATGCGTACCTCGTTGTGGCCTGGATTGGTGCAGGCGTTGATCTATAATCAAAACCGTCAGCAAGCGCGGGTGCGTTTGTTCGAGGTGGGCACGCGCTACCGCCGCGACGGCGGCCAGTGGCGTGAAGACGCGGTGGTGGCCGCGCTTGCCGCGGGCAGCGCCGAGCCGGAGCAGTGGGCCCAGCCGAAGCGGCGCGTGGATTTTTACGATGCCAAGGCCGATGTCGCCGCCTTATTGGGTTTGAGCGGAAGGGCTGAAACGGATTTTAGTTTTAATCCCGGCCAGCATCCGGTCTTGCACCCCGGTCAAAGCGCCGCCGTCTCCGATGCCACGGGGCGCCACGCGGGCTGGGTTGGGGTCATGCATCCCGCGCTGGTGCAGAGCTTGGATCTTAGCACCGCGCCGGTGATGTTTGAGCTGGCGCTGGACGCCATTAACGCGGCGGCGATACCCCGTTTCCGCGAGAGCTCGAAATTCCCCGCCATCCGCCGTGATCTCGCGGTGGTGGTGGACGAAGCCGTCAGTAGCGGTGCCGTGCATACCTGTATTACCAGTGCCGCTGGCGCGCTGCTGCAAGAGCTGCAGCTCTTTGATGTTTATCGGGGCAAAGGCATTGATTCGGAGAAAAAAAGCCTCGCTTTAGGCTTGACGTTGCAGGATTCTTCGCGCACTCTAACGGACGAGGACGTAGACCTCGTGGTGAAGAGGGTGTTGACCCGCTTGGGTGAACAGTTTGGGGCCACATTAAGAGAGTGAGCTATGGCGCTGACCAAGGCCGACATGGCAGAAAAATTGTTTGAAGAGTTGGGGCTTAATAAGCGTGAAGCAAAGGATTTTGTCGAAGCCTTCTTCGAAGAGATCCGTCACGCTTTAGAGGCGGGTGACCAGGTTAAATTATCTGGTTTCGGTAATTTCAATCTCAGGGATAAAAAGCAACGGCCTGGGCGTAATCCCAAGACCGGTGAAGAAATCCCTATCACGGCGCGGCGCGTGGTCACCTTCCACCCCGGCCAGAAATTGAAAGCTCGGGTAGAGGCCTATGCTGGAAGCAGCGAATAATAACGAACTGCCCGCGATACCGGGTAAACGCTATTTCACCATCGGCGAGGTCAGTGATCTGTGCGCGGTGAAACCCCATGTGCTGCGTTATTGGGAGCAGGAGTTTCCGCAACTCAAGCCCGTCAAGCGCCGCGGTAACCGCCGCTACTATCAACATCACGACGTAGTGATGGTGCGTGAAATCCGCAGCCTCTTGTACGAACAGGGCTTCACCATCGGCGGGGCGCGACAACGGATGTCGGGTACCAAGGCCAAGGCCGCCGCCGGGCAGGGCAACGAAGTGATACGCCAGTTGCGCGGTGAACTCGAAGACCTGCTCGGCATCTTGAAAAGCTAAGGCAATAATCGCGTTTTTTCGCTTTTAACCCGCCCGGGTCTCGCGTATCATAGCGCGCTCGCGCGGGGAACCGCGCGAATCATCTAAAGTTACATTTCATATATCGGGGCGTAGCGCAGCCTGGTAGCGCACCTGAATGGGGTTCAGGTGGTCGGAGGTTCAAATCCTCTCGCCCCGACCAATTACTCCCTTAACCATCCATCCCCTCACGCCGATTCATTCATTTCCCTCGCGGATTTCAGGGTCAGCGGTGCGGGACTTTTTCTCGCGCACATCATCTCCCCGCCGCGTCGGTTTCGCCCATACCGGCGCCGCACGCTGTATCTGCTCAGTCTCAATCCATGTCCCTGAGATCCCGCGGCATCTTGTTCATGCCGACTATTATAAAACTGCGGCCCATGGCCGTCGTTCAAGGGTAGAGGCGGACTGTTGACGTGACATAGGAGCGGAGTAGCATTATTCGCCTATTGGCCAGGGTTGGCGGCGCTGGAAAGGCGCGTTACTAGTCTTAACATTTTTATATGTAGAGGCGTGAATATCAGGATGAGAGTCAATACAGCTCCCCAGCATGCAACCGCGGCCGATAGGACGAACGCCCGGGTTCGTCCCCACGCCACTAAAGACGCTGCGCCAAGGTCTCTTAATTTTCAAGACCAGCGGCCCGCTGCCGTGGCGCAGAAAAAACTGGGGGAAGTGATGCATGCTAGTCTCGCATCACACTTCGCCGCTCGTGCGCAATCCATGGCTGATGCCAGTCCAAGTGCCATTCAGTTACGCGCGCAAATAGAGATGGTGCATAAACCGCAACGGAAAGCATCCGATAAAACAGGCCTTCCTGAAAAATTGCAGTCGGGGATTGAAAGCCTGTCGGGTATCTCGATGCAGGGCGTTAATGTTCACTACAATTCCACCAGGCCCGCGCAATTAAACGCCCATGCCTTTGCCCAAGGCCGGGACATTCATCTTGCCGCGGGCCAGGAAAAACATCTTCCCCATGAAGCGTGGCATGTGGTGCAACAACAGCAAGGACGGGTCAACCCGACTATGCAGCTGGCCGGCACGCCAATTGACGCTGATGCCCATTTGGAAAGCGAGGCGGATATCATGGGGTCGCGTGCCTTGAGCGCCGCTGGAAATGGCATGCAACTGACTGCGCTTACCCCTTTGCAAGGCGGTGGCGCGGCACATCAAGCCGCGCCCTTGCAAGGGGTATGGAAGCAATCGCCTTTTCATAAAGACTATTACCAGTGGCATACAAGCTTGGCGGGCGTGAGATGGTATGTCAGCAAAGAATCCGATCTCATGTATTTCATCATAGAACATCTTTCCGATGAAAATCGGCCCTTGCTCAGTCACCAAAAAATCGTCCGTACCTTTGCTGCTTGGCGAGAGCTGGGTTTCGTTCCGCTTGAAGAGGATAACAGCATAGTCGAGAGCGATGAGGTTCCCTCCAAGCTTCCCGATCACGCGTATTCCCCCTTTATCATTACTACCATCGCGCATCGGATAGAGGAGGGCAAAGTCACCACCTTGACCTCGCACAAAGAAAAAATGAATCAAACTGGATTTGAGAAGATGAGCGACGCGCCCAAGGCCGGTGGTATATCGGTAGGCTATGCGCGGGAAGATAGCATTGGAAAATACGTTTTTCATCTAACCACTTTGCGCAATATTCTGTCCCATCCCGAAAAGGCGATCCCGGAATCGGGGGTCATAGGTCAGGGGCTGGATCCCAATTTGGGTGGCGGCAAGGGTGGTGCCAGCGAAACCAGTGAAGTCACTGGTGACCAAGAGATGATCGAGGGTTCGCACAAAAATTCGGTGAAAAGAATCGCCACCACGTCTAGCCGCGACAACATCAAGCTCTACACCAACCAGCGTTTTGAATATACCGAGGAACAATTCGGCAAGGGTCTTTATTCCGAGCATGATGTCACTGAGCGTGAGCCGGTATTATTGCGCTTCAAGGTCGAGCCCAGTCATATCCCCGCGATGGAGATCGATCCGCAACATCCCAAGGATAAATACGTCAGATTGATAAAAGACATTCCGATCACGCCCGACAAAATCGAGGTGTTGACCGCGGAGGGATGGGTTCCTCTGCTCAAGGTGGATATTTCCGTATTGATGGATATCATGCCCCAGCTACATTAAACGAAAAGGGGGATTATCATGCCTCCCGAGTTACCGCTAGGACGACGGATCAAGCAGGCCATTGCGAGCGGTCAGCCTGAAGCGTTGCGCACGTTGTTGCGTGATGCCGCCTTGGATATTAATGCCGTGTGTGAACCCGGTATCTTTGGGAGTCTTACGCCGTTGCTGCTGGCCTTACGCGCGAACGACGCGCGCATGGTCGAGCCGATCCCGCATCATCCCAGTTTCGATCTTGAGCGCAGCTTGCCGCCGCATGGCGCGTGGTCGTGGGCGTCATCTTGTTCACTCGGAGTTTTGCAGTGCTTCCTCGATAATTCCCACTGCGACATCAATCGCCAAGACAGCGATGGTGTCAGCCTGTTGCACGCCATCGTGGCTGATCAGAGCGGCGTTGCTAAACTCAATGCTGTATTGAGCCGTGCAGGCTGTCTCTTCGATATCGCGCGCCGGGATGCCACCACGCCGCTTTATCATGCGGCCTTGCACGGCAATGCCGCCGCCGTCGAGGCGCTATTGCGGCTGCCCGTGGATGTGAATAATCACAATAACGACAACGCGTGGACGGTGCTGATGATCGCGGTGGCGCATGACCACGATGCCATCGTCGCACGCCTCTTGCAGCATCCCAATATCGACATCAATGCCCGCAACGACCGTGGCGACACGGCCTTGCATATCGCCGTTGAGCGCAATGTGGCGCGCGGCTTTCAACGCCTGCTCGCGCAACCCGCTCTCGACATCAATCAAAAGAACAATCGCGGCTGGACGGCCTTACATAGGGCCGCCTTCGCGGGCCGTCTCGATATGTTGCGCGCCTTGTGCGATCGGCCCGAGCTGGAGATCAATCTAGTCGACCGCGAGCGTCAGACCGCCCTGCATTGGGCGGTGCTGGCCGGACAGCTGGAGGCGGTGCGTCTGTTGGCACAAGATCCGCGCAGCAATACCAGCATCACCAATCGGCCCGACCGGCTTACGCCCCAGGCGCTGGCACTCAGGCTTGGCCATCACGATATCAATCAATTGTTGATTGAGAAAATGCGGAATTGCGCGTTGGACGATATGCTGTCAATGCACGATGATTACACCGGGCCTGCGCCCCAGGCGTCTGACAAGGAAAAGATCAAGCCATTGATTCCCGAGCCGCTGCGACGCTGAACAATGCCTGGTGCCGGGAAGTCATGATTGCGTGGCCGCGCGGCTTGCGCTAGGGTGAATAGACCATGCCCGGATATGGAACGCGTTGACTGCACAAGGAGTGCAATATGGCAGAAAAAACCTCTCAAACGTCACAGACCCCGGCTCAGCTTCCCGCCCAGCTCTGGCGCGCGGCAACGCCCGCGACGCAACGAACTCATGCCAATGAGGCGGCAATGCCGCTCGGCCGTGGCAGGATGCCGTTGAGCTTGCGCCAAACTTCCATCTTCTCATCGCTTGCCGCGGGCCAAAATAAAATCACGGCACATGCGACGGCAGCGCCGGGGCCCGTGCCGCGCAAGTATAAAATCATAGCGGAGGATGATCCCTTGGAATACGCCGCCGATCGAGCCGCGGCGCGTACGTTGAACTCGACGCGGCAGCTGCAGGGTAGCGCGCATGACCGGGCGGCGTTACATGCTACGCAACATCGCGCATCAAATAATGACGCGTCACCGGCCATAGCCGCGAGCGTGCAGCAAACCTTGCATTCGCCAGGGCGGCATTTGGAACCGCCGTTGCGCACCGAGTTCGAAACCCGTTTTGGGCGGAGCCTGTCCGCGGTCAGAATTCACACGGATGCGCACGCAAGTGAATCGGCGCGGGTATTACGCGCCCAAGCCTATACCGCGGGTTCGCATATCGCCTTCGCGGCGGGGCAGTACGCGCCCGGCACCTCGCAAGGAAGATCGTTGCTCGCGCACGAATTGGCGCACACCGTGCAACATCAAGAAGGCCGCGTGGCTTCGGATTCGATACTCTGCCGCCGCGTGCCAGGGGCCGGCGGACTCGACACCGCCTTGGCGGCTAGCGGTCCAAATTTCGATGCCGGCCGTGAAGGCGCCGCGCGCATATTGCATCGCGCATGGGAGAGTTTGAATGGGGCGCAGCGCACGGCGGTGCGCACGGCGGTGGTCCCTGTATTATTGTCGTGGACCTCGGATGCGGATTTGCTTACGCAATTGAACGCGGCGACACGCGATCAATTACTCGCCTTCGCGCAAGCGGTGCGCACGGAAGTGCCGGACCGGGAATTGGGCGATCCCTTATTGATCGATGTCGGCGCGCGTCCGGCCACGGCCGATGCCGCCAATATCACCACCTTGGTCAATGGCGCCAACACGATACTCGACGACATCGCGGCGGGCACGCACGATGCCAGCATCGAGCAAATCTTCGGCGCGGCCAACGTCGCGACCGCGAAAGGCAAATATCATAATGCGCGCGTGCGCATCAATCACCTTCACGCCAACGATCACATCGTCACTGACCGTTCGGGCTACAGCGCGGAGGTGAGTCTCGGCGGGCTATCGAACTCGGCGCAAATCGCGCTGTCACCCGACACCATCGACAATCCCACGGACGATGAATCGGTCATCACCCTCATACACGAAGGCATGCACGCGGGTAATAACGACATCGACGACTTCGGCTACATCGATCAGCCTTCGTTCACCGCCTTGGCCGAGACGGTGAAGCTGGTCAACGCCGCGCATTTCGAAGTAGTACCACGCCGTATTCTCGGCGCGAGCTTCGCTTTCGCCGGGCAGACCTTCGTGCCGGCGGGCACCACGGTCGGCGGTGTCACCGCGCCGCCCTTGACGCAGCGGCAGCGGGCGATACGCGATGCCTCGGAAACCTTTCGCGATGCCTGGACGGTGGGGCTGAACTTGCACAGTTTGTATGTGCGCCTGTTCCGCACCCCGGCGGAATGGAACACATTGGATCTAGCCACGGAATTCAATGGCGCCGCGTCTGGCGCGCGCTTTTCCAACACCCTGCCGTTTTGGTCCAAGGTCGAGAAGCTGACGATACACACGCGCCGCAGCACGGCCATGAGCCCTCACACCGTGGCGGCCGGTGAAACGCTGTCGGGCATCGCGCGTGGTGAGGGTCTCAGGTTGCCGGAGCTCACCGCGACCAACCCACAGATCACCAACCCCAATTTGATACACCCCGGCGATATCGTCAACGCACCCACCGGCGGCGTCAATCCGGCAAGCGCCAGCCCGGCCGAACGCCCCGTGACCTTGATCGATATTTCCTTGTCCGAAGGTGTGACGCGAAAATTGGCGCAGGGCATGATCAACGTGCCGCAAACCGAGACCGATGCGCAAACCTTCGAGACCGCGCACGCGACGGCGGCGGAACGCAGCGCCGCGCAAGCCAGCGCTAACGCCGAACGCGACTTATTGATGCGTTTGGTCATCAGAGTCCACACCAACCAGATCACCGGCCCGCTGGATCGCGACATGCGCGCGGTGCAGCGTATGGCCCAAGCGAGCCGCGCCGTGGATTTCACGGATTACATGCAAATACGCAGCCCCGCTGATTTCGCTGATTGACTTGGTGTGGTGGCGCGTAAGGTAAGTGTTGACGTCAGATCCCGGATTTATCCCATGCTCCATGTTCTTCCGTAGGCACAGTATATTGCGGAGTTTTGTGGTTGTTGTATTTCTCTAAGTCTCCAGCCTTAGTGCCGACCGTAGTAAACGTAGCTTGGGGTGAAGGTTTTTTGCGAAACTTTTTTGGGTTCGGACACTTGCTACCCTAAATTCTGTGAATGTTTAACCCAGACTGCTTGCTACGTCCCTGCGTAATGCCACTTAGCCTCACCTCCGTACCGCGGCAGACTCGGCAAGGACTACGCTGATATCGTTTGGGTGGCGGATATTTTGTAAATAATTGTGAGGATATTATCGAAATTTAATCGCGCGCCTCATATACATGTTATATGTCATGGCTTAGGAATCACCGGCTGAAGTGATGGCCAGTGACAAAGGTGTTTGAAAACGGGATGAGGTGGTTATGGGTTTTCTCGACGATATTACCAATGGCTTGAAGCAACAGGTGGGCGCTGAGGGTGCGCAACACGGTTTGCTTGATGTCGTGATGGGTTTGATCAATAACCCTCAAGTGGGGGGCTTGGCGGGACTAGTAGAGCAGTTCAAGAGTAATGGTTTGGGAGATATCGTTTCATCTTGGGTTGGCACGGGGCAGAATCAAGCTATTTCACCGCAGCAGATTCAGGCTGCACTGGGTGGCGATCAAGTACAGCAGGTCGCAAACCAGCTAGGCGTATCTTCCGATCAGGCCTCGGCGAGTCTGGCAACGATGTTGCCTGACGTGATTGACAAACTTACCGTGAACGGCCAGATCCCGAGCGGCGAGTTGCTGGCGCAGGGCATGAGTCTTCTGCGTGGCAAGTTATTCGGTGGGTGATCGATTGCGTCTCTTAAGACGCGGCGGCATATTGCTGGTAGCGACTCGGTAGTGGCTAGGTAACCAAGCGCTTGTGATGGTGGTACTTTATGGCGGATTGACTATTCCGGCTTGAGTCTACGGCCTTAGAGTCAGGCTTTATATTGTAAACCGTGGCCTCACACTGCAGGCGGAGTCTATTCTGTCTACGGTCCGTGATGAGATGAATATTGAGCCCACCTACCACCTATAAGGTAAGCGAGGCATAGAGATCAATGACAGAGCTTACAACTGGATTAAGCCAGCCCGAGAAAAAGCGGTTTGACAAGTTGCACGTCGTGCTATTTGTCTTGCTGGCGATTATTGTCACGGCATTGATTTCCGTCTTTGTATTTCGCACGTATATTTTTCAGACATCATTCACGCCGGTTGTCCTGTCACAAAAGCAGGAGCGGGTTCTCAATAAAAAACTCAGCTTGATTGGTTTGCGCGATCTAGGTTCTGACACCGGCCAGGCGGGCGGCAGGCTAGAACCCGAGCGCTATAGCGAAGAAGGCGCCAAACGTGAAGTAATATTTTCTGAAGATGAGGTAAACGCATTACTGGCAAAAAATACTGAGTTAGCCGACAAATTCGCGATTGACTTATCGGACGACCTGATTAGCGCAAAGCTGTTAGTGCCACTGGATGAAGACTTTCCGATTATGGGGGGTAAAACCTTAAAACTTAAAGCCGGTGTCGAGTTGGCTTATAGGGGGGATACGCCGGTTGTTGTGCTCAAAGGCGTTTCCATCATGGGTATACCGGTACCCAATGCTTGGCTGGGCGGCCTGAAGAATATTGATCTCGTTAAAGAGTATGGGCATGACCAGGGCTTTTGGAAATCCTTCGCCGAAGGCGTGGAGCAAATACGGATTGAAGAAGGTGAGCTGAAAATAAAACTGAAGGAATAACCGAGGATAAAATAATTATGTCTATTGTAAAAGTCGTTGAAGTGATCGCTGAGTCGGCCACGTCATGGGATGACGCCGCGGGAAATGCGGTTAAAGAAGCCGCGAAATCCATACGAAATATCAAGTCTCTGTATGTTCAGGATATGCAAGCGATAGTGGAAAAAGACAAGATTGTGAAATACCGCATTAACGCGAAAATATCCTTCGTCATTGAATGATGAGCCCGCCTGTTTCGCTTTTACCTCAGTCGGTGGTGAAACGGCGAATCATCTACTGTCGCAAAGCGAGATTACCCTTTCGGCATCACCAGCAGCCAGCCCCATAAGCCCGCCAAAATCAACAAGGCGGAAATCATGAGTGCGGTATGGCGGCGTAATAACACGACGGCGCCGCCGATGAGTATCACCAGCGCCGCGCCTATCACCCAGCTCGACCATTGCGCGCCGGCCAGGAGTTGGCCGAGCAAGATAGTGACGGCCGAGGCCATGAGCATGGCGTAGAGGCCCATGGTGGTGCGGCCGCCTTTGAGCAGGCCGCTGACGATGATGTCGAGAGTGATTAAAGGCAGGCGCATGGCGGCGAAGGCGCCGCGGAGTAATTTTAATCCCGAGTGTTTACCGGCCAGCGCATTGCTGGCGACGGCGGCGGCGCGGGCGGCGGTGACGGTGAAGCGGTCGCTGCCGTATTCCCGCGCCAGTTTTTCCTCGCCGACCTTGGCCTCTTTAAATAATTCCACGATCTGTTCGGCGGGCAATTGTCCAGCCAGCCGCCGGCGTTCACCGGCGCCCACCGTGGTTTCCGCGGCGGGGATGCAGAGCTGCCGTTCAAAGCGGCGCAAGAATTGGGGGCCGTTGCCGCTGGCGTCGGTGCCCAGCAAGGTATCGTCGCCCACCGCGTCGGCGAGTTGTGGTAATTCTTGGCGCAGGATGTCGAGGTGCAGGCGCGCGACCAGCATGGCGGCGCACTCGGGCAATTGTTCGGGAATGGGCAGCGCGGGTTCGGCGAGGTAACGCAGTTCCGTGCGCATGGCTTCAAGCCGCGCTTGCCATTCATTTTCCAATAAGGCGCGATCGTCTTCGCGATGCAGCTCATCCAACATCAAGCTGTGCAGCAAGTCCAATGCGCTGGCGACGGCGTTTTCGGGTAGGCGGCTGTCGCTTGTTTCCCAGCCGAACAGGCGCACGAGGCGGCTGGGGTCGAGCACGATGCGCATGAGGCGCTCGGCGCCGTCGAGGCGGCCGAACATCCAATCATTGATACGCCATGAGCGTTTGTAAAAGGCGCCGAAGTGCGCCACCTGCACCCCCGCGAGTTTTTCTTCCAGGGTGCTGGGACCGCCGAAGGCGGTGGGGGTGTTGGCGCTGATTTGCATCAATTCGAGGTATTGATCTTGGGTGCGATCGCCATTGAAAGTGTATTGCACCACGTCGAGCACGAGCAGCCGCCGCCACAAGCTGTCCGTGTCCAGGCTTGCGCCGGGGAGGAGAAATTCCATGAGTTTGCGTAACTCCGCATATTGTCCGGCATCGCGTTGTGACGGCGGGCGCGCCAGCAATGAATGCAGCAGCGGCGCGCTGTTGGCGAAGATGTCCGTGATGCGCCCGGCCAGTTCACTGAATCTGCGCGGCGGCCGCGCGTCACCTTCGGCGCGCAGCGGGGCGGAGGCGGGCTCGAAGATCATCGCCCAGCTTCGCAACTCGTCTTGCATGACGCTGCGCAGTGAGCGCGTGGCCGTGACGTCGAGCCCTTCAGTCAAATCCGTGCAGCGGGCGGCGCCGCGCGTTTCCCAATGGCGCCGGTCGAGCTGGCGCAGCTGAGTGAGTTCAGTCACCAAATTGAAGGCGTTGCGCCGTGCTTGATGCAAACCCCGCCACAGTTCGGCGCTGGCCTCGCTGCGCCGCACCGGCGCGAGACGCACGGCACGGCGCAATAGATCCATGAGTATCAACGTGACGTTTTCCAGGGTGAACAAACCCCAATCCCAGCCGCGCTGCTCGCGATTGAACTCCAGCGCGGCGGGGATCCACGGCACGGGTTCCAATTGCGCTAATTGGCTGGCGAGTTGTTCGCGGCGGCGGCGGCCGATGGCGATGGGACGATTTTCGGCATCGCGGCAACGTGCCGCGCCGTTGGCGAGCGCGGCGGCGATGTGTTCCGCGGCGCTGGACGCGCGAAATTTCCGGTAACCGTCGAAGGCCTGTTGCGCGATCGATTCCGCGGCGTGCCAGCCCAGCATTTCGGCGATGACGACGCGGGTGTCACGGCGGCCGGTGATGGCGCGGTTGTGCGCCATGATTGCGCGCAGTTGATCGGAGATGGATTCGACGCGGGGAATGCTGACCAAGGCCGCGAGTACGGTTTGCGCCATGGTTGGGAGTTCGCCGGCTTTTTGCGGTTTGGGATCGGCGATCTGGCCGGGGTCGGGCACGACATAGGCGAGCACTCGCCGCACTTGCCCTTCGGCGCGCTGACGGAATACCGCATCGAGTGCGGATTCGAGGGGGTTGTTGTCGAGCACGCCGCCGTCCACCACGAAGCAATCAAGATGAAAATTGGCGTGCGCGCTCAAGTCGGCCACGGCCTCGCCCCCGGCGGTGACGCCTTTGTTTTCCGGGCTGGGGAGGAAGAAGGGTTCGAAGGCGCCGGGAAACGAGGCGGTGGCGCGGGCGGCGGTCGCGAGTTTGCGCACGATGTCCGTTGCGGCGAAGGGATCGCCGTCGATATCCGGCCCGCGTTTGAATTTCATCAGGCCGCGATGGGTCACGTCGCGGATGATGGTGCCGAGATCGTCGGGGAAATCGCGGACCTCGCCGCACAGCACCGTGGTGGTGAGGGTCAGTTCGATGGGTACGCTTGCGGCGTCTTGAAACGATTTTCCGCTTTGATTCGCGACCTCGTTGAAACCTTTCAGCATCGCCTTGTAAAAATAGCCGCCATCCAAAAGCGAGGTTGGATCGCTGTCCGTCGGTTTGCGTAATAGATTTAAGATGTCGCCTTGTTCCAGCCAGATGTTACGCAAGGGATCGAGCGAGGTGTTTTGACTGAGCGCCAAGGCGAGCAGGCCGCCGTTGATGCCGCCGGCGCTGGTGCCGCTGATGACGTCCACTCGCGGTTTTACCGCCAAGGCATCGCAGAGTTTGTGGTAGAGCGATTCACCGCGCACCAGCCGGTTGATCTCATGACTGACGCCGCCTATCCATACCGCGAGGCTGACGCCGCCGTTCATCACCAGGGCGATGCGTAATTCTTGAGTGTGGAAGCGGTCGGTGCCGTGGGCAAAATCCTTGAGGTCCGTCATGGCTGTTCTCCCTGGTTCTTGAGCCAGTCTATTGCAAGAGGCGCGACACCGCGCCCAAATAAGTTTGATACGCCGGTTCCAGCGTCGCCAGTTCCACGCCTTCATCCGGGGCGTGGATGTTGCGACAGCTGACGCCCAGCCCGGCGGTGGCGGGGATGCCGTGCGTCGCGAGCAGATTGGCGATGCTCGATGGGCCGACAACCGCGGCCGGTAAGTCGCGCCCGAAGGCCTCGCGCGCCGCTGCTTGCAGCGCGTTCACCATGGGGTGTCGCGCCGGGAGTTGATACGCGGGCCAGCCTAATTGCCAGTCGATGCGCGTGGACGGCGCGCCGCTGTCCGTGTCGAGTGCCACGGTTAATTGTGTTAGCCAATGCCGTGCCGCGGCTTGATCGAAACGCGGCGTGAGCCGCAGGTCGATGTCCAGCTCGCAGCGATCGGGAATGAGCGTAAAACTGCCGCCGCCGCGTATGCCGGTAATAGTTACTTTGGGTGGCAGCGGAAATTGCCCGTCGGCGCCCGGGAGCGGGGCGGCGGTGATGTGATTCATTAATGCGCGGGCGCGGTCGATGGCGTTGATGCCGCCGCCGCTGGACGAACCGGAATGGGCGGCCACGCCATGCAGCTGCACTCGCGCCCGTAAAAATCCTCGCGCGCCCGTCACCACGCGGTCGTTGCCGGGGTAGCCGATCATCACGCCGCTGATGGATTCGCCGCCGCGGCTTTCCAAATAGCAGCGGATGCCGGCGAAGGTGCCGGAGTGTTCTTCGGCATCGAAGACAAAACCGAGCGTGCCCGACAAGGCGGCGCGGCGCGGCGCCAGCGCGGCGATGACGTGACAGAACACGGCGATGCCCGCCTTGCTATCGGCGCTGCCGCGCCCGTAGAGCCAGCCGTCGTCGAGAGTGGGCCGCTGCGGCGGATGCGTCCACGCGGCGCGGTCACCGAAGGGCGCGGTGTCGGCGGGGGCGTTGAATAAATAAAACGGGCCGGGCCGCGCGCCGCGCACTTCGCCGCACAGCGCCAGCACGCGACCCCCGGCGTCGCGCAGCCATTGCGCCTCGATGCCATGACGGGCTAGCCAATCGGCCACGGCGCGCAACAGGGCGTCGCAACTGTCCTCGCCGGTGCGGCTGGGGTGCGATACCAGTTCGCGCAACAGCGCGGTCATGGAATCCATCCGGTCTTGCGTTTCGGACATGATGTCACCTTGTTTTTCCTTTCATACTATAGCGCAGACATCGAATGGATGGCGCGCGTCAGTTGGTCTGGTGCAAAAATCAGGGTGAGCAGCCTGCCCCGTCGGCCGCCGCGGGCGGCCGCAGTCCGGCCGCGACACCGTTGGGCAAAAAGGCGGCGCCATATCGCTATGGCTGTCTACTAAGATTATGCTTGGTTTTAGCCGAAACGCCGTTTAATAAACGGAGGTTTTGTAATTGCCGGAGAGGGTGTAATAGGAGTAGGGTTGTACCGTGCTTATCTGGGTTTGCGGGCGAGATGTACAGTTCAAATATTAGGGGTGTTGTGTGAGTTGGCGGCATGGTCATTTATTCACCCCGCGGCTGCCCCGGTCTACGGAGTTCACTTCTCTTTTCAGTGCGGGTGCCGTGAACCCGCACGCCGCGAATGAGGCATGCGGCTTTTTTATGAGTCGCGTCATACGTGATGCAGTTCATAGCCGTCCGGCTCATTCCAGCCGCGCCGCGGCCAAGAATACCGCCTCGCCACTATGAGGCACGCCTCGTTTCCGCGAGAGATGAATCCATGCTTCAGCGTACGCGCCTCCGTTTTTATGGATGAATGGTGCTCGCCCGCGGTTGAACCTGCGGTGAGGGAAGGCGAATGTGAGCGAGGCCGGGCGGGATAAGGAGTGAAGAATATGAAACGCTGCCTCGGATTTTGGGTTTTTCTGGCGCTGATGCTCTTGGGCTGTGACCGTGATGCGCCGCCGCCTGCCATCGCCGCGCCGGTGGCGGCGCCGGATGTGACGCTGGGCAAGCGCGTGGCCGCAAGCTGCTTCGCTTGTCATGGCGGTGATGGAGTCAACGCGCGCGGCGGCGCGCCTTTCATCGCGGGACAGCCTGCCGAGTATTTACTCAACGCGCTGCGTGCCTACGCCAAAGGTGATCGCGATCATGAAGCAATGAAGACCGCCGTCGCGGCACTCAACGAAGTGGAGATCAAGGCCGTCGCCGGCTATTACGCCGGTTTAACGAGTCCGTGGAAGGCGGCGCGGCCTAGGGATGACAAACTGCTGGCCGAAGGAAAGGCGGCTTCCAAGGCCTGCCAGTCTTGCCATGGCGCGGACGGCAACAGTACGCGCGCGGCCACGCCCAGCCTCGCCGGCTTGCCGCGGCCGTACATCGAATCGGCCCTGCATGACTATTTCAGCGGCAAGCGCCGCGATCCGGTGATGGGCTTTTTCAAACATGCGCTGGACGCCAAGACGACTGAGGCCATCGCCGCGTATTTCGCCGCGCAGCGGCGCGTGAAATCCACGGTGCCTTCACAAGGCGGCGCGGCGGCGGGCAAGGTCTTGGCGGCGCGTTGCGCCGGTTGTCATGGCCGTACGGGGAGCACGCCGCATCCGGCCATGCCCAGTCTCGCGGGGCACAACGCCGAGTATCTATTCCAAGCCGTCACGGCCTATCGTGACGGACTGCGCCGCCACGATTTGATGCGGCAGGCGGTCGCTGGCCTCAGCGACAAGCAGGCGCGCGAACTGGCCGCTTATTACGCCAGTCAGCCGCCGTTATTGTTTTCCACGGCGGGGGGGTTCGACCCCCTCGGCGAGGCCGAGCGTATCGCCTCAAGTTGCAGCGCCTGCCATGGCGGCGCCGGTGAGCCGGCCTTGCGCGGCGTGCCGGCCCTGGCCGGCCTGCACCCAGTGTATCTCGCGAGCGCCATCAAGGCCTACCGTGATGGTGAGCGCAAACACGCGATGATGAATCTGCTGGTGGCGTATCTCAGTGATGCGGATATCGAGAAGCTCAGCTTTTATTTCGCGGGACAAACACCCAGCCCCGTTGCGCCGGCGCGCACCGGCGATGCGGCGGCGGGTGAGGTGTTGAGCGTCGCCTGCAGCGGTTGCCATGGCGAGCGCGGTGTCAGTACGGCGGCGGGCACGCCCAGCCTCGCCGGGCAGGATGCGCTTTATTTCGCCAAGGCGATGCAAGCCTATGCAGGCGGCGAGCGCGAACTGGAGGAAATGCAAAATGCGGTGAAAGAATTGAGCCCGCAAGCGCGCGAGGACCTCGCCGCCTACTTTGCCGCGCAACCAGCACCGCAACTCGAGGTGAAGGCCTTCGAAGCGCCCGAGATTTTGGCGCAGAAATGCGACCGCTGCCACGGCGAGCGCGGTTATAGCCGCGATCCCGCCAAACCGCGCCTTGCCGGACAAGCTGAAGTCTATTTGTTGAATGCCTTGCAGGCCTATAAAAACGGTACCCGCGTAAGTTCCGCGATGCACGCTATGAGCGACGTGCTGCGCTTGGTGGAGATGCAGGCGATCGCGGCCTACTATGCCCGGCAATAAAGCGGCGGCCGTTATCTTCGCTGGGAGTGGCGCGCTTGTGCAAAGGTATTGTGCAATAATTCGACTACCCATGCCGGGTGATGCCCGATCCTAGTCATATCTCAAGGCTTGGGGGCGCATTTCACACGGTCTTTGCGGCGCGCGCTGCTTTTTGGTAGTTTCAACAGTAGGGGTGCAAGCGCGTGATTAATGTCACGTCTCCAATGGGAGCAATAGTCAAGCAAGCCAATGACGGATGCAGAAAAAACATCGAAGCTGCTTGGCTGGCGTGAATGGCTGGGTTTGCCCGACCTGGCCATAGACACCATCAAGGCCAAGATCGACACCGGCGCACGTACCTCGGCCCTGCACGCCTTTCAAGTGGAGACCTTTCGCGAAGCGGGTGCGCTCATGGTGCGTTTTAGCGTGCACCCCTTTCAGCGCCGCCGGGACATCGAAGTCAATGGCGTCGCCCCGGTGCTCGATCAACGTTGGGTGACGGATTCGGGCGGGCATCGGGAAATGCGCGTGGTCATCATGACTACGGTGGAAGTGGGCGGGGCGCGCTGGCCGATCGAAATGACGCTGACCAACCGCGACAACATGGGTTTTCGCATGTTGCTGGGGCGCACCGCGCTGCAAGGGCGTTATCTGGTCAACCCGGATGCATCCTATCTCAGCCGGGAAACGCCGGCATTTATTCGCAAGCGTTTGCGTGATCGACGCTGATTTTATTCATGCCGCCATACTCGGGGCCACGGACAGGAATTTGAGGTGAGTTATGAAGATTGCGATTCTTTCACGTAGAGCCAGTATTTATTCCACCCGCCGCCTGGTGGAGGCGGCTAAAGCCCGCGGTCACGAGGTGCGGGTGATCGATCCGCTGCGTTGTTATATGAACATCACCTCGCATCGGCCCATGATCCATTATCGCGGCGAGGCCTTGGAGGGTTACGACGCGGTGATCCCGCGCATCGGTGCCTCTATTACGTTTTACGGCACGGCGGTGCTGCGCCAGTTCGAGATGATGGGGGTGTTTCCGCTCAATGAATCGGTGGCGATCACCCGCTCGCGCGACAAACTGCGTTCCCTGCAATTATTGTCGCGCAAGGGCATCGGTCTGCCG
This sequence comes from uncultured Gammaproteobacteria bacterium, assembly GCA_947259075.1. Lineage (GTDB taxonomy): Bacteria > Pseudomonadota > Gammaproteobacteria > DRLM01 > DRLM01 > CAKKSB01. Next base: position 43,329 of record CAMYKQ010000059.1, on the reverse strand, counting down.
GTGACGGGTTTCGCCCATTCGCCGGACGACACTCAAGACGTGCTGAAAATGGTCGGCGGCGCGCCCTTGGTCATCAAATTGCTGGAGGGCACGCAGGGCATCGGCGTGGTGCTGGCCGAGACCAACAAAGCCGCGGAGAGCGTCATCGAGGCCTTCTGGGGTTTGCGCGCCAATATCCTGGTGCAGGAATTTATTAAAGAGGCGGGCGGCGCCGATATCCGCTGTCTGGTTATCAATGGCAAGGTGGTGGCGGCGATGAAACGTCAGGCCAAGGAGGGTGAGTTCCGCTCCAATCTGCATCGCGGCGGCACCGCGGTCATCACCAAGCTTTCGCCCTCGGAACGCGCCACCGCGGTGGGTGCCGCCCAGGCCATCGGTTTGAACGTGGCGGGCGTCGACATCTTGCGTTCCAATCACGGGCCCTTGGTGATGGAAGTCAATTCATCGCCGGGTTTGGAGGGCATCGAGAAGGCCAGTGAGAAAGACGTGGCCGGGATGATAATCGGCTGCATCGAGGAAAATGCCAAACCGCACAAGACCCGTACGCGTGGCAAGGGTTGAGCTCAGTGGAACCGAAGAAGGGCGAAGCGTTCCTCTTCAATAAAACCACGGTGGCGCCCGGTTCGCGGGTGACCGTCGATCTGCGCGTGGCGCGGCTCTACACCCACAGCGAGATCACCATGCCGGTGCATGTGATTAACGGCAGACGGACTGGGCCGCGCTTGTTTCTCTCCGCGGCGGTACACGGTGACGAGATCAACGGCGTGGAGATCATCCGCCGCGTGCTGCGACTGCCTATCTTAAAACGTTTGCGCGGGGTGCTGCTGGCGATCCCCGTAGTGAATGTCCATGGCTTCATCCATCACTCACGTTATTTGCCCGACCGGCGCGATTTGAACCGCAGCTTTCCCGGTTCGCCGGAGGGCTCGCTCACCGCGCGGCTGGCGCATCTATTCATGGAGGTGATCGTTAAAAACGCCACGCACGGCATCGACCTGCATACCGGCGCCTTGCATCGCAGCAATCTGCCGCAGATCCGCGCGAATCTCGACGACGAAGAAACCGCGCGGCTGGCGCGCCACTTTCAGGTGCCGGTGTTGCTCAACGCCGCGATACGCGACGGTTCACTGCGTCAAGTGGCCGCGGAAGAGGGCATCCCCATGTTGCTTTACGAGGGTGGCGAGGCGCTGCGTTTTGATGAGCTCGCGATCAGCGCCGGTGTGCGCGGCGTGGTGGATGTGATGCGCGCCTTGAATATGTTGCCACCCAGAAAATCTTTGCCGCGTAAATTCGCCGAGCCGGTATTGGCGCGTGCCAGCAGCTGGGTGCGTTCCCCCGAAAGCGGCATCTTTCGCACCACCCGTCCCTTGGGTTTCCGCGTGCGTAAGGGCGACGTGTTGGGTGTGGTGGCCGATCCCTTCGGTGAGCGCGAGGCGCCCATCTTGGCGCCGGTCAATGGCATCGTGATTGGCCGGATGAATTTGCCGCTGGCCAATGCGGGGGACGCGCTGTTCCACATCGCGCGCTTCGATCACCCCGGCGAAGTCGCGGCGCAGGTCGAGGCGTTTCAGAATGAGCATCAAGGCGCGGTCTCGATGGAGGAAGAGGAAGATATGTTGTGAGTGCCGCGCACCGCTGAAATCACCGTGCATGCGCGGCGCGGTGGTGACGGCGGCGTATCAAGGCCTTTTCCACTTCGACCAGAATCAGCACCGTCGACGCCACGGCGACGATGCGCAACCACGTGGCCGCGGACAGATCCGCGGTGCCGAACAGGGTCTGCGCCGGTCCCCAATAAGTAAAGATCATCTGAAAGATTAATAAGACGCCGATGGCGATCAGCACATAGCGGTTGCCGATCAAACCCTCCAGATTGAGCACCGACGCCAGCAGATAACGCGCGTTCCACAGATAAAATATCTCGAACATCACCAAGGTGTTCACCGCCACGGTGCGGGCGGTGGCGATGTCGCTGCCTTGCGCGCTTTCCCATAGAAACAGGCCGAAGGCGCCGCTGACGATAATGAGCGAGACAAAGACGATGCGCCAAACCAGCATGGGTGAGAGCAAGGCCTCTTTAGGGTCGCGCGGCGGCCGTCGCATGACCTGGGCCTCGGGCGGTTCGAAGGCCAGCGCCAAGGCCAGGGTCACCGCGGTGATCATATTCACCCAGAGTATCTGCACCGGGGTGATGGGCAAGGTGCTGCCCATTAAAATCGCGATAATCAGCATCAGGGCCTCGCCGCCATTGGTCGGCAGAATAAACAGGATGGCCTTTTTCAGATTGTCGTAGACCGTCCGGCCTTCCTCCACCGCATGGGCGATGGAGGCGAAATTATCATCGGCCAGCACCATCTCCGCCGCCTCCTTGGCCGCCTCGGTGCCGTTGCGGCCCATGGCGATGCCGACATCGGCGCGTTTGAGCGCCGGGGCGTCGTTGACGCCGTCGCCGGTCATGGCGACCACCTCTCCTTGCGACTGCAGGGCCGTGACCAGACGCAGTTTATGTTCGGGACTGGTGCGGGCGTAGATGTCCACCCCGGCTACGCGCTGACGTAATGCGGAATCATCGAGACCGTCCAAGTCGACGCCGGTGAGCACGGCCTTGCCATCGCCTATGCCCAGCTTCTCACCTATGCTCATCGCGGTCACGGCATGATCGCCGGTGATCATCTTGACCCGTATGCCGGCGGAGCGGCAATCGCGCACCGCGGTGATAGCCTCTTCACGCGGCGGATCGATAATGCCCACCAGGCCGAGCAGGGTGAGGCCGGTCTCGAGGTCGCTGAATTGCAGCTCGCGGTGTTGCTCGTCGGTGGGTTTGAAGCCGAGGGCCAGCAGGCGCAGGCCGTCCCGGGCAAACTCTTGCATCAGGCTTTGCCAGTAAATTTCATCCAAGGGCAGGTCCTCGCCGCGGATGCGCTGGCGGCTGCACATGGACAACAGCCGTTCCGGCGCGCCCTTGAGATAGACGAAGCCATGACCGGCGTGATCGTGGTGCAGACTGGCCATGAAGCGATGTTCGGACTCGAAGGGAATGACATCGGTGCGCGGCCAGGCTTGTTGTTCATGGCGCGGGTCCATGCCCGCCTTCATGGCCGCGGTTAAGAGCGCGCCTTCGGTCGGATCCCCGCTGAGCTGCCAATGGCCGTCGACCGCATTGAGGGTGGCATCGTTACAAAGAGCGCCAGCGCGCAGCAATTCCATCATGGCCGGATAGTTTTCGGCGGCGACGATATCGCCCTCGCAGGAGAAATCACCATGAGGATCATATCCCGCGCCGCTCACGTCGAAGACGCCGGTGGCGGTGGCGATGCGTTGCACCGTCATTTCATTGCGGGTGAGGGTGCCGGTTTTGTCGGAGCAAATTACCGTGACCGAGCCCAAGGTCTCGACCGCGGGCAGGCGGCGTACGATGGCCTTACGGCGTGCCATGCGTTGCACGCCGAGGGCGAGGGTGATGGTCATGATCGCGGGCAGACCTTCGGGTATCGCCGCCACCGCCAAGCCTACGGCGGCGAGAAACATCTCAGCGGCGCTGTAGTGCCGGAAGAGGACGCCGAAGAGAAAGGTCAGCGTAGCAAGCAGTAAGATGCCCGCGCTCAGCCATTGGCTGAAACGCGCCATATTGCGTAGCAAGGGCGTGGTGAGGGTTTCGACTTCACGCAGCAGGGTGCTGATGCGGCCGATCTCGGTGTGGTCGCCGGTGCCGGTGACAATGCCCCAGCCTTGACCGTAGTTCACCAAGGTGCCGGAAAACGCCAGGCATTTGCGGTCGCCGAGCATGGCCTCGGGCGCGGCGGGCGCGGTGTTTTTTTCCACTGGCACCGACTCGCCGGTGAGTATGGCCTCTTCGATGCGTAATGATTTGAGAGTGAATAGACGCATGTCCGCCGGAACCTTGTCGCCGGATTGCAAGAACACGATGTCGCCGGGTACGAGTTGTTCCGCCGGAATCACCCGCGTGTGGCCGTTGCGGCGCACCGCCGCTTGTTGCGAGAGCATGGTGCGGATGGCGTCCAGCGCCTTTTCCGCCTTGCCCTCCTGAATGAAGCCGATGAGGGCGTTGATGATGATCACGCCGATGATGACGCCGGTGTCCACCCAATGCGCTAGGGCGGCGGTCATCGCCGCGGCGGCCAGCAATACGTAAATGAGCACGTTGTGAAATTGCAGCAAGAGACGCCGCAAGGGGCCGAGTTTTTTTGGCGGGCGCAGACGGTTGGGGCCGTGAGTGGCGAGCCGCGCCTCGGCCTCTGTTTGATCCAGTCCCTCGGCGCGCGTGCGGAGGGCGGCGAAGACCGCCTCGCTGTTTAAACTATGCCAGTTAGAAGGTGAGGAGGATGAAAGATTTTTTTTGCTCTCCGCCATGCCGTGCTTGATCCGCTAGCTTTGAATCCTATCCTTTTAAAATCATACGCCGTGGAGAGTCTGACGTCACATCATGAAGCAAGAAACCTCGCCGCTGTTTGGCGAGCGGGATCACGCCACATGAATGGCCGCATTAAAACCAGTGCTTTTTTCTAAACAACCAGAGTTGCAGACTCACCACGACGATGAGGATGACGCTTACTAAGGCGAAGCCCCAGGGATTATCGGCGCCGGGGATGCCGCCGACGTTGATGCCGAGCAAGCCGGTGAGAAACCCCAAGGGCAGAAACACCGCGGCGACGATGGAGAGTAAATACATCTTGCTGTTCATCTGCTCCGAGAGACGGCTGGAGAGTTCTTCTTGAGTGACGGCCGCGCGTTCGCGCGCGGAGTCGAGGTCTTCGATGTAGCGCGTGGTGCGGTCGGCGGTCTCGCGCACGCGGGCGCGATCCGTGTCGTCGAGCAGGGGCGTGCGCTCATTTTGCAGGCGTGATAGCAATTCACGTTGCGGTACGAGGTAGCGGCGAATGGCGATGGTCTGCCGCCGCAAGGTGGCGAGTTTGCCGCGCAAGGATTGGCTTTGCTCGGTGAGTACCGCGTCTTCGAGATCATCCACCTCTTCGTCGATATTGTGGATCACCGTCGCTATGCGCGCGGCCAGGCAGTCCGCGAGGAAGACCACGAGTTGCCCCGTGGTGCGTGGTCCACGGTTTTCCTCGATGGCCTGGCGCAAATCGTCCACCGCGAGGATGCGCCGGTGGCGCAGGGTGATGATTCTATTTTCTTCAAGCCAGATGCGGATGGAGACCATGTCTTCCGGGTCGGCGCCGGGATTGAGATTCACGCCGCGCATGGTGATAAGGAGATTGTCGTGCTCGGTGACGCTGCGCGGCCGGGTTTCCTCCGCGAGCAGGGCGGCGGAGACGATGGCGTTCAAGCCGGCGCCTTCAGCGATCCATGTGCGGTTCTGCGGTGCGGTGTAATCGAGATGCAGCCACAGTAAGCCGTCGTCCGCGGGCGTCCACTCCAGCGCTTGGTGCCAAGTGATGCTACGGCCACCGCCTTGGCGGTCGAGGATATAACCCGCGATGAAACCCGTCTGTTCGTTCATGAGGTGATTCTATGTGATTTAAGGCATCGGTGGGAGCTTTAGCTGTTGATGTGCGGCTCGCGCCATGGGCGATGGGGGCTGATGATGCCGTCGCGTTGTTCTATGACAAGCAGGATGCCGCTGCCGCGCGGGGCTCGCGCTACAGTGTATTTTTTTGATTTTCCGTGGATCAATACAAGCGTTTTTTACGTGCGCCGCCTCTGAAAATTAGCGAGTCATAGTGACCTTATCACTGAGAGAAAAAGCCACTGGGATTCTAATAAAGCCGTGAATGAAAGCGTATAACCAAACTGTAGTAAGGAGGTGAGAACAATGAAACGTCTGAGACAAAAACTTGCCATACAGGAGAATATGGGCGTAATTGACCGTTCCTTACGGGTGGTTGCCGGGCTGTTGTTAACCGTGCCGATCATCATCGCCATGGCGTACGTCACGCCGATTACCTGGGAGTTTGCGGCGACGGTGTTTGCCTTCTACCTGCTGCTCACCGGTATGATGGGTTGGGATCCGGTTTATGCCCTGTTTCGGGGTCATACTTGTGGCGTCTCCGAACGGAGCCGGTGTGGAAGCTTTACGTATGAGGCGAAGGCAGCCTTGGGCCGTCACCCCCATTCCGATCCAGGCTACCGGACGCGCGCCTTGAAACCCCAAGAACACGTGAACGGAGTTTACTCCGAAGATTCGTGGATCTGAGGTTGAAGTAGGTACCGGTGACGAGGCGGCTCCGCTTCGTCATCGGCGTGTTGTGTGGAAGGCGCGGGTTGCCGTCACTGTGATGCTGGTGTGACCGGCTCGCGCAGGATTGCGGCGCCGCCGCCGCGCGGGTCACTGGCGGCTTGCACGGCGCCGCGGGTTTTATCCCACCAGATCGTTTGCATATTGCCGAAGGGTCGATTCACTTCCTTCAGGGTGTGGCCGCGCGCGCTCAGTGCGGCACCGAGTTGCTCGTCTATGGCGCCCGGTTCGTATTGAATGACATCGGGCAAGTATTGATGGTGCAGGCGCTTTACTTGCACCGCCGAGGCGGCGTCGCCGCCGTGGACGATGTCGAGCACGCCCAGCAGTACCATGGTGATGATGCGCGAACCGCCCGGCGTGCCGAGGATGGCGACCCCGCGATCGCTTTCAATAAACGTCGGCGTCATGCTGGACAAAGGCCGTTTACCCGGCGCGATGGCGTTGGCTTCGTCGCCTACTAGCCCATAGACATTGGGCGTGCCGGGTTTGGCGGAGAAGTCATCCATTTCATCATTGAGCAGTACTCCGGTGCCGGGAGGAACAAAGGCGGCGCCGAAGGGGAAGTTGATGCTCAGCGTCCCCGCCACGCGATTGCCTGCGCGGTCGAGTACGGAGAAATGACTGGTGTCGGCGCCACGCGCGGTATCGGCCATACCAGGCAGCAGCGTGCTGGGGGTGGCGTGTTCGGGATGGATGCTGGCGCGCAGACCGGCGGCGTAGAGCGGACTGGTTAATCGCGCTAGCGGTATTTGCACGAAGTCGGGATCGCCGAGGTACTCGGCGCGGTCGCGATAGGCGCGGCGCATGGCCTCGACGCTGAGATGGGTGCGGGTCACCGCATCGAGTTTGTCCAAATCATAACCGGCCAGAATATTGAGCATCGTCAGCAGCACGATGCCGCCGGAGGAGGGCGGCGCGGCGGAGACGATGCGCCAGCCGCGATACTCGCCGACGATGGGCCGACGTTCCACCACTTGATATTGCGCGAGGTCGTCGAGCGTCCAAATGCCGCCCGCGGCGCGTGTGCCGGCGACCAGGCGCTCCGCGATCGCGCCTTTATAAAAGCCATCGCGGCCGTGTTGCGCCAAGGCGGCGAGGGTGTTGGCCAAATCCGCTTGTTTAATGAGCCGGCCTAATTCAGGCACGGCCTGATTTTCGTCGAGAAACACGGCCGCGGCGGCGGGTGAGGCGCGCAGCGCGGCGAGGCGGAATTGCGCGAGTTTGCGGTAGCGTTCATCCACGGGAAAGCCGTCACGCGCTAATTCGATGGCGGGGGCCAAGCTCCGCGCCAAGGGCAGGCGGCCGTAGTGTTCCGCCAAATGCGCGAGGGCGGCGGGTTCGCCGGGGATGCCGGCGGCGAGGGGGCCGTCGATCGATAAGCCGGGTACGACTTCGCCGTTTTTATCGAGGTACATGTCGCGCCGCGCGGCCAGCGGCGCGCGTTCGCGGCCGTCTATCATCACCTCGTGTCCGTCTTCGGCGCGGTGCAGCAGCCAAAAACCGCCGCCGCCTAAACCCGAACCCATGGGTTCGACCACGGCGAGCGCGGCGCTCACCGCGACCGCGGCGTCGAAGGCGTTGCCGCCCGCGGCGAGCACGCGCACGCCGGCTTGCGTCGCGAGCGGATGGGCGCTGGCGACCGCATCTTGCGGCGGCGTGGCGGCCTGCAGGGGCAGGTAATAAAAACAAAGCAGCGCGGTGAATAATAAACCGCGGCGGCGGTGATGGAGGCGCGAGGTGATTTTCATGTGCTCAGTTATACCCATGTTATGTGCTGAGGGAAAGTCTTGGCGCAAGGCGATGGCCTGGCGGGCCACTCAGTACGGTACAATGACCCGGATGCGGGCCATCTCCGAATGAACAAGTGTGGCGGCCTAGCGCCAGGCATCGTGTGAGGATAAACGCTGTGGACAAAAAACTACTGGATATTTTGGTGTGCCCCCTGTGCAAGGGGCCTTTGGTATTTGATAAAGCCGCGGGTGAATTGATCTGCAAGGGTGATCGTTTGGCCTATCCGATACGCGACGACATTCCGGTGATGCTGCAGGAAGAGGCGCGGGAATTGGCGGCGGATGAGGAGGTGACGTGACATTCCGCGTGGTGATTCCCGCCCGTTATGCCTCGACCCGCTTGCCGGGTAAGCCGCTGCGTTTGTTAGCGGGCAAACCGATGATTCAACATGTCTACGAACGGGCGCGGGCCAGCGGCGCGGCGGGGGTGGTGATCGCCACTGATGATGAACGTATCCGCGACGTGGCGCGGGCCTTTGGCGCGACGGTGTGCATGACGGCGGCGGATCATCGTTCGGGCACCGACCGTATCGCCGAGGTGGCGAGCCGTGAAAATTTCGCGCCCGATGAGGTCGTCGTCAATCTGCAAGGCGACGAACCTTTAGTGCCCGAGGCCCTGATCCGTCAAGTGGCGGAAAATTTGGCCGCCCGCCCTGACGCGAGTATCGCCACCTTGAGCGCGCGTTTGAGTACCGTGGCGGAGTTGTTCGATCCCAATGTGGTGAAGGTGGTGAGCGACGCGGCGGGTTTCGCCTTGTACTTCAGCCGCGCGCCGATTCCCTGGGACCGCGATCGTTTCGGCAAGGAGACACGGGCAGGCGCGCTCTCGGGTTATTGGCGCCATATCGGTATGTACGCCTACCGCGCCCGTTTTCTTAAGGCCTATCAGCAATGGCCGCCCTGCGGTTTAGAGCAGGTGGAATCCCTCGAACAATTGCGCGCCTTGTGGCATGGACATCGTATTCATGTCGCCGAGGCGCTGGCGGATTCAGTGCCGGGGGTGGATACGGAGGACGATATTGCGCGAGTGGAGGCGCTATTGCGCGGTGGGTAACGGCGGTTGGCGGGGTTACACCGTATCCGCGTTGCTCAGATCCAAGTTAATCAGGATGGGGCTTAATTCCCGGCTTTCCCGGTCGAAGATGGGGATGGTGAGGGTGGTGGGCACCCGCCGGTGAGCTTCGCCATGTTGATCGGGCTGAATCACGGTATGGTGTTCACAGTCTTGCAGCACCAGGGAGGGCCCGTCTTCCAGCACCTCGATGATCTCCCAGTGGCTGCCTTGATGTTTGACACGCAAACCAATGAGGTCACGCAATTCTTCAACCTGGAGATTATTTTCGTGGGGTAGCGTCATAGGGATAAGTATATCGTTCAAATCCGCTGTGGCAATCTTCGATTACACGAGGCGGCGGTTCGGCTAAGAGGACGTAACTAGATGGTAAAGGTGTTGTTTGTCTGTATGGGTAATATCTGCCGTTCACCCACCGCGCAGGGGGTATTTGAACGCTTGGTGGAACAAACCGGTTTGATCCAGCAGATCGAGATCGATTCCGCCGGCACCCATGCGTATCACCTCGGTCATGCGCCGGACCCGCGTTCACAGGCGGCGGCCATGCGCCGCGGCATCGACCTCAGCCCCCAGCGCGCGCGGCGGGTGACGGAGGTGGATTTCGAGCGTTTCGATTACATTTTGGCGATGGACCGGGACAATCTTCAGCATATGCAGGCCGACTGTCCGCCGCAGCATAGTCACAAACTGAGCTTGTTTCTCGACTTCGCGCCGCCGGAATTGCAAAGCAAGGACGTGCCCGACCCGTATTACGGCGGACCGAGCGGGTTTGAACAGGTGCTGGATTTAGTGGAGACGGGTGCGGAAGGGCTGCTGCGTCATCTGCGGCAGCGGCATTTACAGGCTAAGTAGACGTCCCCCCTTACATCCTGGCCGGGAACACCGGCCAGGATAGTTCTCGTTTCATCTGGTTTCGCGTTGGCACACCTTACTCATTACCGGAGGAAGAACCTTGCGGCCGATGATGGGGATTGTTCGTGTCGCTACCGTCGCCGGGGACCGCGCTACCCGCCGGCGCGGCGCTGGCCACCGCCCGCTGTGGCGCGGCGTTGTCCCTATTCCCTTCCGTCTGCGGGAAAAGCGGGGCCTGGTGTTCACCGCCTGCCCGCCACGGAACGGGCGGGCGGCTGCTGTCGATCGCCACACTCTGGTGAGATACCGCGCGGTTGACGGGTTCATTGTCGTCGCGGGGCCTGGTTTGTTCCGGGCTTCTGGCGGCCTGCTCATTCTCGCGGGCGGGCTGGGCTTCGGCCTTCTTGTGCGCGGGGGGTTCGCCGCCCTGTCCAGTTGCGGTGCTAGGGCCGTTCGCCGCGTTTGCGCTCGAAGCCGCTTTGTCCGAGGTCTGTTCGCCACCGGCCTCTCTTGGCGCGGCCTGCGTCTCGCCTTGCGGTTGAGACGCGCCACCGGAATCCTCACCGGCCGCTGCGCTGGTGTTTTCGCGGTTACCGCCTTCACCACGGCGGCGGCGCGCGCCGCCACGCCGGCCGCGCCGGCGGCCGCTGCGGTTACCCTCGGTGCGGGGCGCGGTTTGGGTATCGCCTTCCTCGGGTTTGCTCTGCTCGGTCACGGGCGCGGTGTCCACCGCGGGCTTGACGGGTGCCGCCACAACCGGGGGTGGTAAGGGCGCCGCGGGCGCGGGGCTGCTGGTTTGGGTATTGACGCTGGGCGCGGGCTCGTTTTTGGTTGCACTCTCCGTCGCGCCAGCGGCTGGGCGTTGGCGCTGCTCGCCGCGATTCTCACCGCGCTCGTTGCGGTCACGGCCGCCGCGGCCTTGGCGGCGTTGCCCTTGCTGTTCGCGATCACCGCTACCGCTTCCGCGGCGTGTAGAGGTATCCCGGCCGCCATTGCGGCGTGGCCGACTGTCATCGTTTCTGATGGGCCGAGGGCGTTCGCTCGGTGTGGCGCGCGCTGGTACGCTGGGGGCGGGTGCCGCCGGTGTTTCAGTTTCGCCGCCACCGAAGAGGGTGGACCACAGTTTTTTGATGAAGCCGCCGTCAGCCGACCGTTCCGGCGCGCGCGCTGGCGCCGTACGCGAGGGCGGGGCCGGGGTGGCGGGGGCGATGCCTTTGACCGCGGGTTGTTCGCTGGCGACTTTGGCGGCGGTCATCCATTGCGCTTCCGTGGCTTCCGCTTGTTCGGCCAAATCATAGCTGGCGGGTAATTCGCCGGTGCCGCCGGCGGATTCCATTACATCGTCTTTACGCAAGCGTTTCACATCGTATTGGGGGGTGTGCATGGCGGTGTTGGGCACCAGCACGATGATGACGTTTTGCCGTTGTTCGATGGAGCGCACCACCTCGCGTTTCTCGTTGAGCAGGAAGGTGGCGACCTCCACCGGTAACTGGGCGATGAGGCGGGCGGTGCTCTCTTTCATCGCCTCTTCTTCAATGAGGCGCAGGATGGAGAGGGCCAGCGATTCGACGCTGCGGATGCGGCTTTCGCCCTGGCAGCGCGGGCAGATGATCTGGCTGTATTCGCCCAGGGACGGCCGCAGGCGCTGGCGTGACATTTCCAGCAGGCCGAAGCGGGAGATGCGGCCGATCTGCACCCGCGCCCGGTCTTGTTTGAGGGCGTCCTTGAGGCGGTTTTCCACCTCGCGCTGATTGCGCGCCGGGGTCATGTCGATGAAATCGATGACGATCAAGCCGCCCAAATCGCGCAGCCGCAGCTGGCGGGCGATCTCGTCGGCGGCTTCGAGGTTGGTGTTGAGCGCGGTTTCCTCGATGTCGCCGCCCTTGGTGGCGCGGGAGGAGTTGACGTCGATGGCGACCATGGCCTCGGTGTGATCGATGACGATGGCGCCGCCGGAGGGCAGGCGCACCTCGCGCTTGAAGGCGGCCTCGATCTGGCTTTCGATCTGATAGCGGGTGAAGAGGGGGATTTGGTCGCGGTAGATCTTCAATTTGGGCAGGAAGTCCGGAATCACTTGCTGGACGAAGCCGCGTGCCTGTTCATACACCTCGTTGTCGTCGATGAGGATTTCGCCGATGTCTTGACGCATATAGTCGCGGATGGCGCGGATGATGACGTTGCTTTCCTGATAAATCAGGAAGGGCGCCGCCTGTTCCCGGGTGGCATCGTCGATGGCCTGCCAGAGGCGCAGGAGGTAATCCAAGTCCCATTGCAGCTCTTCGACGCTGCGGCCCATGCCGGCGGTGCGGATGATGACGCCCATGCCTTCGGGCACGGCGAGGGCGGCCATGGCCTCGCGCAGCTCGGCGCGGTCCTCGCCTTCGATGCGGCGTGACACGCCGCCGGCACGGGGATTATTAGGCATCAACACCAAATAGCGTCCCGCCAGGCTCACGAAGGTGGTGAGGGCGGCGCCTTTATTGCCGCGCTCTTCTTTGTCCACTTGGACAATGATTTCCTGGCCTTCCTTCAAGGCATCCCTGATGTGGAGGCGGCCTTCGGATTCAGCGTGCGGTGTTCTGAAATAGGCGGGGGACACATCTTTGAGCGGCAAGAAGCCATGACGCTCTGAGCCATACTCGATGAAAGCGGCTTCTAAACTAGGTTCAATTCGTGTGATACGGCCTTTGTAGATATTGGCTTTTTTCTGTTCCCGGGAAGGGGTTTCAATGTCTAGATCGTAAAGGTACTGTCCATCAACCAGGGCGACACGCAGTTCTTCCGGTTGGGTTGCATTAATCAACATCCTCTTCATTTATACATGCTCTCAGGCGCGTTACCCCAGCAGGGCACACGTGACTCTGAGCAGACTCGGCCCGGGCGGCCCGGTGCCGTGGAGCTTGGCTGGTATGCCATGTTGGACCGGCCGTTTTACCGCGCTTGCGTCCTTCTCGTTACACCCCGGCCATGATGGCATCTGGGGGAGGGGCAGCCTCGGTCGCGCGCTCGCGCTTGTTTCGGTCCAACGGGTTAGCCCGTTATCTGCTCAGCGAGCCCCATGCAGGTGCATGGCGCCTAATTGTTCATCGCTCTTATCATGGGTTGAGCGATGCCTAAACCCGTATTTGTTCAGCAAATCAAATCGTCTTTACGGACGTGGATTGCGGTAGTGCCGCTGGGACGCGCCAGGCGCGATGAATGCGTTTTGCGTTCAGGCCTGCCATGGCGCGTTCCTCTTTTCCCATATCGACTCTGGGGGCGGCCAGGTATAATGCCCGCCGCGCTTGCTCTATCCACTCCCTTCATCGGCCGCCGCCAGCGCTTTAAAAGCCTCTGATTGTTGAGAGACAAGTTATTCGTGCGTTATGTTCCCGCGGCCTTAGTGGCGGCTGCGGTGCCATCAGCGCTTTGCCCGTGTCATGGGTTGCGACAACTATGCCGGAATCACGTTACCCGGATCGACGCTTGGCTAATATATAGCCTTGTTAGGCGCCCGTAAACCATTAGTTAATTGTTATCACTTAAGAAATGACCGAACAGAAAGACAAGGTACAGATCGCCGCTGAATGGGTGGAGATCAACGAGCGGCATGAAGGCCAGCGCGTCGACAATTTTTTGCTCACCCATTTGAAAGGGGTGCCGAAGAGCTTGATCTACCGCATCCTCCGCAGCGGTGAGGTCCGGGTGAACAAGGGCCGGATCAAGCCCGCCTACCGCCTGCAGTTGGGTGACGTGGTGCGCGTGCCCCCGCTGCGCCGTCCAGATACCCCGCCCGCGCCCCAGCCCAGCCGGCAAGTGGTGGACCTCATCATCCGCTCGATACTCTATGAAGACAATGGCTTGCTGGTCATCAACAAACCCTCCGGGGTGGCGGTGCACGGCGGCAGCGGTTTGAGCTACGGGGTGATCGAGGCGTTGCGGATCGCCCGGCCCGATGCCCGGGACCTTGAATTGGTGCACCGGCTCGACCGCGATACCTCCGGCTGTTTAATGATCGCCAAAAAGCGCAGCGTGTTGCGGGCCTTGCACACGCTGTTGCGGGAAGACGGCGTGGACAAACGTTACGTGGCCCTGCTCAAAGGCCGCTGGCGTGGCGGTGAGCGCCGGGTGACGGCGGCGCTGAAAAAGAATGTGCTGCTCTCCGGCGAGCGGGTGGTGCGGGTGGGGGAAGATGGCAAGGCCTCCGAAACGCTGTTCCGGCCCTTGCGGCATTTTGCCTCGGCAACAATGGTGGAGGCCTTGCCGCGTACCGGGCGTACCCATCAAATTCGGGTGCATGCCGCCCATTTGGGGCAGCCCATCGCGGCGGATGATAAATACGGTGATGATGAATTCAACGCGCAGATGCGCCAGCGTGGTCTGCGGCGCCTGTTTCTCCATGCCGCTTCGCTCCGCTTTACCTTGCCGGGCGCGGACCGGCCCCTGGAATTCCGCGCGCCGCTGGGACCGGATTTGGAGACGGTGCTGGCGGCTTTGGATGAAGAGACGATCAAAGAGTCATGAATAAGCAGTATCAATTAATTGTGTTTGATTGGGATGGCACCCTGCTGGACTCCGAGGCGCGTATCGTCGAGTGCCTGCACGCGGCGGGGCAGGACCTGGGACTGGCGGCCCTGCCCCCTAAAACGTTGAGCAATGTCATCGGCCTTGGCCTCAAGGAGGCGATCGCGGCGCTCTATCCGGAGCTAATCCCCGAGGACCACGGCCGTTTTGTCGAGCGTTACCGCCATCACTATTTATTCGCGAGCCAGACCCCCACGCCGCTGTTCGCGGGCGCGCGGGCGATGTTGGAGGATTTGCACCGCCGCGGTTTTTGGCTGGCCATCGCCACCGGCAAGGCGCGCCGCGGCTTGGATCGCGCCCTCATTGAACATGACTTCGCCCACTTATTTCACGCCAGCCGTTGCGCCGATGAAACCTTTTCCAAACCGCACCCACAAATGTTATTGGATATTATGGACCGTCTTGGCGTCGAGGCGGAACAGACCCTCATGGTCGGTGACACTGAGTACGATATATTGATGGCGCATAACGCCGGCACGGCGGCTTTGGGCGTGAGTTACGGCGTACACGGCCGTGAGCGGCTGCTGCGACATCCCATCCTTGGCTGCGTAGACAGCCTCGGTGACTTGGCCACCTGGCTCGGCGGCTGTGAGCTGGCTTGATTAACATCAGCCGCAACCCAATTAGAGTCACACAACGGAATCTTTAAATTTTAAATAAGGAAACTGAATTCATGAGTGAGCACGAACAGCGTCCCCCCCAAGAAGAGCGTGCCGCATGGGAAGGTCCCGCAACCACCGCGCCCAAAGCCGAAAAGGGAAAAGCCTCGCCCGGCGGTGAAGGTGATCCGAGCTGGGAACGCGATATGATCTCGCGTTTGGCCTTTGCTTCCCTCACCGAGCAAAGGCGCGCACGGCGTTGGAGCATCTTTTTCAAGTTCCTTATTTTCATTTATCTGTTCATGGTGTTTTGGCTCTATCAAGGCAATCAAATCAGCGAGACTTCCCTCGTCGACGGCGAACACACCGCCTTGGTGGAAATTCAAGGCGTGATCGCCGACAACACCGAAGCCAACGCCGACAGCATGGTCACCGCCTTGCGCGACGCCTTTAAAAACAAAGGTACCCGCGGCGTGATCCTGCGCATCAACAGCCCCGGCGGCAGCCCGGTGCAGGCGGGGTATATCAACGATGAAATCCGCCGTCTGCGCGGCGAGCATCCCAACATCCCCGTGTACGCGGTCGTGACCGACATCTGCGCCTCGGGTGGCTATTACATCGCCGTGGCCGCGGACAAAATCTACGCAGATAAAGCTAGCATCGTCGGTTCCATCGGCGTGGTCATGAGCGGCGCCGCCACCTTTGGGTTCACCGAGGCGATGAAGAAACTGGGCATTGAACGCCGTCACTTGGCCGCCGGTGACAATAAGGCCATGCTCGATCCCTTCTCGCCGCTGAAGGAAGATGAAGTGGCGCACGCCCAGGCCTTGCTCGGCAATATCCACCAGCAATTTATTAATGTGGTCAAACAAGGCCGCGGTGACCGCTTGAAGGGCGATGATCATTTATTGTTCAACGGTCTCTTTTGGACCGGCGAGCAAGCCCTGGACCTGGGCTTGATCGACGGCCTCAGCACCAGCAGCGCCGTGGCGCGTGATGTGATCGGTGTCGAAAAGATCGTTGACTACACCCGCCATCCGACACCGTTCGAGCGCTTCGCTGATAGGCTTGGCATGGTGATGGGCAAGGGTGTGGTTTCAGCCATGGGGCTTTCGGAAACCAGTCTGCGTTAATCTTCCACGGGCGGCGGTACGCGCCGCCGCCCGTGGATTTATCTTCATCGTTCTTGTTAACACTATTCTCCAGCTGCATCGTTGCCGTTCGATCCGCGCGTGGTGACGGTTTATTGAACCCATTACACGCCGTTCGCCGGAGAAATGACGCGGCCGTCCCCGCGCAGAGATGTACCATCCCCGTTTATTATTGAATTTTGCGCCCTCGACACCGCGCTGATTCGTGGCCTGATTCCTGCTTCCGTTCTCAAGAGCGCTCGCATGGATGCGAATGCGCGTCCGCCGCGCCAATCCCGGCCCGATAAATCGGAATAGGACATGTTCGATCACCAAGATGCATTAACCTCACTCGACGAAAATATCGGTTTATCGGAGAAGCTCGCGTATATACACGCGGCCTTGAGCGAACGCTTTCCCGCCATCGTGCGTATCGCCGTTGCGGTCTACGATGCCAAGACCGATCTGTTAAAGACTTTCATTCATAGCAGTTCCGGTGATGTGCCATTGCTGCATTATCAAGCCCGATTGAGCGAGGCGGCTTCCTTGCGGGAAATTCTGCGGCATAGGCGGCCGCGCGTCGTCAATGACCTGGATGTGTTCGCGCGGGGCAGCGCCGAACACAGTCAACGCATCGCCAGTCAGGGTTACCGCGCCAGTTACACCATGCCGATGTATAACCACGGCCAATTCTTTGGTTTTCTATTTTTCAATTCCTATGAAGCCCATGCCTTCAGTGAAGAAGATTTACGGCAGATTGATCCCTTCGGTCATCTGATTTCCTTGACGGTGATACACGAGCTGGCCTCTATCCATACCTTGCTGGCGACGGTGAAGACCGCCCGTGACATGGCCCATGTGCGTGACAGCGAAACCGGTTCCCACCTCGATCGCATGTCGCGTTACGCGCGCCTCATCGCCCGGCAGTTGGCGGAGCAATATGAACTCAGCGATGAATATATTGAGAACGTTTTCGTCTTTTCACCGTTGCACGATATTGGCAAGATCGGTATCCCCGATAATGTCTTGCTCAAACCCGGCGAGCTCGACGGCCACGAACGCGAGCTGATGAAGACCCATACTATCAAGGGCCGTGAAATGATCGACCGCATGTTGGGAAATTTTGAACTCAGCGGGATACAGAGCATCGATATTTTGCGCAATATCGCCGAATTGCATCATGAAACCCTTGATGGCAAAGGTTATCCCTACGGCCGTGCCGCCGCCGAGATCCCCTTGGAATCGCGCATCGTCGCGGTCGCCGATATCTTCGACGCCTTGACCAGCCGGCGCCCGTACAAGCCGGCGTGGAGCAATGATGAGGCTTTCGCCATGTTGAAAAAGCTCGCCGGCAGCAAGCTCGATCCCGATTGCGTGCGGGCCTTGATCGAGTGTCGCGCGGAGCTGGAAACGATACAAGACCAATTCAACGAAGACCCCTTGGGTTAAGCGCCGAGCCTGATCGGCTAGACTAGCAGTTCGTTGGCGTTTCTATATATTCGCTTCCGCATTAATTGATACTCGCACGATGCGAGTTAATAAAGAATGGGCGCACAGTTTGTGTGCCGCGGCGTTTTATCACGTAATTATGTCACGGCGCCTGTCGTGAAAATCTCACAGTCTCCTTCTCATCATCGGATCAAGATCAATACCGTGTAAACAAAGGGTGTGCGCCTAAATGAGGCGACGCGCTGTTAAGTCGGTGGCATTCCGAATAGTGGCCGTGCCACCGCCGTAGTTATACCACGAGTCGTCCCTTCAAGCGCCCGCAGGCAAACGTTAAGTACTTCAGTTTGGGGGTGAGTCATGACCTATATATTCAAAGGCCGCTTGTGCGGCTACATCTGCGCCGACTGCCCGGAGCCGCTGTCGAATGTGAAGGTGCGGCTGTATCGCATCGACGCGCAACAAAATGCCGTGGCCTTGGCGGCGGCCGCGCCCAAGGACACGCTGGCGATACTCGAAGAGGAGAGCGTCACGGCGAAGCAATCGCGCTTATTGGCGGAGGTGGAGACCGATGCCGAGGGTAATTTCAGCCTTGAGTTAAGTGATAAGCAAAAATATCAGGGTGAGGCCTTCGAGCTGGATGTGTATTGCGAGACCGTGCCGCAACTCAAATTCACGCAAACACCGGCTACGCCGCGTCAATTCACCATCACCGTGTTGCAGCCTAAATGGCGGCAGGCCGAGCAGGGCTTTATCGCGGCGTGGGACTATTGCTTGCCCCACCGTTTTTGGTGCGCGTTGCGCGCCTTGTTCGGCGCGTGGACCATCTGCGGCCGCGTCACGGTGTGCGATACACAGCAGCCGGTGGGCGGCGTCAAGGTGCGTGCCTTCGATGTCGATTGGCTGCAAGACGATGCCTTGGGTTTCGGTATCACCGATGCCACGGGCCGTTTCCGTATCGATTACGTCACCGCGGATTTCACCCCCACGATTTTTTCACCCGCGATCAATATCGAACTCACCGGCGGGCCGGATCTCTATTTCAAAGTGGAAACCCTAGCGGGCACCGTGCTGCTCGCCGAGCCGCGTTCGCGCGGCCGCGATCCCGACCGCGAGAACGCCGGCGCCTGTTTCTGTGTCCGGCTCTGCCTCGAAGAACAACCGCCCATCACCGAGCCCTTGCCGGTGTTCACCGCGATCGGCGGCTATCAATACGTCAGCGACATCGCCAGCACGCCCCCGGGCAGTGGTTTGACCAACGGCGACAACCGCGCTTTTTACAGCACGCTGCGGCTCAACGGCATCTTGCCCAAGAAGCTCAACGGTAATCCCATGGAATACCGCTTCGAGGTGCGCAGCACCGATGCCACGGGCACGCCCACCAGCGGCTGGAGCGCGATCGCGCCGAGTCAGATCGCGCGCACGGTGCTGGGTTTGTGGCAAATCTTCGCGCCCGCGTTTCTGGGTGACCCAAATCCGATCAAGACTAAACTCTACACCGTCAACGGCACCGCCGGGCCCAATGAGCTGGTGACGACCATCAGCGCCGATGGTTGGATACAAGTGCCGCAACAGAGCAATGTCTTCGGCGTGGAAGGTTTCTTCCAGCCCAATGGCAATATGATTAATCTGGTCTCACCGACGCTGGCGGCTTTTGGTAGCGTCAATATGACTGGCGTCAGCGCGGGCAACAGCTCCACTTCCAACGGCGCCGCCTTGGCGCAAGACCGGCACTACTCGATTCGCATGAAGGTGCGCGAGCAGGGCAGCTTGGGCGCGGGCACGGATGCGGGTGTCTGCGAGCACGTGGCGATCATGAACACGCTCTACGACAATATCTCGCATCATCCCTCGTGGGCGGGCTACACGCAGTCGGGCGCCTTGGCGGTGGCGATGCTGGATATCGCGCAATTACAGGCCAATGGGTGCTCGCACATCACCAACAATTTAGATGTGTTGTTCACTACGACCCATCCCAACTTGGGCGCGGTGAGCATCAGCATGGCGGGACCGGGCGGGCCGTATAACTTTACTTTACCCGCGGCGGTGGCGGGCGAGCGCTTCGGCACGGCGACGCCGAACTTCAATGTCGCGGCCCTGCCGGCGTGTGCCTATCTGGTCACCTTGTCGGCGCAAGTGTTGCTTACTACCGGTGACAGCTCGCCTTTACCCTTACAGGATCAGATTGCGTTTTGTAAATAAGAATAAGTTGGGCTAAAGATGGACTCCCGTGGCGGTTGGGCCACGGGAGTCTGTGTTTAGGCTATGTGAAGAAAACGTCTAAACAAGCTTAGTCGGGTTGACCGTGACAGAGGGTGCAACTGACTTGCGTGCCCTCGGCGAGGTTGACTTGGCGATCTTCGACCCGGTAGCTGCGTGCCGCGGCGGTGCGCGCCAATGAGGTGCCCTCCAGTTGCAGGCCGTGGCAGGTTTGGCAGGCATTGGGGTTGCGTTCGAAATAGTCGCCGTGGTCTTCGACCCAACGCGCGTCGTTGACGTTGTGCATGCCGTGCGGCCCGTTCGTGGTTAAGGGCAGGCTGCCGGGACTGTGGCAGACACTGCACTCGGTAACGGTGCCGGCATAGCCTTGCAGTTGGCGCGAGGCGACGTTGTCGTTGGCGTCCGGATCGTCATTGGGCCAGATCGCGTGCGGGCTGCCGTGGCAACTGGCGCAGGCGACGCCGCCGTGGCCCGTGCTGTTGCGATACAAGATGCCCGTGTTTTCCGCGAAACGGCGGTTAGTGGCGAGCAGCGGCGTGGCCGCGGGATCGCCGGGGGTGTACGCCAGTTTAGAGATCATGCTATTGCCTTGGTGATTGAGCGCGTCGCCGGTGTGACAGGACTCGCAACGCGGCAGATCAAGCCATGGCTGGCGTTTGCGGCCGTCGCTGAGCGGGAATTCACCGGCCACCGCCAGCAAGGTGCCGTGGCATTCCAGACAACCGATGTCTTGATTGGTCATGGCGCCGCGCAGGCATTGCGTGGTTTTACCGGGATGACAGTTGTAGCAGCCGTCGGTGCCGCTGTCGGCGATAATCGCCGGATTGTTGTTGTCGGGCAGTCCGCCTTCGACGGTTTTGCCGTGACGGCCGTGGATGGCATAAGAAAGAAACGGCACATTGAGTTGTTGGCCCTGAGGACCGGCCCCGGCGAGGTCGAGAGCGGGTGAATAGTGACAGTCGGCGCATAGCACCGGCTGTTCCGCATAGAGCGTGGTGCCGTGTTTGATGTCGTGCAATAAAAGCACGTTCTCTTTGTATTGCCGGGTGGCGTTGGTGTTGCTGCTCCAAATCACCAGGCCGCGGTTGGCGTAGCGGGCGGCGGTGGCGGCGTCCGCGGCGGAACCGTCGGTGTTGTGGCAGTCGGCGCAATCCATTTCGGTGGAGACGGGTACCACGGCGTCGAGATGAGCGAGCACTTGACCGTTGTTGCGGTCACGGGCCTCGACGCGGAACAGCGGATAGTTGTTCAACTGGCCCTGGTCGTCGGTCGGCGTGATGGGAATGCCGCTGACGGTGAAGCGCCGCAGCGCGGTGTCGTAGTCAGGAAAGGCTTGTGGGCCGACTTGCGTGCTGGGCATTTTATTGCCGGTGAGACCAGTGTCCTCCGGCAGGCTTATGCCGAACAGGCTTTGCGCGTAGTCCCAGAAATTAGTTTTGCCGATGCTGGTGCTGTTGCTGGAGCCCTTGGCGTCGGCCACGGCGCTGTATCGCACCTCGGTGGTGGAGATGTCGAGCAACTGCGGTTTTTGACCGGCGCCGCCGATCTTGAGCACTTGCGCATGAAGATTATTGAAGGGCGGCAGGATGGAGAACACCGCGAAGTCGTCGTCCATGCAATGCATGCCCAAATCGTTCACCGCGAATACGCGGTAGTCGCCGCCGAGACCGGGGGTGGGAGGTGGTGAACCGGAGGAGCCGCCATTATCGCCGTTATCGTGATCGTCATCATCATGATCGTCTTTGTCGCTCACATGCTCGCTGTCCTCTTTTTCCTTCTCGCTTTTTTCTTTTTTGCGATCTTCCTTGCGAGTTTCCTGGTTGCGTTCACCGTCACGGTCGCTGCTGCGCGACGAGCTGGCTACGGAGCTCGCCGAGTCCGTCGCGCTGGTTTGCGTTTGCGCGTCACCGCCGCCGCACGCCGTGAGCAATAGCGGGATGAGTATCGCCGCCCATTTTCCGATTCGATGAATATTCATGCCCCGTCTCCTTCTTGCCGCATCTTTGGGGAAAAAGGTAACAGGGCAGTCTTAACGCAATCTTAAATAATCGTGCGTGAGGTAAGTGGAAAGGTTTATTGTTGATGCCGATGAATCTTGACGCGTGCGCTAGGTTTAATTTTTCCCGGCGATGGTTTTGCTGTGTTGGGTGAGTGCTTCGTGATTGGGACAAAAACTCATGTCGTCGACTCGCTTGCCGTCACGCAGGCAACCGTCGCAAGTTTTGTGTTCAGTGCAACGCCAACAACGATGAATGTGCAGATTAATGTCCGCGACCGGTACCTTCTGGGCGTATTTCTCGATGTCGGCGCCAAGGAATTTCAGCATCTTAGACAGGCGCAGTTGCGTGATCCGCCGGATTAAAACTTCGTGAAGGTGCTTTTTCTTCTTTGATTTCACCATGACGCTGATGATTTCTAACGCGACACAAAAGCCGAGTAAAACGATCAGAAATACCAGAATGATGTCTATCATTTCTCACCTCCACCTGGCCGCGTCAGGGCTCAAGCTAGTGCCGCTATAAGATAGATATCGGCTATGCCGCTCACCACTTAAGCGGGTGGAGTTTTCCGCAGTGTGGCCCTCATTGATTCTGACGCAAGGTAAAGCGTTTTTCGAGCAGTTAGAGTTTCTCCATAATGCCGGTGTATTCCAATTCGCCCATGGGCAACATCGCCGCGCCGAAGAAGCCTTGGCGGCGCATGGCGAGGGCCTTGTCCGCGACTTGGCCGCGCACGGTGTCCCAGAACGGATGGGCGAAGGCGTCACTGGCCTCGGTGAGCCGGCCTTGGTGCATGGCGAAGGCGGCGCAACTGATCATGGGCGGGCCATCGAAATAACTGGTGTCGGAGTTGAGCGGCAGCGGCATCAGCGGCATATTGTGCGAGCCGCGCATGCCGCCGGCCACATAGGGGCCGAGGGCGTAAGGCGCGAGGATCTCGCCGGTGGCGGGGAAATCTTTTTGCACCCGCGCCAGCATCACCGGATCATCCTTGCCGGTGTATTTTCCGGCGATATTGTGCAGGCGTGATGTCGAGGCGATGGCCGCTTGTTCACCCGTCGCGCGTGACCAGATCGATTCAACCACATAGCGTTCCGGGTCACGCAGCAGCGCGGCGATATCATATAAATCTTCCGGCGCATTGAGCTCGATGACGCGGTCACCCTCAGTATGATTCACATCCATGATTACGAAACGAAAGCCTTTTGATAGTGCGGGTGCAAGCAACAAACCGGGCGTGGTCATGGGGTCGGCGAAGCTGAGATAAAGCGGCAGATTGAAGGCGCCGGGATCAGTTTTGTCGGCGGCGAAGAAGATGAAGGGTTAATTAGGCCGCTCGTTGAATTGCATCTCCGCTACCGCCGGCCCCATGCCGCGCACATTGCCGGAGAAGGCGTCTTTCAATAAATCCTGCCCCGCGCCGTAGAGACCCTGACTCTTGGCGACCTCGGTCCCCGTGACAAAGGCCTGCCAGGCGAGTTGATGTATCTGTTCATCACCGCTGCCGCGGGTGTGAGTCATGAGGATGGCGATATTGTCACCGGTGTGGCTGATGTAATGATCGATGAGCAGTGTTTTACCGTGTTCGACTATGTAATCGCGTACGCTGTCGATTAAACGCTGCGATGGGCGGATATGGCCGCCGATGGAGCCGATGTCGGCCTTGATGACGCTGAGGGTGATATTCATGGCGCAGACCTCCTGGCGTGAACCGCCCGCCTATCGCGGACGGGGGAGGTGGCCGCGCGGCGGCCGGTGTGGTTGAGAATGCGCCTCTTAATCCTACGCCCTTGCGATGAAGAAACAAGTTCTATTAATTTGCTTCTTGGTGATTTCGTTTGGCGTCGTCTTGCCTTGTGTCTGTGCGCTCAATTGCCTATGCTTTTGAGTAACAGCATTGACGAATGAGCAAAGCAAACAGGGCCTTGTTTGCTAAGATAAGTGGGTGTGGGATGGATGCCCGGCAGAAGACTCTTTTATTGCGTGACCTCTCTCTAATCGCTATGGGCCTCGCGGCGGTGTTTGTAGGTACGATGTTTTATGCGGTGATGCGCCCCACGCCTCATATCTTTTTAATATCCGGGTTATTCACCGCGCCTTTTGCTGGCATGCCCTCGGTCCCCGGTATCAACGCCTTCCCCAGTTTCGTCCACACCCTGGCATTCGTGCTGATGAGTGCGGGTGCGCTCGGTTGCCGCCGTATATCGTGCGCGGTGAAGATCGCCGCGGCATGGGTGTTCATCGAACTGATCTTTGAGATTGGGCAGCATGCAGCCGTGAAAAAATTATTTGTCACCGAGCTGCCCGCGTGCTTAGAAAAAGTGCCGGTTCTCGATCGAACAGCTGCCTTTTTCCTGCATGGGCGTTACGACACGCTCGATGTAGCCGCGATTTTCATCGCCGCGGCATTGGCGCTGGCGCTGATTCATTGGCTGGAAAATAAAGGAGAGAGTCATGCAAACACATGAGCGGATAGGGAAGGCTGCGCGCGCCGCCGGTTTGGTCATCGTCGCCGCCCTCGGTTTGACATCTATTATCGCGAGCAATGGCGAGGAAGAGGAGCCTTCCTTGAGCACTATCGTGTTTCACAGTGACGAAGAGGGCGGCTATAGCCTTTACGGCATCGAGTCTGATGGCGAGCGCCTCACGCGGTTGACCACGCCGCCCGCCAATGCCGAGGACACCTTTCCCGTGTGGTCACCGGATAAAAACAAGATCGCGTTTCAACGCGCCGTGGGTGACAATGCCGAGGTCTATCTCATGGACTGGGATGGATCAAACCTGCAAAACCTCAGTAATCACCCCGCGGGTGATGCCGCGCCGGCGTGGTCACCGGACGGTGAGCAACTCGCTTTCGCCAGTCAGCGCGGCGGTAATTGGCGGATTCATGTATTGACGCTCGCTACGGGCGTCTTGCGGGCGTTGAACAGCGCGGGCGGTGACGCGGCGTGGCCAAGCTGGTCGCCGGATGGTCAGTGGATTGCTTATGAACACAGCGTCGACGGCAGGGGGCATGACATCTACGTGATGGATGCCAGTACCGGCGCCAATCAAATCAATCTCACGGACGACACTATTTGGCCCGCCCGTTTTCCGGTGTGGTCACCCATTGAGGCGCCGAGTGTGCCGAGTCAGATCGCCTATATCAATGTCGGCAGCGGCGGTACGCAGATTTGGCTGATGGACCCCAATGGTGAACACAAACGCCAATTGACCTTTATGACCGGGGCGATTGGCCAGGTGCTCAGCCGCCCGGCTTGGTCGCCTTTGGGCGAGCGTCTAGTCTATGCGACCGATCGCGAAGGGCCGCATGAGCTGTATAAAATCCTTGCCAAGGACGGGACGGATATCACCCGCATCACTCATTCGGCGGCGCGGGAAGGCGGGCCGGATTGGTGAGATTCCAAGGCCGCATACTGGATTAGGTCAAGTCGAATTCCAGCTAAATAAAAAAGCCGCATCCGCGAGGAGCGATTCCGTGTGCCGCACTCAGATCTCGATTTTCTTTCCCTGTGTTTTCGCTTGATGCTGTTTCAGCCATTGCTCCGCGCGGTGCTGGGCGGTGGCGATGTCTTTCACGCTCATGCCGCGTGCGAGCCGGTCGCGCGCGGCGGCGGCTTGTGCGGCCCCTTCCACCGGTTGCACGGCGGCGAGTGATAGCCATTGATAAGCCGCGATCTCATCGCGCGCTAACAGAGCATCGTCGCTGAGTGCCAGACCGTAACGGTATTGGGCCTCGGCGAAGCCGTTGTCGGCGGCCTTGGCGAACCAGCGCAGCGCGAGTTCGAGGTCGCGCGCCACGCCGTCGCCGGCTTCGTAGAGTTGTCCGAGATTGAATTGTGCCCGCGCCACACCTTGCTCGGCGGCTTGTTGGTACCAGTGGAAGGCCAGGGCGGAATCGCGCTGGCCGCCGAGGCCATTGTCGTACATCAGGCCCATGAGCAGTTGCGCCTGGGTGTCACCCGCTTCGGCCAGGGGACGAAATTCTTTCATGGCTGTGGCGTAATCTTTTTTGTTGTAGGCCGCGATGCCTTCCTCTTGTCCGCTCCAAAGCGGTCCCGCCGTCAGCAGCGCGGCGCACAAAGCGATGAGCCGGTGGTGTCGCATTCTGTATCCTTTCGTGGCATCGAGCCCATGGAATTGGACGGCTTCGCGGCCATTGCGTTCATTCGGGGCGATTACGGGTAGCCCGGCCCGGCATAATTTGCCACACTACGGGGCAACCACATTTATCAGCTTGAGTAGGCATGCCGTCACAGAACGGCACTGCCTCTTCGATTATGATTTTTTTATTTTTAGGGAGGATCCCCATTATGAGTGCGCGCCTGTTCGGTTTTTTCTTGCTTTCATTCACGCTTTCCGCGGTGCTGCACGCGGCGCCGCTGCAGCGCGTGCAGCATTCGGTCGCCGATCAATATATCGTGCTCATCAAGCCCGATCAGGTGAAAGGGCCGCGGGATGTCAGTGCCGGGCTGCGCTCGCGCCCCAGTGTGAGACAGTTCGCCGAGGGCCGGGCGCGCAAGCACGGGGCCCAAGTGGAGCGCGTATATGAAAACGCGGTGCGCGGGTTCAGCGCCAAGATGAACCGGCGCCAGGCCGAGTTGCTGGCCGCCGACCCCGGCATCTTGCTGGTGGAAGAGGACCAGATCATCACCATCGACATCACCGAGACCAATGCGACTTGGGGCTTGGACCGCATCGATCAAACGGATCTGCCGCTCGATAGCACCTACACCTATCAGGGTGCGGCGGAGAACGTGCATGCCTATGTGATCGACACCGGCATCTACTTCGCTCACGACGAATTCGGCGGCCGCGCGGTTTTGGGTTTCGACGCGGTGCGCGACGGACGCAATGGTAACGATTGTAACGGTCACGGCACCCATGTCGCCGGCACCATCGGCGGCGCTGTTTACGGCGTCGCCAAGGGCGTGCAGCTCCATGCCGTGCGCGTCTTGGATTGTAATGGCTCGGGCACTACCTCGGGCGTGATCGCCGGCGTCGATTGGGTGACGGCGAATCATCAGTCGCCCGCGGTGGCCAATATGAGCCTCGGCGGCGGCGCATCCACCGCGCTCGACTACGCGGTGCGCAATTCCATCGCCAGCGGCGTGACTTATGCGGTCGCGGCCGGTAATGACAATCGCAATGCCTGTTCCTATTCTCCGGCGCGGTTGGCCCAGGCCATCACCGTGGCGGCAAGCGCCGCCAATGATGCTCGCGCCAGCTTTTCAAATTATGGCAGTTGCATCGACGTCTTCGCCCCCGGCGTTAGCATCACATCGGCCTGGCGCACCAGCAACAACGCCACGCGCAATCTCAGCGGCACCTCCATGGCCACGCCGCACACCGCGGGTGTCGCGGCTTTGTATTTGGCGGCTAACCCCAGCAAAAATCCCGCGGACGTGGAGGCCGCGCTGGTGAATAACGCAATTACGGGACGGCTGAGCTCGATCGGTAGCGGTTCGCCCAACCGCTTGTTGCAATCGCAATTCGCCGGCGCTAGCGTTCGCGAACCGGTGGCGATCAACAACGGTGAAGCCGTGCAAAATATCGCTGACAACGCCGCGGGCGATCGTCTTTACACCCTTGCCGTGCCGAGCGGTGCCAGCGATTTACGGATCACTAGCGGCGGCGGCAGCGGTAACGCGGATCTTTATCTGAAATTTGGCGCCGCGCCGCAACTCAGTAGCTATGATTGCCGCTCGGCGGGGACGGGCAATGCCGAATCCTGTGTCATCAGCGCGCCCGCCGAAGGGACTTATTATGTGCTGCTGCACGCGACCACGGACTACGCCGGTCTTGGATTGACGGCAAGCTACACGAGCGCGGCCGTGAATCAAGCGCCGGTGGCGGCCTTCAGCGCCGCGATCAGCGATCTGCATGTGGTGTTTAACGACGGCTCCAGCGACGCCGATGGCGTGATCGGCGCGTGGCAATGGATCTTCGGCGATGGCGGCAGCTCCACGCTGCAAAATCCGAGTCATGATTACGCCGCGGCCGGCAGTTACACGGTTTCGCTTACCGTCAGCGATGATCGCGGCGCCAGCAACACGCGTAGCGCGGTTGTTACCGTGAGCGCGCCGCTGGGTCAGCCCTGCAGCGCCTGTGAGAGTTACAGTGGCAGCATTTCAGCGGGACAGACGATTTATCAACCTAACGGTAATTACTATTACAGCAATAGCGCCGGAATCCATGAGGCGTGGCTGGAAGGGCCGGCGGGCACCAATTTCAATCTCGCCCTCTATCGTTGGAGTGGACGGCGCTGGAGCGCGGTTGCCTATTCCACGGGTGGTTCCTCTTCGGAACATATCCGTTACAGTGGTGGCAGCGGTTATTATCTCTGGGCCTTGAGCAGTGCCGCCGGCAGTGGCGATTTCGGCTTCTGGCTGACGCGGCCTTGAGTGTATTTAACAGCGCGGCGCTCGGATATCGCGGGTGGTATGCCGTAGATACGTGATGGTGCGATGTGTGAACATGGCCTTGATGATGCCATGCCGGTGTTTAATGCCGGCGTGGCAGATTCGCTTAGGTTGGGTAGGTCTTGGGACGGGGTGTTGCGTGACTGGTGATGCGCATTGAGGGTAATTTCGTCCATGACCCAGGTTTTATTGGCGTGTCGCGACACCGTTGCCACTAATGCGGTTGGTTTTCTATTTATGAAGCGGTCGTGGCTTGATTGAATACGATTTCGACAAAGATCGAGATGCCATCAATCGGATTGACTCGCATCATTCAAAGTTCATTGGCGTATAGTCACTCGACAACAAACGGGTGAGGGGGCCGGGTTTGTCAATGAGATAGCCTTGCGCGTAATCCACCCCGATTTCGCGTAATAAATCCAGTATTTCCTTGGTTTCTACATATTCGGCCACTACTTTTTTATTCATCACGTGGGCGATGTCGGTGATGGATTTGACCACGGCGAAGTCGCAAGGGTTGTTGATTAGATTTTTTACAAAAGAGCCATCTATTTTGACGATATCAACTGGCAGATCCTTGAGGTATCCGTAACTAGACATGCCGCTGCCGAAGTCATCCAGAGAGAAGCGGCAGCCGACTTCCTTGATTCTCTCAATAAACAATGCGGCGTCGGATAAATTGTTGATGCCCACTGTTTCCGTCACTTCAAAACAAATTTTTTCATAGGGTACCTTGACGCGCTTGAATTCCTCCATGATGAACTCGCAGAAACCCTCCTCATTGAGCGATTGTCCCGAAAGATTGATGGCAAATCCTGAAACACCCTCTATCACGTCGGCATGCTCCGCCATCCAGTTTAATACGCGCCTGATAACCCAGCGATCAACTGAAGGCATACGGCCATACCATTCCATCGCTGTTATAAATTCATAGGGCGACGATACTCGCCCATGTTCGTCATTAATGCCAAGTAAAATCTCATAATGCGGCAAAGCGGCTTCGCTACTCCCGATGGATTGTATGCGCTGGCAACGAATCTCAAGGTCATTGTTTTCGAGCATCTTGTCTATTTTGCCTATCCATTTCGTTATTTCACTACGATGGGCAATGCGTGCGTGTCCGGCGTGAAACAATTGAAGACGGTTTCCGCCGGCATCTTTTGCGGCATTGCAGCTCGACTCCGCCGATTGCAATAGAGATTCCACATTATCGCTACGCGCACTGATAGGGACCAAGCCAATGCTGAGGGTGGCCGAGAAAATATTGTCTTCCCATGATAAACGGTACTCACCCGCCGATTCTATTTTTTGTTCGGCGATGGCTAATGCGTCATCTATCGTGCAGTCCTCCATCAGGATTCCAAATTCATCGCTGCCGAGACGGGCGATTATGTGGGATTGATTCATCTCATTTTCTAGGATGGCGATTAAATCTTTCAGCAAACGGTCGCCACCGGCATAGCCACAACTGCTATTAATGGCGCTAAATTTATCCACATCGATGAATAATAAGACGTGGCGCATATCGTCTTTTTTAGCGCTTGCCAGCGCGGCGTTAAGTTTAATTTCGAATTCGCGCCGGTTGATTAATCCAGTGGTGCTGTCGTGGGTGCTCTCGTGTAATACTTGCTGATAAAGATCTTGCATTATTGCGTACTGGGCTCGATCCATCGCCGGGTCGTTGGCGTTAGTTTGTGGAGATAGCGCGCCTTTCGCTATTAAACGCGCCATGTCTTCTAATGATAAAACTTTCTCTTTGAGGCCTTTAGAATTTACAAAAACATAGACTGAGAGGTCGTTGCTTATCCAGGCTATCCGGAGCCTTATAGGGGGTAACTCGGCGTCACGATATAAAACGTAATCGCCCTTCTTTAATCTCTTTGCGTGCAAAATCCACTTGCGTATATCCGCATCAGAAAGGTAATTGGAGTGAAATATGGTGTCACACTCGGATTTGGACGGCGGCTGGCTTTGGCAGGCTTGGATAAGATCACTAAGATTGTCCTTGTAAGCCTGGTCTTGAATTTTAACGAGGGTATTTAACTTGACGAGTATTTCATTAAATATTTCTGGGCCATTGTTTTGCTCGAGAATGACTCGTTGCAAGAGTTGTTCGATAGCCGCGCCAATGGCGTTTTGACCAGGGCTGCTTTCGTCACGCGCGTAGAATTCTAATTGCGATATTTTGTTGACGACTTGGCGTGCGATGTGCGATTGATCCACGAATACCGTGGGATCATTTAACGCCAATTTTGCGATAGGTAATTCAAGCTTTCTGAGCCATGGCCTGACGCTGTCGGCGACCAATGGGTCATTCTGCATGGCGATTAATAAGTCGCCAACGACATCGAGAGTGCTGTTGTCCTGAGGGTTGAGATATTTGAGTTCGTTATCGGTGTTGCGAGCCGCCAGTCCAGAGAGGATACGGAACTTTATATGATCATTTTCATGATATGTAGCGGTATGTGCGCCAGATTGTAGCTCACTTAGGACCTCCATAATTTCCGGTGAGCTATGGTATCCACCATTAGGGGGTATGGCCCCTGGAATGGTGGATTGAAGATTTATTCCGGTTGGGTTTTGTACCGCGTTGAGTTGACTTATGCTCTGCTTTAGCTCGCGCAGCTCTTGCATGACAGCGTAGAGATTTTGCGGGGTCGACTCTCTTGAGGCGCGGCTCTTCTCAGAGAGTTTGTTGATTTCACGCGAGTGTTGTTGCGGTGTGGATGATGCTGGATTGGGCGCATCATTTTTTGTCTGGCTATCGGCAAGATTCGCGTGAGCAATGTATTCGCCTGGCGTGGACTGATCTCGGTCAATGGTGTTATTTAGTTCCTCGTGGCCGTCATTCTGCTTTTTTGCGTTTTGCTTTGACTGGATTGCTTTTCTAATGGTTTTATAGGTGAGTTCGGGCAATATGTCGTGAGCTATGAGAGCGGCATTCAGTTTGTTATAAAAACCTGGTGATTCGGATATAAGAATTTCCTTGAATATCGTATGGCATGTGGTAGCGGCCTTGGGGCTGAGAGAGTATTGACTTAACGCGGTTTGAAATGGCTCCACGAAAAGCACTGGGCCGTATGGATTGTTGGCGCTTCTTACACTGATGCCAAATAGATGAGAGAGACGTTCCTCTAAAGTCAATATTTCTTCTTTATTTTTCTCTTCAATCTTACCGGTTATTTCCGATATGGCAATCCAAGCGCCTAAGTCTTCATCTCCAATAAGCGACATGTCTTCCAGGCTTAAATCGTCGCTTTGAGGTTGGTTCATGGTTTCCGATTGAATAGGGTTACTTAAGCGTATATGTACGGCCGCGCGAAAAGAGTTCTGGATGTTGCTGGCGTTCTTTTTTATAGTTTCAGAAGCATTAAATAGATCGTTCTGTTCGGCGGGGTCATGGGTGTCGCGCGACATTTTGAATAGCTGCGCCGTCAGCTTGTTAAAGATCTGTGAAAGTAAGTTCTCCAGCGTGTGTTCAACTACATGAGCACAAGCGGTCGCCGCGGCGTGCAGTTGATTCGTAGAGCGCGATTTCGAGTCGGAGCTGCGTAAAATATGCTTCTGACTTCTTCGTTCGTCGGCGGGAAATTGTAAGGCGAATTGTTGCATGAGTTGCAACGCATCCCTGTCGGGATTTATCAAGGCCAGACCGGCGCCATCATCGGTGGCGCGCGCGACGCGTGCTTTAAACGTTACTTTTTTTTCGTCCTTGAGTGCGGGCACTGAGCAATGGATCGATATAATATCCCCGGCTCGAGGGGTGTATGCGCCGTCCATGGGCGGTAGGTATTCGAGTAAGATGCCATTAAGGCAGAAGTCTTTTATTTGGCAGGGTGTTTCCTTGCCGTCGCGATCCGCGATGATGCCATTAAGATTAACTGGATAGCGAGTAAAGGCGCGGCGTCCTGTACCAGTGGCTTTCACGGCAGCTGCGACCCCATCATTGCTTGGAGGATTAGTCTGTTTAGGGTTATGCATAATATTTTAGATGCCTAATTTTCTACCCTTCTATTTCCATAAGAAGTGCGCTTGTCGTTACATTAAGCGAAATTAAATAACCAGCCACGCCCTAACGTAGAAATTTATCGGCCTCCAATCGGTTTGGCTTTAGCATATTGATTGTCTGGCATTACTTAGTCCGCATCGCCTTAACCCAAGATATATGGTGAGGTCTATTCGTTTGAGGTGTGTTTGAACTCACTCATGCTTGATTAGCCGGTGGCGCCAGGCTTGCGTCGGGTTCGGGTATGGGCGCTAAGTGACTTAAAAATCGAGTAAGTCAGATGGCGCGTTAATCGTCAGAGCCGTAACGCCAGTCAGTGTCATGCTCCGCTTCTTCTTCCTCGAAATCATAGGTTTCATACTCATCTCCGCCATGCTCGTAATCTTGGGCTAACGCTTCCCGGGGCGGGCTGACTTCCCTGGGTGACAGGCTGTCCCAATCGTCGCTATCTAGTTCTTCTAGCATGCCGTCCAGATATTGAATTCCAATGCCATCATCATCAATGGCGACCACTTCGAAGACTTCACCATTTTCAGTCTTGTACCATGCCTCTATCATGGGGCTGGGAGATTTTATGGCCATAATCAGTCTTTTGGTTAAGCTACCGCGTTACCTGCGGTTGGGGGCCTAATCCATAGCCAATGAAATTGATTTATGCGAGGCGATGCGCTCGCGCCTTATCTAACTGCACTAACAGCGCGCTTTGAACTGGGGTTCTCACGGAGCTGATTTCACACTGGATATCGGCGGTGCCTGAGCTTACTTAAGCGGGTGAATAAGGTCATTTCAGAGGCGTGTCGTCGGGCTGGTAGTCGTGGCCAATGCTGATTGTGCCAACCTGGTTTAAGTTCATATACTACGATTGTGGGGTTGGAGCTGTTTTTATTAGAGTATGGTTCCAATGTGTTCCGTGAAGGGAGGTCGCGAGACGATAAGTACAATAGCCCTTGCCTGATATGGGCGAGCTGGTGGTGAAGGTGGGAAATAAAGGAGATACTTCATGATGTTACCTGTTCAAATCACGGCCCGGCATATGTCTCTTTCAGAAGCGGCGGAAACCGCCATTAGGGATAAAGCGGCTAAACTCGATACCTTTTATGATCGCATCATGAGTTGCCGGGTGCTGGTGGAGGCGCCCCATCGCAGTCAGCAGCACGGCATGCTTTATAACGTACGCATCGATCTCACCGTTCCCGGTGCCGAGTTGGTCGTCAAACGCGAACCCAATGAGGACCTCTATGTCGCCATTCGCGATGCCTTTAATGCCGCGCGCCGTCAGTTGCAAAATCACGCCCGTAAACTGCGGGGCGAAGTGAAGGCGCATGAGGAGGCGCCCATGGGCAAGGTCAGTCGTATCTATCCGGATCAAGGTTACGGTTTTATCGAGACGCTTGATGGCCGCGAGGTGTATTTTCACGAGAACAGCGTCTCCCACGGCGGTTTTAAACAGATCGCGTTGGGTGAAATGGTCCGTTTCGCCGAAGGTGGCGGGGAAGAGGGGCCGCAGGCCACCATGGTGTCCCCAATCGGCAAGTCACATTAAGAACCGGGGTTTTTCAATCAGGGGCAGGGGGTGACAGGGCGGTTTTGCCCTATACTGTCGCCCCATGAAACCGAACCACTTTGATGAAAATTGCCGGCAGTGCGGCCGGCTCGCTGGGTTTTTGGCCGAGGTCCGCCAAGATTATCCCGCTTATCATGCCCGGCCGGTGGCGCCCTTTGGCGCGCGCGCGCCGGGTCTGCTGATCGTGGGGCTGGCCCCTGGTTTTCACGGTGCCAATGCCACGGGCCGCCCCTTCACGGGGGATTACGCCGGTGTGTTGCTCTATCAAACACTCTACGATTTTGGCTTCAGCAACCGGCCGGTTTCCAGTCATTTGGATGATGGGCTCAAGCTCAAGAACTGCCGGATCACCAATGCGGTGAAATGTCTCCCGCCGGAGAACAAGCCTTTGGGCGAGGAGGTCCGCCGCTGTAACGCTTATTTGGCGGCGGAATTACGCGCATTACCCAAGGGCGCGGTGGTGTTGGTGCTGGGTACTCTCGCCCACGGCGCGGTGCTGCGCGCGCTGGGATTGAAACCTAAGGATTATCCCTTCGGCCACGATCGTGAATACCCCTTGCCCGGCGGCGGCTGGCTAGTGTCGTCCTATCATTGCAGCCGTTACAACACCCAGACCAAGCGGCTCACCGCGGCGATGTTTCGCGCGGTGTTTTCTCGAGTCCGCGCGCGCTTGGCGTGAGCGCGGGTGAGAGGTCGCGAGCGCGATGAACGCCCCAAACCCGCCGTTTGATGCCGAGCGCTTTTTACAGTCGGTAACCACGCGGCCTGGTGTGTACCGCATGCTTGGCGGTGATGGCAAGGTGCTGTACGTCGGCAAGGCGCGTAATCTAAAAAAACGTTTGGCCAGTTATTTTCGCGGCAGCGGTCTTGCGGTAAAGACCCGCGCGCTGATGAGTCACGTCCAGCATATCGAGTTGACCGTCACCCGCACCGAGGGTGAGGCTTTAATTCTGGAAAACAACCTCATCAAGGAATTTAAGCCTCGCTACAACATCCTGTTACGTGATGATAAAAGCTATCCGTGGATTTATCTCTCGGCCCATCAGGATTTTCCGCGGCTGGGTTTTCATCGCGGCGCCAAAGAACCCAAGGGCCGTTATTTCGGGCCGTATCCTTCGGCGGCGGCGGTGCGCGAGAGCCTTAATCTTTTACAAAAAGTGTTTCCGGTACGTCAGTGCGAAGACAGCTTTTTCCGTAACCGCAGCCGCCCTTGTCTGCAATATCAGATCAAACGCTGCACCGCGCCCTGCGTCGGCTATATCGAGCGCGACGGCTATCAAGAAGATGTGCGCCATGCGGTGATGTTTCTCGAAGGTAAGAATCAGCAGGTGATCGACGAATTGGTCGCCCGCATGGAGGCCGCCGCGCAGGCCTTGGATTTTGAAGAGGCGGCGCGCTACCGCGACCAAATCGCCACGTTGCGCCGCATACAAGAGAAGCAGTACGTGAGCGGGGAGGGCGGTGACGTGGATGTGATCGCCAGCGTGGCGCGCAAGGGCGTGAGCTGCGTCGAGGTGTTCTTCATCCGCGATGGCCGCTTGCTGGGTAATAAGACTTTTTATCCACGACACGTGCAAGACGACAGCGCCGCCGAGGTGCTGGCGGCCTTTATCCCTCAATATTATTTGGGCCGCGAGGTGCCGGGCGAGATTTTGATTAACCACGCGGTCGAAGATGAGGCCTTGCTCGAACATACCTTGAGCGAGTTGGCCGCACACCGCGTCAGCCTCAGTCACGGCGTGCGCGGCGAGCGGGCCCGCTGGCTGACGATGGCCGAGGCCAACGCGGAACACGCCATCACCCGCCAATTGGCCAGTAAGGCCAATATGCTGCAACGCTTTGAAGCTCTGCAAGAGGCCTTGGCCTTGGAGCAGCGGCCGGAGCGCATCGAGTGTTTCGATATCAGCCACACCCTGGGCGAGGCCACCGTCGCCTCCTGCGTGGTGTTCAACACTGAAGGCGCGCTCAAGGCTGATTACCGGCGCTTCAATATTGAGGGCATCGCTCCCGGTGACGATTACGCGGCCATGTATCAGGCGCTTTCGCGCCGCTACACCCGGATCAAGCAGGGGGAGGGCCTCTTGCCGGATATCCTGCTCATTGACGGCGGCAAGGGCCAAGTGGCGCAGGCGACGGCGGTGTTGGAAGAGCTGCAGATCGAGGGGGTGTTGATTATCGGCGTCGCTAAGGGGCCGGAACGCAAGGCCGGCGCCGAAACCTTATTCTTGTCCCAAGCCAAGCTGCCTTTTATACTGCCCGCCGATTCCCCGGCCTTGCACTTGATTCAACAAATCCGGGACGAGGCCCACCGCTTCGCGATTACCGGCCACCGCCAACGGCGCGGCAAGGCACGCACCCGTTCGCCGCTTGAGGATATCGCCGGGTTGGGGCCAAAACGCCGGCGTTCATTGTTGAGCCAGTTCGGCGGCCTGCAAGAGGTGGCGCGGGCAGGGGTGGAGGACTTGGCCAAGGTCAGCGGCATCAGCCGCGAGCTCGCCCAGCGAATTTACGACGTATTCCACGGTGAAAGCCTGTAGCCTACTATCATGATGACCATTCCCACCGTGTTGACCCTGCTGCGAATTGCGCTGATCCCGGTATTCGTGGTCGCATTTTATCTGCCCGTGAGCTGGGCCAATTTCGCCGCCGCCGCCATTTTCGTGGTGGCGGGCGTGACGGATTGGTTCGATGGCTATTTGGCGCGCCGTCTCAATCAAACCTCGCCCTTCGGCGCCTTTCTCGATCCGGTGGCGGACAAGCTGATGGTGGCGGTGGCGCTGGTGCTGCTGGTGCAGTCACATCCCAGTGCCTGGCTGGCGGTGCCCGCGGCGGTCATCATCGGCCGGGAAATCGCCGTTTCCGCCCTGCGTGAATGGATGGCGGAACTGGGCGAACGGGCCCACGTTGCGGTGTCATCTTTGGGTAAATACAAAACCATGGCGCAGATGATCGCGATAGTGCTCTTGCTCTATCGCGATCCGGTTATGGGATTGCCGGTGGTCGAAGTCGGCCTCGTCTTACTCTACCTTGCCGTGTGTCTGACCCTGTGGTCCATGGTGGTTTATTTGCGTGCCGCTTGGCCGGCCTTAACCTCCCGGGGTGAATCTTGAAAATTCGGGTTGACAGCGGACGCGGCGCCGCTACAATAGGCCGCCTGTTCCGGGGGTAAGCGGGAATAGCTCAGTTGGTAGAGCACAACCTTGCCAAGGTTGGGGTCGCGAGTTCGAGTCTCGTTTCCCGCTCCAGATCCCCCACTTCCACCGCATCAATCTGGGTTGAATCGTAGTAGGAACGGCCCACAGGCTGAGTGGCAGAGTGGTTATGCAGCGGCCTGCAAAGCCGTGTACGTCGGTTCGATTCCGGCCTCAGCCTCCACCTTAAATTTCATCAGCTTTCACCACGATTTTATTACTCCAATGCATTCCCTGGCATCGACTATCACGTTAGAATGCAGGCCGCGTTGCCCGGGTGGCGGAATTGGTAGACGCAGCGGACTTAAAATCCGCCGGCTTGAAAAGGCTGTACCGGTTCGATTCCGGTCCCGGGCACCAGATAAATTTCTCGAAAAATAGCGTTTAAATCAGCGTTACGCCGCCGGAATACGCGACATAAATGCGTGCAATCACCGTTTTCAATCCCGTTTTCCAGCCACTATTTTTAAACTCAATTGCATCCGCTCACATTATTTTGCATTTTTTGCTGGAAACGCGCGGCTTTTTCTACTAAGTTATGCACGTTGTATCTTCTCGCTTAGAGCACATGGTCTACTTACACAAGGGAAGGAAGTATGGCGAAAAAGAAAGTCAGCGCGAAAGCTAAGGCACCTAAAGTTGCCTCTAAGGCAACAGCGGTCAAAGAAGCATTCACCAAAACTGAACTGCTCAGCAGTATCTCCGAGAGCACTGGTTTGTCCCGCAAAGACGTGGGCAATGTGCTTAACGAATTGACCACCGCCATTGAGCGGCATGTCAAGCCGAAAGGTCCGGGTGAGTTTAAGATGCCGGGTCTTTTCAAGATCAAGACGATCAAGAAAAAGGCTACCAAGGCCCGCAAGGGCATCAACCCCTTCACCGGGGAAGAGACCATGTTCAAGGCCAAGCCCGCGCGCACCGTCGTGAAGGTGCAAGCCTTGAAGAAACTCAAAGAAATGGTCCAGTAAGATTAAGCCCGCAAATTACATACCTAAAAAGCCCAATCCTCACGTTTCGGATTGGGCTTTTTGTTATTGTTAGGCGCGAGCAACGGGGCGTAGAATCCGCGTGGGGTCGGTTTTCTTACAATTAGGAATATTGAATCCTTTGCGGACTAAGCAACAATGTGTATGATGCAATCGTTTTATTTTTGTTTTAGAGGAAATGAGAAATGGC
Source organism: uncultured Gammaproteobacteria bacterium (assembly GCA_947259075.1). GTDB lineage: Bacteria > Pseudomonadota > Gammaproteobacteria > DRLM01 > DRLM01 > CAKKSB01. The sequence goes on along the minus strand of CAMYKQ010000059.1, from coordinate 5,078 downwards.
CACCGGTACAGTAAAATGGTTTAACGAATCTAAAGGTTTCGGATTCATCGCCCAAGATAACGGCGGTCCCGACGTCTTTGTCCACTTCAAGGAAATTCAGGGCGGCGGTTTCAAGACCCTTAAAGAAGGCCAAAAAGTGACGTTTGACGTCTCTCAAGGTCAAAAAGGGCCGCAAGCCACCAACGTCGTTCCCGAGTAATCGGGGTTCCCATTCGGGATAGCGCGGGCATGGAATCCTTCATGGGATTCCATGCCTTGTGCTGCGTTCGTAAATTCATTCGCCTCGTACCGGGGCGAAATCGTGTGCGGCTTTAATCCTGTCTTATATCCACGGTGTCCGCTGGATCAAGCTTGCAGTTGTTTCATACGACGCTAAGCGCTAGCCATCATCTTCCCAAGTGTTTCATGTCGCGGCTATCGCAGGTAGCGCATGCTCCTTACCGTGGATGCCGCGACATGTTTGCGCTTCATGCCACAGTCATCGTTATATACTGCCGCATCCACGTGAATGACGGAGTTCTCATTCAAGGTGCAGGCGGCGTGCCGAGTTAGCAATTCCTTGCAAGACCGGCGAGATGATTATGGTCTCCCAGAGACCAAAGGTTCACTGCTATCATCCAAGCTATACAGCATCAAGGCGCCCGGCGTCGTGCTGGGCTTAAGGCGGGTGCCCGCAATTTCGCGGACGTCTTTTGACGGGTAAGGGCCGGGACGCTCCAGTGATTGTTCATCCTTCGTTTCATTCCCTCTTGGTTCTGCTTCGGAGCAGGAGCGATAATTTTTTGGCTTATATCGTCGCCGTTTTTATCATCACGCTGTTTGCCACACCCGCGCTGCATGCGGGGCAAGTGCATGCTGCGGTGGCTTCCAATTTCAATGCCGCCTTCGACGAACTGGCCGCGCGATTTTCTCAAAATAGCGGCCACGAACTGCTGGCCAGTTTGGGTTCCAGCGGTAAGCTCTATGCTCAAATCATTAACGGTGCGCCATACCAGATATTTCTTTCCGCCGATATCGAACGCGCGCAACGGCTCGAAGCGCAAGGATACGCCGTAGCCGGCAGCCGTTACACGTATGCCATTGGCCGTTTGGTGTTGTGGAGCGTGCGGCCGGCTTACGTGGACGCGGCGGGCGTGGTGCTGAAAGACGGCGCTTACACCCACCTTGCCCTCGCCAACCCCAAGATCGCGCCCTACGGCATGGCGGCGCGGCAGGTGTTGGAACGGTTTGGTTTGTGGTCTTCACTGCAAGGCAAATTGGTGATAGGCGAGAACATCGCTCAAACACTCCACTTTATTTCCAGCGGTAACGCGCCACTGGGTTTTGTCGCGCTGGCGCAGGCGCAAGCCCTGTCCGGCGGGTCGTGGTGGTTAGTGCCACAAGAACTCTACGAACCCATCGCGCAGCAAGCCGTGTTATTACAAACAGGTGCGGACAACCCAGCGGCCAAACAGTTTATGGATTATTTGCGCAGTGACGAGGCCAAGACCATCATCCGCCGTCACGGCTACGCGGTCGAATAACACGGGCGCGGCATGACTGCATTAGATCTCAGCGCCGTCTGGCTTACCCTGAAACTCGCGGGCGTCACCACCGCATTATTATTTCTCGTGGGCACGCCGCTGGCGTGGTGGCTGGCGCGCACGCGCACGCCGTGGAAACCCGCCATCGCCGCGGTGGTGGCCCTGCCCTTAGTGTTGCCGCCGACGGTTCTGGGTTTTTATTTGCTCGTGTTATTGGGGCCGCAAGGGCCAGTGGGCGCGTTCATGAGCGGCTTGGGCTTGAGCCCGTTGCCCTTCACCTTTCAGGGCTTGGTGCTGGCCTCGGTCTTGTATTCACTGCCTTTCATGGTGCAGCCCTTACACAACGCCTTCGAAGCCGTGGGCCAACGGCCCTTGGAAGTGGCCGCCACGTTGCGCGCCGCGCCCTGGGACCGTTTTTTTACCGTGGCCTTGCCGCTGGCGCGCGCGGGTTTTCTGAGTGGTGGCGTGCTCAGCTTCGCGCATACCGTGGGCGAATTCGGCGTCGTGTTGATGATAGGCGGCAACATCCCCGGCGAGACGCGGGTCTTGTCGGTGGCCATCTACGATCATGTCGAGGCGCTGGAATACGGGCATGCGCATGTGCTGGCGGCGGGCATGCTGCTCTTCGCTTTTTTCGTGATGCTGAGTTTGTATTGGTTCAATAACCGGCTCAAGGCGCGGCGGCGATGAACGGTGTACAGGCGCGCCTCGCTTTGCGGCAAGGGAGCTTCACGCTGGAAGTAGATTTCAGCGTGCCGGCACGTGGCATCACCGCTTTGTTCGGTGCCTCCGGCGCGGGCAAGAGCACGCTCTTGCGCTGTATCGCCGGCCTGGAACGGGCCGAGGGGCATCTGCGTCTCAATGATGAGGTGTGGCAGGACAGTGCCGCGGGCGTGAATCTGCCGCCGCACCGCCGTGACGTGGGTTATGTATTTCAAGAGGCGAGTCTGTTCGCGCATCGCAGCGTGCGCGGCAATCTCGAATATGGCATGAAACGCGTGCCAGCCGCGCGGCGGCGCGTAGCCTGGGATGACGCGGTGCAATGGCTGGGTTTGGACAATTTACTTGACCGCGATCCTGCGCGTCTGTCCGGCGGCGAGCGGCAACGCGTCGCCATTGCCCGCGCGCTGCTCACGAGCCCGGGTTTATTGCTGCTCGACGAACCGCTCGCGGCGCTCGATGAATCTAGCAAGCAAGAAATTTTGCCTTATCTCGAACGCCTGCACGGTGAGTTGGATATGCCGGTGATTTACGTCAGTCATGCCTACAAAGAAGTGGCGCGCCTGGCGGATCACATGGTGGTATTGCGCGGCGGCCGGGTAGAGGCGCACGGATCCTTGATGCAGATTTTGAACCGGATTGATCTGCCCGAGCTGGCGAACGAAGAACGCGCCAGCGTCATCGAAGCCGTAGTCGCGGCGCATGACGACGAGTTTGAACTCACGCAATTGCACTTTGACGGCGGCGCGCTCTGGGTTGCGCGTCTGAACTTGCCAAGCGGGCACGCGGTGCGCGCCTTGATTCCTTCGGCCGATGTCAGTCTCACTCTGCAGCGTGAACGCGGCACGAGCATCCTCAACATTCTCCCGGCCACCGTCGCCGCCATTGTCGCAGCGGGTCCGTCGCAGTTGCTGGTGCAACTGAGTTTGGGGGAGACCGGCGCGAACCTGCTGGCGCGCATCACCCGCAAATCCGGCGCGCATTTGGCCTTGCGTGAAGGTATGGCCGTTTTCGCGCAGATTAAGAGTGTGGCGTTGACACGGGCGCAACGGTGACACGCGGTGACTATGGCGCGATTGCCGCGCTGTGTGTCGTTTTGAGCAAGGCGTGTAGCGCGGGCCACACATTATCGAGGATGCGCGTTTGCGCCGCGGCGGTAGGGTGTATGCCGTCGGCTTGAAAGGCGCTGTTGTCTTCGGCGAAGCCTTCAAGCATGAAGGGCACCAAGGCGGCGCCATGTTGCGCGGCGAGCCGTGCGTAGCTGTCGTGAAAATCGCGGGTGTAGGCGGGGCCGTAATTGGGCGGCAGGCGCATGCCGAGCAGCAATACTTTCGCGCCCTGGGCCTTGGCCGTGTTGATGATGTAATCGAGATTGGCGCGTATGTCGGCGATGGGCAGGCCGCGCAGGCCGTCGTTGCCGCCCAGTTCGACGATGAGGATGCCGGGCCGGTGACGGTCCAATAATCCGTTGATGCGGTTGCGTCCGCCCCATGTGGTCTCACCGCTGATGCTGGCGTTGATGACACGCGCGTTATTACCGTTAGCGGTGATACGCTGTTGCAGCAAACTGACCCAGCCTTGATTTTGCGCGATGCCGTGGGCGGCGCTTAAACTGTCCCCCAGCACCAGCACGGTGGTGGCGGCGCGGCCGCCCAAGGGCAGCCACAAGCAGAGAATAACGGTAAACAGGAGTAGTCGGCGCATGGCGGAAGTTGAATTACAGCCCCTTATTTCAGCGCAAAAGCTCAGTAAACGCGTGTCGAGCCCGGAAGGCGAACTGGCCCTCCTGGTCGACGTCGATCTTAACATCTTCCCCGGCGAGGCGGTGGCCATCGTCGGCGCCTCGGGGGCGGGCAAGTCCACTTTGCTGGGTTTGCTCGCGGGTTTGGACACGCCGAGCGCGGGCCGCGTGGTCTTGGACAACACCGATCTGTCTTTGTTGGACGAAGACGGCCGCGCGCGCTTGCGCGCCGGGCGCGTGGGCTTCGTGTTTCAATCATTTCATCTGCTGCCCAATCTCACCGCGCTGGAGAATGTGATGCTGCCCTTGGAGCTGGCGGGGCGCCACGATGCGCGGCCCGCGGCGGCGGAGATACTCGCGCGGGTGGGTCTGGCGCCGCGCGCGCAACACTATCCCAAACAATTGTCCGGCGGCGAGCAGCAGCGGGTGGCGCTGGCGCGCGCCTTCGCCGGCGAGCCCAAGGTGATGTTCGCCGATGAGCCCACCGGCAATCTCGACAGCGTCACCGGGCAAAAAATCATCGATCTGCTGTTTGCATTGAACCAGGAACGCAATGCGACGCTGGTGCTGGTGACGCACGACGAGGCGCTGGCCCGCGCCTGCACCCATCGCGTGGAATTGGAGGCGGGACGGATTAAACCCGCTGCAAGCCAGGCTTCGCCAGCGTCACATTCCGCCCGCCCACGCGAGGGGGTTCAGTGAACACTTGGCAATTGGCCATGCGTCTGCTGCGCCGCGATTGGCGTTCGGGCGAATTGCGGGTGTTGATGCTGGCGGTGGTGATCGCGGTGGCCAGCGTGTCTTCGGTCGGGTTTTTCACCGATCGCATCGAGCAGGCCTTGGCGCGGCAGGTCAATGCCTTGCTCGGCGGCGACCTGGTGGTGGCGACGGACCAGCCGCTGCGCGCGGACTTGATCGCCGCCGCTGAAACAGCGGGCTTGCGCCACAGCGAGACCCGCAGTTTCTTGAGCATGAGCGTGGCGGGCGCGCGCAATCAACTGGCGGAAGTGAAGGCCGTGAGCGCAGGTTATCCGCTGCGCGGCGAGCTGCGCGTGGCGCCGGCGCGGTTCGCCCCCGATGCGCCGGCCAGCGGC
>CAMYKQ010000058.1 GCA_947259075.1 uncultured Gammaproteobacteria bacterium | reverse complement strand
CTGAGGCGGACGCGGCCCTGCTTGTCGATCTCCAGCACCTTGACCTTGACGATGTCGCCCTCGTTGAGCTTGTCGCTGACGTTCTGCACCCGCTCCTCGGAGATTTGCGAGATGTGCACCAGGCCGTAGAGGCGAAGCGGCGTGTGTCATTGTGGTAGCCGTGAGGCACTGCGGAGTAGCGTATCGGGGCGGACGCAGAGGGCGTCCGGGGCAAAAGGAATCAACGTCGCGAGACCGAGGGCGATTCGCGCAGGAAGGTGCGAAGCGTTTTCTGAGGCCCGCGACACATCGTCGTTTTTCGTACTCTGAAAATGCCAGGATGGCATTGCATTCCCTAGGTCCATGCCGATACGCCACCTTACGTCGCAAGGTCTCAGCGCTGCGATCCTGACCCAGGCCGCTTGCGGCTTGCCCGCATTCGCTTTTCCCCTTGGCGCGGCGTGATGATGCCGTCTGGCATTGGCGCCAATCAAACTCCCCTTTCGGTTCCCATTGGCGCGACATGATGATCTCCTTCGGCATGAGCGCCAATCAAAGCTCCTCTTTTTTCCTTGGTACGGCGTGATGCTGTCGTCCAGCATTGGCGCCAATTAAACTCCCCTCCTTTCATAAGGAGGGGTGGCCCGTAGGGCCGGGGTGGTTTTGTTGGCCGTGCTGACAGGCCTTGCGCGGCGCGACTGGCCGCGAGCGGGGGCGGTAAGACCCGCATCCGCCCATCGCCTCATGAGCGATGGCCGCGTGAATGAAGGGTGTATCAGAGGGGGCGCCCGGTGGCGCTAGATGAAATACGCCGCGCTGGTCATCACTTTGGACGTGGCGCCCATCAGTTTTTTTACCGGCTCCGGCAACTCGGCGCCGCCCGCCTGCAGCGCGGTGGTGGCGTGATGGGTTTCATCTTCTTTCATCTGCTCCAGCACCGCGCGGCTTTTGTGATCGTCCGCGGGCAGGCGTTGCAGATGTTCTTCCAAATGCTTCACCACTTGCCGCTCGGTCTCCACCACGAAACCCAGGCTCCATTTATCACCCGCCATACCCGCGAGCGCGCCGATGGCGAAAGAGCCGCCGTACCACAGCGGATTGAGCAGGCTGGTGCGGCTGTCCAGCGCCTGCAAGCGCCGCTCGCACCAGGCGAGGTGATCGTTCTCCTCGCGCGCCGCGCGTTCCATTTTCTCGCGCACCCCGGGCAGCTTGGCGGTGAGGCTCTGGCCTTGATAGAGCGCCTGCGCCGCCACCTCGCCCGCGTGATTGACGCGCATCAAACCGGCGGACAGTCGTTGCTCGCTTTCGCTGAGGTTACCCTCGGGCGCCGCGTCGGCGGGGTCGGGCCGCTCCGTGACCGCGGGCGCGCCGCACACCGTGCGCACCGCATTGTCGAGGTGTATCAGGAATTGATCGAAAGGGCTGTAGTGGCGCGTGGTCATGGGCCTCACCTTACAAGCAAGTGTTGCGGGCTGGCAAGAGTCCGGGCGGAATCAGGCCGGGTTCCGAGAGGAAAAGTGTTGGGGGAAATGTCTCCCCGCCTTTCAAAAGGAGGGATGGCAGAGACGGATGCGCCAGCCTGCCAAAGTGGGGGTGGTCTCCCCTCCTTTCATAAGGAGGGGTGGCCCGCAGGGCCGGGGTGGTTTTGCTTTTCGGGAAGAGATGGCGCGCGGCGCAGCAGGAAATTTTGTTTACGGCTGGTTTTTTCTCCGGACAGGTATGGCCGCCGCTAGTAAGGGCGCGGCCAGCTTGTTACCTCCAGCAAAAAAAGCCGCGCGCCCGGTGTCATTCCTAAAGGAGTTCTTGCCCTAGGCGTGCCGGCTTTAGGGGCTTATGGATAAATCAGAGGCGCCCTCATTTAAGCGGGGGTGATTTCTTGGAGTCCGCGGCTTGTGTTTGGGCCGGTGCGGGGGACGATGGTTCGGATTCTCTGATTGATCGGGCGAGGCTTAATAAATTTTCGCGCTTAGCGCCGTTCTGCCATTTGCCCGTTACGGTGAGAATGTATGACTTCCTGTCCGAGTACCACCCGAGATTCGTGACGGATTGTCCGCTGGGTGATTGGTGGATGGTCATGACCGCGGGCGCGTCGCCGACTTGCGCGTTGATGGTTTCCTTGAGGATTAAGGCGCCGCCACCCGAGGCGACATAATCCCATTCTTCAAGAAAAAACGCCGCGCCGCCCGCATCGGTGTACACGCGAGTCGCCCTTGCCCAGGGCGGGGAGGGGCCGTCGGGGACGATGCCATTCAAGCGCAGTCTCTCGAAGGGTGTGCCGCTTAGATCGGCCAGCGCGACGGTGAAGCCGCTTGCCGTCTCTTGCGGGGGCAGCAGGTAGTTGGCGTAGCCGCCGTAATAAAATGACATGGTCATATCGTCGACGGGGACATAGCCGAGGTCTTTCTCGTCTTCCATTTGTTTGGCCGTGATGTCGCGGAGCTCTTGCGGCAGATCTTTTATCGAACCAATCCGGATCTGCCCCGGGGTGATACTGGCGCTGGGCGCTTGTCCGTTGGCGTCCGTGCCCGTGCCGGGGATGGTCATGGTTTCTTCTTCGCTGAGTCCGTTGCTTGCGGAATGTTGGTCCAATTGTCCGCCCGTTCTATTTGAAGGGGGAGCCGCGCCGGTGCGGCTGAGTGTGTCTTGGTCTTGGGCCGAATTAAACTGAAACGACTGGGGGTTGGGTGTAGTGTCGTGACGGTCATCATCCGCATCATCGGGTGCGTTCCTTGTGAGCGGCGCTGATGCCGTAGAGTTAAAACCCGGTGGCGACACCATGCCTTCGCCCTCCATCTGCGCGGGGGGCTGAGCGGACTCCCAGGGGCGCCAGGGTCCTTCCAATAGATACATGAAGGCAACGATGGCCAATGCCGCGAGACCGGTGATGACCGCCACGACGCGTTTCATGCTAGAAGCCCCATTGGCGCAAATTGCAGTCGGTGGCGGTTGTGACCGCCATGCGGACCGGCTGGCGTATGCGCGTATCGAAGCGCCAGTGGTAACCCACTACGGCGCCATACCAGAATTCGGAGCCAAGATGGCCGGCATAAGAGCGCCAAGTGGGGGACCAGCCGCTATTGGGGATGTGTTGCAGTATTCCATTCTTGTAGTGAGCGGATGCCGTCCAATACAAATCTTGGCGAAAAGTCCAATCGACGGTGATGGATTCTTGGGCGCCGACGGGTAAGCATGAGCGGCTGACGAAGCCGGGTGCCGAGTAGCTTAGGGCGGGTATGCCCGCCGCGAAAGCGGTTATAAAGACGCACAACGATTTTGATCGCAGGTTTTCATGCAATGACTCTCCTTGTCCATGGTTGTATAGCATCCTGCTATGCCAAACGTTTTGTTTAGCGCTGATAAAAGATAGGTGTGGTCTATCTGCGCGTCAAGCGGCTTGCCTGGTTGTTGTGTGCTTTGGTTTATAGGGCGTTGGCGTTAAGGTGGAAATTCCGTTTGCAGCAGTAGGGCGGGCATTTTTTCTGGGATGCGGCCTAGGAGTCTGTCGGACTTGGGACTGATCTGCTGCGCCGGTGGGAGAGCGGTCCATTTTTCCGATCCTTCTCGTCAAATAGCTCAGGCTCCACCCTTCGCTTCGCTCTTCCCTCGAACGATCGAAAAACTGGTCTCGCCCTCCCACCTTGCTCGCGACGATCGCCCAAGTCCGACAGGCTCCTAGGTGAGTCGCGGTGAAACCCGGGTTTCATTGCGCCCAGGTCACGCCGAGAATGGCTTTATAATTATTCCCTCACCCTGGCCTCTCCCGTAGGGTGAGGGAGTATGTTTTCTTGCCGCTTGATTTAAGCGCTGTTGGCTTTTTTTATCTGCCGCGCCAGCAGCGTCACGGGGTGCATGATTTCGATGTCCATTCCCGCCGCGCGCAAACCCGCGCGCAGGTGCAGGGCGCAGCCGATATTCGACGTGAGCAAAATGTCCGCGCCGCTGTCTTTTAGCGCGGTGATCTTGTCGTCGCGCAATGACTCGGCCATGTCCGGTTGGCTAAGCATATAGCTGCCGGCCGCGCCGCAGCAGCGGCGGTTGTCGGCGAGCGGGATCAAGTCAATTTGCGGGATGCGCGCCAGCAGCGAATACGGCGCCTGCTGTTTGCGCAGCACGTGGGTGAGGGTGCAGGGGTCGTGTACCGCTACTTTTTTTGGCAGCGGCGCGCAACGAATATCCTCCGGCCAGCTGATGTCGTTTAAAAACTCGCTGATGTCGCGCACGGGCGCGGTGAAGGCGTTGCCGTGCGCGCGCGGGTAGTCGGCGAGGGTGGCGCCGCAGCCGCTGGCGACGGAGATGATTGCGGCAAGCGGCTGCGCATTGAAGGCGGCGAGGTTGCGTTGCGCGAATTCATTTGCGGTGGCGGATTCGCCCGCGTGTTGGTGCAGCGCGCCGCAGCAGGTTTGCGCGGCGGGCAGATGCACGCCGTAGCCGAGACGGGTGAGGAGTGTTATCGCGGCGTTCAAGCTGTCGCGGTCCACGGCGTCGGAGGCGCAGCCGAGAAACAGGCCGACGTCGCCGCGCGCCGCGCCGCGTGCGGGGATGTATTGCGGCCACGCGGGTAAGGCTTGCAAGGGCGGCAATAAAGCATCGAGTCTTGCGAGCTGGCCGCGGCGCGTGATGCCGCTGAATCGCGCCAGGGTTTGCAGGCCGCTTTTTTGGATGAGGCGCAGCGCGCGCGTGGCGCGGTAGAGTTGGCTGCGTTCGGCAAGCAGGCGGGTGGTCCAGCGCCAGGCGAGCCGCTGCCAGCGCGGGGCGGGTGGGCGTTGTTCCGCGAGCGCGGCGCGCGCGCCGTCGATGATCTCGCCGTAGCGTACGCCCGAGGGGCAGACCGCTTCGCAGGCGCGGCAGCTCAAGCAGCGGTCGAGATGGCCCGCGAGTTTTTCGGAATAGGGCAGGTGGCCGCTGTTGAGTCCTTGGATGAGCGAGATGCGCCCGCGCGGCGATTCGGCCTCGTCGCGGGTCTTGTGATAGGTGGGGCAGTGCGGCAGGCAGAGGCCGCACATGACGCAGCGGTCGGTGAGTTGTTGCAGTTCGATATTGGTTTTCAAAGTGTGGCTGCTGCGGTCGCGGGCGTCGATGTGGCGGTGGCCGGGATCGGCTACACTATGCGCTTATTGTCGGGTTTCAGCCTTTTTCATGCAAATGGAATCACCATGTATTACCGCCACCACGTCTTTTTCTGCACCAATAAACGCGACGACGGCCGCCAGAGTTGCGAAGACTGCGGCGCCAGCGCCTTGCGCGCCTACGCCAAAGATAAAGTGAAGGCCCTCGGCCTCGCCGGGCCGGGCGGGGTGCGCGTCAACTCGGCCGGGTGTCTCGACCGTTGCAGCGAAGGGCCGGTGGTGGTCGTCTATCCCGAGGGCGTGTGGTACAGCTACGTCGATCAAGATGACCTCGACGAGATTATCGGCGAGCATCTGCAGCACGGCCGGGTGGTGGAGCGGCTGAAGATTTGAGCGGCGCCCGCGGTCTGCCGCTGCCGCCGTCCGCCGCCGCGGAGGCGGTGGTGCGCGCCGCGGGGCTCACCAAAGTTTACGGCGGCATCGCGGCGGTGAACGGCGTGGATTTCACGGTGGAGCGCGGCGAATGCGTCGGCCTGCTCGGCCCCAACGGCGCGGGCAAGACCACCCTCCTGCGTTTGATCTTGGGTAATACCTATCCCGATGCGGGCGCGCTGGAGGTGCTGGGGCTGCCGGTGCCGGCGCGCGCCGGCGAGATGCGCGCCCGTCTCGGCGTGGTGCCGCAGTTCGATAATCTCGACCCGGATTTTTCCGTGGCGGAGAATCTGCGCACCTATGGCAGTTACTTCGGTCTCGGCCGCGCCGCGCTGGCGGCGCGAGTGCCTGCTCTGCTGGACTTCGCCGCGCTCACCGAGCGCGCCGAGGCCAAGATCAGTGCTCTTTCGGGCGGCATGAAGCGGCGCCTCACTCTGGCCCGCGCGCTGATTAATGACCCCGAGCTGCTGGTGCTCGACGAGCCCACTACCGGCCTCGACCCGCAGGCGCGGCATCTGCTGTGGCGGCGGCTGCGGGAATTGACCGTGGCGGGCAAGACCCTCTTGCTCACGACGCATTATATGGAAGAGGCGGAGCGGCTCTGCGACCGGGTGATGGTGATGGACCGCGGGACCATCCTCGCCAGCGGCAGTCCGGCGGACTTGATTCGCGCCCATATCGAACCGCAGGTGGTGGAGGTCTTCGGCGCCGGCGCGGATGCCTGGCTGGCGGCGCGCGGCGCGGGGCAGGTTGAGCGCAGCGAGCGCGTGGGTGAGAGCGTGCTGTGTTATGTGCGCGAGGAGCGGCCGCTGCTCGATGCCCTGGCGGCGGAGGCGGGGCTGCGCTTCACTCACCGCCGCGCCAATCTCGAAGATGTCTTTCTCAAGCTCACCGGCCGCGAACTGCGGACGGCGAGTTGAGGGCGGCATGATGCCGATGTTGCGCTGGGTGGCGGTGTGGCGGCGCAATCTGCGGGTGTGGCGCAAGCTGGCCCTGCCCTCGGTGGTGGGCAATTTCGGCGAGCCGCTGCTGTATCTGCTGGCCCTGGGCTACGGCTTCGGCGCCTTCGTCGCTGAGGTGCAGGATATGCCGTATTTAATGTTTCTGGCCTCGGGCATCGTCTGCGCCAGCGCCATGAACGCCGCCACCTTGGAGGGCCTGTATTCCGCCTATGTGCGCATGGCGGTGCAGCAGACCTGGGAGGGCATACTCGCCACCCCGCTCAGCGTGCGCGACGTGGTGCTGGGTGAGATGGCGTGGACGGGCACCAAGGCGGTGATCAACAGCGCGCCTATATTAATAGTGGCGGCGGCGCTGGGGGCGGTGCACGATGTCTCGGCCTTGTGGGTGCTGCCGGTCATGCTGTTGCTGGGCTTGTGTTTTGGCGCCATGGCCCTGGTGGTGACCGCCTTGGCGAGCAGTTTCGATTTTTTCATGTATTATTCCACCCTCGTTATCACCCCGATGTTTCTGCTGAGCGGCGTGTTTTTCCCGCTGAGCGTGCTGCCGGCCTGGGTGCAGGGTCTGGCGCAGGGCTTCCCCCTCACTCACGCGGTGGCGGTGGCGCGGCCGCTGATGAGCGGCCAGCCGCTGGAGGCGCCTTGGGGGCATTTGGCGGTGATTGCGGCCTATGGCGGGGTGGCGGTGATCTGGGCGGTGTGGTTGTTGCGGCGGCGGTTACTGCGTTGAGCGGGCCGCTTGTGCCGGGGCGGATGCTGCTGTAGAATCCCGCGTTTCTTAAAATCAGCTTTTTCAGGATTCATGAGTGATGAAGACCTTCAGCGCAAAATCGGAAACCGTACAACGCGACTGGTACGTCGTCGACGCCAGCGGTAAGACCTTGGGCCGCATGTCCAGCGAGATCGCGCGGCGCCTGCGTGGCAAGCACAAGGCGGAATACACCCCGCACGTCGATACCGGCGATTACATCGTGGTCATCAACGCTGACAAGGTGCGCGTCACCGGCAACAAGTTCAACGACAAGATGTACCACCACCACACCGGTCACATCGGTAATATGCGGTCCTTCACCTTCGAAAAGATGTTGGAGCGGGCGCCGGAGCGGATCATCGAGATCGCGGTGAAGGGCATGCTGCCCAAAAACCCCCTCGGCCGCGCCATGTTCACTAAGCTCAAGGTCTTCGCCGGCCCCGAGCATTGTCACCAAGCGCAGCAACCGCAGCCCTTGGATATTTGAATTCATAAAGAGTAGGACTGTTCATGGCACAACAGACGCTAAACACCATCGGCCGCCGCAAGTCTTCGACTGCTCGGATATTCTTGAGCAGCGGCACCGGGAAGATCACCATCAATAACCGCACGCTCGAGCATTACTTCGGCCGCGAAACCCCGCGCCGCGTCGTGATGCAAGCCTTGGAAGCGGTGAATATGGTGGGTTCTTTGGACATCGCCATCACCGTTCGCGGCGGCGGCAACAGCGGCCAGGCCGGCGCCATTCGTCACGGCATCGCCCGCGCCTTGGCGGAGCATGATGAATCCCTGCGCAGCCCGATGCGCAAGGCCGGTTTTCTCACCCGCGACGCCCGCGAAGTGGAACGTAAGAAGATCGGCTTGCACAAGGCGCGCAAGCGTCCGCAATACTCCAAGCGTTAATGCTTATGAGGCCGAGCCTGGGCGTCCCGCCCAGGCTCGGCCTTATGACACCGTGTCAGAGCGTAAAGAGTTGGGGGATCGTCTAGCGGTAGGACTGCGGACTCTGACTCCGCCAACCTAGGTTCGAATCCTAGTCCCCCAGCCATTTTTTCGACTATCCCGCCCCCGCCCTTGTGTCTTTTTAGCAACAGATTTTCGCCCTTGTTGTTTTTTTGAAGAAAGCTGTTGCGTTTCCACCCCTGCCTTCGTAGAGTCTCCCCACCTCAAGACTCTTGAGTGTGATTAAAACGTTTAATCCACTGTGTTGAATTGAAACCGAATTAGGGAGATTTATATGAAGAAGACCTTGATTGCCCTGGGTGTCGCCGCCGTCGTGGCCGCCCCTATCGCCGCGCAGGCTGGTGTGGAAGTGTACGGCCAGGCGCGCGCCTCCGTTGATTTCGTCAACAACAACGACACCACCGCCGGTAATGAAGACAGCGCCATCAGCCTGTCCAGCAACGCCTCGCGCCTGGGTTTCAAGGGTGACGAGGATCTGGGTAACGGTCTGACCGCCATGTGGCAGCTGGAGCAAGAGGTGAATTTTGATACTGGCGCCGCGTTTACCGGTGGCAGTGCACGCGACACCTTCGTGGGTGTGGGCGGCGATTTCGGTACCGTGATGGCCGGCAAGCTGAGCACCCCCTATAAAGAAGCGACCAGCAAGCTGGATATCTTCTCCGATACCCGTGCTGACTACAATGCCATCATGGGCAACGTGGCCGGTACCCGCGTGTTCGACAACCGCGCCAGCAACACCATCGCCTATATGAGCCCGGACATGAATGGCTTCGGCGCAGCCGTGGCCTATATCCTGGCGGATACCGCCACGAATGACGACCTGTCCATGACCACGGCCCAAAGCGACCGTGACGCCTACAGCTTGAGCGGCAGCTACAACAATGGCCCCATCTTCGTCACCGCGGCCTATGAGTCCCTCAATGCCTCCGGCGTGGGTGGTGATGATGCCTCCGCTTGGAAGCTCGGTGGTTCTTACACCATCATGGACGCCACCACCGTGGGCGCCATCTGGGAAAGCGCCGATGTCGGCGGTGCCGCGGGCGACCGTGACGCCTGGTATCTGAATGTGGCGCACAAAATGGGTGACACCACCCTGAAGGGCGCGATCGCCATGGCCGACGAGATCGGCGGCGTGAGCGACACCGGCGCCACCCAGTTCACCTTGGGTGTAGCGCAAGCCCTGTCCAAGTCCACTGAGGTCTATGCCCTCTACTCCGTGGTGAGTAACGATGCCAGCGCCGGTTACGGCCTGATCAGCAACTCCAGCGCCACCGGTGGTGAAGACATGTCGGCCTTCTCCTTCGGCATCAACCACAAGTTTTCTTCCAAGTAAGTTTTGTTTCAGGGTTGAGAACGAAATGGGCGCCTTCGGGCGCCCATTTTTTTGCGCGATGTATCGCGCTTCGCGCACCCGTGTGCGAGGCGGTGCCGGTCTCGCGACGTTCATTCCTTTCGCCCCGGACATTCTCTTCCGCCACGACACACTGCTGCGCAGCATCTCTGGCTTCCATCACGGCTGACGCCGCTTCGTGTCTACTGCAGGCTCCTCGTCATCACTTCGTTTTCCGTGGCGCGCCGGCGGAGCGCGCATGGGGTTCTCGGCGACGGCAACGCGATTCTGTCATCTCCTTGCCGCTCATTCGTCACACGGCGGATTCAAGTGGTCGTTGCAACATCTCGAGAAAGATAGAAGGAGGTGTTGTATGGGACGACCACGAGGTTGGGTGACAGAACAGACCGGACGGCCGCTGATGTGTTCGCCAGGCCGGCCGGGG
>CAMYKQ010000057.1 GCA_947259075.1 uncultured Gammaproteobacteria bacterium | reverse complement strand
TTCCCGCGGCGCCGGGCGGTGGCGGGGGCAGCGGCGCCACGGGCGCGGCGGGCGCCGACGGCAATGCCACGGTCCATATTCATCGCGGTAATCTCGGCGACATGGACCCCAGCGGCGGTTTCAGTGATGTGGATAGCCGCGTCCACCGTTGGTTGAATCCAGTGGCCCGGGTAGTCGTGACCGTGAAGTAATCGCGTATCACGGCCCTGCGTGAAGGCGCACCGGGATTTGATCCCCGGTGCGCGCATTTCCGCTAGCTTCATGCAAGACCGCTTCTTATTGATGCTATTAACCCAGTACGTAAAGACAGTCCTTCTCCCACGCTCCGATCAGAGCTGTACTGGCTCGGATCGATAGCTTAATAGCTGATTGAATGGCTATTGCTATTCCGCATGCGGTTTTAAGCTTGGCTAGACGATTTGCTTACCCGTAAACTTGTTGAAGCCCTATCTCCGCTGAAAAATCGCGGGAGGGCCGCGCTATGAATTGTCCGGCACGGTGGATTAGCTAACATATGACTCGCAAGGTACTCATCATCGAAGACAACGCCGATATCGCGCGGCTGGTAGCGCTGCATCTGCGCGATATCGAGTGCGAATCGCTTATCGCCCGCGACGGTGCGGAAGGCTTACGAATCTTTCAAAACGAGCATTTCGATTTAGTGGTTCTGGACTTGATGTTGCCGGTGATGGACGGCCTCGCGCTGTGTCAGAAATTGCGCGCCATGCCCGGTTACGTGCCGGTTTTAATGCTCACCGCCAAGTCCACCGAGCTTGACCGGGTGTTGGGTTTGGAGGTCGGTGCCGATGACTATCTCACCAAGCCTTTTAGTATTCCGGAATTGCAGGCACGGATAAAGGCCTTGTTCCGCCGCGTCGAGGCAATGCGCGCCGCGCCGGAAACCGTGGAATCATGTGAGCGGCTGGTATTCGGTGAGCTCGCGATCGATGTCGCCAAGCGTCAAGTGAGCGTGCGCGGGCGCGAGGTCGCGCTCACCGCCAAGGAATTCGACCTGCTCTTGTATTTCGCGCGCCATCCCGGCCGGGTTTACAGCCGCAATCAATTGCTCGACCAGGTTTGGGGTTACGGTCACGACGGGTATGAACACACCGTCAATTCGCATATCAATCGCCTGCGCGCCAAGATTGAAACGGACCCCGCTCAAGCGCGTTATGTGCTGACGGTGTGGGGCGTCGGCTATAAATTCACCGAGGCGGGCGGCTGACGATGTTGCGCACCCTGTATGGCAAACTCGCCTTAGTCCTGTTTCTTTTGCTGCTTTCTGTCGGTCTGACCTATGTGCTGATTACCGTATCGGCGACGCGCCACTATCTTGGTGAGGTGAATCAGCAACTCAACCGCGATCTCGCCCGCAATCTGGTGGCGGATCGCAATCTCGTCGAACAGGGGCGGCTCAACGAGGATTCACTCAAGGAAACCTTTCATCAATACATGGTCATCAACCCGAGCATTGAAATCTATTTGCTGGATATTGAGGGCAATATCCTTTCCTATTCCGCTGACCCGGGAAAGGTCAAGCGCAAACGCGTTTCCTTGGAGCCGATACACGCCTTTTTACGCGATGAGGCTTATCCAGTCCTGGGCGACGATCCGCGCAGTCATGATATCCGCAAGGCATTTTCCGTCACGCCGGTGCCTTCCGCCGAACATCCGCAAGGTTATTTGTACATCGTCTTGCAAGGCGAGGAGTACGATGCGGTCAACAATGCCATCAAGGAAAGTTATTTTTTGCGGCTGAGCAGTTTGGCCGTCGCCGCTAGCTTGATATTCGGTTTGCTAGCGGGTCTGTTGATCTTTCATGTACTCACCCGCCGCTTACATCGCCTGTCGGCCTTGATGGAGGGTTTTCGTCTCAGCAATCTCAGCGTGCATAAACCTTACGGCAAGGCCGGGCGGCCCAAGGCCGATGAGATCGATGGTCTTGGCATAACCTTCGATCACATGGCGGAACGCATTATTGAACAAGTCGGCGAGTTGAAACAGCAAGATGCGCTGCGCCGTGAGTTGGTGGCGCAGGTCTCCCATGATTTACGCACGCCGCTGGCCTCATTGCGCGGCTATTTGGAAACACTGCAACTCAAGGCGGCGTCGCTGAGCGAGAAAGACCGTGATGAATATTTGACCATCGCCTTGCGGCAGAGCGACCGTCTCACGCGCTTGGTTATGGATTTATTTGAACTGGCGAAGCTGGATGCCGCGCAGACGCCGCCGCGCTGCGAGGTCTTTTCCCCGGCGGAATTGGCGCAAGACGTAGTGCAAAAATTTCAATTACAGGCGCAGCGGCGCGGTGTCGATCTTGCGATGGAATATGATGGTGAGCCGCCCATGGTCTTGGCGGAGATCGGCCTCATCGAGAGGGTGTTGGAGAATCTCATCGAGAATGCATTGGAACACACGCCGCAAGGAGGCCGGGTGCGCGTGTCCTTGCGGAAAGACGCGGCGCGGGCCCTGGTGAGTATCAGCGATAGCGGTTGTGGTATCAGTGAAACCGATCTGCCTCGCGTCTTTGACCGTTTCTATCGTGCGCATCATGAAGACGGCGGTAAAGGGCACGCCGGTCTGGGTTTGGCGATTGCCAAACGGGTGATCGAGCTGCATCAACAAAGCATCAGAGTGACGAGCACGGCCGGCCAAGGCGCCACTTTCACATTCACCTTGCCGCTGCTGACTTGAAGTTTAATTACTCTATTCGCCAGGATGCCGGATTGAGATTGCCGCGCGACTAAGCGAAAATAAACCCAATTTCATTGCAAACATTGACCAGCAGGGCATCCCATCATGAGCGAACAGTACGATGAAGCGGCGTTGCGCGCCAAGCTCAACAGTGAAACCGGTAAGATCCATTGGCGGGAATTGCAGCCTCATTATGCCCGCGGCGTAGTGATCCGTGTTGCGCAAGCGGTGGACTTAATCGAAGCCGCCCTGCGTTTATCAATAGACGATAAGCCGGCCTTCGAGGCGTGGTTGTGTGCCGGTGATGTCATTCGCGCCAATGATGCTCATGCCGCGGATTGGGCGGCGCGCGGCCCGGTGTTTTGGGCGGTGGTGGTCGCGCCATGGGTCTTGGTACAGGAAATAACATCGGATCAAACCCGCAATTAAACAATCGCGCATAATGGAAATGACAGGTCGCCGCGCGTTCAGAAATGACTTAGGCAGGAAGTGAATGGAGTTCACTTTCAGCATTTCAATTTTTTCAAATTGAGTTATTGCCATGAGTGAACATCTCGCGTGGCGTTGGTGTTATACTGCGCGCGTTTTTTATCTAACATGGAGTGAATTTATGGCAGCACTTAAGAAGACTGTCGCTGGATCGCGCGGAGCGGCAGCGGTACAACAGAGTCAGGCCGCTGAGCAGCTGGCGGTGAAGGCCCACGCGGATTGGGCAAAGGCGATTGCCGCCGCCGTGACGGCGACGGGAAAAGAAATGGCCGCCGTAGCTAAAAAAGCCGCCGCGCAGAAGGCCCGGGCGGCCAAGGCATTGACGCGGGTGAAAAGCGCGAAAGGTCCCGCCGCCAAAGCCAAGGCGCGTGATGCGCGCAAACAAATACTGTCCGATTTGGCGGTGGTAAAGGCCGACCTGGATCCTAAACGCGTCGCTCATGACGCCGCCCAGGCGGATTTGAAATTATTCAAGCTGGTCGATAAGGCCCTGGCCAGCGCGATGAAGGCCGCGGAAAAGGCGGCGGCCAAGGCGGCAAAGCCGAAGAAGAAGCGCCGCCGTTCTAAAAAAGCGGCGTGATATCGAGGGCGGGGTACGTATTGTACGAGAGCGCATTTAAAGCGCCGGCTTGGCTATTTTAAGTTCTGGTATTTATGTGTTCCGCCCTTTTTAGCTGAAATTTCTCCATCCTGCCTTCATGCCCGGGTCCGGCGTCTAGCGCGGCCAGTTCCGGCATCGCTTTTTTAAGCTGATTTGTGCGACAATGCGCCCCTTGCGCATACCTGCCGCCATTTTCCGCTTCGTGTTTTCCTTTGCCGCAGCGAGAGCGGGTCGTGGTTCGTGCTGGGTTTGGGCCACGGTGGCGCATCGCTACTATTAATAGAGCTTTTTGTTGTAAACCTTTTTGGAACAGTACCTTGATTTCTACAGCCAACCTCACTATCCAGTTTGGGGCCAAGCCCCTGTTTGAAAATGTCTCGGTCAAATTCGGCGGCGGCAATCGTTATGGCCTGATTGGCGCCAACGGTTGCGGCAAATCGACCTTGATGAAAATCCTCGGCGGTGATTTGGAGCCGAGTTCGGGATCGGTGAGCGTGGATGCCAATGAGCGGCTGGGTAAGCTGCGGCAAGACCAGTTCGCCTTCGAAAATTTCACGGTGCTCGATACCGTGATTATGGGGCACGCTGAGTTGTGGCGCGTGAAGCAGGAGCGTGACCGTATTTATTCGCTGCCCGAGATGAGTGATGACGACGGCATGAAGGTAGCCGATCTGGAAGTGGCCTTCGCCGAGATGGACGGTTACACCGCCGAGTCGCGTGCCGGTGAGTTGTTGTTGGGTTTAGGCATTCCTATCGAGCAGCATACGGGTCCGATGAGCGCGGTGGCGCCGGGTTGGAAACTGCGGGTGTTGCTGGCGCAGGCCTTATTCGCCGATCCGGACATCATGTTATTGGACGAACCTACCAATAACCTCGATATTAGCACGATTCGCTGGTTAGAGGGTGTGCTTAACGCCCGCACCAGCACCATGATTATCATCTCCCACGACCGGCATTTTCTTAATAGTGTGTGCACTCATATGGCCGATCTCGACTATGGCGAGCTGCGTGTCTATCCCGGGAACTACGATGAATATATGACCGCGGCGAGCCAAGTCCGTGAACGTCTCTTGGCCGATAACGCCAAGAAAAAGGTTCAGATCGCCGATTTGCAGACCTTCGTCAGCCGCTTTTCCGCCAATGCCTCCAAGGCCAAGCAGGCAACCTCGCGCGCCAAGCAGATTGAAAAGATCAAGCTTGAAGATGTGAAACCTTCGAGCCGGGTCAATCCCTATATCCGTTTCGAGCAGGCGAAAAAACTTTATCGTTTGGCCTTGGAAGTAACGGATTTGAGTAAGGGCTACGGCGGAACGCCGCTATTTAGCGGCGTCGATTTAATGGTGGAAGTGGGGGAGCGTATCGCCGTGATCGGGCCGAACGGCATCGGTAAGAGCACGCTGTTGCGCACGCTGGTTGGTGAGCTCGTGCCGGACAAAGGCGTGGTGAAGTGGTCGGAGAACGCGAACGTGGGTTATTTCGCGCAGGATCACGCCGCTGACTTCGCCGCTAACACCTCTTTGTTCGATTGGATGAGCCAATGGCAACAAGCGGGTGAAGACGAGCAAGTGATACGCGGCACGCTGGGGCGCTTGCTGTTTTCTCAAGATGATATTAAGAAATCCGTGAAGCATATTTCCGGCGGTGAACAAGGCCGCATGCTGTTCGGCAAACTCATGCAGCTCAAGCCCAATATTTTAGTGATGGACGAGCCGACCAATCACTTGGACATGGAATCCATCGAGTCACTCAATACCGCCTTGGAAAATTATCCCGGCACCTTGATCTTCGTCAGCCATGACCGTGAGTTCGTTTCGTCCCTCGCCACCCGCATCATCGAGATGACGCCGCGGGGTGTGGTCAACTTCAATGGTAATTATGACGATTATCTGCGCAGCCAGGGCGTGGAATAGGCGCGTTATTCAAGGCTGCTGCCAGATCGTCATTTCCACCTCGACGCTGCTGGCGTCATTGGCGAGCCACACTTGTTTATCTTGCAGGGTGCAGTTGAGCTGCATGGTGCGTTGCGCTAATTTTTCCAGGGCCGCCGCGGTGCTGCGTGGCAGATTGATCACCGTCAGATTATTAAACCGTTCCAATTGAGGGCGGATTTTTTCCCACCACAGCTCGGCGCCGTGACCGCCATAACTGTAAATGAATACGTGTTTTGCGCGACCGCAGGCCTTGCGGACACGTTTTTCATCCGGTTGACCTAAATCTATCCAGGTATCGATCGCGCCGGTTAAATCCAATTGCCACAGGTCAGGTTCGTCTTGACTGCTCAGTCCTTTGGTAAAGGCGAGGTCCGGATGCGCATGGCGAGCGAAGGCGAGTAGCCGCAGCATCAAACGTTCGTCGGTTTCCGAAGGGTGACGCGCGAGGGTGAGCGCATGGGTCTCATAGTAATGCCGGTCGAGGTCGGCAACGTGGAGTTCGGCTTTGTAAATAGTCGCTTTGAGTGCCATATGAATTCTTAGACTATTAGGCGTGAGTGGGCCGGAGCGGAGCGCTTGCGTGGCGCGGCCCGGTTTATGATTCTTTCACTTTTCTTTTTTCTTTGGGCTTGGGTTTAGCCGCTTTTTTCGGGAGGGCTTTGCCGTGTTTGGGTTTGTCCTTGCGCGGCGCCGGCGCATGAGCGGGTTTGTGATCGCCTTGCGGGTCTTTGCCGGAATCCACGCTCAAGCGCAGCTGATGGCCGCATACCCAGACCTTGGTCAGATGCTGGAAAATATCTTTGGGCATGCCCGCGGGCAGGTCCACGGTGCTGTAATCGTCATGGAGTTTGATATGGCCGATGTGCTGGCTGTCCATGCCCGCTTCATTGGCGATGGCGCCGACGATGTTCTTGGGCAGCACGCCGTGATTGCGTCCCACCTCCATGCGATAACGCACCATGCCCGCTTCCACGGCCCTTTCCGCGCCGGAGCTACGCCGTTGTTCGTCGCGTGCCCGTGGTTTATCGGGGCGTTCGCTCCTTTCTGGACGTATCTCGCGAGGCGCCGTTTCTTTCTCCGCCGCGGGTAAGAGCGGGCGTTCTTTTTGTACCAGATAGACAAGGGCCGCGGCGATTTGAGTGACCGGAATATTGTGTTCCTGTTCGTAGCTGGCGACCACTTCTTCGAAGAAGCCCAGTTCCTGTGATTCGATGACCGCGCTGAGCGCATCTTTGAATTGCGCGACGCGGCGGCCGGCGATGTCGGCGTGACTGGGTAATTGCATCGGCGTGATGGGCTGGCGCGTGGCGGTCTCGATGGCGCGCAACATGCGTTTTTCCCGCGGCGCGACGAAGAGTATCGCCTCACCCTTGCGTCCGGCGCGGCCGGTGCGGCCGATGCGATGCACATAGGCCTCGGTGTCGTAGGGAATGTCGTAGTTCACGACGTGGCTGATGCGTTCCACGTCCAGACCGCGCGCGGCGACGTCGGTGGCCACGACGATATCCAGGCTGCCTTTCTTCAAGCGCTCGATGGTGCGTTCGCGCAGAGCTTGATTCATATCGCCATTGAGCGCGGAGCAGGAGAAACCGCGCGCTTCCAGGCGCTCCGCCAGTTCGACGGTGGCGGTTTTGGTGCGCACGAAGACGATCATGGCATCAAACTCTTCTACCTCAAGAATGCGGGTGAGGGCGTCGAGTTTGTGCAGACCAGTGACTTGCCAGTAGCGCTGGGTAATGGTCGCCACCGTGCTGGTCTTGGCCTTGATTTTAATTTCCACGGGGTCACGCATGTATTTTTGCGCGACCTTTTGAATGACGCTGGGCATGGTGGCGGAAAACAGCGCGACCTGTTTTTCCTTGGGCGTGTGTTCGAGAATTTGCTCTACGTCGTCGATGAAACCCATGCGCAGCATTTCATCGGCTTCGTCGAGGACCAGGGTGGTGAGGCGGTCGAGTTTCAAGGTGCCACGGCGCAGATGATCTTGAATGCGGCCGGGCGTGCCCACCACCGCGTGTACGCCACGGCGCAGCGGGCGCAGTTGCGCCTCCATGCTTTGTCCGCCGTAGATGGGCAGCACATGAAAGCCTTTCAAGTGGCGGGCGTAGGTCTGCATCGCCTCGGCGACTTGAATGGCCAATTCGCGGGTGGGGGTGAGCACCAGCACTTGCGGTTGATGCAGGCTGAGATCGATCCGGCTCAGAATGGGCAGGGCGAAGGCGGCGGTTTTGCCGGTGCCGGTTTGGGCCTGGCCCAGCAGGTCCCGGCCCGCCAGCAAGGGCGGAATGGCCTGGGCCTGGATCGGCGAAGGTGACTCGTAGCCGACTTCGTTGACGGCTTGAAGTATGGGCGCGGCTAAGGCTAGCTGTGAAAAATGGGTGATGGCTTCGGTAGACATGAAGGGACCTGTGGTTGAATGCCCGGGAAATACGGCGGGCGCGGGCGGTTCGCGGGCTGATGGCCGCGCATTATACGCTATCCGGCGGTGTTTTTTACGTGGCGGGCGCGGCTGGCATATAATGCCGCGAAAGACCCCGTGTCGCGGTCAACTTGCCGTGAATTCTGAAGGAATAGCGTATGCCATCTAAACCGCCCTCCACCGGCCCCGGGCGTTTGAACGAGATCGTGGCTACGGCGCAGCGCCAGCGTGAACAGCGTGAGCGAGATTACCGCGAGCAAGCACTCAAGCTGTATCCGTGGGTGTGCGGCCGCTGCGCGCGGGAATTCGACCGCGCGACGCTGCGCGAACTCACGGTGCATCACAAGGACCATAATCACGACAACAACCCGGCCGACGGTAGCAATTGGGAACTGCTGTGTCTTTATTGCCATGACAACGAACACAGCCGTTTGACCGAGGCCGCGCGGCAAGGCGGCGCCGCTCAGCCGGGTGCCGCGGCCGCGCGTGCAACCCACAATCCCTTCGCCGATTTGAAAGCGATGTTGAAAGAGAAAAAATAGTGAAGCGCGCCCGGTGAAAACAACAGTGGCATGGTATGTTTATATGGTGCGCTGCGCCGATAATACCTTGTACACCGGCGTCGCGACCGACATCACGGCGCGCATCGCCACGCACAATGCGGGCAAAGGTGCGAAATATACCCGCGGGCGGCGGCCGGTTGAGCTGGTTTATCAAGAAACACTCGCGGCGCGGGGGGAGGCTTTACGGCGGGAATGCGTCATCAAACGCTTGCGGCCGGTGGCGAAGCGGCGGCTCGCCGGCATCAGTATGGATCGCCGTGATCTCAGCTCAAAGGCGCGGGACTAGATGAGGCACGCCGAGCCGGAAGTCCAGACGGAGTTACATATCGACGCGGCGTTTTCCGCCGCGGTGGCGCGCGAGCTGGAGCGGCATCCCGCGGGTCTCAGTGAATATGACTTGATTAGCGCCTTACGCGCGGCGGGTTATTTTTCCTTCATGGGCCCCTCGCCGGTGCCGCATCACCGATTATTCTGCGCACATTTTTTGTTGTTTCATGTTTTGTATCGTCTGCGTGATCGCGCCCGGCAGGCACGGGAGGCGGAGCTAGAGATCAGCGTGCTTAAGATTACATGGCGGCCCTATCAAGCCGCGAAGGCCGCGGTGGGGCGCCCCGATCCGTTGCGTGCTTATTATCTCGATCTCACCAATTTGCGAGAGACCGCGGCAAGCGACGTGGATGAACTCATCGCCTCGTTTTGGAGGCGCTTGCAAGGTGGAGAACGCCGTGCCGAGGCGCTGGCCCGCTTGGGCCTGGCCGACCCGGTGGATGACGCCGCTATTAAACAGGCCTACCGGCGTTTGGCGATGGCGCATCATCCCGACCGTGGCGGCGACACGGAGCAATTACAGGCCATCAACGCGGCCTTGGCGGTGCTGTTATGATCCGTTGCTATGTAATAGGCCGTGGCGTCAATACAATATTGACATGATTTTTTCTTCGCGGGCTTAGCCGCGTGGCTCGTGCCCCATGAAAGTAGTGGATGTTCACAGATGAGTAATTCCAATTGGTTGTCCAAGCACAGCGCTTCGTCTTTGCGGCGTTTATTGCCGCGGCTGGAGGCGCGATTCAGCCATCAAACCGAGGCGGTTGAATGGCAGGCCTATGTGCAGCGCCTGGAGCGGCACTTTCCGCGCCTCTTCGAATGTCTGCATCCCATCTATGGGCAGCACTACGATTTTTTTTACCACCTGGAAAGTATCCTCGCCGCCGCTACCGAGATGTGGTTGAGCCGTCCCGCGGAACTCAAGGCGCTGGACGCGCTGCGCGAAGTGGACCCGCAGTGGTATCAGTCCCACCGCATGGTCGGGGCGATGTGTTACGTGGATCTATTCGCCGGCAATCTTGAAGGCCTGCGCGCGCGCATTCCCTATCTCACCGAGCTGGGAGTGAACTATCTTCATCTCATGCCGGTGTTCAAGACACCGGAGGGCGACAACGACGGCGGTTACGCGGTGAGCAGTTATCGCGAGATCAACCCCAAACTCGGCACCATGGAAGACTTGGCGGCTCTGGCGACCGAGTTGCGCCATCATGGCATTTCACTGGTGCTGGATTTCGTCTTTAATCACACCTCGGATGAACATGAGTGGGCGAAACAGGCGCTCGCCGGTGACGCGGACTATCAAGACTATTACCGCATGTTCCCCGACCGTGAGATGCCCGACGCCTTCGAGAACAGCATCATCGCGGTGTTTCCCGATGAGCACCCTGGCTGTTTCACCTATCGCAGCCGCATCCGCAAATGGGTGTGGACCACCTTTCACAATTATCAATGGGATCTCAACTACGAGAACCCGGTGGTGTTCACCCGCATGCTGGAAGAAATGCTGTTTCTCGCCAATCAAGGCGTGGAGATTCTGCGTTTGGACGCCGTGGCCTTTTTGTGGAAGCGCTTGGGCACCGCCTCGCAGAATCAGCCCGAGGTTCATACGCTCATCCAGGCCTTCAATACCGTTGCCCGCATCGCGGCGCCCGCCATGGTGTTCAAGTCCGAGGCCATCGTTCATCCCGATGATGTTGCAAAATACATTAGTGAAGGCGAGTGCCAGCTTTCCTATAACCCCCAATTGATGGCGCTGTTGTGGGAAGCACTGGCTACGCGCGATGTGCGGGTTTTGCGTCATGCCATGGAACGGCGCTTCAAGATTGATCCCGGCTGTGCATGGGTCAATTATGTGCGTTGTCACGACGACATCGGCTGGGCGTTTTCCGATGATGATTTGACCAAGTTTGGCATCAGCCCGCGGGAACACCGGCGTTTTCTCGCGGAGTTTTACACCGGGCGCCACCCGGGCAGTTTTGCTCGCGGCCTGCCGTTTCAGGAAAACCCGATGACCGGGGATGCGCGTATCTCCGGCACCTGCGCCTCGTTGACGGGTTTGGAGAAGGGTCTGCAGGCCGAGGATGAACGGGAAATTGACTTCGCGATCCGCAAAATTATGCTGTTGCACGGCGTCATCATGACCATTGGCGGCATCCCGCTCATGTATTTGGGCGACGAGCTGGGCGTGCTCAATGATTACACCTACGATCAAGACCCGAGCAAGGTCGGGGACAGCCGTTGGATCCATCGTGCCGCCTTTGATGAAGTGCGCGCCGCCTTGCGCAATAATCAGGAGAGTATTCCCGGAAAAATATACAAAGGCTTGTTGCGGTTAATTCAATTGCGCCAGCAAAATCTGGCCTTCACCCGCGCCGAAACGGAAATTGCCGATACGGGCAATCCTCACGTCTTCGCCTTTTTCCGCACCCATGAGTCGCACAGCGTGTTCGTGCTCGCCAACTTTTCCGAAAATACTCAACATATCGATGCCCGCCGCCTGCGTTTGATTGGTCTACGCAAAACCATGGTGGACTTGATCGCGGGACGGACCATCACCGCCGCTCAGGAACTGGTGATCGAGCCCTATCAATTCATGGTGCTGGCTGGGGCGCGTTGAGCGGGCGTGTCTTTTCCGGCGGTGATAGGCCGCAATTTAACCGCGGCTGCTAGGTTTTTATACGTGCGGACTGACCGCTTTCCCTGCGTATTGCCTCGTGTTATGGTGGTGTTGAGTGCGGCGAGTGGCAGCTTGTCCGTTCGGCGATGTTTCTGGTTCGTCCGCTCCGATCACAAGGAGGTGTCACCATGGCGCCAAATGGACGGGTGTTTCCTTTCAGCCTGAGACTTCAGCGGCATTTCAGCGCGGGTCCCGCGTGCTCATCTCTTTTTGTTTTTTTATCTATCCCGGTTTTGAATATCGGCCCCGGGGCGCTTGCGTGTGCCGTCTCGGGTGATGTGCCGGGCCGTCCGTTTCCATGCACTGTGGTTTACAGCTCATAAGGGATAACCGCCATGCCTTGCCGTAACTTATTCGTGCAACTATTTTTGGTCATGGCCTTGCTGCTCCATCCCATCGCCTGGAGCGCGGAAACCGAAACGGGAACACCCGGCGTTGCACTCGCGGAACAGAACGCGAGTGATCAAACCCTGCGTACCGGCATCGCGGTGACGGGCGGGTGCGTGGGCGGGGCGGTGATCGGTACGGTGGTTCCCATATTCGGCAATCTGGTGGGGTGCGTGGTGGGTGGCTTGGCGGGTTGGTGGTTTGGCCACGAAGATGGCGAGAGTGAAGCCGCGCGGCGCCCGCAAGCGGCCTTGTGAAGCGAATGCGTTTGTTAGTCTGATGGTGACGCATGAACATCAGTACCCGTATCACTGAATACAGCATCACTGGCGGTTTGCTGTGGGTCAGCGCCTTTTTATTCGCCACCGTGCTCAATCTGCAAATGAATCAAGATGACATTTCCATGGTGAGTGTCATGCGCCTGTGGGGCGAGTGGATTAGCGCCATGGCCCCTCTCAGCACGGCCTTTGAGGGACTTTCAAATTCTCTGCAGGGCTCCATCAGCACCTTATTGGCCGCGCTGGCGATCATTGTGATTTTTTTCTCGGGCATCATTCTTGATCTGCTCGGCCCCGTATTCTTTATCTCCATCGAGATGATGTTCTTTCATAAATGGCTGGTCACGAAGAATCGTCCATGGCTCGATCAATTGATCGCGGATAACCGCGAGTTTATCGGCGAGGATTACCGCATCTTCATCGAGGACTGCGCCTTTAACTGGAAAAAACCCTTTGCCTGGTTTGAACGGCGGCGCTCTTACAATAAATTATGGACCTTTATGCTTTCGCAGGTCATGGTGTTCTCCAAGGCCGCCAGTCTGGAAGAGTTGATGGATCGCGTGCATCTGTGGCGCACCAGCCGCGCGATTTCGACGTCCATGGTGGTGCTGGGTTGTCTGCTCAACTTCACACCCTTGGTGCACACGCCGGACAATCATGCGGCCACCTTGAGTTTCGCGCTGACGTCCATTGGGGTGCCCGTGGTGTTATTCGCTGTCTCGGCGCTGATTACTTTGGGCACTTATTCGCGCATGAGTATCGTGCTGTGCTCGTTGGTCTATACCACGACGCAACAGAAATCCGCCGCGGCTGGAGCGGGCTGAGTTGGCGGTCGGGTTTGCCGTTACACCGACGGGTTTTTATAAATAACGCGACGGTTGGATTTTATCGCGTCAAATCCGGCATATTCGTCAAGGAAATGGCCGCACTCCGCCGCGGGCAGCGGGCGGCTCAGGTGATAACCTTGGATGCCATCGCAGTTGAGCCCTTGTAAGAAAGCCAATTGTTCGGCGGTCTCCACGCCTTCGGCGATGACGCCTAGATTTAATGAGCGTGCCATGGCGATGATGGCGGTGGTGATGGCGGCGTCGTCGGTGTCCGTGGGGAGGTCGCGGATGAAGGCGCGATCGATTTTTAGTTTATCGATGGGAAAACGTTTCAAATAGCTGAGGCTGGAATAGCCCGTGCCGAAGTCATCCATCGCAATGAGCATGCCCATATCGTGAAGGTGTTTGAGTGTGGTGATATTGTCTTCGGTGTGTTGCATGAGCACGCTCTCGGTCACTTCAAGTTCCAGCGCGGCGGGATCAGTGCCGCAGTCGCGCAATACCGCGCCGAGAATGGCGGGTAACGTGCCCTGCGTGAATTGGCGCGCCGACAGGTTGACCGCCATGCGCAGCTCGGTATGCCCGGCGGCGCGCCAGTGATTGATCTGGCGGCAGGCTTCGCGCAGCACCCACTCACCCAGAGGAGCGATGAGGCCGCACTCTTCGGCGATGGGAATGAATATGTCGGGGGGAATCCAGCCCATTTGCGGATGCTGCCATCGCGCCAAGGCCTCAATGCCGGTGATGCGCCCGCTGGCGAGATCGAGTTGCGGTTGATAATGCAGGGTGATCTCTTGATTATCCAGAGCCTGCCGCAGGGCGTGTTCCACGGTGAGGCGCTCGAAGGCGCGCGCGTTCATTTGCGCGGTGTAATAGTGATAGCCATTACCGCCGGCGCGTTTGGCGTGATACATGGCGATGTCGGCGTTTTTCATCAGTGTGTCCACGCTATCGCCGTCGCCGGGGAATACGCTGATGCCGATGCTGGGGCTGATGTGGAATTCATAAGCGTCAAACTTGAAGGCTTGTGAGAAGGTTTTTTGGATTTTTTGCGCCACCGTGCCGGCATCCCGCAGCTCCGTGAGCTGGGTGAGTACCATCACGAATTCATCGCCGCCTTGGCGCGCCACGGTGTCTTCCTCGCGCATGCAGCCGCGTAATCTGCCGGCGACTTGTTCCAGCAGGATATCGCCGGTTTTGTGCCCGAGGGTGTCATTGATGACCTTGAAACGATCGAGGTCGATGAAGAGCAGGGCGGTGCAGTGGCCGTGACGGCGGGCGTGCAGCAATGCTTGCTCCGCGCGTTCCCGCAGCAGCAGGCGGTTGGGCAGGCCGGTGAGGGCGTCATGCTCGGCGAGATGCTGGATGCGCGCCTCGGCCTGTTTGCGTTCCTTGATGTCGCGGGCATTGATCATGAGCGCTTGTTTGCCGGAGAGGGTGATGAGAGAGGCGCTCAGTTCTACGTCCAGCGTGTGTTCATCCGCGTTTCTCAGTTTGAATTCGCCTAGGGTCGCGGGCCCCGCGTGTAACCGCGTCAGGAGCTCCGCTGTGGTGGTGATCGCCGGTTCGAATGCGAGGCTGTCTATGGTGCTGTCAATTAACTTGTGTTCGGTGAGCCCGGTCATCGTGAGAAAACGCGCGTTGGTTTCCAGCAGCATGCCCGTGCGCGGATCAAACAGGAATATGCCGTCGGGTGATTGTTGAATCAGTGAATGGTAGCGCTGTTCGCTGTCATGGGAGGATTGCTGGGCGCGCCGCCGTTCGCTGAGGGAGGCGGCCAGCACCAAGCTGGTAATGGCGAGGGCGTTGGCGAAGAGCCAGAGCAGGCCGAGGCTTTCCACGGTGGCGAGGCCGTGGCTGAAGAAGGGGCCGCTGCCGCGGAGGGTGCCCAAAAGGGCGATGGAGGTGGTCAGCAACACCGCCAGGGCGGCGCCGCGCTGGCCGAAACGCAGGGCCGCCCAGATGGCGAAGGGAAAGGCTAGGTAAGCGGGAAGGGGAACGGCATCGCTGGGTGAGTTGAAGATGAGGTGATTGATGAATATCAGGCCAGCTAGCAGTGCAATGGCCTCGAAGTAGCGGCTGGGCTGCCATGTGCCGTTGCGCTGGCGTCCACCTAAGACCAGCAGCGCGGGGGCGAAGACGAGATTGCCCATGGCATCACCCATCCACCATGTGAGCCAGGTCAACCCCGCTTGCTCCCAGGGGATGACGTTAGCGAGGGCGAGGTTCAGCGTGCCGAGACTGGCGCTGATGGCGGTGCTGCCCGCGGCGGCGAGAAAGACCAGCCCGAATACGTCGCGAACTCTTTCTAAGGAGGTGTCGAAACCGGGGATGCGCCGCAAGAGATAGACACCGGCGAGGGCCTCCAAGGTGTTACCACAGGCGATGCCCGCGGCGGTCCATAAAGGGACATCGGTCGCGGCATTGGCCAGCAGTGCGCCGAGGGCTACGCCGGGCCACAAATGGCGGCCGAAAAGCAGTAAGGCGGCGAGGGCTAAACCGGTGGGCGGCCAGATCAAGCTGACGCTTTCGCCCACTACGGAGAGGGATAATCCCAACTCAGCCGCTAGGTAATACAGCGCGGCAAGCAGAGAGATATGGGCGAGGTGGCTGGACTTCGAAGACGACATATTCATACTGATGATTGCAGCGGCACAACACACGCGAGAGATAAGCGTAATTTAAAAAGTATGTAGTGCCGCCTCTGGGAGTTCTCACTCACAAGTTGAGGGGCTTTCCTAGGGTAAACGTGGCAGGTTGAAAAAGAAACGGGTTTGCTGCCCGGGGAGTGAGACGCAGCCAATCTCGCCGCCGTGCAGGTCGATGATCTTTTTGCAGATGTGCAGCCCCAGGCCGGTGCCGGGCAGTTTGGCATCGCTATTCTCGCCCAGACGGCCGAAGCGTTGGAATAGCTGGTCTTGGCGGGTCGCGGGAATGCCGGGACCGTGGTCCGTGACGCTGACTTCGATGCGCTCGCCAGCGCCGTTCACCGTCACTTCGATGGCGTCGCCCTGGTTAGTGAATTTGGCGGCGTTGGAGATGAAGTTAGTCAAGACTTGCGCCAGCCGCTGTTCGTCGCCGTTGATTAATAGTGGTGTCGCCCCCGTGGGCGGCAGCAGTGAAATAGTGCAGCCGCATTTCACGCAATAGGGTTCGTTGAGCTCCACGGCGTGGGCGGCCAGCGCCGCCAGATCGACGGCTGCCAGGCGCAGTTCCAGCCGCCCCGCTTCGATCTTCGAGATGTCGAGGATGTCGTTGACCGTGCCCAGCAGGCGGCCGGTGTTGCGCAAGGCCAGCTCGACCAGCGCGCTCGCTTGGCCGTCGAGCGCGCCCACCGCCTTGTTGTGCAGCAGGCCGAGCCCGCCGCTAATGGCGGTGAGCGGGGTGCGCAGTTCGTGGCTGACCATGGAGATGAATTCGTCCTTGGCGCGGTCGAGTTTATGCAAGGCTTGAATCTTGAGCCGCAACTCCATCTGGCTGACGACTTGGCGGGCGAGGGCCGTTAAGGCGGCGCGTTGCTCATCGCTGATGCCGCGGGCGTGATCGTCGATGACGCACAAGGTGCCGACGCGGATGTTGTTGCGCAGGCGCAGGGGCGCGCCCGCGTAAAATTTCACGTGGGGCGCGCCGGTGGTCAAGGGGTTGTCGTGAAAGCGTTCATCACGGCCGGCGTCTTCCACCACGAAGGGTTCATCGCCGAGGATGGCGTGGGCGCAGAAGGCGAGTTCGCGCGGGGTTTCGCGCGCCGCGAGACCGTGATGGGATTTGAACCACTGACGCTCGCGATCGACCAAGCTCACGAGGGCGATGGGGGTGTCGCAGATTTGCGCGGCGAGCAGGGTGAGGTCGTCGTAGGCTTGCTCTTCGATGGTATCGAGAATATCCAGTTCATGCAGCCAGGCCAGCCGTTCGCTCTCGTTCTCGGGCAGGGGTGCGCTTTTCATGGGTGGCGGGGTTGCTCCCTGGCTGTGTTTGCATGGCGCCGATGTGGCGGCTGGATCCGCGGTGTTGGGCAAGTATATCGTCCCGGGCGCGGTAATACACAAGAGGCCTTTAGTTTTACACCAAACCGAAGGGGGTTCGGGCGGCTCGGTAAAATGCGCCGCCTCCAGCCCGGGCCGCAGCGTTGCAGCGCGCTTTCCGCTATAATACCCGCTCTTTTGAATATGCCGCACAGGACCCATCGTATGTCGCAATCGTCAGTGAAAAAAGTGGTTTTGGCCTATTCCGGGGGCTTGGATACCTCGGTGATATTGAAGTGGCTGGTGGAAAATTATGACTGCGAGGTGGTGACCTTTACCGCCGACATCGGTCAGGGCGAGGAGGTCGAGCCCGCTCGCGCCAAGGCGCAGCAAATGGGCGTGAAGGAAATCTACATCGACGATCTGCGTGAGGAATTCGTGCGCGATTTCGTCTTCCCCATGTTCCGCGCCAATGCCTTGTACGAGGGCGAGTACTTGCTCGGCACCTCCATCGCGCGGCCGCTGATCGCCAAGCGCCAGATCGAGATCGCCAACGCCACCGGTGCCGATGCGGTGTCGCACGGCGCGACCGGCAAGGGTAACGATCAAGTGCGTTTCGAACTGGGTTATTACGCCCTCAAGCCCAATGTGCATGTCATCGCGCCGTGGCGCGAGTGGGATTTGAGCTCGCGCGAAAAGCTGTTGAGTTATGCCGAGAAACACGGCATTCCCATCGAAAAGAAAAAGGGCCAGCGTTCGCCGTATTCCATGGATGCCAACCTGTTGCATATTTCCTACGAAGGCGGCGTGCTGGAAGACCCATGGGCGGAATCGGAAGAGGATATGTGGCGCTGGTCGGTGTCGCCCGAGAATGCGCCGGATCAAGCCGAATACATCGAGCTGAGTTACGAGCAAGGCGATATCGTCGCCATCAACGGCGAGAAGATGAGCCCGGCCACGGTGCTCGCGACGCTGAATAAAATTGGCGGCAAACACGGCATCGGCCGCGCCGATATCGTCGAGAATCGTTACGTGGGCATGAAGTCGCGCGGCTGCTACGAGACGCCGGGCGGCACCATCATGCTGAAGGCGCATCGCGCCATCGAGTCCATCACCCTCGACCGCGAGGTCGCGCATCTGAAAGACGATTTGATGCCGCGCTACGCCAGTCTGATCTACAACGGTTATTGGTGGGCGCCGGAGCGCAAGATGCTGCAAACGATGATCGATGCCTCGCAGGCCAACGTGAACGGCGTGGTGCGTCTCAAACTCTACAAGGGTAATATCGTGCTGGCCGGCCGCAAATCCGACAATAGTCTGTTCGATGCTACCATCGCCACCTTCGAGGAGGATGCGGGCGCCTATAATCAGGCCGATGCCGGCGGCTTTATCAAGCTCAATGCCTTGCGCATGCGCATCGCGGCCAAGAAGGGGAGATAAAAGGGAAAACGAAGATGGACCACGGAGGGCACGGAGGCCACGGAGATGCTTAAGGAACCTCTGATTTATTCAGAGGTTCCTGCGGCACACGGATGTGCCTTCATTTTCAATGGCAGCGGGCCATTGAAAATGAAGGCAAGCGAAAATCACATTTTTCGCTTGCCGTGCTCTGAGAATTCCAGGATGGAATTATTCAGAGCTTCCTTAAGTAGGTGAGAGTGCGGACAGCGAAACGAACACCGGCTAGCCCTAGCTTTTCCGCGTTCCAAAAACATGATTTTATTTTCTCCGGTCCCGGTGGTTCCAAGCTTTTAAGGAGATGTTATGCGACTGCTACACACCATGATCCGCGTCGGTGATCTGGAGCGTTCTCTGCGGTTCTATACCGAGGTGCTGGGTATGCGGCTGCTGCGCCGCAAGGATTATCCAGACGGTAAATTCACGCTGGCCTTCGTTGGTTACGGTGACGAGGCCGAGCACGCGGTGATAGAGCTCACCTACAACTGGGGCGTGGATAGCTACGGATTGGGCAATGCCTTCGGCCACATCGCCATCGGCGTGAACGATATCCACGTGACCTGCGCCGAAATTAAAAAACGCGGCGGCAAGGTCACGCGCGAGCCTGGTCCGATGAAGCATGGCAGCACGGTCATCGCCTTCGTCGAGGATCCGGATGGCTATAAGCTCGAATTGATTGAAGGCCGCTAACTAAACGAATGGGAAAAAAGTAATGAACGGATTGGCTCATATGATAGGCTGGAGAAGCGTAGCGCCGCTAGGGTTTATTGCCGCTTTGGCCGCTTGTTCGGGAGAAATCGCGCAAACCTTTCCCTTGGGACACTACGAGATTACGGTGGCGACAGATCCCAGTCCGCCCGAAGTGGGTGAAGATGCCGAAGTGACGACGCGCTTTAAAAACAGTGACCAGGCGCTGAGTGCGTGCCAAATGCATTTCCGTCAATTCATGCCCGAGCATGAAATGAGCGCGGATGAAACCTGGCACGATATGGAGCATGTCGGTAAGGATATGTTCCGCGCGCGCGGCAGTGAGTTCACCATGGGCGGTGATTGGGAATTGGAATTTAAATTAACGTGCGGCTCCGGCACCCACTTGATATCCGTGCCCTATCTTCTTGAGTGGCCGGAATAGTTGTTCGGGTCAATGGGGCCTGTGCGCCTGGACCGTGTTCGCGGTCCGGGCTTTTTGCCGCTTTTGGCCGCGGCTTGATAGGGCATAACCTAGCCATTATTCCACGGCGCTAAAGCAGGAAGTCCATGTTTAGAATCCGCAAGATTTACGACGATCTGAGTCAGGTCAATCGCACGGCCATAGAGCAGGTCGTGAGTATCATGCGCAGGCAATTTCCGCTGATCACCGAGGGTGAAATCGAAAAATTGCCGCTGCAGCTGCATGACCCCATGAAATATCAATTCCGTTCCATACTATTCGTGGCGGAAGATGCCGAGCTGCGCGTGAAAGGATTTGCCTTATTATTGCATTTCACTGATCTGAAGTTTTGTTACCTTGATTTCATTTCCGCCGCGCCGGGGCGGACCGGTGGCGGCATCGGCGGGGTATTGTACGAGCGTATGCGCGAGGAGGCGGCCTCGCTTGGCGTGCTTGGTTTGTTCTTCGAGTGCCTGCCTGACGAGGCTGCGTTGTGCCGTGATCCGCAAACCTTAAAACAGAATATCGCGCGCATGCGTTTCTATGAGCGGTATGGCGTGCGGCCCATCATCAACACGCTCTACGACAAGCCCGCCAAGCCAGATGATGACAACGCGCCGTTTTTGATGTTTGACGACTTGGGGACTGGCCGCGCGCTTAAGCGCGCGGAGGCGCGTAAAATCGTCACCGCGCTGTTGGAGCGCAAATACGCGCACTTGTGCGCGCCGGAACAGATAAAAGAAGTGGCGGCGTCTTTTAAGGACGAGCCGATAAAGCTGCGTCCCTTCCGTTACGTTAAGCCGGAGCTGCTTGCCGCTTCCGCGCATAAGCCGCGGCTGTCCCGGCCCATCGCGCTGATAGTGAACTCCGGCCATGATATTCATC
This sequence comes from uncultured Gammaproteobacteria bacterium, assembly GCA_947259075.1. Classification (GTDB taxonomy): domain Bacteria; phylum Pseudomonadota; class Gammaproteobacteria; order DRLM01; family DRLM01; genus CAKKSB01. Next base: position 225,726 of record CAMYKQ010000057.1, on the reverse strand, counting down.
ATGTGCGCGATCGCGGTTATGTGGAAGCGCCGGTGCGTCTGCCGGTGATACTCAAGGAAATCGAGAAGACCAATTTGTTCCGCAAATTGCCGCCGAATAAATATTCAGAACGGTTTATTTTGGCGGTGCATGATAAAGACTACGTGGACTATCTGCGCCACGCCTGTGAAAGTCTGGCGCCGGGAAAATCGATTTATCCCGCGGTATTTCCCGTGCGTAACGCCACGCGTCCGCCCAAGGATTTGCCGATGCGCGCCGGTTTTTATTGCATCGATACTTTTACGCCCTTGAATAAGAACGCCTATCTCGCGGCGAAGGGCGCGGTGGATTGCGCGATGACCGGCGCCGAGGCCTTGTTGGATGGCTATCATTATGCCTACGCCCTGGTGCGGCCGCCGGGCCATCACGCCGAGCGGCGCGCCTTCGGTGGTTTTTGTTATTTCAATTCCGCGGCGGTCGCTGCCGAATATCTCAGCCGTTTCGGTAAGGTGGCGGTGCTGGATGTGGATTTCCATCACGGCAATGGCACGCAGGATATTTTTTACAAACGTGCCGATGTCCTCACCATTTCCATACATGGCCATCCGCGCGATGCCTATCCTTACTTCAACGGTTTTGAGGATGAGCGCGGCGCGGAGGCGGGTGAGGGTTTCAATATCAACTACCCCTTGCCCGAGCACGTCAGCGTCGAGCGCTATCAGAAGGTGCTGCGGCAGGCGCTGAAACAGATCAGCGCGTTCGCGCCGAACTATCTGGTGTTGTCGCTGGGGTTGGATACCGCGAAGGGTGATCCGACCGGCAGCTGGGATTTGCAGGCCGGTGATTTCCATCAGAACGGCATGATAATCGGGGCACTGAAATTGCCTACTTTAATCGTGCAAGAAGGGGGCTATCTCACGCGCACCCTGGGCGTGAATGCCCGGCAATTCTTGACGGGCATGTGGGACGGCGGGCCGGGGCAGTCGTCCGTGAATAAATCCTCCAAGGCTGAGAAACGCGCTTCATTAAAACCCGAGTAAGTGGTGTGCTGTGTCGCGCGCGGTTTGGATTTTGCGTGCGCGCCGCTGGTTTAGCGGCGCATTGGCGTGAGCGTCGCGTCCAAATTCAGCGTGTCGCAAAAATCGAGAAATTCCTCGCGCAATTCGCTGAGCACGACATCGTTAGTCAGGCTGATGGTCATGCTCAAAGAGAACATCGTTGTGCCGGTGTGGGCGGCGGCGTAGGTTTCGGTGTCCAATTCTTCGATGTTGATATCGCGCCCGGAAAAGAATTGAGAGACGTTGCGCACGATACCGGGGTGGTCCATGGCCACCACCGTGACTTGGTAGGGCGCCATGCTGTGTTTGGCCGGGCGCGGCTCGGTGGCCTTGGCGATGAGGGTCAAACCCATGCGTGATTCCAATTCGGCCAGCCGCTGCTTGATTCCGCCGAGCGTCTCTTCTTGTCCGCTGATAAGCAACATCAGCGCGAACTCGCCACCCAGCACCGCCATGCGGCTTTCCGCGATGTTGCAGCCCGCGTCGAGCAGAATATTCGAGAGCTGATTGACGATGCCGGGCCGGTCTTTGCCAAGGGCGGAGATCACTAAATAATGCATCATGGTTCATCCTCGTTGCCGTGAATCACTCGGGCGGTCGCGTGCCATCGCGCCCTGAGCGGCATTGTGCCCTTGTTCGCGGGTGTGGTGTCAAGGGAGCGCGGCGTTGTTTACCAGACACCGATGAGGGAAAGTTGCATGAGGCAATAACGGTAGTTGGCGGCGCCTTGGCCGAAGCCGGCTTCACCGGCGTTGGAGCAGCTGAACTTGCCGTCCAAGCCCAAGCGCTCGCTGAACCAGCCGCGCGCCTTTATTTCGCCATAGTAGAGGCCGTCGTAATCGTTGTTATCGATTTGTTGTGCGCCGATGCCGAGTTGTCCGCCTATGACCCAGCTCTCCGCGAAGAGACTGGTACTCATACCGGCGAGCAGCATGTACTCGCTGAGCTGGCCGGGGCTGAAATAGCCGGTGCCGTTGAAATCGCTATCGACGATCTTGACGCGGCCCTGGAGATTGACGCCTTCCCAGCGGGCGGGACTGTATATTAGCCGCCCGATTTTACCCAGGCGTTGATTGCCATCGGAGATGCTTTGGGTGAATAAGCCGCCTACGAGAGTGAACTCGTCATTGAGTTGATAATCAGCGGAGGCACTCAAGGTGTCGGCGAGGTAATGGGCGCGCACCGCGGTAACGGTGTCGATGATTTCGCGTTGCGCCGCGGCCTCGAGATACCAGCGCTTAGCCGGTGTCGCGCTGAGCATCGCCTCACCCAGGCTGGGTGACCAGTCGCCGAGTAATTGCGTGGCGCCGAGCCGGGCGCGCCATGGGCGCGCGGATCCGCTGTCGTAGTTGAGTTTCACTACCTCGAAGGTTTCCTCGCCCGCGCGGTCCTTGATGCGCCACTGGCCGGCGCGAAAACCGGCGTTGCCGCCGCTGAAGGGGGTGTCGCTGTCTTGATCCGCGCCCAGGAGATAGGAGTATTGGCGCGCGCCGTCGCTGTCATTGACGTAGCGGTTGTCCATGACTATCCGCGCGCTCCATGCCTCACCGCTCACGAGCAGCAGACACAAGGCGGCGGTGAGCTTGCTTATTTGGTGCCCCATAGTTTTCTCAGGTGTAAGAGTTCGGCCAGATAACCCATGATGGTCGCGGGTGCCATGATGATTTGATACACCAGGATATAAAATAAAAAGCCCGAAAAGTTTTTTCTCACCTTAAGTCCATAGGTGCGGAAGATGCGCCGTTGATGGATATACATGACCCCATTGATGAAGAGCGACAGGGGCAACAGGATCAAGGTCATGGCGCCGACCACGGCGTAAAATTGAAAAAACAGCGCGGCGATCAGCCCGGGGATGAACACCAGGACGAAGGCGAGATCCATATAGGGGAACAGCAGGTTTAAATAGATGAACGGGGTGTTGAAGCGCGGCTTCAGCAGAATCTCCGGGTGGGCCTTGAAGCTTTCTATCATGCCGCGCGACCAGCGTTTGCGCTGGCGGTAAAACTGTTTGTAATTTTCGGGCACGTTGGTGAAGACGAAGGCGTTTTCGGCGTAACCGACCCGGTAGCCGCGCGCGAGCATGCCCCAGGTAAGCACGATGTCTTCACCCAGGCTGTCGTGCCAGCCGTTGAGTTCGTTCAGGACCTCGCGGCGGTAAGCGGAAAATGCACCTTGCGCCACCAAGGTGCCTTGAAATAAAGATTGAATGCGTTTGACCACCGCGATGCCGTGAAAGTAATCCCACTCCTGCAAGCGCGAGATAAAATTCGATCTGGAATTGCGCACCAGCACCGTGCCGGCCACCGCCGCGGTGTTGGGCGGACCGTCCACCAAATGATGTACCAAGGCCGCGAGGCTGCCCGCGCGCACATAGGTGTCGGCGTCGGCGGTGACGATGATTTCGTGGGCGGCGGCGCGCAGTCCCGCGTTGAGGGCCGCGGCCTTGCCGCCGTTTTGCGGCATACGCACTAGTTGCAACGACGTGGCGGGACCAAGCTGCATTTCAGCGATAAGTTCCTCGACCACGTTGGCGCTGCGATCGCTGGAGCCGTCGTCGATGACGATGATTTCCAGCGTGCCGGGATAGTACTGTTGAATGAGTGTGAGCAGGGTGTCGCGTATGACCATTTCTTCGTTAAACGCGGCCACCAGCACCGAGACGGGAGGCAGGGGATGTTCCATCGGGTAGACGGGCCGTTTGTCCAATAACAAACCCGCCACCAAAAAGGCATTGGCCAGACCGGGGATCAATGCCACGCCCGCCACCGCCAGCCATGCGCCCAGCGGGGTAATCAGCGCCGACAAATCGGCCACCCAAGGCAGGGCTAAATAAATACTGAAGGCAAACCATGCCAAGGCCCCGAGAGAGGCGAGCACGAGTTTATACCGTACCGGAATGTATAGTTTACGTGAGTTGCTTTGCATGCAGACGAATGCCGACGAGTCGTGTCCTTACGAATTCATCATGAAGATGAGGCTTATTGGCCCTAGTCCTTTAGGGTGATGACCTCTCCCGAATAACAATGGCATTCCAGAGAGAGGACAAAATCGCCGGTGCAGCATATACGATAGGGCATGCTTGTACTAGGTGAGAACGGGGGGCTTAACATTAATTTGCATGATGCCGCGCGCAGGGGCCTGCGTTGCAAGAGGGGGCTTCCCGGCGAGGTGGCGAGCTGCGATACTGCGCCGACCCGTCTCGGGTCTTGTTGAGTATGCAACGCCATGAGTGCCTCCTTCGCGCTCGACTTTAGCGGCACGCCACCTCCCACCGACAAATACAGCCGCATTGCCGATGATCTGGCGCGGCAAGGCTGGTCGGTGCAGGACGGCTTTATCGCCGATGCGCTGACCGCCGCGCTCAAGGCCGAGGCCCTGCTGTTGCGCGACGCCGGGGCCTATCGCCGCGCCGCCGTCGGCCGCGGTGATGCGCAGCAACTGCGGCCGGAGTTGCGCGGCGACCGCATCGTCTGGCTGGACGGCGTGGACACCGGCCCGGCCACCCAGACCTATCTGCGGGAACTGGAAAGCCTGCGGCTGAGTTTGAACCGCGGTCTGTTCCTCGGCCTGTTCGATTTCGAGGGCCATCTGGCGGAATACCCGCCCGGCGCGTTTTACCGCCGCCATTTGGATCAACATCAAGACAGCGACAGCCGCGTGGTGAGTTGCGTGCTGTATCTCAATCCGGGCTGGACGCCGGGCGACGGCGGCGAATTGCGTCTGTATCTGCCGCAGGCGCAGCCGGGCGAACTCGACATCGCGCCGCGTGGCGGCACCCTGGTGTGTTTTCTCAGCAGCGTCTTCGAGCACGAAGTCCTGCCCGCGCGCAAACCGCGTCACAGCCTCACCGGCTGGTTCCGCCGCCGCGAAGCGTGAGCGGACAGCGGCCGTCGCGGCCGTAATCGCGGCGGCGAATTTTCTTATACGCCGTCGCGTCTCCCTCCATCGCCTTGTGCTATGTTTAAGCGGTGTCCACCGTGTTTGAGGGAGAACTTCGCCATGACCGCTTGCCCCCTTTGCCAGCCCGCCGCCGAGAAAGAATTGTGGCGCGACGAATACTGCCGCGTCATCCTCGCCGGCAACGCGGAGCATCCCGCCTTTTGCCGCGTCGTGTGGCAAGCCCATGTCAGCGAAATGACCGACCTGCCGCCGGCGCGGCGCGCGCATTTCATGACCGTGGTGTGGGCGGTGGAAGAATCACTGCGCGAACTGCTGCGGCCCGCGAAGATCAACCTCGCATCCCTCGGCAATCAAGTGCCGCACCTGCACTGGCACGTCATCCCCCGCTTCGAAGACGACGCCCACTTCCCCGACTCGGTGTGGTCCACGCCGCACCGCGCCGGCGTCCCACACCCGGTGGATGAGCCGCGGCTCAAGAATTTATTAAGCGATGTGTTACAACAAGCCCTGGGGCGGGCAAGGCCGGATTTGGAATTGTGAGGTACACCGTGTAGTGAATGGTTGGGTTTCAAACTTCATCGCTTGATCTATTGGTACTGTCAGATCGCGTATGTTCCAGAACGAACCAAGGTAGATGTCTCGAAGAATAGAAAAATTACCATACTTTGTTTATCACTGCTCAATAAACGGACGTAAGATATGCATGCGTTGCATCAGCTCTTTACCTTGTTTTTCGTGAAATCGAGATAGCTTTGTCACTCGACCATGAATACTGTTGTATTCCTTCATGGAGATTATCCGGGAACTACTGCCGCACATCTGTTTTTCTAATTGGAACACCGCTGCTCGGATAGCAGAGCGCTCGTTCCTGGTTAAAGCTGGGCGTTTATTAACTAGCAGTTTAGTTATAAACATCCTGTTATTGCTGGTCTGAAGCTCATGCTTTTGGCGTTTTGGCTTATAGCCCTTCGACGCAAGCATGCCATACACAGTCGAAATTAATGAAGCTTTCTCCTCGGCGGTGATAAAACTTCGCGAAGAAAGTCCTATGTCATCAACATAGCGTGAATAGGTTACCCCTATCTGTGCGAAATAATCGTGGACGCGCGGTTCCTCACGCCAGAACGCAAGGTTGGCCAAATATGAGCTTGTGATCGCGCCCTCGGGTAAGGCACAGTCCTTGGTGGTTAAGCGGGTAAGGCAATCCGCAACTTCGTTTGAGAAACCAAAGAAAAACCGCCAAATATCAAAAACGATATCAGATTTAGTGGAGGGGAAGAAAGTACTAATATCTTCACAAATAACAATTTTTGCGTTTGAGTGTAGGGCCGCATTTATTTTGTAATCCTTTCCCTTTAGGCTACCGGTGAGGTAGTTAGGAAAGCTGACGCGAGACAGTATATTTCTCTTGATGCGGGAGTGAACATCCTTCAACGGCGGATGGGCATCAAAGGTTTGCCGGATTGAGCCATCGCTTTTTTTGTTCGCTTTGGCTAAACGATACTGTGTGTTGGCCGTGCGTGCTAGTTCGCACAGCTGTACCTCAGATGCGCCAAGCGCCTTTGAAAGGGCGGTTAAATTAGAAATTGTCTTGCAGTTATAAAAAAGACGGTTGGGTATCCGGCTCACTGAGAAGCTCCAAAGCTGTTCTTGCAATTTGACCCGCTAGCTCCTTATCCATGCCGGAAATATCATCTCGATCAGCCGCGAGGAAAAAAAGAATTCCTATGGGTATATTGAGAGCAAGAGAAATCTTCTTGATTGTCGACAGCGTTGGATCACGCTGATTGTTTTCTAACAATGAAAGATAAGACACCGAACAGTCTGCGCGCTGCGCGAGTATTTTTTGTGATAGCGATCGTTGCGTACGACACATTTTGATGGCTTGACCGATATTCATAGAGTATTCCTGAAAACTTAATAAATAATGTTAGGGCTTGCTGTGTTTCTAGCGTCGTTTTTACTTCATCAGGGTGGTGACGTTTGTCACGATATTGATGATGCATTCGATGAGTACCAGTGCTCGAAAACCGATAACGCTCAGGTTTTCTTCACATTGGTTGTTATCGCTTACCTTACCTTTAAGCGCAGCGATCACTTCATCTAACTCTTCTAAAACACGGGCATCGAGTTGGCTTTCATATACATCGCGCAGCTTTACAAGCGTTGCGATGCAGTTCTTCAATGTACTAGCTTTCATATATCGCTCCTTTTCGGCAGAAGTGCCGTGTCCCCATACAGCGCTGGACCGAAAGGAGCCATCTCGATGCTACAAGCCCTACATCATCTGATTCCCGGCTAAATGGAAGTCCCCTTAACTACCTGTGTAGCATCGGGGCTTCCCACGTCTCGTGCATCCATACATGAACGAGCGCACCGGGCATTCTCCAACTGACATACATGATGGAGCTGCCTGAAAAAACTTATTCAGGCGTAACGAACAGTCTCGCGCCATGGGGGGATTAGGAGCCTAGCTATTAAAGAACGAACTGAGCGGTAACGCTCAGCCTTCGGCAATTAGAGCATAAATGTGACTGTGAGTCAATTAATATTGATTATCCAGAAAGCAGGTATGCTTCTGTTATAGATCATCCGTAGGGAGCCTGCTGTGCATGGAGACACGTAATCGGGGATGCGCAGCGTTCGGAAGCCTTAACCAGGCTACTTGCTGCAAATGACCGAACTAGGAGAATTCAGTCCACATAAAAACTCAGATTTACCTGGCGCGGATTTTCAGCGCGAGCTGGTGCTACTACAAATGAATACTAACCCACACGCCACATCCCTTACTGATAAGTCTCCCCCTCATGCCGTATCCACCCACCCTCATGCCGTCCTTGCGGGTCGTGATGGGTCCAGTGAATCACGCCGCCGCGTTCGTTCCATTCGTATTCGCCGCGCAGGTTTACCGTGTCACCCACTTTCAGTTCGTCGATGCGCGGGGCGAGGTCGATGTTGTGCGCGACCAATACAGTGTGGTTTGATCCCAGGCGCAGTATGAAGCGCTGGTGGCGTGAGCCTTCGTTATCGTCGCTCAATATTTTTATGACCGTGCCCTGTGTCTCCACCCAGACATCGGAGCGGCGTTCACGAAAGGCCGTGGTGATGGCGTCGTCGCCCTTGGACAGCCCCGCGCTGCCATTGACGGGTTGTGTTGCGGGCGGCGGCTCGCTGACGAAATACGAGAGTAGCAGGGCCGTGGCCAGCGCGGCGAGTGTAAGCAGGGATTTGGTTTTTTTATCCATGATCCGTCCCGCGCATCAACGCAATTTTCTCACGCATTCCAGATACACCTGTTCGTCGGGCTCGCTGCCGCTGCGTTGCGCGCTCCAGAGCGCCTCGGCCATGCACTCGGCGATGCGATGATCGCTGTCGTGGGCGTCGCCGCTGCGCGCGGCGAGTTTTTGATAGAGTTCGCGGATGCCCGCCGGGCGGTCGGCGGCGATTTGTTCCTGCACGGCGATGTGCAGGCCCAAGTGCAAAAAGGGATTGGATTGCCCCATCTCCGGGGTGTAGTCCTGGTCTTGCGCTGCCTGCGGGTCGTCGAAGAGCGCGTGGTATTCGGGGTGGGCCTTGATGGCTTGGGCGATCAATTGCTCCAAGGGTTGCAGGGTTTCACCCGCGCGGAATTTGCGCCAGCTGTCGATGAATACCTGACGCAGTTCGTTACGGTCTTGGGAAAAAATCATGTATTCCTCCTTCGTGGCGGCTCAAGCAGCCGGGGTCTTGGCGCGGTATTCGCACAGGTCGTGAATCAGACAGGCCGGGCATTTGGGTTTGCGCGCGACGCAGACATAACGGCCATGCAGGATCAGCCAGTGATGGGCGTCGTGCCGGTATGCTTCGGGCACGTTTTTCAGCAATTGTTTTTCCACCGCCAGCGGGGTTTTGCCCGCGGCCAGGCCGATGCGATTGGTGACGCGGAAGATGTGGGTGTCCACCGCGATGGTGGGCTGGCCGAAGGCGGTGTTGAGTATCACATTCGCGGTTTTGCGGCCGACGCCGGGCAGGGCTTCGAGGGCTTCGCGCGTGTTGGGGACCTTGCCGTGATGCCGTTCCACCAGCATCTGGCAGGTGGCGATGATGTTTTTCGCCTTGCTGTTGAACAGGCCGATGGTTTTGATGTGGTCTTTCAAGCCCGCTTCACCGAGCTTCAATATGGCTTGCGGGGTGCGGGCGGCCTTGAAGAGTTTCTCCGTGGCCTTGTTCACGCCCTTGTCGGTGGCTTGCGCGGAGAGGATGACGGCCACCAGCAATTCAAACGGCGTGCGGTAATTCAGTTCCGTGGTCGGTTTGGGGTTGGCGGCCTTGAAGCGCGCGAAGATCGCCAGGCGTTTTTGCGCATTCATGCCGTGCCTGCGCGATCAGGCCGCACCGTGCCGCATGCTTAAGCGGCTTGCGCCGTCTGGGCGGCATGGGCGGCGGCGGGCGCGGTTTTCTTTTTGCCGCGGGCGTCGATGATGTTTTTCAAGGCGATGAGCAGCCCCAGGCCGATGAAGGCGCCGGGCGGCAGCATGGCCAGCAGGAAGCCGCGATAGTCGTCGAGCAGGGTGAGGGTCATCCACTGCGCGCCGTCGCCGAACATGAGCTGGGCCTGCGCCATCAGCGTGCCTTTGCCCAGCACTTCACGCATGGCGCCCAGCGCGACCAGCACTGCGGTGAAGCCCAGGCCCATGAACAGGCCGTCGAGCAGGGCGGGCACGGGCGCGTTTTTGGAGGCGAAGGCCTCGGCGCGCGCGAGGATGTTGCAGTTGGTGACGATGAGCGGGATGAAGATGCCGAGGATGAGATAGAGCTCGTGCATATATGCGTTCATCGCCAGCTCGATGGCGGTGACGATGCAGGCGATGATCATCACGAACACCGGGATGCGGATTTCGGGCGAGACGTAATTGCGGATCAGGGACACGATGAGATTGGCCAGCGCCATGGTGAGCGCGGTGGCCAGGCCCAGGGCAAGGCTGTTGACCACGGTGGAGCTGACGGCCAGCAGGGGGCAGAGTCCGAGGATTTGCACCAGGGCGGGGTTGTTGGTCCACAGACCGTCGCGAACGATGCTGCCGTAGGTTTTTTCAGCCATGGGGCTGGGCCTCCGTGGTGGGCGCCGCGAACAGCGCGTCTTGATGAGCGGCGAAGTATTGTAAGCTTTTGCGCACCGCCTTGACCACCGCGCGCGGGCTGATGGTGGCGCCGGTGAATTGGTCGAAGATGCCGCCGTCCTTTTTCACGTGCCAGCCCGCTTCGCCGGGATTGGCGAGCGAGCGGCCGTCGAAGGCGGTGATCCACGGCGAGCGTGCGATCTCGATGGTGTCACCCAAACCCGGCGTTTCTTTGTGCGAGACCACGCGCACCCCCAGCAGCGTGCCGTCGGCGGCGATGGCCACCAGCAATTTGATGTCGCCGCTATAGCCGTCCGGCGCGACCGGGGTGAGGGCCAGGGCCACCGGCGCACCGTCCTTGCGGGCGCGGTAGACCGGCACCGGGTCGCGGGTGCCGAGCAGCGCGGGGTCGGTGACGCGGAGCATATCGGCGTAGATGTCGTTGTCGTGCAACCGCTCGGGAATCAAACCGTGCAGGCTGCGCAGCAGAAACTCCCGTTCATTGTCGGCGATTTTCTCGGCGGTGCCATCGAAGGTGACGGCGACGATGGCGGTGCCGACGATGGCGAACAGTCCCAGCAGTAAACCCGTTTTCATCATGTGTTTGGCCAGCATGTGTTCAGTCCTTGCGGTGGCCGAACACCCGCGGCTGGGTGTAATGGTCGATGGTGGGCGCGGCGATGTTCATCAGCAACACCGCGAAGGCCACGGCGTCGGGGTAGCCGCCCCAGGTGCGGATCACATAAACAAGCACGCCGATGCCCGCGCCGTAGTACAAGCGCCCGCGCGGGGTGGTGGCGGCGGTCACCGGGTCGGTGGCGATGAAGAAGGCGCCGAGCAGGGCGCCGCCGCTGAGCAGGTGAAACAGCGGCGAGGCATAACGCGCGTTGTCCACCGCGTAAAAAATCGCGGCCATGAGCGCCAGCGCGCCGAGCATCGCCGCCGGAATCTGCCAGCCGATGATGCGTTTCTTTATCAGCCACAGACCGCCGGCGAGATAAGCGAGACCCAGCCATTCCCAACCCGTGCCCGCCAGGGTGCCGAACAGCGGGCTGCCGCTCATCACCGCGCTGATCTCGTGACTGCGGCTCACCTCGGTTTTGACGTGATCCAGCGGCGTGGCCATGGTCACCGCATCTAAAGAAAGCGCGTCCGGTAAGTGGCCCAGAAAGACATAGGCCAAGGTGTCGGCGAAGGCGAGGGGATGCGTGGCGAGGCTCAACGGCGGCGCCCACATCGTCATCTCGCGCGGGAAGGAGATGAGCAGCATGACGTAGCCGAGCATGGCGGGGTTGAAGGGATTGTGCCCCAGGCCGCCGAACAGGTGTTTGCCTATCACCACGGCGAAAAGAATGCCGAGGAAACTCAGCCACCACGGCGCCAGCGGCGGCAGGGTGAGCGCGAACAGCACGGCGGTGACCACCACGCTGCCATCGGTCAAGAAGGGCAGCAGCGGCCGGCCGCGCAGTTTGAGCATCACGGCCTCGGCGCCGAGGGCGAACACCATGGCGAGCACGATGTTGATGAGCACGCCGGTGCCGAACAGCCAGATGTACGCCGCGATGCCCGGCACCAGCGCCAGCAGCACGCGCAGCATCACCGTGGTGACGGTGATGCCGGAGTGGATGTGTGGCGAAGTCGGTGTGTGCAAGGGCATGGGGATAGTCTGGTGTTATTTTGAGTAGGGCAAAGGATACATCATGCGCAGGTTTGGTAACGAACTTGGAGGCATGCGGTTTTTTCAGGTGCCGCCATCGGGTGGCTGGCCGGGTTTTTCTTCGCTGGATTCCGCCGCGGTGGCCGCCGCTTCCCGCTTGGCCTTGGCGCGTTCGATCGCGGCGAGGATGGCGGCCTTGGGTTCATCACCCGCGCTGGGTTTAGCTTCGGTTTTATCCGCCGTGACGGTTTCGGTCTTTTTTTTGTGCAAGCGCGCGGCGCGTTCGGCCTTTTCGCGCTCGATGCGTTCCTGGCGGAAGTCGTGGCGCTTGCGCGCGAGATCCGCTTTTTCTTTATCGCGTTCCTGCGCCCAGATTTCCGCCTTGGCGTAGCGGTAGTATTGCACCAGCGGGATTTGACTGGGGCAGACGTAGGCGCAGCAGCCGCATTCGATGCAGTCGAAAAGATTATAGGTCTGGGTTTTGTCGAACTCCTTGGCGTGGGCGTGCCAGTAGAGTTGCTGCGGCAGCAGATGCACCGGGCAGGCGTCCATGCAGGCGCCGCAGCGGATGCAGGGCAGTGCGTCGCGCGGCGCGGGCGTTTGCGCCGGCGTGGTGGCGAGCACGCAGTTGGTGGTTTTAATCACCGGCACGTTCATGCTGTGCAGGGCGAAGCCCATCATCGGGCCGCCCATCAGCAGCCGGTCGGCCTGGCCGAGGTCGGCGCCGCATTCGTCGAGCAGATCGATTACCGGCGTGCCGAACAAGACGTCTACATTACGCGGTTGCGCCACGGCGCCGCCGGTGACGGTGACGGTGCGCGAGATCAGCGGTTCGCCGTGCTGAATGGCGCGATGCACCGCGTAGGCGGTGCCGACATTGTGCAGCACCACGCCGATGTCGATGGGCAGGCCGTTGCTGGGCGATTCCTTGCCGGTGAGCACTTTGATGAGCTGCTTCTCACTGCCTTGCGGATAAATGGTGGGGCAGAGGGCGACGCGTATGCCCGCTTCCTTCGCGATGGCCTCGCACATGATGCGATAGGCCGCCGGTTTGTTGTCTTCCACGGCGATGAGGCATTCGCGGGCGTGCAGCGCGTGTTGCATGATGCGGATGCCGGCGATGATCTCCCGCGGGCGTTCGCGCATCAGCATATCGTCGCAGGTGATATAGGGCTCGCATTCCACGCCGTTGAGAATCAGTGTGTCGATGTGTTTGCGCGAGCCGGGGTTGAGCTTGATGAACGAGGGAAAGCCCGCGCCGCCGAGGCCGACGATGCCGGCATCACGGATCATATTGCGCAGATGGCTGGGGTCGATTTGGGTGTAATCGCCGTAGTCCGGGCGTTCGCCCCAGCGGTCTTCGCCGTCGGTTTGGATGACGATGCAGCTGGCGCTCATGCCGGAGGGGTGCGGCACGGGGTAGTCGCCGATGTCGCTGACCGTGCCCGAGCTGGGGGCATGCACCGCGGCGCTGACATAGCCTTTGGCGCGCGCGATCAATTGGCCTTTGAGCACGGTGTCGCCGATGTTGACCACCGGCTCGGCCGCCTCGCCGATGTGCTGGTGCAGCGGCAAGATCAAGCGTTTCGGTAAACGCGCGGCGCGCAGGGCCTCCGTGGTGGATTCGGCTTTGTGCTGCGGCGGATGCACGCCGCCGTTAAAACGCCACAGGCGGACACTCATGCCTGCTTTCTCGCATTCTTGGCTTGTTCTTCGGGTGAAGGCCATTGCCAGGTGTCGATGCTTTGTTTCAGCGGCACCATGGTGATGCAGTCCACTGGGCAGGGGGCGACGCACAGTTCGCAGCCCGTGCATTCTTTCTCGATGATGGTGTGCATTTGTTTGGCCGCGCCGAGGATGGCGTCCACCGGGCAGGCCTGGATACACAAGGTGCAGCCGATGCAGGTCGCTTCATCGATGACGGCTACGGTTTTTTCGGGCTTGGCCTCGCCGTTCTCGGGGTTGAGCGGTTTCGGGTCCACGCCCAGCAACTCAGCCAGGGCATGCACACCCGCCTCACCGCCCGGCGGGCATTGGTTGATGTCCGCTTCGCCCTTGGCGATCGCCTCGGCATAGGGCCGGCAGCCGGGAAAACCACACTGGCCGCATTGGGTCTGCGGGAGAATGGCGTCGATCTTGTCGGCGAGCGGATCGCCTTCCACTTTGAAGCGGATGGCGGCGAAGCCGAGGACGAGGCCGAAGACCAGCGCCAGGATCGCGAGCGCGATGATTGCTTCAAACATGGCAGCCTAACCTCTGACCAGACCGGAGAAGCCCATGAAGGCCATGGACATCAAACCCGCCGTGATTAAACCAATGGCCGCGCCGCGGAAGGGCACGGGCACGTCGGCGGCGGCGATGCGTTCGCGCATCGCGGCGAAGAGGATCAGCACCAAGGAAAAACCCACAGCGGCGCCGAAGCCATAGACCAAGGAATGCATGAAGCTGTGTTGCGCCTGCACGTTGAGCAGGGCCACGCCCAGCACCGCGCAGTTGGTGGTGATGAGCGGCAGGAAAATACCCAGCACTTGATAGAGCAGCGGGCTGGATTTGTGGATGACCATCTCGGTGAATTGGACGACGACGGCGATCACCAAAATGAAGGTGATGGTGCGCAGGTATTCCAGGCCCAGCGGCGCCAGCAAGTATTCATTGGCGATGTAGCTGCACACCGAGGAGAGGGTGAGCACGAAGGTGGTGGCGAGCGCCATGCCCGTGGCGGTTTCCAGTTTGCGTGATACACCCATGAACGGACACAGGCCCAAGAACTTCACCAGGACGAAGTTATTGACCAGCACGGTGCTCACCAGCAATAAGGCGTATTCGGACATGAGCTTGGCTTAATTCCTATCTCAAATGCGCCCCACGTTGTTCGACCGCTATCTCGGGTTTAAACGGGGACACTCGGCGGATTTTATCGATCCGTATTCTGCCCAATGACATCAAGGCATAATATTAAACCATAAGTTGATGGCGATGATTTAGACAAGTTTCGTATATGTAAAGACGGCAGGCTTATAGAAAGCATGATTGCGCGTTGATTTTATTTGATCCGCATGCCCGCTTGAGCACCGGCGTGCGGTTCCAGCAGCCAGATGTCTTTGCCGCCCGGCCCGGCGGCGAGCACCATGCCTTCGGAAACGCCGAAACGCATCTCGCGCGGCGCGAGATTGGCTACCATTAGCGTGTGTTTGCCCACCAGCTGCTCGGCGCTGTAAGCGGATTTGATGCCGGCGAAGACATGGCGTTGTTCGCCGCCCAGGTCCAGGGTCAAGCGCAGCAATTTATCCGCCTCCGCCACGGCCTCGGCGGCGACGATGCGGGCGACACGCAGATCAATCTTGGCGAAGTCGTCGTAGCTGATGGTCGCTAATATGGGCTCCGACGCCGCGGATTTATCAGAGACCGCGGTGGCTTGCAGATTTTCCTTGGAGGCGTCGAGCATGGCCTGTACCTGTGGGGCTTCGACGCGGGTCATCAGTGCTTGAAAAGGGGCGATGGCATGATCGAGCAATGGCGTGCGCGGACTGTCCCACTGGAGTTCACCGCACTGCAAAAAATGCTCGGCGAGCGCGGCGGTGCGTGGCAGCACGGGTTTTAAATAGGTGATGAGCGCGCGGAAAAGATTGAGGCCGAGGCTGCATACGGCTTGGAGTTCAGCCTCGCGGCCGGCCTCTTTAGCGATGACCCAAGGTTTTTTCTCGTCGATGTATTGATTGGCGCGGTCGGCGAGGGCCATGATTTCGCGCACCGCGCGGCTGTAGTCGCGGCCTTCGTAGCTGGCGGCGATGGCCTCGCTCGCGGCGGTGAATTCTTGATACAGCGCGGCGTCGGCCAGGTTGGCCGAGAGGCGTCCGTCGAAGCGTTTGCTGATGAAGCCGGCGCAGCGGCTGGCGATATTCACCACCTTGCCCACTAAATCCGCGTTCACGCGTTGGGCGAAGTCGTCCAAATTCAGGTCGAGGTCATCGACGCCGCTGCTCAATTTGGCGGCGAAGTAATAGCGCAAGTATTCCGGGTTGAGCTGGTCGAGGTAGCTGCGCGCCTTGATGAAGGTGCCGCGAGATTTCGACATCTTTTGGCCGTTGACCGTGAGAAAACCGTGGGCGAAGATCGCCGTGGGCGTGCGAAAGCCCGCGCCTTCCAGCATCGCGGGCCAGAACAAGGCGTGGAAGTAGACGATGTCTTTACCGATGAAGTGATACAGTTCCGCTTTGCTGTCTTTGGCCCAGTAATCGTCGAAGGATAAACCGCTGCGCGCGCAGTAGGCCTTGAAACTGGCCATATAGCCGATGGGCGCGTCGAGCCACACATAGAAATATTTGCCCGGCGCCCCGGGGATTTCAAAGCCGAAGTAGGGCGCGTCGCGCGAAATATCCCATTCCTGCAAGCCGGCCTCGAACCATTCATTGAGTTTGTTGGAGACCTCTGGCTGCAGGTGGCCGCCGCTGGTCCAGCGGCGCAACATGTCACTAAACTCACCGAGTTTGAAGAAATGGTGCAGCGATTCTTTTTCGATGGGCCGTGCGCCAGAGAGGGCGGAGACGGCATTTTTCAAATCCGAGGGTGAATACGTGGCGCCACATACCTCGCAACTGTCGCCGTATTGATCGGCTGCGCCGCAGCGCGGGCATTCGCCCTTGATGAAGCGATCCGGCAAAAACATCTGTTTTTCCGGATCAAAAGCTTGGGTGATGGTCCGTGTGCTGATGTGCCCTTGTTCACGCAGGCGATTGTAAATCAGGCTGGCGAGCTCGCGATTTTCCGGCGAGTGGGTGCTGTGGTAGTTGTCGAAGTCGATGGCGAAACCGGCGAAATCGGCGCGGTGTTCTTCACCGATGCGCGCGATCAGGGTTTCGGGCGAGATGCCCTCCTGCTGGGCGCGCAGCATGATCGGGGTGCCGTGGGCGTCGTCGGCGCAGACATAGCTGCAGCGGTGCCCCCGCATTTTTTGGAAGCGCACCCAGATGTCAGTTTGAATGTATTCCACCAAATGACCGAGGTGGATGGGGCCATTGGCGTAGGGTAAGGCGCTGGTGACCAGGATGGTGCGTTGGGTGGCGTTCATATTCTCAGTCGCGGCAATTGTTCAGTAAATTACAAAGGGTCAAAGTATACCCCAAGCGCTGAAGTATGATGCGACGGTCTTGGCCGCGTGTTCACTGCAATTGAATGCCGCAAAAGAAAAAGGGGCATTAAGCCCCTTTTTCCGTTTGATGCCATCTCGTTAACTAGCCTGGGAGATATGGTTCATCGTTTAGTAATGTTTTCGGTAGGACTGCGGTAGGACTGCCAATTTTCAAGATAAGGGTCATAACCACCCTCAAGATATTGATACGTGCCACTGCTTTGATCGGGACCCGTACCGGGTACCCAACGGTATTTACCGGCGGTGACGTTGACCAATTGCCCATCAAGCGCCATGTCGAAATTACCTGCACCATCTGCAAATACGATGGTGTTAGTAATCGGAACACCGGTATTTATGTCATCGTAATTTAGATTCCGCATATCCGCGACGAAGGTGGCGCTGATATCGGCATTATTGAGAGTTTGAGTTATTCTAGGCTTGTTGTTGAAAACATTTACGCCGCCAACTGTGCTTACCAGTACGCTCTCTTTCACGAATTCCTGAAAGAATTCGCCGTCGTTATTAACCTGCCGCATCTCTACGCGTTTCGGATTACCTGTGGAGTTGCCTGAAATATTTTCGTCCGCGTCCAGAGGTCTTTGATTGTTGAAGACGGTAGATCTGGGGCCAGAACCTTGAAAAGTGAACGAGCCACCGCTTGAAGAGCCAACCGCGCTCACAAACGAGGGTGCCCACACTGTGCCGCCGGCGCGTATGAAGGTTTCTTGGGAGAATTTATCGGTAGGAAGCCCGACGATGACGTGATAGTACGTCTGGCCGTCGCTGCCGGTAATGCGTTCCTGCAAGAAAGGCGTATTATCGGGATCGAGAATACTTACTTGGGCGGATTGAATTCTGCACTGCACCGAGCCTTCAGCCCTATTGCAGTTTGCAGCAGGGTTGTTTACTCCGAAGATATCGCCCCGAGCCGCCCAATTAAGGGCAAAATCGGCTTGACTGGCTGGTGCGCCTAGCAGAAGACAATAGAATCCCGTGCTAATGGCAAGCGTTTTCTTATAATTAGACATAAACCTCATCCCCCGGTTATATCCGGATTGTATACCCCCACCTGGGCCTATTTTTAACTTAGAACCCTATCAAAAGTCAACCCGTAGGCTGCAGCGGGGATGATGGGGTGATGTTGCCTAAGCGGTGTGCGTCATTCTAATTATGTGCTTTGTCCCGCAGATTGAATATGTTTTATTTTATAACTACTTCAGGTCAATGGCTTACAATTTTTTGGCCCGTCAGTCTAGGCGTGTGGCGGCGCTATTATTATGATTTTCCGGCCAAGGCCTCAGTGGGAAATGGCGAGCCCAAATAGTGCCAGCATTGTTCCACTTCGTTGATAACTTGTTGCGCGGCCGCTTCTTTATCGGGGAAGTGCGGTGGAGTGGAGGTTTTGAAGGGTTCGGGTTCAAGCGCGATACCAAATTGGCGGTAGTATTCCACCACGATGTTACTCATGGCGCTGGGCGTGTAGGGGACGACTTGGGTGTTCGTCATGGCGAGTATGCCCGACATGGCGGCTTGAAAATGGAAGCGTTTCCAATATTGCAGCATGACATCCACATAATTCCGCCGCATCACTTCAGCTTCCGGTACCTGCCACTGGGTCCAATCGTCCAAGGCCCAGCGCTCGATGGCGCTGCGTACGGCAAAACGTTCGTTTTCAGGCATGCCCCCGCTTTTATCCAGCACGGACTGAATTACGGCGAGCGGATGACGCACGGTAAAGAGAAAACTGGCCTGCGCGCCTAACAAGGCGCGAATGAGCGGGAAGTTGTAGACCGCCTTGGTGAATTTTTTAGGCACTACGATGCCGCCTTGATAGGCGAGGCGGCCATGGCGCGTGAAATATATTTCCACCATGGTGAGGTATTCAGCCAGTTGCAAGAGGCTGGTGGTGTGGACGTTGTAACGATTGTCCGGAAAGCTGAGCGTCGCCAAGTGCGGGAAGCCGTCATGCGCCAAGGCATTTTGCACCTTAGTGTAATCAATGCCCGCGGCGCGGTAGAACTGCTTGGTGAGATAGGTGCCGCCGGTGCGCGGGATGCCGATGACGAAGATGAAATGGAAACGCCGCAGATCACGCAAGGTGTCCATTTTGCCCGTCAACATTTCCTTGAAGAAACGGTAGGAACGCATGATGGCTTGCGTACCCTGCGGGTGTTGCATCACGGCGCGGACTTTATCCGCCAGGCCCTCGAAACGTTCACCGTCGTGATCTAAAAGCTCTTCTTGTTGCAGATACCACGTGCCGACGTGGTAGTCGCCGCCGGTGATGGTCGCGTGTAAAAATTCAATGAACGCCGGTGACGCGGGTAATTCGGTGTCGGTCAATGTCAATGTCAGGCCCATGATTGCCTCGTGTTTGATTAAAACAAGTGTGTGAGCCGCACCAGGATTTGGAAGTCGTCCACGGTTTTTGCTTGATACTCGCCGAGCGGCGCGGCGGCGTCGACGCGCAGCGTAGTGCCGCGGCGCGTCTGTGCGCGGAATGCGGCTTCCACGGAGAGGCCGGCGCTGATGAGCGTGTCATCGGCGACGCTATTGTCTTCGCGATTCCATACCCAGCCGCCGTCGCTGAATATCCCCGCCGTCCATTGCGCCGTGGACCACGCGCCCAGACGCTGCAGGTATTCCAATGAATACTGTGCGCCGGTTTCGCCGGTGCTTTCGGCGGGTTGAAAGCCGCGCACGCTGCCGTAGCCGCCGAGGGCGAACAAGTCGGAGGAGAGCAAGGTATGGCTGGCGATTTGCCCGGAAAAAACCGCCTTGACATGTTTGTCCGCGCCGAGCCGAAGCACACCATACAGCAAGGGTTGCAGGCGCCATGCCGCGGGTTCGCCGTGGCTGCGCGAGGCGAGTGCGTCACCTTGCTCGCTGGCGCCGAGAAGGTTCAAGCCTTTCGTCAGCGTGACGGCGCCGTACGTCATCCAGTTTGTTTGCCGCAGCAGATAACTGCCTTCGACCAGCCATTGGCGAATTTGATCGCGGCTTTCGGTGACCTGGGCGAGTTCGGATACATGCCTGCGTATTTCCAAACCGCTGCGCAGAGTAGCCTTGCGCGAACGTGTATTGATTAAGGCGCTGGAGAGCGAGAGGCTGGCCCGGTCCGAGCTGCCGCTGGCGTCGAGATAGGCGAGACTGCCGCCGATGGTGTTTTCGCTGTGACTGTATTCGAATTGCAGCCACATATTATTTAGGCCCAGCGGTGAGCGCGCATCTATGCCCGCGCTCCACAAATCGCCGCCGGAGGCACGCAGCTGCAGGCCCAGGGTCTCGCCTAGGCGCAAGCGATTGCTGGTTTGCAGGCGTGCGCCGCCCACCCAGTTTCCCGTGAGATCGCTGCCGTAGTTGTCGAGCGTGAATTGCTGAATGTCTTCGTCTTCCTCCGTGAGATTCAAAGTCAAATCCGTGGTGCCCGGTGCCGCGCCTTTGTGCAGTGTGAGCGCCGCGCGCAAGCCGGTGAGATCGTTGTAGTCGTTGGCCAAAGATTCAATATCGCCTTCATGGAACACCGCATCGCGTTTCAGTTGCCGCGCCAGCGCGGTGGCGATGCGCTCGCGCAACAGTCCTTCGTAATTGAGCTGCAGTTGCCCGACACGGGCCTCGTGGATGACGATTTTTAAAATGCCGCCGCTGATGTCTTGCGGCGGCGTGGTGATCTTCACCAGCACGTAACCGCGTTCGAAATACAAACGGGTGAGATCGAATTTAAGTTGTGCGAGGTCGGCGCTGCTGAGAGGGCGATGGAGATAAGCCGCCGCCACGCGCGACAGTTCCGCCGCGGAAATCACGCTCATGCCCGCGAACGTCACGGCGTCGAAGGTCGCGATCGGCGTATCCGTTTCGTCCGTGGACGGCGGCGCGGGCCGGGGCGTGGCGGGCAACTCGCCCGGCGCGCCGCGCTCCAAGTCAGGCAATGACCCGGAGGGGCGGTCGATGACGCCGGGCGCGCGACTTTCTCCAGCGGCGAACCCGGGCGCGGCGAGCAACACGGCGGCGAGGCATAAAGATAAATGAGTAATGCCACCCCGGTAGCGGGGTGGCGTGCTGTGATGAATATCAAGGCTGGCCCGGTGCATCGAATCACAATCCCTTGTTACTGGGGCGGCCGCGCGTTTTCGCGTGCCGCCCCAGTGGCGCGAATTTAGCGGCGCTTACGTTCTCCTGTATCGGCGGCGGACCCGTCTTCGTTGAGCGGTGTGCTCAAAGCGGAAACGGGGCCGATTGTTTTTCCCGGCATATCCACGTTGCCCCAATCGATTTCGAAGATCACGCCGTCCAGCGCTGAGGCTGAGTCTGAGTTCATCGCGCCGTGTTCCGCGGCGTGCGAGGACACGGAAATAACATGGCCGCGCGGGCCGGATGTGGCGTTGAAGGCCGAGATCACGCTGACATTCACCTTGCCGGACGAATGTCTCGCGGCAAGGGGCGGGGCGGGTGAGTTGGGATTGGCCGCGTGCGTGTCATTGGTGACGTGGGCGTCATTACGGGGTGTCTCGTGATTAATCTCTCCCGTGCCCGTATTGCCGGCGTTTGCGGTTTCTTCCGGCGCGGCGGACGGGGTTTGCGCGACGCTGTCGTCCGGGCCTGTGTCAGGCGCGAGCTCAATCACGGGTTCGGGCGCGGAAGGCGGAGGCGCGATTGCAACGGTGAGGATGCCGCCCGCGTTCAAGCTCAGGCTGGCAAGGTCAGTATCGCCAGCGGCGGATTGATCGTCCGCAAGACTTTCACGCCCTTGTACGAAGGCGCTCGAGGCCTGCGCCAGTGGATCGGCGCCATGTACGGTGAGGTCGTCCGCCGCACCCAGTGTCACGGCGGCGATGGCCGATTTCATGCCGCTCTCCGCGTGCGCGCTCGCCGCGCTGACGATATCGCCGGTGATATGCAGATTACCGCTGCCGCCCATGCCCGCTTGCACAACAAGGTTGGCCGCGGACAGGGCGTCCGTGGCGCCCGTATCGCTCAGCGCGTCGGCGCGGACGGTGATGTCGCCGTTAATGCTGAGATGTCTGGCCGCGTCGAGCCGCGCCCATGCCTGGGCATCGGCCTTGTTAGCGGCCCGTTGCACGGCATGGGCGGTCACGAGGAGGTCGCCGTCGAGCGTTATATCGCCATTGCCCGAACTGGTGATGAAGGCATGGGCATCGACATCGGCATCACTGCCCGACGCCGGACTGTAATCACCGCGCGCGGAGACGCTCAGTCCCCCCAATTGAATATCGCCGGGCGCCGTGAGTTGCGTCAGGGCCGTGGTGGTGTGTGCCTCAATGGTGCCGGCGGTCTTTGCCGCGACACTGACATGGGTGTCACCCGTGATGGTGAGTCGACCGCTGCCGTCGTGTCCGGCCGTGGCAATGAAAAGGGTTTCCGCGCGCGAGTAACGTCGGCGGGTCGTGGCGTCCAGGGTGCTGGTGAGGCTGACATCGCCAGCGATGTAGATATCATCGGGGCTTTGGATGTCGACGGTGGTGGCCGCGCCATTGAGGAATTTACCATCCTTCATATACACATCGGCGTTGGCGCTGAGATTGCCATTGACGCGGACATCGCCCGCCCCGGCGGTGCCCGCCGTCATGCCGAGATCAATATAGGCGAAGGACTTGGTGGCGCTTTGGGCCGTGTTGTAGCCGATGGCGCTGAGGTTTATCGCATCGCTCGCGCCCGAGATCATAATGTCATTCGCGGCGGTTAAATCCGCCGTGATAAAGGCGTTGGCGCTGTGCGTGCCGCCGAATTGCAGACTGGCGTAAGCATCGACGTTCAATCCTTTGGTGATGATTAAATCACCGCTGCCAGCGGTGCCGGCATGGATGTTCAGCGTGGTGTCGGCCGAGGCCATGCAGGCGCCGTCGGTGTAGTAGCCCGAACGGCCCACGCTGATGGCCAGGGCTTTGTTGCTCATGCTCAGGCCGCCGTTGATGATGACGTTGTGCGCGGCGCTGATGTCCGCATTGATGATGGCTTCGGCGCTGCGGTACACATTCCGCGTGGCCAGATTGTCGATGGCGATATCGCCGTTGAGGGTGATATCGCCGCTGTCGCGGCTATGCAGTCCCAAGTTAGTGTGGGCCTCCGAGTCGCCGCGTTCACCGCCGAAATACGCGTCCGTACGCAGGGCGATATTGCCGTGCGCGGTGAGCGCCCGCGCCGCGGATACATTGATGTTGGTATGCGCTTCGGCCGTGCCGAATTCATAGGCGCCGTCGCGGCCATTGACCGTGGATAGCGCCAGGGTATCGCCGCTGAGAGTAATACCGCCGTGGCCGGAATAAACCGCGATGTCGGCGGCCGAGTAGGGCGCTTTGTCTTTATCCGTAGAGGCGAGAGAGGTCGCGCTGAGGCCGTTGGAAACCGTGATGTCTCCACTGGCTTGGAGATCGATTCTGGCGGCGGCCAAGTGGTTTGAAACCGCGCTCACATCAATGTGAGCGACATTAAGATGTCCGCCCGCCCGCATGCTCACATTGGCGCTGACATCACCCGTGCCGCTGACATTAACGCCAAGATTTCCGGCATCGATATCGCCGCCCGCATCGAACACGATATCGCCCGTGGCGCCGTGATCGGCATGAATGGCGGCGGTCTCGCCCATGACGATATCGCCCGCGGCCGCGAGCATCACCTTACCGCCCTGGCCGCCGCTGACCAAGGCATCGGCGTCGATGACGCCGTCGAGATTCACCACGCCTTTGACCGCATCGGTGGCGGTGCGGGCGTCGAGCGTCACCAGGCCGGAGCGCGCGCGCAACGTGCCGTCGGCTTGCACGCCACCCACGGCGTTTTGCAGCGCCTCGGCGGGGATGGCGAAATTAATCAAGCCATCGCCGCGCAAATCGAGGGTATAGGCCGTGGTGGCGGCGAGATGAATTTCACCCAAATCGGCTTGGATCATGCCGGTGTTGTGTACCTGAGGCGCGGCGAGGATGGCAAAGCCGCCATCGGAAATGGTGATATTGCCGTGATTGACCACGCTGCCGGAATTCGCGCCGCTGAAGTTGTAACTCTCGCTGCCGATCAAGGCGCTGACATTCACGGCGGTGGCGGTGGTGGCCAATAAGGCGCCCACGTTCACTTGCGCCGATTGATGGAACACCACGCCGGCTTGATTGAGAATGAAGACGCGGCCGTTGGCATTGAGCGCGCCGCTCAGTTCGCTGGGCGCGCCGCCTATTACGCGATTGACGGCCACCGCTAAATCGTTTGGCTGGGCGAAATTCACCGTTTCACCCGCGGCGATGGAAAAGCCGTTCCAGTCGATATCGAGGCGCTGACTCTCTTGCGTGATAGCGGTAACCGCGCCCGTTTGCGAAATAGCGCCCGTGCCCGAGGTCACGACCCCGCCAGCGGGGGCGGCGGCGGCGGAGGTAGCGACGCCAAAGCTAATTAAGGTGGCGATGGTGATACGCCGGCAGATGGCAACTTCCCTTTTGCCGCGCCGGGTGCGGCGCCAGTGGAACAGGTCGCGTTGTGGCACGGTAATAATCATTTAAGAAGACCCCTTATATTTTTTGCATCAACTCAAGTTATGTTTTTTAACAAAACGGATCGCCGCCGCAGGGGTTCTGCGCCGAGATAAAGTATCTGTAGTAGTCCACGGCGTGCTGGTCGAAGCCGCCGTCGAAGAAGGTGTAGGTGCCGCGGTCGTAGATGGGGTAATTGCCGTTGTTGTAGAAATCACCGGAGTTGACCCCGGCTTTGCCTTGATAAAAGACAGAGTAATACGTGGGGGTTGAACCAGGCGCCAGCCAGCCGCCGCCCGCGGTGAAGGTATAACGGCCGGCGGTGACCCGGGACGCGCCCGCCTGAACACCCACCGTGCCTTGAACGGCCTGATTGGTGTTGATGACATTGGCCATATCGAAATCGGCGTTATTGGCGTATTCGGCGTTGACCGTGGGGGTGAAGGTTAATTTATTCACGAAGGTGCCAGGGCCGCTGTTCATGGCGCTCACCACGGTGAGCGGCGAATTCATGTCCGCAAAGGTGCTGTTGCGCATATCGGCCTGAAACTCCGAGAGCATGCCGCCGTTGTTGAGCGTCTGGGTGATGCGTTGCTTTTGGCTCAAGCTGTCCTTGAGGACTTCCATATAAAAGCCATCGGTGGAGATCGTATTGATCTCCATGCGGAACACCGCCCTGGTGGGGTTGCCGGTGCCGTTGCCGGTCCAGGTGTTGTTACCCTGATGGCTGGA
The DNA here is from genome assembly GCA_947259075.1 of uncultured Gammaproteobacteria bacterium. Taxonomy (GTDB): domain Bacteria; phylum Pseudomonadota; class Gammaproteobacteria; order DRLM01; family DRLM01; genus CAKKSB01. The sequence goes on along the minus strand of CAMYKQ010000057.1, from coordinate 200,695 downwards.
GACACTGTTGTTTTTGCCAAGGGGGTCGCAGCCTAGGCCCATATAACTTTCGCAATCGTAATGGTTGGTGCCGCTGGCGCCGTTTTGACCTTCCAATCCGCCGGGAAAGCCGCCGGAGTCGGAAAAGGAGGTGCTGCCGCTGCTGAATTCGTTGCCGGGTTCGGAGTTGGAGATGTAGTTCCAGAGGGTGCCGATGCGGATATAGGCCTCTTGATGGAAGCCGGGGGTGGTGGTGTCACCGACCACTTGATGCCAGTATTGCTGGCCGCCTTCGACGACGATTTCATTGCGCCATTTGGTGGTGTTGTCGAAGCTGCCGCCGCCGCTGTCCCACTCGCATTCTTGATTGCCGCCGCCACCAGCGAAGTTGCCGCAGCTGTGTTCGGTCTTGTCGCTCATGGTGCCAGTCGAGTGTTTTTGGAAGTTGAGTTCGAAGGCCGCCTGGGCCGCTCCGGCACTAAACAGCAAAGCCAAGCCCAGCATGAGGCCGGAGAGGGTGAAGCTTAATGATCCTGGTTTGTCGAAGTGGCATCCTGCGCGGAGAGAACTGATTGATTTTCTCATGCGTACACCGCGTTAGTTATAGCAGATCATGCCGTGAAGCACGGAGGTCCAGCCGGAGTGACGGACCTCATTCATCATACAAATCCTATAGCGGCGGCAACGGCATGAAGCTTTAGAGCGGTGTGATGAAATTCCGGCCGGGCGCACGGCGGATTACGCCCTGGCACGAAACACTAAAGCAAAAAAAATCTGCCGCGATTTTAGCGCGATGCTGATATTCTTCGGTGCCGCTTGACCTTAGCGCAGCGTGGCCGGCGGCGCGTCTGCTGAGGTTGAGAGAAATAGTGGCCTTAGCCGCGAATTACTATTGCCGCTATTGGTTGCAATTCAAGTTCACCGCCATGGCAGCTTAATCATTCACAAGGGCCGTTCCGCCGCGGGTAAATGAGGAAACCTGTTTTCGGTGTGTTGCGGCAGCATTGGGCGGGGCGCTACACGAGCTGGCGGGGCACGAGGGATCGTTGTGTCAAGGGCAAGCGCGCCATACAAATTGCCAGGAAATACGCAGGCCGCCAGCGTAATTTCACGGCTGAGAATTTTTGGACCCGGGGCTATTTCGTTTTCGTTTCGACAGCAGGCCTGGACGAAGCGGGCGTATCCGGCTGCTAAATTAACCGCTTGTGCTGCTTTCGGCCCGCTCCCGCCTCGTTGAGCCCCGGACTGATGCCCCCGCCGCCGGCGTTGGCCGGGGCGGCGGACATGCTCATTCAGCGGTGGCCATGGTGTACACTAACCGGTCTCGCGGCGCGCCGGGTCTGGGCGCGCTCAATGATTGAATGATTGAAGGAGTGACGGGCAATGGCTGACGTATCGCGCCTGCAAGTGGAAGTGGCGCTGAAGGGATTTACCGATCCCTATTTGAAACAAGACTTGGTCGCCAGCAAGGCCATTAAGAATATCGCGGTCGACGGTGATCGCGTGAGCGTGGACGTGGTCTTGGGTTACCCCGCCGCGGGCCTGCGCGCGCAATGGGCCGCCGAGCTCAAGGCCAGGGTTGAGGCCATCGAGGGTGTGAGCCGGGCTGAGATTAATATTTCTTGGAACATCGTTTCTCACGCGGTGCAACGCGGTGTCACGCCACTCAAGAATGTGAAGAACATCATCGCGGTCGCTTCGGGCAAGGGCGGCGTGGGCAAGTCCACCACGGCGGTGAATCTGGCCCTGGCGCTGGCGGCGGAGGGTGCGGCGGTGGGCATACTCGACGCCGATATTTACGGCCCCAGCCAGCCGCGCATGCTGGGTGCGGCGGAACGCCCGGAAAGCAAAGACGGCAAATCCATGGAGCCGGTACCGGCGCATGGCATTCAATCCATGTCCATCGGTTATCTCATCGACGAAGAAGCGCCGATGATCTGGCGCGGCCCCATGGTCACTCAGGCGCTCACGCAATTGCTGAGCGAAACCAATTGGCACGGCCTGGATTATTTAGTGGTGGACCTGCCGCCGGGCACCGGCGATATTCAATTAACCTTGTCGCAGCGCATTCCGGTGAGCGGCGCGGTGATCGTCACCACGCCGCAGGACATCGCCCTCCTCGACGCCCGCAAAGGCCTCAAGATGTTCGAGAAGGTGGAGGTGCCGGTGCTGGGCATCGTCGAGAATATGAGTATCCACATCTGCAGTCAGTGCGGTCACGCCGAGCATATCTTCGGCGCGGGCGGCGGCGAGCGCATGGCGCAGCAATACAATGTCGACTTCCTCGGCGCCTTGCCCTTGGATATTAAAATTCGCGAGCAGGCCGACGGCGGCACCCCCACGGTGGCGGCGGAGCCGGACGGCCCCGTGGCGGCGATTTACCGTGATATCGCGCGGCGCGTGGCCGCCAGCCTGGCCCTGCGCGCGCGCGATTACAGTCTCAAGTTTCCCAACATCGTTATTCAAAATACCTAAGGCGGCACGGCGCCGTCGCGCTGCGCGGCGCGCGGCGCGGCGGTGTGGTGAAAAGAGAGCGGGCAATAATTAATTGAAGGTCTATTCATGAGCATCAAGTCAGATAAATGGATCCGCCGCATGGCCGAGCGCCACGGCATGATCGAACCCTTTGAGCCGGGGCAGGTGCGCGACAACGCCAGCGGCCGCGTGATTTCCTACGGCACCTCCAGCTACGGCTACGATATCCGCTGCGCCGACGAATTCAAGATTTTCACCAATATCAATTCGGCCATCGTCGACCCGAAGAATTTCGACGCCAACAGTTTCGTCGATATCAAGGCCGCGGTCTGCATCATTCCGCCCAATTCCTTCGCCTTGGCGCGCACGGTGGAATATTTCCGCATCCCCCGCAGCGTGCTGACGATCTGCCTGGGCAAATCCACTTACGCGCGCTGCGGCATCATCGTCAATGTCACGCCGCTGGAACCGGAGTGGGAAGGCCACGTCACCTTGGAATTTTCCAACACCACGCCGCTGCCCGCGAAAATCTACGCCAACGAGGGCGTGGCGCAGGTCTTGTTCTTGGAGTCCGACGAGGAATGCGAGACATCTTACAAGGACCGCGGCGGTAAATATCAAGGCCAGCGCGGCGTGACCTTGCCCAAGGCCTGAGACGGTAAACGCGCGGCGGGCCTCAGCGCGCCGGCAAGCCTTTCACCGAGAGGATATCCATGCTCAAGTGGCTGCCGTCCGACTCCTCTTGCTCGAGCCGCACCGGCAGGTAGTTCAGGCTTGGCGCGCACCACACCGTGGTGTCGCGTTTATCATCGAGGCGTTCGATCTTGATGGTCTTGAGCTTGCCTAAGGGCGTGTTCACCATCTCTTCGCCGAGTATCTCGAATTCATAGTTTTTCAAGCGGCCGCCGTCGGCGATATTGTATTGCAGGCTGTCGCGGCCGTTTTTCAAGTCCTGCATGATAGCCAGTTGATAGAGCAGTTTGTCTTGCGCGTCCGCGGGGATGTCCATGCGCCAGGGGTCGCCGTCGATATTATTGGTCACGGTCATCCGTTCCCAATCAAAGGCCAGTTTGACGCGCCGGGTTTTTTTGCCGCCGTGGCGGTCGTACACATATTCCAACGGACGCACTTGTTCGCCATTGAAGGTCCAGGTGCTGCGTTCTTCGATACGGTCTTTGACGAACCAGGCGATCATGCCGGTGGCGTAGGTGACGGACTGGAAGACGTACTTGCCGTCCTTCGTCGCGCGCAGGCTGCGCGTCGCATTGCCCAAGGTGAGGCCGTTGCGCTTTAACACATATTGGGCGCTGAAGTCGGGGAGTTTCGGCACGGCGATAGCTTCAGCGGCGGCGTGGACGGCGCTCACCGCGCCCCCGCTCAAGAGCCAGCCTAAAAATAAAACACACACAGCCTTGTGTAGTGAGATCAACGTTGTCATCCGCTATTCGTTCGTTGCTAAAACCTTGACCGGTTCGCCGTCGAGCATAGCCCGGTTTTCCCGCAATGTCAGCCGTCCTTCGGCGAACCAGCGTATCACCCGTGGATACAAGATATGTTCGGCCGCTTGCACCCGTTGCGCGAGACTTTCGGCGTCGTCGCCGGGCAGCACCGGAATTTTTTCTTGCGCCACCACGGGGCCGCCGTCCAATTCCGCGGTGACGAAATGGATGCTGACGCCGTGTTCCTTCACGCCCGCTTCCAGTGCGCGGCGATGGGTGTCGAGGCCGCGGAAGGCGGGTAGCAGGGAGGGATGCACGTTCAACATGCGGCCGTGATAGTGCGCGACGAATTCAGGCGTGAGGATGCGCATGAAACCGGCGAGCACCACCAAGCCCGGTTGATGCGCATCGATGGCCCGTTGCAGCGCGGCGTCGAAGGCGGCGCGGCCGGGGTAGCCGCCGTGATTTACCACCACGGCGGGGATGCCGGCGCGGCGCGCGCGTTCCAACCCATAGGCCGCGGGGCGATTGCTGATTACCGCGCGAATATCCACGGGCAACTCGCCGCGAGCGGCGGCGTCGATGAGTGTTTGTAAATTACTGCCGTTGCCCGAAATCAACACCACGATAGGCAAACGGGGCTGAGCTGCCGCGCTCATGCGTGCCGCAGGATCACTTGCTCGCTGTCATTCTCGCGCGCCGCGACTTCGCCGATGCGCCACGCCGTCTCGCCATGTTCGCGCAGCAGCCGCAGCGCGCGCTCGGCCGCGGCGGCGGGCACGCAGACGATCATGCCGATGCCGCAATTGAAGGTGCGGTACATCTCCTCATCGGCGACCCTGCCCTGATCCTGCAGCCATTGGAACACCGGCGGGCGCGGCCAGCTCGCGGTGTCGACGATGGCGCAAGTGTCTTCGGGCAGCACGCGCGGCAGGTTTTCGGTGATGCCGCCGCCGGTGATGTGGGCGAGGGCGTGCGGCGGGACTTCGTTCATTAATGCCAGCAGCGATTTGACGTAGATGCGGGTCGGTTCTAATAAGGTGTCGCCCAGGCTGCGGCCGTGAAAATCTTGGCTGAGATCGGCGCCGCTGACGTTGATGATTTTACGGATCAGCGAATAGCCGTTGGAATGCGGGCCGGAGGCGGCGAGGCCGATGAGCGCATCGCCCGCGCGCACTTGGCTGCCGTCGATGATGCGCGTCTTTTCCACCACGCCGACGCAGAAACCGGCGAGGTCGTAATCGCCGCCGTGATACATGCCGGGCATCTCCGCGGTCTCGCCGCCCACCAGCGCGGCGCCCGCCAGTTCGCAGCCGCGGCCGATGCCGCTGACCACGGCGGCGGCGACGTCGACGTCGAGCTTGCCGGTGGCGTAGTAGTCGAGAAAGAACAGCGGCTCGGCGCCTTGAACGATGATGTCGTTGACGCACATCGCCACCAGGTCGATGCCGATGCTGTCGTGCTTGCCGAGTTGCATCGCCAGCTTTAATTTAGTGCCGACGCCGTCGGTGCCGGAGACCAGTACCGGCTGTTGATAGCCGGGAGGAATCTCGAACAGCGCGCCGAAGCCGCCGAGACCGGCGAGCACGCCGGGGCGCCGGGTGCGGGCGGCGATGGGTTTGATGCGGTCGACCAAACGGCCGCCGGCGTCGATGTCCACGCCGGCGTCGCGGTAACTCAATCCGGATTGGGGGGGCTGTGTCTTGCTCATGGTGATGTTCTTCGCCGTGTCGGTTCACAAAAAATTGTGCGCGTATTGTAGCGGTTGCGCCGCCCCTTGTCCCCGCCGGCGTACCCGGTGCGGGGGAGAAGCGTGTATCATTTCGCGCCATAGGTGGTTTTGCAGAGGATCAGTATCGTCATGAAGCGATGGGCGCTGTATTTGTGGCTGACGGCTGCGCTGCTCTTGCCGGCGCGCGCGCCGTGGGCGGTGGAAACGCCGGGCCTGTACGAGGCGGAGGTGGCGGTGGCCGATCAAAGCGCCGCCGCCCGCGCCGGGGCCGCGCGTGCCGCCCTCGCCGAGGTGCTGCTGAAGGTGACGGGCAATCCAGCCGCGTCCGCCCAGCCGCAACTCAAGGCCCTGTTGCCGCAGGCCGAGCAGTGGATGCAGCGCTATCAATACCGCAGTGGCGAGGCCGGCCCCAGCATCGTCGTGAGCTTCGACCGCCAGACCATCAATCAACGTATTTACGATGCCGGCCTGCCGGTGTGGGACCGCAACCGCCCCAAGCTGCTGCTGTGGCTGGCGCTGGAGGATGCGGGTTCGCGCGCGCTGGTGGGCGGCGACAGCCGGCCCGACGTGCAGGCCCTGGTCAATGACAGCGCGCAGCGCCGCGGCCTGCCGCTGAGCCTGCCCGCGCTGGACGCGCAAGATCAAAACGCCGTGAGTCTTGCCGACGTCTGGGGACAATTCACCGACCCGGTGGCGCGGGTCTCGGGGCGTTATCAGGCCGATGGGGTCTTGCTGGGGCGGGTGTATTTGGTGGGGCCGCAGCGCTGGCGCGGACGCTGGACCTTGCGTCATGCGGGTAACACCAGCAGCTGGGAGGCGGGGGAGGGCTCGGTCGCGGACGTGATTACCGCCGGTCTCAATCAAGTCACCGAGGATCTGGCGCGGCGCTATGCCTTGGTGCTGACGCCGGGGGTGAACAGCGCCGCCACCTTGGTGGTGGATAATGTCGCCGGCGTGCAGGATTACGCCCGCGTGCTGCGTTATCTCACCGGGCTGGACCCGGTGGGCGGCGTGACCGTGCAGCGGGTGCAGGGCGGCAGCGTGGTGTATCAGGTGCAGGTGCGCGGTGAGTTACAGGGCTTGACGCAAAGCCTGGCCTTGGGCCGTGTGCTCGCGCCGCTGGCGGGCGCGCCGGGTGAGCCCGGGGGGAGTGGCGAATTGCAGTACCGTTTAGTGCCGTGAAGCTGAAGGATATCCCCAACCTCATTAGCGTGCTGCGCATGATCTTGGTGGCCCCGGTCGCGTGGTTCCTGCTCACCCAGCGCTACACCGAGGCCTTGTTCACCTTTTTCGTGGCGGGCATCTCCGATGGGGTCGACGGTTATCTGGCCAAGCGTTTTGGCTGGCGCAGCCGCTTGGGGACCATCCTCGATCCGCTGGCGGACAAGCTCTTGCTGGTCACGACCTATGTGGTGCTCGGTTGGCTGGAGGTGCTGCCGCTGTGGCTGGTCGCCGCCGTGGTGGCGCGCGATGTCGTGGTGTTCGGCGGCGCGCTGGCCTTCCATTATTTGGTGGGCCGATATGAATTGACGCCGAGCTGGATTAGCAAATTGAACACGGTGATGCAGATCGTCCTCGCGGTGGCGACGGTGGCCTCGCTCGGTATTTTGCCCTTGCCGCCGGGCATGATGGAGGCGCTGATTTATGTCGTGTTCGCCACCACGGTGTTGAGCGGCGCCGATTATGTGTGGACCTGGGGCAGACGGGCCTATCATCAAGCACGGCGGCGCGGTGATGAACGCGATGCATAACGACAAGCGGGGCCTCTTGAACGATACCCAAAAATGGCTGGTGCTGGCGGGCTTCGTCGCCTTCGGTGTATTGCTGTATTTATTAGGGCCAGTGCTCACGCCGTTTTTGGTGGGCGCGGGCCTGGCCTATCTCGGCGATCCTTTGGCCGACCGCTTGGAGGCCAAGGGCCTGTCGCGCACGGCGGCGGTGCTGCTGGTGTTTATCGTGATGCTGGCGGTATTCGTGCTGGCCCTCGTGGTCTTGCTGCCGTTGCTGCAACAGCAGCTGAGCGTGCTGGCGGCTAAACTGCCGGGCTATCTCGATTGGCTGCAACTCAATGCCGTGCCCTGGCTGCAGCAGGCCGTGGGTTTCGCCGATCTTAATTTGGATTTGGAAGGTATCAAGCAGGCCTTGCTCGCCCATTGGCAGCAAGTGGGCGGGGTGGCGGCGGGCGTGCTGGCGTCGGTGACCCGTTCGGGTCTGGCGGTGATGGGCTGGCTGGCGACCTTGGTGCTGATCCCGCTGGTGACGTTTTATCTGCTGCGTGATTGGGATGTGCTGATGGCGCGCATCGCTGAGCTCATCCCGCGCCGTCACGCGCCGGTCGTCACCCGCCTGGCCCAGGATTGCGATGCCATGCTCGGCAATTTTCTCCGCGGCCAGCTCACGGTGATGCTAGCCCTGGCCACGGTGTACACCACAGGTCTGTGGCTGGTCGGGCTGGAGCTCGCCCTGCTCATCGGTCTGTTCGCGGGATTGGTGAGCTTCGTGCCCTATCTTGGCTTCATCCTTGGTGTTTTATTCGCCGGGGTGGCGGTGTTAATGCAATTTCACGATGCCTATCATCTGCTGCTGGTGCTGGGTGTGTTCGGCGTCGGGCAGGTACTGGAGAGCTTCGTCTTCACCCCTTTATTACTGGGCGACCGCATCCGCCTGCACCCGCTGGGGGTGATCTTCGCGGTGATGGCGGGCGGGCAATTGTTCGGCTTCGTCGGCGTGCTGCTGGCCTTGCCGGTGGCGGCGGTGGTGGGCGTGTTACTGCGCTACGCCCATGAGCGCTATTTAGCCAGCCGCGTCTACGCCGGTGATGAAGGCGCGTGAGCGCGGCCACTATGTCCTCTAGCGGCGTGTCCCATTTATTCGCCCAATTGCCCCTTGGCGTGCGCCTGCGGGCGGGCGCCACCTTCGCCAATTATTATCCGGGCGCCAACCGCGAGGCGGTGGGGGTGTTCGAGCAGGCCGTGCAGCGCGGCGACGAAGCCTGTGTGTATCTGTGGGGTGGCGCGGGTACGGGCAAGACCCATTTGCTGCACGCCGCCTGTCACGCTGCCGCCGCGCGCGGCGTGCCGCTGACCTACTTGCCCTTCAGTGAGTTGGAGCAGCTTTCGCTTGCAATGCTCGAAGGATTGGAGGCCTTGCCTTTGGTGGTGCTCGACGACATCGAACGCATTGCCGGCGATGTCCAGTGGGAGACCGCGCTGTTTCATCTCTACAACCGCCTGCGCGAGGCTGGCGGACAATTGCTGGTGGCGGCCGACGCCAATCCCGCGTCGCTGGCCTTGGGCCTGCCCGATCTGCGTTCGCGTCTGGCTTGGGGCGTGGTGTTGCAGCTCCACGAATTGAGCGATGAAGACAAGGCCGGGGCGCTGCGCCTGCAGGCGCGGCAACGCGGCATGGAGCTGCCGGTGGAGGTCGCGGGTTTTCTGCTGCGCCATTGCCACCGCGATCTGCACGCCTTATTTGCCTTGTTAGACCTGCTCGACCACGCCAGTCTCGCCGCGCAGCGCAAACTTACCGTGCCCTTCGTCAAATCCGTGCTCGAGGCCGAGGCCTGAACGGCGTCGGCCTCTTTTCGCTGCCATCGCGCGTGCGTTCCCGTTATGAGTTTATAGATGAAAAACCAGCCGCAAGTGTAAAGTTGGGTTGGATAAAATCTACGGAGCGCGTTTTTAAATCGCTTTCCGGCCTCTGCTCCGCGGATTTTCGGCCACCTACTTGTAAAAATCCCCCTCTCCCTCCGGGAGAGGGCTGGGGTGAGGGGATCAAACTCGCAGTAGGCTTGTCTTTCCCATTCTCAAACGTTTCCCGCCGGGAGAGCCATGCCGCGATCGACTCCTTCAACTCGCCGCCAAGCGCCGCGCCGCCTCCGCGACCCGCTTACCCAAGGCGCGGCACAGGCGCTTTTCTTCTTCGCTGAGCGGCAGTTTGCTATCGCTGCCCGCCATGTGGCTGGCGCCGTAGGGGGTGCCGCCGCTGGTGGTAGTGCTGAGGTCGGTCTCGCTGTAGGGCAGGCCCATGATGAGCATGCCGTGGTGCAGCAACGGCAGCATCATCGACAGCAGGGTGCTCTCCTGGCCGCCGTGCAGGGTGGAGGTGGAGGTGAACACCGCCGCCGGTTTGCCAGCCAGCCCGCCGGAGAGCCACAGGCCGCCGGTGTTATCGAGGAAATATTTCAGCGGCGCGGCCATATTGCCGAAGCGGGTGGGGCTGCCGAGCAGCAGGCCGGCGCATTCGCGCAGGTCGTCGGTGCTGGCATAGGGCGGGCCCGCGGCGGGGATGCTGTCTTCCACCGCCTCGCACACCGCGGAGACCGGCGGCACGGTGCGCAGCCGCGCCTGCACGCCCGGCACCTCTTCGACGCCGCGGGCGATGAGCTGGGCCATGGCGGCCACGCCGCCGTGGCGGCTGTAATACAAGACAAGAATCTCCATCATCGCTACACTCAATCTTGTTGCGGGTGTGGGGCTATTCTATAGACAGTCGTCTTGACAGCCCAGGGGGCGCTTGCTAGTTTCACGGAAAATTTTGTTGAATCACAGGGAGTTTTCGCATCAGGACCATGCTTATCTCCGACGGTGACATCCGGTGAGTATCAAGCCGATTTCCTTCATGGGAGCCGCCGCCCTGCTGTGGCTGAGTCTGCTTGCGGGTTGCGCCACCGTGCCCACGCAAGAGATGAGTGATGCCCGTCAGGCCTTGCAAGCGGCACGGGAGGCGAATGCCGCGCAGCATGCGCCGAAGAATTTCACCGAGGCGGAGCAACGCATGTTGCGTGCCGAAAAGAAATTATCGGCCCACGATTACAAAAGCGCGCGCAATAATGCCCTCACCGCGCGGCGCGAATCCATTAGTTCACGCAATATGGCAATGGCCATCACCCAGGCGCAACAGGCCATGGCCGAGGCGGAAGCCGAGGGCGCGCTTTCACAGGAGGCGCGCGATTTGTTGCGCCGCGCCGAGGCCGCGGCGCAAGCGGGTGATGAGCTGGAGGCGGTGAGTGCCGCGGGCCGCGCCAAGGCGCAGGCCGTCGAGGAACTACGCCGTGCCCGCGAGGCGCAAGCGCCCCAGCCAAGGCAATAATACGCGGATAAAGCGCCATGCTTGAAAGGGCGCACCCCCGCCTCCGGACGCCTGGCAGGGGTCTTTCAATCGGCCCGGGCCCCTGCGTACGAACGCCACCGTTCCAAGCTAGCGCTCATCCCCAGCCAATGTCATCGTATACACAAAAGGCGGCGAGGATTACCAGTCCTCGCCGCCTTACAGCCGGGTGCAGCGCCTTTAATGACGTGTGATTATTCCAGGACCAACCCAGGCGGGAGAGAGGACCCGCGTCGGATTTATTCAATCACCTTGATTGCGGACTGAAACAACTCGAAGGGGATGTCCGCGTTGACCTTCTGTGCGATGCGGGCATTGAGTATGATATTACCCTGTTTGTTTTTTACGATGGCGATCGACGAGGGCGGGGTTCCGTCGAGGATCCTCAGCGCCGTCTTCGCCGACCAGATGCCTTGTTCCTCGGGAACTTTGAGATAACCGAGCATACTATGGCTCATCATGTCCTCCTTGAAGGCGCCGCTGGGAATCCTGGCGTTTTTCTCGACGAATTGGGCCGCCGCTTTATCATCCCAGGCGGTCAGGGTTCCGAAGTTATAATGGATGAGGATGTCGGCGGATTTCTGAAAATCCAGGTAGGCCTGTTTCCATTCATCGAAAGTCTTGACGTACACATCCTGAAATCTCTCCTTGAAGATGTCTTTATATATTTTGCCTTCCTTGCGGTCGGTCTCACTGTCCTCTGCCAGGAAGCCGATGCGATTGCCCTTGGCGAAGGTCCTGAGCAAATCCACCAACTCCTCGACCGAGGTCACTTCCAGCATGCCGGTCACGTTCTTGTAGGGAAAGCCATAGGCCGAGGCATCCCAATTGATACCACAAAATACAAAGGGCAGTTTGGCATCCTTGTAGTGTTTCGCAATGAGATACTTGGCGGCGTTGTCGTCGCAGGCAATGACCACATCGGGTTTGAAGTCCTCAATCACCGCTTTTGCCTGCAAGGCAGCCTGGGTCGAAAACTCATCACCTTTGTTGCGCTTGGTGTCCATATGGATGATCTTGATATCGGCGCCGGACTGGTCCAGCACCTCGCGCGCGCCCTTGATCACGCCGTCGCTCCAGGGATAACCTTTATGATATGAATCAATGAGCAAGATCCTCTTGCCACTGTAATTTTTCGCCTCGACGGTGGAAAGAGGTAAAAGCAGCAAGCAGAAAAGCAAGGCAATGATTATTTTCAAATTGATGTGATTGACAGTGAGCATGATGTATTACCTCTGAATGTGAGTTTTATCCTGTATTCCGGATCTAAATGCCAACGATGGATTTGCGATCGCTGCATGCGTTGCCCTCACGGCTAGAGATTGGCCACGCTGCCGGGTTATCGGACGAAGTCCGGCCAGGCTGAATGGGTGATTTCACCCTCCGCGGCTGATAAACCCAGCTTGGGAAGTATAATTGCAGTTTTTTTGTCTGCGCTGCCGGACGCCGTTACAGGCGCGCCTTGAACGCGGCGAGAAATTCGCGTATCCGCTCCGCATTGGCGCCGGCGTCGCTGCCGCCGACCCGCGAGACCGAACGCAGGTCCACGCGCGAGCCGAATTCCGTGGGCGTGATGCGGATGACCACATCATCCTTGAAACCGAACCAAAAGGTGGTATCCGTCGCCTCGATGCGACCTTGCGCGGCATCGGCGGCCACCAGGTCCCAATCCAGGTATTTCACCACCGCGAGCGCGGTCTCGAAGGCGCGCGACGGTTCGATCTCGGTGTCAATCGGGCGGATGCCCGGGTACGCCTCGGTTTGCAGAACGGCCAGCCCGGGACCGGCGTATACGGTAGAGTTGGCGTCCGCGCCGCGCAACGGCAGGACTGCGGAGAAGGACGGCGGATTTTCTGTATCGGTGGTGATGTCATGGATGGGCGGGAGGTTGCGGATATCCCGCATCGATTGCCAGGGCAGCCACACCACCAGGAAGCTGAGTATCAGCGCGGTGAGTGCCATGGCGAAGCCGCGCTGCGGCATGCCCGGGCGTGTCATGACCACGGCCGCGATCGAGACCACGCTGGCGGCCACACCACCATAAAAGGCCCATTTCAGAATGCCGAAACCGCTGTGAAAATCCCACCAGCCCCAGCGATTCCCCAAGCCCGAGCTCAGCGCGGCCAAGGCCACGATTACCGCTAGACACAAACCCAGCAGTGAGAGGCGTGAATACCATTGCAAGCTGGATTGGTGTGCGGCAGATGGAGGGTGGGTGTCGAGTGGCATGGGCACGGGTCTTTTGTGTGGTGATAATGTTGGCGGGTTGAGTCTTCATTGTAGACGGCGTAGCCCGAGTATACGCTGCATCAATGAATGCAGGGTGGAGTAGTGCGTCGAAATCCGTCAGGCATACTCTGTGCTACGCATCAACTGAATGGCTCACCCGCTATGCCTTGGCGTGCGCCGCGAGTAAATGGCATCAATACAAAGGGGGTGTAAAAAATAGTGGAACCCCAGGTTGATTCTTTGTTGCTCCATCTCTCACCACATGAACGGATCGCTCACGGCGGTCTCCACCGCCGCTTTGTGATTGCGCCAATACTGGCGCAGAGATTCGCCGAAGATGCCTTCTTCATTATTTAGGATAGAACGATAGAGGGGATGCCGGAGTTTCACTTGAATATACTGTTCCCAATCCGCGGCTTCGATTAGCGCGCCGGGCCCCAGCAGCGAGCTGAGGCCGTGATTGCGGTCCGACAAGGACAGGATTTCATCATAGGTGTTCAAGTGCATATAGACCAAGGTCTTCGCTTGGTAAAACAAATCATCCTTGAGGCGATCCGGTGCGCGGAAATAGGCCTCACTCTCCCGGGCGGTCTCCGATAAATAGCGTTGGCTTGCCGGGTTCTCGATAATCAAGCGATCGATTTCGATTAAATGGCTGACCGCGGCTTTGGTGCGGCCGACGGAGAGCGCGATGCGGTCGCGAATGAATTGCACCACGATCCAGGTGGCGGCGGCGATACCGACGATCACGGTCCAATAGAAGTTAGCGGTTTCCATGCGGTAATCCCTGGATAGAAGTGAGGTGGTAGGCAATCAAGTCCGATCGGTGAGCAACCGGTGTGATGACTAGATAATTCTAGCCGCTGTTTGTTACCGCGGCGAGTAGGAAGATTGCGCTGACGCGTTCGGTGAAATCGTTTGTTCATTAATTTAGATGAATGCAGGGTGGGTTGGCATGGAGTAAACCAGCAGCGCATGGCATAAGTTTGTATTTTTAGTGGCGGCATTGGCGCTGCCGTATTCGCGATGGCTGACCGGGTGAAACCGCCGGTGAGGCTAAGCCACCCCGCATATATTTCCTTTATCAGGCACCATGGCCGCATCGCGCATTTGCATGTCAGCCGCGAAGCAAGCTAGGATTTATCCATCATTCATTAGAGATACAGGCCATGGACGCGCGCTCCCCCTTGGAAATCGTTGACGCCTACATAGATTCTATCGCTCAACATGATAATGCCCGCGCGCGCCGTTATCTTTCGGACTCGGACTTCGAGTACATCTCACCACTCAACACCTTTTCCTCAGCAGATAAGCTCATGGACTATATGGAACTGGCCACGCCCATCTTGCAGCGTGTGGAACGGCGTAAGGTATTCATCGATGGTGACGAGCTGTGTCACATCCTCCTCGTTACCTCGCAGATATCGGAAAAGCGCGCGGCCACCGTGGTGCAATGGAGTAAGGTCACGGCAGACAAAATCGCCCGCATCGAGCTGGTGTTCGACGCGCATGAGTACAAAATGCTGTTGGTGTGAGTGCGGCAATCAATGTGTTCAATGTAGCGCGGCTTAGCCGCATCCGCGGTGTAAGCCACCAAGCCGTCGCAGGTTCAATCGACTGGTCACGGCGGGAGAGGTGAAGGCGAGAGGCCGCGGTAGCCGCGCAGCGGCGTGAGTCATGGCGCGAGTCTTGGGTGAGTGCCGGGCGGATGCAAGGCATCAGCGGCAAGATAATCAAGTTCGCAGGGAGATACGATTTTTTCCCTGAATCCAGAAACACTCGATAGCTGTTGATAATATTGATGTGCGCTGTGTCAGTGACTTGCGCGATGCCAAAGCAATACTATACCGCATTGCTTTATCGCGTCTTGCCTGGATTCAGCTTAGCCAGCAGTTTGCGGCCGCGCGCCTTCATCGCTGGTGTGCCAATGACGGTGAGTTCGCGCAAATGCAGCAGAATGGACGGGCGCAGTGCCAGGCTCTGTATAGCGATATCGGCCAAGGCCTGCATCGCGCAGGTCTTGACGATACTGCTGCCGTCGCTCAAATAGCGCAGCATAATATCGGCGACACGGCGCCTTTCTTTTTCATTCAGCTTGAGCCGTGGCAACATTTGCGCCAAATGCCAGCGCACTTCCTTCTGTGCCGATGCCGCCGCCATCTTTATAAGAAAAACTTTGTGGGGTTGCAAGTAGTCCGGCTGCACCACCGAAATCTTCTCCAGCGCATCCGCCGCACGCATGCGCAGCAGCGCGTCGGTGGCGGACAAACCCGTGATCAAGACCTTGAAGAGGACGGGGCGCGCCAGAGCCTCAGCCACTACCTCGTCCGAGCGGCCTATGGAGCGGCGGTCACCGCCTTCAAGCTTGCGAAGAATTGGATGCATGATTGAAGCCATGGATGAGTTAATTAAGGTGCTGATGCGCATCGCCACCCGCACCGCATATATTGCGCCTTATATATTGCACAGGTTGCGATTGCAAAATTAGTCTGCTTTTTCTCTGCCCGCTATAATCCAGTCTAGATCATGGCGAACGTGATCGGTGTTGGGATACAAAGCCGAGTGCTTCGCTCACGGCGGTGCGGACGGCGTTATCCATATTCGCCTTCTCATCGTCGGTCAAGTAGTAGACTAGATCGACATGGTGACGCACATAACGTGGCGGCAGTTTGTTGAGGGCGACACAGGCAACATCTTCCAAATAATCATTATCAGCGCTGGTTCCGCTCGCCTTGAGCTGTTTTTGTATCTCGAAGGCCACCAGGATTTCGTAATAATTCTTAACGGATTCGAAGTTCATGCCGTGCTCTTTTTGAAGTATTGCCGCCTTTAATATCAATCAGTCTGTAAAAAGGCAAGGCTTTATTATTAAAAGATTAGCCAAGGCGATAAGCTTAGCCGATTGTTTTTTAAAAGGCCGGATACCGATTGCGGGTTAATGATAAAAGACCCCTGTTCCTTTAATCGGAGCCTTTCAAATCCATTTCCCGTGAGCGCCAAGAACCGCTTGAATGTCGTCGTCCGGGTAGAGCACCGTGCCGGTCACCGACCTCAAGATAGCGTACATCTTTGTCAGAGCGGTTGACGAGCTGATGGGTATTGTCAGAGCCTGCTTTGAAACCCGCGCACATGCCAGGTGACAGTTGGGTTTCGACCCCATTTGTAATCAGTGTTGGGTGCCCCTCCAGAACGAAAATGTATTCATCTTGCTTGGCATGGGCGTGGAGCGCGGAGACGGCGCCAGGAACCACCCGGTTGAGATTGACGCCGAAGTTCGTGAGCCCAAAAAGATCGCCCAGCGGGCGTTTTTCCCGACCCCGCATCCGCGATGCGAAGGGTTCCGGATAGACGGAAGGCTTTGCCCTCGGAGGTGCGTCAGCGGCGATGAGCGCCAAAGGTTGATCCATCTGATTCAATTGCTCTCCTCCTCAGCTTCCACACTTAAAACCCAGGGTATCCAATTAGAAGTCGAGTGAGACCCAGATCATCAGCGGTGTAACGGAGAGTATCGCCATGCCGCCGACGCGGCGCATAGCGATGAGTTGCTACCTTCGGCAGCGGATGCCCTGGGCGCGACAACGTCCGCCTCGCTCGCTCACGGCTTGAGCGCCGGGAGCCGTCTCACCCGCAATTTTTTCAGGCGGGGCTGTCCGCCCGTAATCGCGAGTCCGCCGCGCAATTACAAGACGCGGTAGATTTCCCAGCGGCTAGTCCCGGAAACCACATGGGGTTCGAGATCCTTGCTCCATTGTTTATGCGCGGCAATCGTTGCCAGCTTATCCCAAGCCTGGTTAAGCTCGCTGAGATCCTTAATGAGATGTTCCGTCTGAACGGTGGCCTCCAGCGCCCCGATCGAGCCGGTAAGCAAGCGCAGCTTGTCGGCACTAAACCCGACCTGCGGCCCGATCTCTCGCAGCCAGCGCTGCATCAGCTCGATCACATTCTGTTTGTATCCGAATTTCGCATCAATGCTCCAACGGGCAATCATCATGATTGATCTCCTCAAGTCTTGCGGGATAGGACGTGACCACGTGCGACAGCTTGGGCACGCTAGTATTAGGGTGAAATAAAGGGCGACCCCCTTAATGATAAATTTAACAGCCATCACGACAAACACCGCATTTCGCGGATGCCATTCGATTCTATACGAACAGCGCGCTCTCAGGACCGCAAGCCTGCGTTAAGACAACACCCGGCTTCGATTGTCATGGTTCGCGCAATTCAGTATCGCTTTCCACTAATAATATATTTTTCTCCCTATCCGCACGCTGGGGTTCATACCCTTCAACCCAGCTAGGCGCTGTATAGACTAATAGTCGCGCCTGGTCCTTTCGCTTCCTTTTTTTAAATTGTTTCATCTTAATTGCCTTGCTGGTCGCGGGCGGCGTCCTCTTCCATCCTCTTCCGTAGGCTTAGCGGGCGCATGTCGCTCCAGACTTCCTCGATGTAATCCAGGCATGCCTGCTTGGAGCCCGTCTTGCCGACGGCGGTCCAGCCCAGGGGCAGCTCGCGGTCGGCGGGCCAGATCGAGTACTGCTCCTCGTGGTTGATGACCACGGTGTACTGCCGCGTGTCTTCCTGTTCGTCCGGTATCATTTTCAATTCCTCCATCATGGCCGAGGCCGCGGTACGGTTAACTTCCCACCCGCAAGGCGTGAATTAACGCGTTACAATTTTTCTTAAGGAAGCTCTGAATAATTCCATGAATTCTCAGAGCACGGCAAGCGAAAAATTCGATTTCCGCTTCCCTTCATTTTCAATGGCGTTCCGCCATGGAAAATGGCGGCGCGTCCTTGCGCCGCACGGAACCCCTAATAAATCAGAGATTCCTTAG
The DNA here is from genome assembly GCA_947259075.1 of uncultured Gammaproteobacteria bacterium. GTDB lineage: Bacteria > Pseudomonadota > Gammaproteobacteria > DRLM01 > DRLM01 > CAKKSB01. The sequence continues at coordinate 182,898 of CAMYKQ010000057.1, read as the reverse complement.
CTGAATCGTCCCGCCGTTTCGGCCTTGCTGACGCGCGATATGTCTTTGTCCACTACCCTGAGAGGGCATCCGCCGACGCGGGTCTAGGCCGGGCGCCCGCGGCCGTGCCGGGCAAGCAGCGGCGGCTTGGCGGTTTGAGGCCAGGGCTTTCACCACCTACTTTGGTATGCCCTGGTATACCCACCACTGGATAATTTCTAACCGGAGAAGAAACCGGTAATTTTTCACACCAGCCAGGGCAAAACTTCACAGAACCTTTGAGCTTGCGCTGGCAAAGTGAGCACACCCTAACGAGGAGCACGAAACCGACATGAAACTCATGCAATGGATTGTTCACCACCCCCGCCGCATCATCGCCGTTACCTTGGCGCTGGTGATCGTGGCCGCGGCGGGTTTGGCCAAACTGGAGCAGACCGCCGACTACCGCATCTACTTCAACAAGGATGATCCGCAACTCGTCGCGGCCGAGGCCCTGCAAGACGCCTACAGCCGCAGCGACAATGTGCTGTTCGTGATCGCGCCCAAGGACGGGCGGGTCTTCACCCGTGCCAGCCTGGCCGTGGTGCAGCAGTTCACCAGCGCCGCCTGGCAGCTGCCTTACGCGCAGCGGGTGGATTCCATCACTAACTTTCAGCACTCCTACGCCGAGGGTGATACCTTGGTGGTAGCGGATCTGGTGCCCGAGGCCACGGCGCTCAGCGACGCCGCGCTGCAACAGGCGCATGACATCGCCGTCAATGAGCCCGCGCTGCGTCAGCGCCTGGTGTCCGTTGACGGCAAGGTGACCGGCGTCAACGTCACCCTGCACCTGCCCAATGCCAATCCCGATCAAGAGACCCGCGAGGTGGCGCTGGCCGCGCGTGCCATGGCGGAGAAGATCGGCGCGGCCCATCCCGAGCTCGATATTCACATCACCGGCATCGTGATGATGAACAACGCCTTCCCCGAGGCCTCGGAGCGTGACATGGGCAGCCTCATTCCGCTGATGTTCGTGCTGGTGATCGCCGGCTTGTGGTTGTTCCTGCGCTCCGGCCCCGCCACCTTCGCGACCGTGAGCGTATTGCTGATGTCCATACTCAGCGCCATGGGCGTGGCGGGCTGGCTGGGCATCAAGCTGTCACCGGCGTCGGCGTCGGCGCCCATCATCATCCTCACCGTGGCCGTGGCGGATTGCGTGCATATCTTGGTGAGCTTCATGCACCTCATGCGCGATGAAGGCAAGGAAAAACTCAGCGCCATCACCGAGGCCTTACGCATCAATATGCAGCCGGTGTTCCTCACCTCGCTGACCACGGCGGTGGGTTTTCTCAGCATGAACTTCAGCGACTCGCCGCCGTTCCGCGACCTCGGTAATGTCGTCACCGTCGGCGTGCTCGCGGCTTGGCTGTTGTCGCTCACCTTCCTGCCCGCATTGATCTCCCTGTTGCCGGTCAAGCCGGGCAAGGCGCTTGCGGCGGATGGCGGCAAGCTGGCCGCGCGCTTCGGTGATTTCGTCGTGCGCCGCCGCGGCGTGTTGCTGTGGGCTTCCATGGCGGTGTCGCTGGGCCTGCTCGCCTTCGTGCCCAACAACGAACTCAACGACGATTTCGTCAAGTACTTCGACAAGCAAGTCGCGGTGCGCCAGGCCACGGACTTCACCACTGAGCACCTCACCGGCGTCTCGCTCATCGAATACTCCCTGCCCGCCGGTGCGCCAGGTGCGGTGGCCGACCCCAGCTACCTGCAAGCCTTGCAAGACTTCGCCGACTGGTATCGCTCCCAGCCGGAAGTGATGCACGTCAATGTCTTCACCGACGTGATGAAGCGTCTCAACAAAAATATGCACGGCGACGACCAGGATTTTTACCGCTTGCCGCAAGAACGCGAACTGGCCGCGCAATATTTGTTGCTCTATGAATTGTCGCTGCCCTTCGGTCTTGATCTCAATAATCAGATCAATCTCGACAAGTCGGCTTCACGCATGACCGTGCTGTTGAAGGTCATCAGCAATAACGAGATGCTGGCGCTGGAGCAGCGGGCCCGCGATTGGCAACACGCCCACGTGCCCAGCACCATGCGGGCCCCGGGCGTGGGCTGGACCGTGATGTTCGGTCACATCGCCGAGCGTAATATCGCCAGCATGCTCAAGGGCACGGCCTTTGGCGCGCTGCTCATCAGTCTGACCTTGATCATCGCGCTGCGCTCGTTCAAATGGGGCTTGTTCAGCATGCTGCCGAATATGCTGCCCGCGGTGCTGGCCTTTGGACTCTGGGGCCTGCTGGTGGGCCGCATCGGTCTCGCCGCCTCGGTGATCACCGCCATGACCTTGGGCATCGTCGTCGACGACACCATTCATTTCATCAGCAAATATCTGCGGGCCCGCCGCGAGCGCGGCCTGTCGCCGGAAGACGCGGTGCGCTACGCCTTCAACACCGTGGGCTACGCCATGGTGGTGACCTCGGTGGTCCTGTGCGCGGGCTTCATCGTCTTGGCCTTCTCGACATTCCAAGTCAACTCAGTGATCGGCATTTTGTCGGCGGTGACCGTGGTCTTGGCCTTGCTGCTCGACTTCCTCTTGCTGCCACCGCTGCTGATGAAGCTGGATGCCAAGCGCGATCTGGCGCCCAAACCTACGGCTATCTCGGCCACGCTGTAATCGCATTCATACAAACGGAAAGGACACGCACTCATGGACAATCTCAATCGCATCATCAGCCACCCCGCGGCGCAGGCCGCCACCTTGGTGGACTTGTTGCGCGAGCGCGCGCGGCTCATGCCCGCGCAGCGCGCCTATACCTTTTTACGCGAGGGTGATGGTGCCGAGTTACACATCAGCTACGGTGAATTGGATGAACGGGTCCGCGCCATCGCCGCGGAGTTGCAGGCGCTAAATCTCGGCGGCGAACGCGCGGTGCTGTTGTATCAGCCGGGCATGGAATTCATCGCCGCCTTCTTCGCTTGTTTGTACGCGGGCATGATCGCGGTGCCGGTGTTCGCGCCGCGCCGCAACGCCTCCTTGGAGCGCGTGCATAAAGTCAGCGCGGATGCCCGCGCCGCGGTGATGCTCACCAGCCGCGCCGTGCTCGCTAATCTCGACGACGAGATGCGGCGCTTGCCCGGCGGCGAACAAACCCCGTGGATCGCCACCGATGAAATCCCGCTGGAGCGCGCCGCGGCTTGGCAAGACCCCGGCAGTCAGTCCGGCAGTTTGGCTTTTTTGCAATACACCTCCGGTTCCACCGCCGCGCCGCGCGGGGTAATGCTGACTCACGGTAATCTCATGCACAATCTCGCGCTGATCTACCGCCGCTTCGGCGCCAACGGCGAATCGCGCGGCGTGATCTGGCTGCCACCGTATCACGATATGGGTTTGATCGGCGGTGTGCTGGTGCCGCTGTTCGGCGGCTTTCCGGTGGTGTTGATGTCGCCGGTCACCGCGCTGCAACGGCCCATACGCTGGTTGCAGGCGATTTCGAAATACCGCGCCACCATCAGCGGCGGGCCGAACTTCGCCTATGAGTTGTGTTTGAACAAGATCACCCCCGCGCAGCGCGAGACGCTGGACCTTAGTTCGTGGCAAGTGGCCTTCAACGGCGCCGAGCCGGTGCGCGCCGATACCTTGCAACGCTTCACCCAATTCTTCGCTTCTTGCGGTTTCCGCCGTCAGGCTTTTTATCCCTGCTACGGCTTGGCGGAGGCGAGCTTGTTCGTCACTGGCAGCGCGGCCGATCAAGCGCCGGTGATGACCACCATCGATCGCCTCGCGCTGGAACGGGGCGAGGTGCATGCGGTGCAACCGGGGCAGCAGGCCGAGACGGGGCGGCGCTTGGTGAGTTCGGGCCGGCCCTCCGCCAGCGAGCAAGTCGTCATCGTCGACCCCGTCAGCCGTCTGCAAGCCAGGGATTGCACGGTGGGTGAGGTGTGGATCGCGGGCCCCAGTGTGGCGCAGGGTTATTGGAATCGTCCCGCCGAATCGGCGGAGACCTTCGGCGCGCGCCTCGCCAATGGCGCGGGACCGTTCATGCGCAGCGGCGATCTGGGTTTCATGAAAGACGGCGAGTTGTTCGTCACTGGCCGCTCTAAAGAGTTAATCATCATTCGCGGTCACAACCACTATCCGCAAGACATCGAGCTGACCGCGGCGCTGAGTCATCCGCTGCTGCGCGCGGGACGCGGCGCCGCCTTCGCCATTGACGATGACGGTAATGAAGAGTTGGTGCTGATCCACGAAGTGGAGCGGCGCCACGATGAGGCGGAGCTGCCCGCGGCCGCGGCTGCGGCGCGCGCGGCGATCTCCGCCGAACATCAATTGCAGTTACGGAAAATCGTGCTGGTGAAGGCCGGGGTGATACCCATCACCTCCAGCGGCAAGGTGCAGCGTAATGCCTGCAGGGTCATGTGGCAAAGCGGCGCTCTGCCGCGGTTGATGGAGGCTTGAGTCATGCAAACGGCACGCATTGAACATACAGTCGCGCAGGACGCGCAGGACGCGCAGGACGCGCAGGACGCGCAGGACGCGCAGGACGCGCAGGACGCGCAGGAGCGGAGCTGGGAGCTTCCGCTGCAATACCGCGCCAGCGAGGAATTGGAGCGCTTTCTCGGTGACCCCAATAATCCGGCGAACGTCATCTCATTCCACAACGTGATGCAGTGGGATGAGCAGGAGGCCTTTCCGCAAGCGGCGGTGGACGAATTGTACCGTTTCGGCATGAATCATTATTACGTGCCCGCGGCCTACGGCGGGCGCTTTACTTCATATGAAGAGTTTCAATCCATGGCGCGGGTGGCGGCGCGGCGCGATCTCACCACCGCCATCACCTATAGCACGCTGATTTGGTCGACGCTGATTTGGGTGGGAGGTAATGAACAGCAAAAACGCCATCTCGCGAAAGTGCTGCGTTGGACCAAGGACGCGCCGACCCTCGCCTATTCGGAAGAGCAGCACGGCGCCGACCTCGTTGCTAATCATACGAAGGCAGTGAAGACCGAGGGCGGTTACCGCCTTAGCGGGGAGAAATGGCCGATCAACCGCGCCACCCGTTCCGGCCTCGTGGCGGTGCTGGCCAAGACCAGTGATGCCCGCGACAGCCGCAGCCTGTCACTGTTCATGCTGGAGAAGCGTGACCTCGATCCCGCGCAATATTCGAATCTGCCCCGGGTGAAGACCCTCGGTCTGCGCGGCTGCGATATCAGCGGTATTCGTTTCAATGATTGTCTGGTGCCGGAGAGCAGCCGCGTCGGCGAAGTGGGCGAGGGTTTGGAGCTGGCACTGCGCGCCTTTCAAGTGACGCGCACCCTGTGCGCCGGTCTGTCGCTAGCGGCGGTGGACACCGCGCTGCGTTCAACCATGCAATTTGCGGTAAACCGCCGCTTGTACAACGGCACGGTGTTCGACATCCCCAATGCGCGGCGGATATTGAGCGACGCCTTTCTCGACATCTTGATTTGCGATTGCATGGCCACCGCCGCCGCGCGCGGGCTGCATGTCAGCACCGAACAATTCAGCGTGTGGTCGGTGGTGGTGAAATATTTCGTGCCGGTGACCTTGGAGCGTACTACTCAGCAACTTTCGGTGGTCTTGGGCGCGCGTCACTTTATCCGCGAGCGTCATATGTCAGGCATATTTCAGAAAATGCTGCGCGATGGCGGGGTGGTCAGCCTCTTCGACGGCAGCACGCAAGTCTGTCTACATGCCCTCGGCTTGCAGTTGCGGCATTTGCTGAAGACCCGCCGCCGGGAACAGCTCACCGATGACGGCGCGCGCCGTACCCGCTTGACCACGGTGTTTTCTCTCGATGAAACCCTGCCGGTCTTCGATGGCACCAAGCTGGATTTATTTAGCCGGGGGCACGACGACGTGATGCAAGGCCTGGTCGCGGCTATAAACGCCCTCCGTGCATTGCAAGGCGATGAGGCTTTAGGCGTGACGGTATTAAGTCACCTGAAACAGATGGCGGGTGTGCTGGAGCAGGCCTTGCGTGATTTCGACTCCGCTTTAGAGGCGGCGGCGGAAGCGGGGCAGCATCCGCAATCAGCGCTGATGTTTGGCTTGGCCTCGCGTTATGCCCAGCTGCATGCCGCGTCCGCCTGCTTGCAGATGTGGTTGCACAATCGCGACGCGCTTGACGCCTTCTTCGCGGGAGGGGAATGGCTGGTGCTCGCGCTCGACCGTCTGCTGGCCCAGCCGCAAACGCAAAAACCGGACTTGCCCGATGCCTATCACCAGCGCGTCGCGCAGCAGTTGTTTTATTTGTTCGATGAATACCGTTTGTTTTCCATTGTTCCACTCGCCTTGGCCAAGACTGAAAGTATGGCCATGAATGCCAAAAAGGAGGATCGCCATGAGTGCTAATGCAGTTAGAAAGATACAGGATATTAAAGTCAATGAGACGCTCGCTAAACAGCTTGAGTCCACGCTTACGGAAATGTTGTCGAAGACCTTGCGAATCGATGCCGCCGAGATAGATGTGACCCGTCCCTTGCCGCATTATGGTTTGGATTCCATTGATGCGGTAACGCTCGCGGGTGATTTGGAAGATTGGCTGAATGTCGACCTGCCTTCCACTCTATTGTGGGATTACCCCACGGTGGCCGCTATCGCTGGATTTCTCGAAGAGCAGTTGGATGCCATGCCCGAGGTGAAGGCCAAGCTGGAGGGCCGTGTGACGGAGAGCAAAAAGCAGGGTGTCATCGATAAGGACGATCTCGATGATCTGGACAGACTCGATCCGCAACAGATGGACGAGCTCTTGAGCAATTTGATTCCATAGGGGGATGTCATGGCTAGCAACGTTGTACAGTATAAACATAGCACCGCAGCCCGGCCGGTGGTGGGTGATAACACACGGGCCACGACGGAGACATTTCCGTTGGCGGATGTACAGCGCGGGCTGTGGTTCGTGCAGCAAATGGCGCCGGATAATGGCGCCTACAATCTGGTGTTCGCCGCGCGAGTGATCTCGGCTATCGATGCGGCGGCCTTCGATGCGGCCTTGAGTTATTTACTGGACCGGCATGCCGCTTTGCGCACGCGTTTCCTTGTTGATGCCGCCGGCGTGCCGCGCCAAGAGGTGTTGCCGCACGTTGAGGTCGACAGCGCGAGCATCGTGGCGGCTGGATGGAATGATACGCAGCTGCGGGAACGTGCCAGCGCCGATGCGCAAAAGCCGTTTGATCTCGCCCGCGCACCCTTGCTGCGCGTGCGTCTCTACCGCCGTGGCAAGGGTGACGCCTTGATGGTGTGGAGCGCGCATCATATCGCCGTGGATTTTTGGTCGCTGGCGGTGTTGCTCGATGAATTTCGTCAGGTCTACCAGGATTTGACCGCGGCTAAGGCAGTGAATCTGCCGCCGCTGGGCAGCGATTACCCCGCTTTCGTACATCATCAGCAGGAGAAGCTGGCGAGTGCGGCGCGCGCGCGCATGGCGGCGTATTGGCGCGAGCGTTTAACTGGCGAGTTGCCCGTGCTGAATCTTGCCAGCGATTATCCGCGCCCGCCGCTGCAGAGTTATCGCGGCGCCTCGCTTGGGTTCCATTTCGACACGGATTTGACCGCCGCGCTGCATAGCTTGGCGCGTGCGGAAGGCGTGACTTTGTTCACCTTGATGCTTACGGCCTATTACGTCTTGCTGCATCGTTATACCGGCCAGGAAGACATTTTAGTCGGCGCGCCGGTCGCGGGCCGCTTCGATAAGGCCTTTCGCCGCACGGTCGGCCATTTTGTTAACACCGTGGTTTTGCGCGGCGCGGTCAGCGGCGAGATGACGTTTCGCGAGCTGCTGTTGCAGACACGCGACCACACCGGTGAAGACCTGCGTCACCAAGAATATCCCTTCGCCTCCTTGGTGGAGAAGCTGGTAACGGAGCGCGACCTCAGCCGTCCGCCCTTATTTCAAGCCGGATTTTCCTGGGAGCGGCTGCCGCAGTTCAAAGAATTGGCCTCCTTCTTTTCCCTGTCGGATAAAGCGGCGGAGGCCGTGGCCTTCGGTGCCATGACCTTATCGCCTTTTCCCTTGCCGCAACAGGAAGGGCAAGTGGATGTGGCGCTGGAGATGGGTGGCGAGGCCGAGGGCGAACTCTTTGGCGTGTGGAAATACGACACGGCGCTGTTCGCGCCGGAGACGATAAGCGCGCTCGCCGGGCAGTTCGTGGAATTATTGAAAGGTATCGTGGCGAATCCGGGGCTGCGTATCGCGCGTTTACCCTTGCTGACGGCGGCGGAGCGCGAGCAGGTGTTGCTGCAATGGAATCGCACGGAACAGCCTTTGCCTGCCGTGAACGGCGTGCATCAACTGGTGGAGGCCCAGGCGGCGGCGACACCGGACAAGACCGCCGTGATGGGCGGCGAGCAAGTATTCAGTTACCGCGTGTTGAATCAGCGCGCCAATCAGCTGGCGCATTATCTCATCGAGAGCGGCGCGGCCGCGGGCCAGCACATCGGCATATGCAGCGCACGCAACGGCGATATGCTGGTGGCGATGCTGGCGGTGCTCAAGACCGGCGCGGCCTATGTGCCTTTGGATCCGGCCTTTCCCCGCGACCGTTTGCGCATGATGATGGAGGACGCCGGGATCGATCTGGTGCTCACCCACGAAGCCGTGTGGGCCGAGCTGGACTTGCCGGTAGCGCGCGCGCTGAGTCTCGATCACGATTGGCCCGAGATCGCCACTTTTCCCGGGCATAACCCGCATCGCGTCGTCAGTTCCACCTCATCCGCTTACGTCATTTACACCTCGGGTTCCACCGGTAAACCCAAAGGCGTCGCCGTGCCCCACGGCGCGGTGGTGAATTTTCTCGCGAGCATGGCGCGTGAGCCGGGCATGCGCGGCGACGATGTGATGCTGGCGGTGACCACGCTGTCGTTTGATATCGCGGTGCTGGAGTTACTATTGCCGCTCACCGTGGGGGCGATGACGCTGATCGTCAGCCGCGAAGACAGCAGCGATGCGCAACGCCTGCAAGCCTTGCTGGAAAGCAGCGGCGCGACGCTGATGCAGGCCACGCCCGCGACTTGGCGCATGCTGCTGTCCGATGGCTGGAATGGATGCAGCCGGCTCACCGCCTTGTGCGGCGGTGAAGCCCTGCCGCGCCAAGTGGCGGAGGCCTTGTTGCCGCGCGTCGCGGCGCTGTGGAATATGTACGGGCCCACCGAGACCACGGTATGGTCGAGCGTGATGCGCGTCGAGTCCGGCGCGGGCGCCATCGCCATCGGCCGTCCCATCGCCAATACCCAAATCTATATCGTCGATGAGGCCCTGCAACCCGTGCCGCCCGGCGTGCCGGGGGAGTTGTGCATCGCCGGCGCCGGCGTCGCCCGCGGTTATTTACACCGCCCGGAATTGACGGCGGAGAAATTCGTCCGCGATCCCTTCGCCGCGGGCGAGGCGCGCATGTACAAAACCGGCGATCTCGCGCGCTGGCGGCGCGACGGCACGCTGGAATGCCTGGGCCGTTTGGATCATCAAGTGAAGCTGCGGGGTTTCCGTATCGAGTTGGGCGAGATCGAAACGCAGTTGTGCCGTCACCCGACCGTGCACCAAGCGGTGGTGATGGTGCGTGAAGACCGTCCCGGCGATCAACGCTTGGTCGCGTATGTGACGGCTGTCGATGGTGAGGTGTCCGCCGCCGCATTGAAGGCGCACCTTGCCGGCCATTTGCCCGCTTACATGTTACCCAGCCTCATCGTGCCCTTGGCGGCGTTTCCCCTCACGCCCAATGGCAAGATCGACCGGCGCGCGCTGCCGGCGCCGGCGGAGGGCGCGCATGCGGCATTGGCCGGTTTCGTCGCGCCGCGCGACCGCGGTGAAATTCAGCTCGCATCCCTGTGGGAGCAACTCTTGGGCGTGCACCCGGTAGGCGTCACGCAAAACTTTTTTGATTTGGGCGGCCATTCCTTGCTGGCGGTGCAATTGGTCGCGGGTATCCGTGAGCGTTTCGGCGTGGAATTGCCGGTGTCCACCTTGTTCCAGCACAATACGGTGGAGGCCTTGGCGCGCTTGCTGCGCGAACACAATGGCGCGGCGGAGGCCGCGTCGGCGCTGGTGCCATTACGCGGCACGGGCGCCGTGCCGCCGCTGTATTTAATGCATCCCATCGGCGGTACAGTGTTTTGCTATCTGGCGCTGACGCGGCATCTTGATCAGCAGCGCCCGGTGTTCGCGCTGCAATCGCCCGGTCTCGAAGATGCGAGTCTCGCGGAAGTAAGCGTGCCCGATCTGGCGCGGTGTTATTTGGAAATCATCCGCGCGCAGCAACCGCAAGGGCCGTATCACTTGGGCGGCTGGTGCTTCGGTGGTTTGATCGCCTTCGAGGCGGCGCGGCAATTGGAGGCGGCGGGTGAAGAGGTGGCGGAGCTGGTGATGTTCGATACCCGCGCGCCCATTCCCGAGAACGCCCCCTCCGATGGCGACGACGCCACCTTATTGTCCTGGTTCGCCCGCGATCTTGCCGTGCCTTATGGTAAGACACTCAACATCGCGCCGGAAGAATTACGCGCGGTGGCGGGCGAAGGCATGTTCGAGTACGTGTTGCAACGCGCCCGCGAGATCGAAGTCTTGCCGCACGATGCCGATACCGCGCGCTTGTACCGTTATTTCGAAGTCTATCTAGCGAATGGCATTGCCCTGCAGACCTATGAATCGGGTGATTATCACGGCGCCATGACCTTGCTGCGCGCCGAGGATGAGCCGGTGGATTACGGCCCGATGCTCGGCTGGGACAAGGTGGTGTCGCGGCCCTTCTCTGTCGTCGAAGTGCCGGGAGATCACAACTCAATGATGTACGAACCGCATATACAAATCTCGGCACGTTATCTCAACGGCGTGCGCCCGCATATGACATCGCGTCAGGCAATGGCTTGTTAAACAAGACATCACTAACTTACTAAAACACACAAAGGAGAACAGTCATGATTAAGGTGGAATACAGTTATCTCGTCAACAGCCCGGTGGATTTTGTTTTTTCCTACATCAGCAATCCGCTCAATGACCAATATTGGCAGGCCTCGTGTCAGGGAGTTGAGTTGGATGAACCGGGTGCGCCCATAGGTGAGGGCACGCAATACGCTATCCGCTTTCAATTTCTCGGCCGCGATATGCCCTTTACCTCGATTGTGACCGACTACGAGCCATTTCAAACCTACGCCTATGAAACGCTTAGCGGCCCCATGCTTTTCAAGGGCAGTTATCGTTTCACGCCCTTGGGTAATAGCACGCAGATCGATTGGGTCTTTGAATCGGAACCCGGTGGTTTTTTCGGCATCATTCCCCGCAGCCTGTTGAAGAAGGTGTTGGCCAAACAAGTTGAAGGTGATATCGCGCGCTTGATCGGCATACTCGGGGCGTACCGCGCGGTGAGTAATGCTTGAGCACGCGCGCGGCGCCGCCTTATTTCCCGGGATGAATTTGCACTGTTCCGAGGGTGAGGTGCATGTCTGGTTTAGTAATTTGCGCCGCGCGGCGGTGCGCGGCGCCTATTTTGACGCCTTGCTCAGCGAGGATGAGCGTTTGCGTGCCGCGCGCTTCAATCATCCGCAGCAATCCGCGGACTTCGTGGCGGGCCGTGGCATCGTGCGTGAGATCTTAGGCCGTTATTTAGGGCGGCACGGCGGGAGTTTGCGTTTCATTTACGGTCCCAGGGGCAAACCCGCCTTAGCGATGGACGCGGATGACTCGCCCTTATATTTCAATCTGGCGCACAGTGGCGAGCGGATGCTGCTGGCGGTGACGCGGGTTGGTGATATCGGTGCCGACATCGAACAGTTGAACGATGCGATGGATTTGGAGACGCTGGCGCGGCGAATTTGCACGCCGCGTGAACGCGCGGTGTGGCGGACGCTGCCGCCGCCGCTGCGCTTGCGGGCGTTGATGCGTTACTGGACAAGAAAAGAGGCCTTGCTGAAAGCCACGGGGATGGGTTTGGCGCGGAGGTTGACGGAAGTAGATGTCAGCGGCGCGCGGGCGCGCGCCGCGGCATGCGGGATGCAAGCGCAATGGAGTTTGCATGATTTGGAAACGGAGGACGCCTACACCGGCGCCCTTGCCGTTGCCGGTTCAGTCACGTCTATCCATCACGGCACGTGGCTCGGTGATCTTGCGTGGCGCGCCGAGCTTGATTAAGGTGTTTCTCCGTACGCTCACTTTTCGCGGCGAGGAGACATCATGGTGGTGTGTAAGCGGTGCTTTGTGTCGGGTCAGGTGCAGGGGGTATTTTATCGCGCTTCGGCGCAAGGCAAGGCGCGCGAGCTGGGCGTGGGCGGTTATGCCCGCAATCTTGCCGATGGCCGGGTGGAGGTATTGAGCTGCGGTGAGCAAGGCGCGGTCGATGCGTTTTGCGCTTGGTTGTGGCAAGGCCCGCCGCGGGCGCGAGTGAGCGATGTGACCTGCATGCTCGTGGAAGTGGAACCATTGCCGGATTTCATAGTCGAGTAAACGAGTTTCATTCGTTCTCGTTCCAATTTTTACAAGCACGGAGTGAATCAATCCATAACATGGATTGCCGTGACTCGAAGCCGTGTTAGATTAGAGCCGGTTGCGGATAGCCGCATCGACGCCCGATTCATAATTGCAAAAAGGAGTTTCATCGATGAAAAAAATTCCCGTATTGATACTCATGCTGATGTCTTCTTTATTGGCGCAAGCGCCCGCCAATGCCGGTGACGATACAGATAAAGGTGATCACCCTGATTGGCGGATGATGATGCACGAGCGCCAGCAAATGACCCAGGACGTGTTAGGCATGATGAAGGAAACCATGGCCATCATTAGAAACCTTAACCATAAACCCTCCGACGCGGAAAAAGCCCGCTTGGGTGAAATGATGAGTAAGCTCGACGGCTTCATGGAAAAAGAAAAAAAGAGGGGTCAGCAGCATGAAGAGATGATGGAAAAGCGCCAAGACATGAAAGAGCAGCGCATGGATATGCGCGACAAGCATCAAGAGATGATGAAGGATAAAAAGGGTATGTAATGCGGTGAGGCCGCGCTAGCTGATTCTTGGCGGGCGCGACTCGTTTTGATGGCGCGATTGAAATCGCAGATCTGGCCCGTGGCAACAAGCGCACGGGCCAGATTTTTTAGACCACTACGATGCTTTTCTCCACTGACTGCGCGCGCCCCGTTTTTTCTGAGTTCGTCACAGCATCGGCTTGAGATAATCCACCACGCCATTGAGCGGGATCATGCGGCTGTCAGCATCGCGCCGACCTTTGTATTCGATCTCGCCCGCGTCCAAACCGCGGTCGCCTAACACCAGGCGATGGGGGATGCCGATGAGATCCATATCGGCGAACATCACGCCCGCGCGTTCCTTGCGGTCGTCGAGGAGTACGTCGATACCCGCGGCGCGCAGTTGCTGGTACAGCGTTTCGCACGCCGCTTGCAGGCGGGTGGATTTATGCATGCTGATGGGAATGATCGCGGCTTGGAACGGTGCGATGGCGGCGGGCCAGATGATGCCGTTCGCATCGTGATTTTGTTCGATGGCGGCGGCGACTACGCGGGAAACGCCGATGCCGTAACAACCCATGGTCATTACCACCGCTTGGCCATTTTCGTCGAGGCAGGTGCTGTTCATCGCCATGCTGTACTTGGTGCCGAGCTGAAAGATGTGACCGACTTCGATGCCGCGTTTGATCGCGAGCACGCCGTGTCCATCGGGGCTGGGATCACCCTCTATCACATTGCGGATGTCGGCCACCTCGGGTTCCGGCAGATCGCGGCCCCAGTTGACGCCGCTGAGGTGTTGGCCGTCAAGGTTGGCGCCGCAGACGAAGTCGGCGAGTTGCGCGGCGGCGCGATCGGCGATCACCGGGACCTTGAGGCCGCGCGGGCCGAGTGAGCCCGCGTTGCAGCCCGCGCTGGCGCGGATTTGTTCGGGGCTGGCGAAGGCGAGAGGCGCGGCGACGTGCGGCAGTTTTTCCGCTTTGACGGTGTTGAGTTGATGATCGCCGCGCAAGACCAGCGCCACCACGCCGCCGTCGCGGTCCTGCACCAGCAAGGTTTTGATGCAGCGTTCGGCGGGGATTTTTAAAAAGGCGGTAAGCTCTTCGATGCTGTGTTGTTTGGGTGTGTCGATGGTGGTGAGTGCTGCCGCGGCGGCGGCGCGCGGCGCCGCGGGCGCCAGCGCCTCGGCCAGTTCAACGTTGGCGGCGTAGTCGCTTTTGGTGGAGAAGGCGATGGCGTCCTCGCCGGAATCGGCGAGCACGTGGAATTCATGCGAGGCGTTGCCGCCGATGCTGCCGGTGTCGGCACGCACCGCGCGGAAGGCCAGACCCAAGCGGGTGAAGATGCGCGTGTAGGTTTGATGCATTACGTCATAGGTTTCGCGCAGCGAGTCCTCGCTGAGATGAAAGGAATATGCGTCCTTCATGAGGAATTCGCGGGCGCGCATCACGCCGAAACGCGGGCGGGTCTCGTCACGGAATTTGGTTTGGATCTGGTAGAAATTGGCGGGCAGCTGTTTGTAGCTGCGGATATCGCGGCGGATGAGGTCGGTGATGACCTCTTCGTGGGTCGGGCCGAAACAGAACTCGCGTTGATGGCGGTCGCGCAGCCGCAGCAGTTCGGCGCCGTATTGCTCCCAGCGGCCGGATTCCTGCCACAGTTCGGCCGGTTGCACCGCGGGCATCAATAGTTCCTGCGCGCCGGCGGCGTTCATTTCCTCGCGCACGATGGCCTCCACCTTGCGCAGCACCCGCAGACCCAGCGGCAGCCAGGTGTAGAGGCCGGCGGCGAGTTTGCGGATCATGCCCGCGCGTAACATGAGTTGATGGCTGATGATCTCCGCGTCGGCGGGCGTTTCTTTGACGGTGGCTAGAAGCAGTTGTGATGTGCGCATGTCCGCTCTCATATGAATTGCGTGAGGAAAGGGGGGCATTCTAGCCCGCCGCCGGGCGGCAGGTGAACCCCCGTGATTAAAACGCGCCGTCGCCGCGCTTTGCGCGGCATTGCCTACGCCGGTGAACTGAAACGCATGGACAGATCGACGGCCTGCAGGTCTTTGGTGATGCCGCCCACCGAGATGTAATCCACGCCCGTATCAGCGATGGCGCGTATCGTGCTCAGGTTCACCCCGCCCGAGGCCTCCAGTTTGGCGCGGCCTTGATTGAGTTTGACCGCGCGTGTCAATTCTTCCAGCGCGAAGTTGTCGAGCAGTACGATTTCGACCTTCGCTGCCAGGGCTTGCGCTAATTCATCGAGGTTTTCCACTTCCACTTCCACCGCCTTGCCGGGACAGAGATGGCGTGCGGCGGTGACGGCCAGCGCGATGGAGCCCGCGGCGGCGATGTGATTTTCCTTGATTAATACGGCGTCGTAGAGGCCCATGCGGTGATTGTAGCCGCCGCCGCAGCGCACCGCGTATTTTTGCGCGGCGCGCAACCCGGGAATGGTTTTGCGGGTGTCGAGCACGCGTGCCTTGGTGCCGGCCACCGACTCGGCGTAGCGATGGGCGCGGCTGGCGGTGCCGGAGAGGGTTTGCAGAAAATTGAGGGCGGTGCGCTCGCCCGTGAGCAGGGCGCGCGCGCGGCCGTGTAAACCGCACACCACCTCCGAGGGGTGGACGCGGCCGCCATCGCGCACCCGCCAGGCGATTTCGATAGCGGGATCGATTTGGCGGAATACTTCATCGAACCACGCGGTGCCGCAGATTACGGCCTCTTCGCGGCTGATGACCGTGGCCCGTGCCATGGCGGCGGCGGGGATGAGCGCGGCGGTGAGGTCGCCGCCGCCCACATCTTCAATGAGGGCGCGCTGAACCGCGGCACGAATGTCGTTGGCATCGGGGGGTAGCGTGACGTTGCCGAAGGGATGATTCATAGATTTGTCGAAGTGAGTTTTAGGGTTGTATGCGAGAGGGTGAGTGTAGGCAAGGCCGCGTGCGAAGAAAAGGCCCAAAACGGCGACGCGCCCCAAAGGCGCGTCGTTCTAAGTCAAACAAGGGATAAATTAATATCGCCGCGCAAGGCGCCGCGCCGCGGGGACCAAGAGCAATAGGGCGATGGCCCAATCCGTTGCGCCGCCGCCGCTCTTACCGGCGAAATTGTTACCGCCGTCGGGGCCGCCGACGGCGGTGCCGGTGACTACGGGTACGGTTTCGGACGTGGTGTTGCCGCTATCGGGACGGAAGATGTCGGTTTGATCGGCGACCGCATCCACTTCCAGTATCAACTCACCGGCTTGGGTGGGGGCAACCACAATGTAGACTTGGGCGCTGGCGTAGGCGTTGATGGTGCCCAAGGTACACTGGAAGCCGGTTTCCGAGGTGGAGGTGCAGTTGCTGCCATTGATATTGGTCCGGGCGCTGGTGATCTTGCCCCAGGGCGGCAGTTGACCGGTGAGGACCACGCCAGTGGCTTGGCTGGGACCATTGTTGATGACCGTGATGGTGAAAGTGACTTGCGGGCTGCCGCCGGAGGTGGCGACATTGGATGTGACCGCGACATTCAAGTCGATTAATTGAAAGGTGGCCTCGGTGTTGCTGATTTCGTAGGCGCCAATGTCGCAGGCGCTGTCACGCAGTTTGAAACGCTGATCGATGACCGGGCAGTTGATGTTGTCCCCGGTGTTGTGGGCAAGGCTGCCATTAAGAATGGCATAGGTGAAAGTGGGTCCGCCATTATTGACGAAACCGCCAGCGAATACGGCGGAGCCCGTGATGTTGCTTCTGTCACTGGTTTGGTTGAAGCCGCAGGTATTGGCGGTGTCGATGTTGTAGCCCTTGGAAATGATCAAGCTGACATCGCCGCCGCAGGCCGCGGCGCCGGTAGTATTGCCGACGATGGAGTTGATGATATTGCTTTTCACTTTGCTGCTGTCATTGGAGCAGGTCAATCCTTTGTCTTCGTCCTTGGTGCCGCAGGCGAAGATCTCACTGCCGGGTTTGCTGGAAGTGTTGTTGTAGAGGGTGGAATTGGTGGCGTTCAGTTCACGGTGATTGTAGACGCCGCCACCCTCGGTTGCGTTGTTGCGCGTGACCGTGGTGTTGAGCAGGGCCAGAGCGCCATCACCGGTGTTGTAAATGCCGCCACCCTGCAGGCTTGCGTTGTTGTCGTAAACCGCGCTGTGGGAGAGATTCATCGCGGCGAAATTGGATACGCCAGCGCCGGTGAAGCTGGAGGTGTTATCGCGGACGGTGCTGCGGCTGATGGTCATGCCGCCACCCGAGTTGTCGATGCCGCCGCCGGATGTGGTGGCGTGGTTGCCATTGAATACGCTCAGGTCCACATTGACCTGGCCGTATAAATTCCGGATACCACCGCCGATGATCGCGTTATTACCGGAAAAAGTGGTGTTGATGATGGTGGCTATGGCGTTGTTGAGGCCTGCACGATCCTCGTTGGTGTTTTGTAAACCGCCGCCGCCGGCACTGGCGCCTACGGTGCTATTGTTCATGATCGTGCTGTTTTCGATTGCCAGAATGGCTTCGTTGTAGATGCCGCCGCCGCCTGTGGACATGTTATTTGTGTCAGAAGAGTTATTCCTCACGGTAACGCTAGTCAAGGTGAGTTTGCCGCTGTTGTAAATGCCGCCGCCGGCGCCTGCATCTGTGATCTCACCGGGGTTGTCCGCTATATTGTCGCTAACGGTTACGCTGTCCAAGGTGGTGGTGCCATTGGCGTTGTCTAGTCCGCCACCTACGCTGCTGCTGATGTGACCGTTTTTAATCGTGAGGCCGGAGATACGCACCGTGGCGCCGTCCAAAATCTGAAGTACGCGGTCATTTAGTACGCCACCATTGCCATTGATGATGGTGGTGGTTTGACCCGCGCCGGTGATGGTGACATCTTTTTTAATATCCAGATCGCCCGTGGCGGATAGGTTTTCGTCTTTGCCGACGATGGTGAGTAGATATTCGCCTGCGGGGAGTATGATGGAGTTGCTGATCCCCGAGTTGGATTCCTGTATAGCCGCTCGCAAGGTACATACATTGTTACCGGTGGCGGTTTCGCAGATGCCGTCGCCGGGGGCGGCATCGACGCCGTCGCTGGTGTTGTTGACGGTATAGGTTGCTGCGTAAGCTGATGTTCCGGCAAGCAAACCGAGCAGTAAGGCGCTCAATTTAAGCGCGCGTGAAGAGTGGCCAACGGTATTAGAGGGAAGAGTGTGTAGGCCGTTGATTATGGTCTTGATCATGATCTATACCTGCGGCATGGTAATGTTTATAGCGGCATCATCCGTGATTTTCTTTACCGTGAGGCTTTCCCAGCGCAGTCCTGCTTGACTGAGAATAATCTATTGAATGAACTGCCGATTCTGCAGTAGGCCGGGGTGCTGGCTGAATAACTATTTTAATGTCCGCCTTGCCCGGGCGTTTTCCTTAGATCAACGCTTAATGCCTCGTATACTAGCATGGGCAAAGTTCTAACTGCCAGGCTATTGACGATTTAAGGTTAAAGGGAATGGAGCGCATGAGCGAGGCGGGGTTAAATGGGGCGGGGGAGAAGCGCAATGAGGCGCGTATTCTTGGAATCATTGAAAACTTAGTCAGAGAGATACACAGTCAGACGAGCCATCCCGTGCAGTTAAACAGCGTTTTTGACCGGGATTTGGGTTTGGATAGCTTGGCGCGCGTCGAGCTGGTGCTGCGGGTCGAACGGGCCTTCGGCGTGCGCTTGCCGGAGCCGGTTTTAGGTGAGGCGGAGACCGCGCGGGCCTTACTTTCCGCCATCGCGGTTGCCGTACGCAGTGAAGAAAGGGGGGACGAGGAGGCGATTATCACCCCCGCTACCGGACCGGGCCGGGGTGCTCCCGAACAAGCCGCGACCCTGGTTGAGGCCCTGGAATGGCATGTGGCCGCCGAGCCCGAGCGGGTGCATGTTTACCTTTACTCCGGCGATGAGCCGCCGCTTCCCCTGAGCTATCAAGACCTGTACGGCGAGGCGCAGCGGCTGGCGGCGGGTCTGCGCGCCCGGGGCGTGGCGCCGGGACAGGCGGTGGCGCTGATGCTGCCCACCAGCCGGGAATTTCTCGTGGCCTTTCTCGGCATCCTGCTGGCGGGGGCCGTGCCCGCGCCGCTTTACCCGCCGGTGCGGCGCGCCGCCGCGGAGGCCCATCTGCGGCGCCAAGCGGTGATTCTCAATAATTGCCAGGCACCCTTGCTGATCACTTTGCCGGAGATCAGCGCGCTGTCGGCGGCGCTGCAGGCTTTGGCCCCGACCTTGCGCGGGGTGCTGACGGTGGACGAGCTGTCCGTGGCGGGCGGCGGCGAACGGCCGCGGCTTACGGGCGCGGATTTGGCGCTGCTGCAATACACCTCGGGCAGCACCGGCGACCCGAAAGGGGTGATGCTCACCCACGCCAATCTGCTGGCCAATGTGCGCGCCATGGGCCAGGCGGTGGAGGTGACGGGCGACGACGTCTTCGTCAGCTGGCTGCCGCTTTATCACGATATGGGTTTGATCGGCGCCTGGCTCGGCAGCCTCTATCACGGTCTGCCCTTGGTGCTGATGCCGCCGCTGAGCTTTTTGGCGCGGCCGGCGCGCTGGTTGCGGGCCATCCAGCGTCACCGCGGCACGCTGTCGGCGGGGCCCAATTTCGCCTATGAATTGTGCGCGAGCAAAATCACCGATGAGGAACTGGCCGGGCTGGATTTGAGTTCGTGGCGAGTGGCCTTCAATGGCGCGGAACAGGTGAGCCCGGACACGCTGCGCCGTTTCAGCGAACGTTTCGCGCCCTACGGTTTCCGCTCGAACACCATGGCGCCGGTTTATGGTTTGGCGGAATCCTCGGTAGGTTTGGCTTTCCCCCCCTTAGGCCGCGAGCCGCTCATCGATTGCGTCGACCGCGCGGCCTTGACCGGCCGCGGCCTCGCCGCGCCGCGGGCGCAAACCACCACGCCCGCCGCCGACACGGCCTGCTTCGTCGCCTGCGGCCGCGCGTTGCCCGGCCACGCGCTGCGCATCGCCGATGAGCGCGACCGGCTTTGCGAAGAGCGCCGCGAAGGGCGGGTGCAATTTCGCGGACCGTCGTCGTGTCAGGGTTACTTCCGCAATCCCAAGGCCACCGCGCGCTTAATACACGGCGAGTGGCTGGATTCGGGCGACCGCGGCTACATGAGCGGCGGCGAGTTGTTCATCACCGGGCGAGTCAAAGACATCATCATCCGCGGCGGCCACAATATTTATCCCTACGAATTAGAGGCGGCGGTGGGCGCCCTCCCCGGCGTGCGCGAAGGCGGCGTGGCGGCCTTCGCCAGCCGCGACGCGAGTTTGGGCACCGAGCGTTTAGTCGTTCTCGCCGAGACCCGCGAGACCCGCGGCGATCAGCGCGCGCAATTGCGCGCCGCCATCAACGAGGCGGTGATCGCCGTCATCGGCAATCCGCCCGACGAAGTGGTGCTGGCGCCGCCGCGCACGGTGCTGAAAACCTCCAGCGGCAAGGTGCGCCGCGACGCGACGCGCCAACGTTACGAACGCGGCGATGAAGACGCCGCCGCGGCGCCGTGGCGCCCACGTTTGACTTTGGCCGCCGCCGCTGCTGGTGTCGCGCTGCGGCGGGGCGCCGCGCAAACCCTGAGCGCTGTGTACGCGGCCTATGTGTGGCTGGTGTTTTTAATCGGGGCGCTGATCGCGATAACGGGCGTGGCCGTATTGCCCACGCTGCGGGCGCGGCAGAATAGCTGCAAACAGGCGGCGCGCATCGCCGCGCGTTGCGCGGGCATCCGTCTCAGCGTGAGCGGCGAGGCGCATTTCGCCGCGGAGGCGACGCGCATCGTGGTGGCCAATCACGCCAGTTATATCGACGCGCTGATTTTGGTGGCGGCCCTGCCGCTGGGTTTGCACTACGTCACCAAACAAGAGTTGGCGGCGCGGCCGCTGCTGGGCTGGTGTCTGCGCCGTATCGGTTGTGAATTCGTCGAGCGTTTCGATACCCAGCAAAGCGCCGCCGCCGCCAATCGTTTGGAGGAAAAAGTGCGTGCGGGTCACAGCCTGCTGTTTTTCCCCGAAGGCACCTTCGGCGTCGCGCCGGGGCTGCGGCCGTTTCGCATGGGCGCCTTCGTCGCGGCGGCGCGCGCCGGCGTCGAGGTGATGCCGGTAGCCTTGCGCGGCACGCGCGCCGTGCTGCCGTCCGGTTCGTGGCGCCCGCGGCGCGGGGCGGTGACGGTGAGCATTGCCGCGCCGCTGCGCGCGGACGGGACCGATTGGCGCGCGGCAGTCGAGTTGCGCGAGCAGGCGCGCGCGGCGATTCTGCGCGATTGCGGTGAGCCGGAGTTGATCGTGATGTGAGCGCGGCGCGCGCTCAGTCTTGCAGCAGCTCCGTGTCCTCGTGTGCATAGGCGGGCGAGGAACAACACAAGAGCCGCAACTCGGTGTCGTGCGGATTGATGAGCGCGTGGGCGGCGCCGGGCGGGATGCACACCGTGTCGCCCGGCTTTACTTCAAATTCTTCATCGTCCAGCCGCATACGGCCTGCGCCCGCGGTGATGTGATAAATCTCCTCACTGAGCCGGTGGCGGTGGGCGAGGGTGGCGCTGCGCGGCGGGACGCTGGCCTCGGCCAGGCTTTGCGCGCGGTTGCCGTGGACTTGCGGGTGCATCAGCTCGCGGATGATGGAGCCGTCCTTGGTCATGAAGGCCGCGATGGCCGCGTAGCTGGTTTTCATTTTATCCGTCATGCGAAATCACTCCGTCTGTCTTGAGGCGCATTGTGGCCGCGCTGGGTTTTTACGGCAAGCCGCGATACGCGCCGCGCCACTTGTGTGTCGTGCCTTTTAGGCTGTGGGGTAAATCTTCATGCCGCCGCGGCCGATGACCTGAGGTGTGTTTAGCTTTGGGTTGATGGACGGCATGACGGCGCTGATAAACGGGATCATCGTGTTCATGGGCTGGATCGCCGGGGTGGTGATGCTGGCGCTGCTGGTGATGTTCGTGCAGGACATCTTCCAAAAAGAACACGCGGTGCGCCGCAATTTTCCCGTGATCGGCCGCCTGCGTTATTTTCTGGAAAAACAGGGCGAGTATTTCCGCCAGTATTTTTTCGCCCATGACCGCGAGGAACTACCCTTCAATCGCGCCACCCGCGCCTGGGTGTATCGCACCGCGAAGAATCTCGGCGGCATGGTGGGCTTCGGTTCCACCAATGATTTACGTCAGCCGGGCACATTGATTTTCGTCAACGCGCCCTATCCCACCTTGGAAGACGACCGCACGCCCGCGCCGCCCTTGCTGATCGGCGCCGCTTGCACCCGGCCTTTCGAGGCGCGCTCCATCGTCAATATTTCCGCCATGAGTTTCGGTGCCTTGTCCGCACCGGCGATACGCGCCTTGTCGCGCGGCGCGGCGCGGGCCGGGGTGTGGCTCAATACCGGCGAGGGCGGCATGGCGCCGCATCACACGGAAGGCGGCTGCGATTTGATCTTTCAAATAGGCACGGCGAAATACGGTGTGCGCGATGAGGCTGGGGCCTTGAGCGACGCGCGTCTGCGCGAATTGGCGCAGCATGTGAAAGCCTTCGAGATCAAATTATCGCAAGGCGCCAAGCCGGGCCGCGGCGGGGTGTTGCCCGCGGCGAAAGTGACGGAGGCGGTGGCGCGCGTGCGCGGTATCGCGCCGTTCAAGGGTTCGTACAGTCCCAACCGTCATCCCGAAATCGATAGCGATGATGATTTGCTGGACATGATCGAACGCGTGCGCGCGGTGAGCGGTTTGCCGGTGGGCATCAAGTTCGTGATGGGCGATGACAGCGGCATACGCGCTTTGTGCGAGTCGATTCTGCGCCGCGGCGCGCAGTGCGCGCCGGACTTCATCACCCTGGACGGCGGCGACGGCGGCACCGGCGCCGCGCCGCAGATTCTCGCCGATCATGTGGGGCTGCCGCTCAGCGAATCCCTGCCCATGCTGGTCAATGTGCTGCTGGAGAGCGGTCTGCGCGAACGCATCCGCGTGGTGGCCTCGGGTAAATTGGTGACCTCGGTGGATGTGGCCTGGGCCTTGTGCGTCGGCGCCGATTTTACCGCCACCGCGCGCGGTTTCATGTTTTCGCTGGGCTGCATTCAATCCCTGCAATGTCATCTCGATACTTGCCCGACCGGCATCACCACCCATAATCCGCGTCTGCAAAAAGGCTTGGTGGTGGAGAGCAAGGCGGAACGTGTGGCCAACTACGCCAAGTGGATGAACGTGGAAGTGGACCGCTTGGCCCATGCCTGCGGCCTGCGCAACGCCCGCGAATTCACCCGCCATCACGTGCGCGTGGTGCAGAGCGCCGGCCACAGTCTGCAACTCGATCAGCTGTATCCTTATCCCAGCGTGGCGCGCCGATAATTTTTTACTCGCGAATAACATCGCAATGAAAAAGACCCGCCTTGCGGCGGGCCTCGTCCGACCCTTCCCTGGTTCTGTGTCATGCGTTTACCATTTGTACTCCACTTTGCTGGCCTTGAGCACGCCGTTGTTCCAACTACCCTCTACCTCGAGCAGGGCGTTGACGTTCAATTGCGCGCGATCGCCGTGTTCGAACCAGGCTGTGCTGACGTCGGCGATGACGGTCTGCGCAGCGGGGTTGAAGCCTTCGTACCGGAGGACTTGCAAGGTGACGCTGTCGCCCTGCACGGCTTCGACCAGCCCTTTGACCTCTGCATGTCCGGCGCTGTTGCTGGAGCGGTCGTCATTACCGGAGCTATCGCCGCCGCCGTTGGCGGAGGATGAATCGGAGCTGCCGGACGCTGGCGCGCCGCAGCCGTCTTCCACCTCGATCACCCGGCCGGTGAACAGGCCGTCGTTGAAGGCGCCTTTCACTTCCACCAGCGCGCCGCTGATCAAGCAGGCATCGCTGCCGTTCTTGAGCCAGGCGTTGCCGATGTCCACGCTCATGCTGCCGCCGCTGGGGATGGCGACATGCTCGGCCTTCAAGACTTGCAGGGTGAGGCGGTCTTGATCACGCGCGCTGATCATGCCCTTCAGTTCCGCGTATTCCACTTGATTCGAGCCGCCGCTGCCGCTGCGCGCGGCGCCTTCGATTTCCACGGTGTCGGCGCTGAAGGTGCTGCCGTCCCACGCGCCTTTCACCTCCACGCGCTGACCGGATGCCAGCATGGCGAGGCCGCCTTTGCTGAACACGGCATTGGAAACGTTGGCCACGCTCAGGCTGTTGCCGCCCGGCACGAAGTTGGCTTCGCGCACATCGAGCAGCAAACTGCTGCCGTCGAAGGAGATGACCTGGCCTTCGGCTTGGTAACGACGGGCTTGGGCCGCGGAATCGCTGCTTTCCCCTTCGATTTTCACGCGTGTGGCGGCGATGCTGAGGCTGGCGGAATCGTAGTTGCCGTAGACATCGACCCGGTCGTTGACGCTGAGCAGCGAGGCGTCGCCGCCGACGGCGGCGCTGCGTCTGTCGACGATGACCGCGCCGGGGGCGAGCGTCACGGCCAGCGATATATTGCTGCGTTCGCTGCTGAGGGTGAAGTGGCCGGCGTCGGTGATGGCCGTCACCCGGCCCTCGACTTCCGCGTAGCGCCGATCCATTGCTTGAACGCTATCGTCGTTGCGGAAGACGATGACCGGCGTGACTATGCCGCTGACGGGGTCGTATTGAAATTGCTTGAGGTCGAAATCCAGACCGATGGCCGTGTTTTGATTGGCGCTCACCGTGAAGGCGGCGGGCACGTCGATCACCTTGGGCGTGCCGTCGGCGTTGAAGCGCGCGGTGATGGTTTGGCCCTTGGCGTCCACCATGCTCAATTGATTGGCCAGGGTGAGACGCAGGCTTTGATAGGCGCCCGCCGGGAGCTGGCGCGTGTCGAGTAAGGCGCCGACTCTGTGCAGCTCGGACAGGTTGAACACCGCGCCGTCGGTATTGGTATAGAGAAGGTGTTCTTGGCCGTTGGCGTCGATGGCGTTCACCGAGTTCACCGTCACCCACACCTTGGCGTATTCATCGCTGAGATTGTCGGTGACGAAGACGGAAACCGCCGCGGAAGTGGAAGACAGTGAAGAGCCGCTGGGTACATTGCCGTCATCACCGCCGCCGTTACAGGCGGCGAGTGCGATGGCGCCGGCGATGAGCCATAGATATTTACCTTTCATGGTGCCGTCTCCTTGTTTGAGTATGGATCGTTGCAGATGATGGGTGAATAACCCCTTACGCTGACAGCCTAGCGCGGCAAGCTTAACTGCGGCTTAAGCGCGGCCGCTGGCATTGGCAGCGGGGAAACGCAGCTCGACGCGCAGTCCGCCGAGCCCGGCGCGGCCCAGTGTGAGTTGCGCGCGGTGCAGTTCGGCGATGCGCTGGACGATGGATAAACCCAGGCCGCTGCCGGAGGTGCCGTTGTCCTGGCGGCGGTAAAAGCGTTGCAGGATTATCTGGTATTCCGCCTCGGGTACGCCCGCGCCGCTGTCGCTCACCGAGAGCAGGACCTCGCCGTGATTTTGCTCGATGTTGACGAGCACCGAGCCTTGTTCCGGCGTGTGTTGAATCGCGTTGTCGATCAGATTGCTCAACATTATGGCGAGGGCGTCGCGGCTGCCGCGCACTTCGCCGGCGTGGGTTCCGCCGAGGGCGATGTCGATGCGTTTGGCCAGCGCGCGCGGTGCGAGGTCGGCCAGCACCTCGGCGGCGATGGGCGCGAGCGCCTGTGGCGGGTGCTGGCTCAAATCGGATTCGGGGTCGAGGCGCGCGAGGGTCAGCAGTTGATGCACGATGCGGTCGGCGGCATCGACGCCGCGGACGACCTGCGCGAAGGCGACTTGTTGTTCGGCGGGTGTGCCGCGTTGCGCCACTTGCGCCTGGGTCTTGATGCCGGCCAAGGGGGTGCGCAGTTCATGGGCGGCGTCGGCGGTGAAGCGGCGTTCGTGATCGAAGGCGTATTGCACGCGTTTGAAAAGATGATTGAGTGATCGGGTGAGCGGCTGCGCCTCTTGCGGCACTTCGCGGTCGTCGAGCGGGGTGAGGTGATCGGAATCGCGCTGGGCCATGTCGGCGGCCAGCCGCTGCAGCGGCCGCAAGGCGTGGCCGACGCCGTACCAGATCATCACGGCCAGTGCGGGCAAGGCGACGAGCAGGGGCAGCATCATGTGCCAGGCGATGTCCCGGCCCAGTCGCTCGCGCACGTCGAGCGGTTCGCCGACGTAGACTTGTATTGGCAGTTCATCGTGATGCAGGGCGGCGATGCGCCAGCTGCGTCCCTCGATCAGCTCGTCGGTGAGACCGTTGTTGATGCGGCTGAGGGCTTGGGTGGGCGCGCTTTGCGACCGCAGCGCGAGCGCACCGTGGTCCACCCACACTTGAAAGGCGAGTTTCTTTTGGTAGTCCAAAGTGTAGGGTTCGCCGCTGACGTGGATGTAGGTATGGGCCGGCAGGATTTGGTCTCTGTACAAACGTTCCTCCACCAGCTCATGGCCGCTGATGCTGCTGAGGACGCGCGCGAATTCGCTCAATTCAGCGTCGAACAACGCTTCGATCTCGTATTGGTTTTTGTAATAACTGGCCATGGCCGCCGCCAGCCACGCTGCGCTGACGACACCGAGCAGCGTGGCTAGCAAACGGCGGCGCAGTGACGGGTTCATGAGGGTTTATCGATGACGTAGCCGACGCCGCGCAGGGTGCGGATCAGCCCATGGCCGAGTTTTTTGCGCAGGTGGTGGATATGGACTTCCACCGCGTTGCTCTCCACTTCGTCGCTCCAGGCATAGAGGCTCTCCTCCAGGCGCGAGCGCGACAGCACCTTGCCGGCGTTGTCGAGCAGCATGTGCAGTATGGCGAATTCGCGGCGTGATAGCGCCACGATGTCGTCGTGATGATTGACGGTGTGCGAGGCCGGGTCCATTACGATATTGCCGTGTTGCAATAACGGTCCAGCGCGGCCCTTGGCGCGGCGCTGCAAGGCGCGTAAACGCGCATCCAGTTCGGTGAGGTCAAAGGGTTTGGTCATATAATCGTCGGCGCCGCTGTCGAGGCCGCAGACGCGATCGGCCACGGTGCCGCGGGCGGTGAGGATGAGCACCGGTAATTCATTGCCGCGGGCGCGCAGATTTTTCAAAAGCGTGAGGCCATCGCATTGCGGCAGGTTGATATCCAGAATCATGACGTCGTAGACCCCCGCCTCCAAGGCCAGCTCGGCGGCTTTACCGTTTTTCGCCCAATCCACCGCGCAGCCGCCTTGATTCAAACCGGCATGGATGCCATCGCCCAGTAACGGGTCGTCTTCCACGAGTAGTAAACGCATTTCTTGGCTCCTTTTATAGCGTCTCGTGCATCCCTTGATTCTTATATTCGCGTCCCAAGATAAGGCGTGGGGATTAACTCAGGCTTAAAATCGCCGACCGGCGCCCGGGGTGCTTGAAAGTGGCGGGGATGCACCCTATTTAGTAGAGGAGTTAGAGTTTTTCACTGAGGCGCGTCTTCTATGCGAACGGATAAACTGACCAGTAAATTTCAAATGGCCTTGGCCGATGCCCAGAGCCTGGCCGTGGGACGCGACCATCAATTTATTGAACCGCTGCATTTAATGATCGCCCTGCTTGACCAGGACGGCGGTACGGTGCGTCATCTACTGAGTCTGGCGGACGTGAATGTCAATCAATTGCGCTCGCAATTGGGCGAAGCCTTGGAGCGTTTGCCGCGGGTGCAGGGCACGGCGGGTGAGGTCCATGTTTCCAACGATCTTGGCCGCTTATTAAATGTCACCGACAAGCTGGCGCAGACGCGCAAAGACCAATACATTTCCTCGGAATTATTCGTGCTCGCGGCGCTGGAGGATCGCGGCGCCGTGGGTGAGGCCTTGCGTAAGGCCGGTGCCAGCAAGGGCATGCTCGAACAGGGCATCGAAAAATTACGCGGTGGACAGAAGATCGACGACCCCAATGCCGAGGAGCAGCGTCAAGCCTTGGAAAAATACACCATCGATCTCACCGAACGTGCCGAGCAGGGCAAGCTCGACCCGGTGATCGGCCGCGACGACGAGATCCGCCGCACCATCCAAGTGTTGCAGCGCCGCACCAAGAATAATCCGGTGTTGATCGGTGAGCCCGGCGTGGGTAAGACCGCCATCGTCGAAGGTCTAGCGCTGCGTATCGTCAACGGCGAGGTGCCGGAGGGGCTGCGCAATAAACGCATCCTCGCGCTCGATATGGGCTCGCTCATCGCCGGCGCTAAATTCCGCGGCGAGTTCGAAGAGCGTTTGAAGGGCGTGCTCAATGACTTGAAGAAGCAGGAAGGGCAGATCATCCTGTTCATCGACGAGCTGCACACCATGGTGGGCGCGGGCAAGGCCGAGGGTGCGATGGACGCCGGCAATATGCTCAAGCCGGCGCTGGCGCGCGGCGAGCTGCACTGCGTCGGCGCCACGACGCTGGATGAATTCCGCAAATACATCGAAAAGGACGCGGCGCTGGAACGGCGCTTTCAGAAGGTGCTGGTGGACGAGCCCAGCGTCGAGGACACCATTGCCATTTTGCGCGGCTTGAAAGAGAAATACGAGGTGCATCACGGCGTGGAGATCACCGACCCGGCCATTGTCGCCGCGGCTACGCTTTCGCATCGTTACATCACCGACCGCAATCTGCCCGACAAGGCCATCGATCTGGTGGACGAGGCCGCGTCGCGCATCCGCATCGAGATCGACTCCAAGCCCGAGAGCATGGACCGCCTCGACCGCCGCCTGATTCAATTGAAGATCGAACGCGAGGCGCTGAAGAAGGAAAGCGACGAGGCGTCGCGCAAACGTCTCGATATTTTGCAGGGCGAGATCACCAAGCTGGAACGTGAATACTACGACCTCGAAGAGGTATGGAAGGCGGAAAAGGCTACGTTGCAAGGTTCACAGCATGTGAAAGAGGAATTGGAAAACGTGCGCTTGGAGTTGGAGACGGCGCGGCGTGCCGGTGATCTCACGCGCATGTCCGAATTGCAATACGGCCGTATCCCCGAGCTGGAGAAGAAGCTGGCGCAGGCCGGTAAAGCAGGCGTGGCGGAACTGACACTGTTGCGCAATAAAGTGGGTGACGAGGAAATCGCCGAGGTGGTGTCGAAGTGGACCGGTATCCCCGTCTCGAAGATGCTGGAGGGTGAACGCGAGAAGCTCCTGCACATGGAGGAGTCCTTGCAAAAACGCGTGGTAGGTCAGAGTGAGGCGGTGCGCGCGGTATCGGATGCGATACGCCGCGCGCGTTCCGGCCTGTCCGATCCCAACCGCCCCAGCGGTTCATTTCTATTTCTCGGGCCCACGGGCGTGGGCAAGACCGAGCTGACCAAGGCCTTGGCGGCATTTATGTTCGATACCGATGAGGCCATGGTGCGCATCGACATGTCGGAATTCATGGAAAAGCATTCCGTGGCCCGGCTGATCGGCGCGCCGCCCGGTTATGTCGGTTACGAAGAGGGCGGTTATCTCACCGAGGCGGTGCGGCGCAAACCCTATTCCGTGATCCTGCTCGATGAGGTGGAGAAGGCCCATCCCGAGGTGTTCAATGTCTTGTTGCAGGTGTTGGACGACGGCCGTCTCACCGACGGCCAGGGCCGCACCGTGGATTTCCGCAATACCGTGATTGTGATGACCTCCAATCTGGGTTCGCAATTGATACAGGAATTGAGCGGTGAGGAACATTATGCGGAGATGAAGGCCGCGGTGATGGAGATCGTCACCAAGCACTTCCGTCCCGAATTCGTCAACCGCATCGACGAGGTGGTGGTGTTCCACCCGCTGGGCCGTGAACATATTCGCGCCATCAGCGAGATTCAACTCAGTTATCTGCGCAAGCGTCTGCGGGAGCGTGATATGGATATCGAGCTCAGCGACGCCGCGAAGGATAAATTGGGTGAGGCGGGATTCGATCCGGTTTATGGCGCGCGGCCTTTGAAACGCGCGATCCAGCAATTGGTGGAGAACCCGCTGGCGCAAGCCATCTTGTCGGGAGGTTTCGTGCCCGGTGATTTAATCCAAGTGGACGTCGCGGACCAGCGGCTTGAATTCAATAAAGGCGGTCAGCCATAGAATCACCCCAATCGTTTTTCTCCCTCACGGCATGCGCGCTTCCCCCTCCCCCTTGGTGCCGCATGCCGTTTTTTTTTGCGGCGCGGTGACGTGATCTCAGCCAGAGCCTGAGTGATTGCATCGCTCTTTAATAATTCTCGCGCCGGATACTGCATGGTCTTTCCGCCCCGCTCTCCGGGTTCGCGGCGGGGTGAGAAGGGCCCCAATGTAATCCCTCATCGTGCGCTGTTCCCGCAGCGCGGAGAAAGCGGAAGATGAAAGGGTAGATAGTGCTTATCGGCCTTTTCACTCAGTCTTCATGTCGCTACCGGCGCCGATGTAATAACGCCGTGCGGCAGCCAACGCATAGCAACCCCGCGAGAACGAGGCAGGCTTGACTTGCATCGGCTAATCCAACGTCTATTCTTAATTCCTGGATGGAGGAAAGAGACCACTGTGCAATCCAGAAATGTGCAGGGACTTTAAATACTAATACCAAAGTATATAGGGAGAGATGCCATGAACGTGCTCGCCGCTGTAGTGCATCGCTATACCGTATTTCTGCTGTTTTCTCTAGTAATAACCCTGAGTGGATGTGGCGGTGGCGCCGCGGATGACCCGCTGGCGGGACAGGCCGCGCCGAATACCACCGGTGTTTCGCTGGCACTCAAGGCCCCCGAAGAATTTCAAGCGCCCTTCTGTGTGCGTATAGAAATCAGTGCTAATGATTTCGCCACAATCGCGTCGCAAAGAACCTATCCCGCGGGCACACAGGTGATTGAGACCGTGGTCCCGAATATTCCCATAGGGGAAAACCGCCGGGTAGCCATGGGCATCTTCGCCAATGGTGTGTGCGCGGCCTTGGAAACCGCCGATTGGTTTGGTGCGGCGGACGGCGTGGTGATACGCAATAGCCAAGTCACCATCGTGGCGCTGGACTTGGCGCGGCCGAAGAAAGACGGCGTGGGTTCCGTGGTGATACGCGGCGACCAGGCGCGCGAAACCATCCGGCTGCACGGCGAAGTGGTCACCGTTGATTCCACCCCTATCCCTGGCGCAAGTTGTGCGATACAGGAAGAGGGGACGCCCATCGGCACTGTGGTCAGCGGCGCCGCCACGGATGATTTAGGTGTGCTCGATACCGACGTCGAGGTTAAGTCCACGACATTGCAACTCATGTTGGTCTGTTCGCGCCCGGGTTTCAGCAATACCACCAAGCTGGCTGAGCGTGTACCGGACACCGGCGTGACCACGTTTGTGGCGACCGTGATTATGACGCGCGGGGTCAGCATCAGCGTCGTCAGCGTCTCCAATGAGGGCGCGGAGTTCGTGGCCAGCGTGCCCACACCGGAATTGACGACGGTGGATACGCCTTCCGGTGTATTTAGCCGTTTCCAAAATCCGGGCGGCGGCATGCAGATGCGCAGCGGCGGCGTGGACGACGCATCGCAAGCGGAAGTGCCCATGCTCAGCGTGCAATTGGCTTTGCCGTTGGGTTTCGATCTTGAGACCAGTGAAGGATTGCAGGTCTCGGTGGAGCCTGAAGGTGATGCGGTGGCCATGGAGGCGCGTTTGTTCCCCGTGCAACCGCCGGTGCGCGATGCGCGCGGACCAGACGGCGAACCCTTCGCCAAGGATGATGAGTCATTCAAATTCGACCGCGCCCGTTATGAGCGGGCCGCCACTGATATCAAGCAGGTCAGCGTCCTGCCTTTAAGCGGGCCGGGCGATGATTTCAATGTGGTGCAGATCAGCCTGCCCTTGGTCAACTACGACCCCGGCGCGCAAAGCTTGTTGAGCTGGCCGGCATTGCGGATCAGGGTGTCGCACCCCGCCGCGGAATGTTTCAGCCGCGTGCGCGTGGCGGAAAATCTGGAAATGGACGCGGTGGATGCCAGCATTGAAACGGAAATGCTGGCCCTGAGTTTGACGAACGTCAGCCCGCTCAACGTGGAATTGGTGAAGAAGGCCGTGTGCCCGGAGATCGTCACGCCGGTGTTTTTCGGCGCGCGCTTCATCATTATCACGCCGCCGGATTTCCTCGCCGCCGCCAATACGCTGCGCGCTCATAAGATCGCGCGCGGCATCAGCACCGTAGTGGCTAATACCGCCACCATCGGTTCGACCAAGGCGCAGATCAAGGCCTATCTGGAAAATGCGTATAACAACTGGTTTATCCGTCCCAAGTGGGTGTTGTTGATGGGTGACTCGGAGTTCATTCCCACGCACTATGATCTGAAAAATTCTTGGGACAATGCCAAGAATGCTGGTGATATGTGGTATGCCCAGCCTACCCTGTCCGGCTTGTTCAAGTTTTTGGAGCCGGTCACTAATCCGCGTTTCGGCCTGGGCCGCTTCCCGGTGGACACGCTGATTCAGGCGCAGCAAATGGTGAGTAACGTCATTGCCTTCGAGAATAATCCGCCGCCGGGGGCGCTCTTCGGCTCCAGTTATTATTCGCGCATGACCTTTGCCGCGCAGTTTCAAGACAATAATCTGGATGGCAAGGCGGAACGCGCCTTCGCGCAAACTTCGGAGTTTATCCGCGACAGATTGATCCCGAAGAATTTCAGTATTCAACGCATCTACAGTACCGCGGCGGGGAGTTCGCCGACGCTGTATGTCGATAATGTGCCCGTGCCGCTCGCCTTGCGTAAGCCGGTGTTTCCCTGGACGGGTAATACCACCGATATCATCAATGCCACCAATACCGGCACCTCGATTCTCTATCACCGCGACCACGGCTGGTGG
Organism: uncultured Gammaproteobacteria bacterium; assembly: GCA_947259075.1. Classification (GTDB taxonomy): domain Bacteria; phylum Pseudomonadota; class Gammaproteobacteria; order DRLM01; family DRLM01; genus CAKKSB01. The sequence goes on along the minus strand of CAMYKQ010000057.1, from coordinate 150,265 downwards.
AGCGGCTGGGGTACGCCGTCGTTCTCCAGTGGCAATCTGGCCAGTATTAGCGTCAGCAATAATCGCTTCCCGGTGGTGTACAGCGTGAACTGCGCTAGCGGCATTTTCGACAATGAAACCGTCGATTTGCCCGCGAACACCGAGCCGGGCGGTTACGGGCCCGGCGTCGGCAGCGTGTATTGGGGTGAGACCTTCGTGCGTAAATCCGATGGCGCCATCGCGGTGATCGGTGACAGCCGTTCCAGCGGCACCTGGTTCAACAACGATCTGGCCAAGGGTTTGTTCGATGCCACTTGGCCCGATGTAGTGGCATACGGTGGCGCGACGTCGATTAGAAAAGTGGGCGACATACTCAATCACGCCAAACTGTATCTGCGTTCCGAGCGTTTAGGCAGCGACTTCACCCAGACGCGTCAGCATATGCTCATCTACAGCGTGATGGGTGATCCCACGGTGGAAGTCAAGTCCAAACCCCCGTTGTCGATCGTCATCGGTTCACTGGTCTTCGAGGCCGCGGTGGTCAAAGTGCCGGTGATCCCCGAGCCGCCGTGTTTGACCTGCCCGCCCTTCGGTTTGGAACCGGTGTTCGTGGTGGCGCAAAATCTCGATGGTGAGATGATCGCGCGTGGCGTAGTGCAAGATGGGGTGGCGGAATTGGATCTCAGCGGCTTCGACGGCGAGGAATTCATGCTCACCGTCTCGGGTGCCGACGTCGATCCCGTCAGCGAACGTATCATTCGTCCAGGCGAGGGCGCGCCCGACTTGGTCGTCACCAATTTCGCCCAGGCGGGTGATGCGGTCGTGACCCGGGACGGTATCCAGGTGCCGGTACGCATGACGCTGCGCAATCAGGGCAGTTCGGACGCCGCCATCTTCAAGTCCTCCACCCAATACACCACGGCCGACGGCAGCACCTTCGTGGCGGCATTCACCGTGCCCGGCGAGGCGGATATCTTTTATCCGTGGACGGACGATCTCCTGGGCGCGGGTAGAGAGGCCTCCTTCTCCGGCGTCGTGACCTTCCTCGCCTCGCTGCGAGGACAGACCGTGTCCTTGACGGGTTTGGCGGACAGTTGCAGCGGTGATGAGTTCGTGCCGGAGTTCTGCCGTGTCGAGGAGAGCGACGAGGATAATAATCTGTCCGCCGCGGTGGAGATCACGCTCCCTCCATAGCGCGTGTCTCATGGCGTTCATCAAAGGGGTGCGATTTGTGTGATCGCACCCCTTTATAGTTTGAGTCATTGCAGTGTGACGGGTCCGCTTCAAAGCCAATACGGGTGCTTGATCCGCGGCATCGATAAGTGCTCCAGCGCAATCCCGTTCTTGCTTTTGACGATTTGCGAGAAGCTTAAGCCATGCCGCGGCGCTTGCGGCAAGCTGTATTGAGTGGCGGCGCTAATGCATGCAATCTCCGGCGGCACGGTATGGAAAATCGGCTTCCGCCACGGTTCCGGCTGTATTCCAATCAAGCCACCATGAAAAAGCGGTTTGCAACAGTCAGCGGAACGTTGCATGCCCTTTTCTATACTATAGTTAAGCGTGGACCGGCTTAAGATCGAGCGCGGCCGTTGCGGGATATAAAAACATCCAGTCCGATTTTCAACTGAGGTTAAGCCATAAGAACATCAGCTTAAGATTAGGCTGGCCATTTTCCATGGTGAGTCGATTGAAAGAGAGGCTTAAGATGCGTTACTTGGCGAACACATTTCTCCCCGTTATTTTCTGGCTTGCCGTCGCCGTGGGTTTTGCGCCCAGGGCCGAGGCCCTGCCGACGTCCCTGACGTTTGGACCTATTGGCTTTGATCAAGATGGGGTGAGTTCAGGGGCGGGTGGCGCTACGATCGACACCTTCTTTTTTCAAGCCGGTAATGCCCTGGCGCTAGGCGCGGTTCCCGCCTTCGCGGATTTTACGAATAGTGGCACGGTCACGCCCTTCGACACGCTGCTGCAAACGCAGTTGGGCAGTATGCAGGATACGATAGGCCCCTCACCGGCGATTTCTATGTTGCCGGGGACGGAGATCACCATGATGATAAAAGCCCCGCAACAAATATCGACCGTGGTCGGGGCGGTGACGAACTCGATACTCGCGCCCGGCGCGCCGAACGTGCTGGAGCTTTGGTACCATGCCGCGGCGAATGCGGACGATTTGGCGGGAACGGGTTTTAACGACGGTATGCTGATTCTCTCCGCGAGCATAACCGCGCTCAGCAGCACGATCACCATCACCCCAGGCCCCGCGGTCACCTTGGATCAAATCGGGACGGATGATTACCCCGGTGTTGTGACGCTCAATTTGAGCGGACCCGCCAGCTTCACCGCCACGGTGAACTACCTTGATCCCAGTTTTTTTCTCAGCAGCTTTACCACGGTGAATTTCAGCACCACGCTCTCGAGCATTTTCACCGCGGTTGATCCGGCGGCGCAATTCGATGGGATCGTCCCCGTCACCGGGCTGATCAATGGCCAGGATGGGCCGGATATCCGTTATCAATCCACGAGTGAATTACGCTTCGTCATCCCCGAGCCGTCCAGCCTCGGCCTGATGCTGCTTGGATTTAGCGTGTTATTGCGATATCGCCGCGGGCTTGCGGATAAGCACGCGCAGGCAGGAACCCTGCACGCGGACTAAATTAATGTCCTTTGCCGCGGCGTGCGGGTTTACGGTTGGATTTTTTGCTATTGTCCAGCCGCGAGGCCGGGGAGTGCGTCGTGCCATGGGTGTGCTGAGTACGGAAGCTGGTGTGCGGCGTCTTGGTTTTAGTCCGCGTGCCCTCAGCTTCGCCGCCGGTGCCGGCCGGCTGCCAGGCCGGTATCAGGTGTTTCTTACCGTTGCCGATGAGCTCGGCGCGGCCCATGCGCTTCAGCGCCTCACGTAATAACGGCCAGTTATTGGCGTCGTGATAACGCAGAAAGGCCTTGTGCAGGCGGCGCACCTTGAGCCCCTTGGGGATGCTGACTTCCGCGCTGGCGTGGGTGACTTTGCGCAGCGGATTTTTACCCGAGTGATACATCGCCGTGGCGGTGGCCATGGGCGAGGGCAGAAAATTCTGCACCTGATCGGCGCGAAAGCCGTTGCGTTTCAGCCACAGGGCGAGGTTCAACATGTCTTCATCGGTGGTGCCGGGATGGGCGGCGATGAAGTAGGGAATCAAGTACTGCTCCTTGCCCGCCTCTTTTGAATACTTGTCGAAGAGTTCCTTGAATTTGTCGTAGGCACCCATGCCGGGTTTCATCATCTTCGACAACGGGCCTTGCTCGGTGTGTTCGGGGGCGATCTTCAAATAACCGCCGACGTGGTGCTGCACCAGTTCCTTCACGTATTCCGGCGAGCGGATCGCCAGGTCATAGCGCAGGCCGGAAGCGACGAGAATTTTTTTAATGCCGGGCAGGGCGCGCGCGCGGCGATATAGATTGATCAGCGGCGTGTGGCTGGTGTCGAGATTGGAGCAGATGTCGGGGTAGACGCAGGACGGCAGGCGGCAGGCGGATTCGATCTCCGGACTCTTGCAGCGCTGGCGGTACATATTGGCGGTGGGGCCGCCGACGTCGGAGATCACCCCGGTGAAGCCGGGCACGGTGTCGCGGATGCTTTCGATCTCGCGGATGATGGATTCTTCGGAACGGCTTTGAATGATGCGGCCTTCGTGTTCGGTGATGGAGCAGAAGGTACAGCCGCCGAAGCAGCCGCGCATGATGTTCACCGAAAAGCGGATCATCTCATAGGCCGGGATATTGGCCGCGCCGTAACTCGGGTGCGGTTGCCGCGTGTAGGGCAGGCCGAAGACCCCGTCCATCTCCTTGGTGGTGAGCGGGATGGGCGGCGGATTGATCCAGACATCGCGCTGACCGTGGCGCTGGACCAAGGCGCGCGCATTGCCGGGATTGGTTTCGAGATGCAGCACCCGCGAGGCATGGGCGTAGAGCACAGCGTCGTCTTTTACCGCCTCGTAGGAGGGCATGCGAATCACGCTGCGCTCGCGATCGTGTTTTATAACCCGGCGTTGAAAGCGGACGACCTTTACGTCCGCGGCGCTTTCTTTGTCTTTTTGCGTCTCGCAGCTCGCGGCATTGGCCGCGCCCATCGCATAGGGGTCGGGATGGGCATCCACCCGGCCCGGTTCGTCGATGTGGCTGGAGTCAATCTCGGTCCAGCCCTCGGGCAGGCCGCGAGAAATGTACGCCGTGCCGCGCAGATCGGTGATGGCGGCGATGGGCTCGCCCGCGGCGAGGCGATGGGCGATGTCGACGATCTGGCGTTCAGCGTTGCCGTACACCAGCAAATCCGCCTTTGAATCCAAGAGCACCGAGCGGCGCACGGTGTCGGACCAGTAATCGTAGTGGGCGATGCGGCGCAGACTGGCCTCGATGCCGCCGATGATGACGGGTAAATCTTTATAGGCCTCGCGGCAGCGTTGCGCGTATACCGTCACCGCGCGGTCGGGACGTTTGTCACCGGCGCCGTGGGGGGTGTAGGCATCATTGGAGCGGATTTTACGATCGGAGGTGTAGCGGTTGACCATGGAGTCCATATTGCCGCCGGTGACGCCGAAGAACAGGTTGGGGCGGCCCAGCTTGGTGAAGTCCGCCGCCGAGGTCCAGTCCGGCTGGGCGATGATGCCGACGCGGAAACCCTGCGCCTCCAGCATGCGGCCGATCACCGCCATGCCGAAGCTGGGGTGATCCACATAGGCGTCGCCGCTGACGATGATGATGTCGCAGCTGTCCCAGCCCAGCACGTCCATTTCTTCGCGCGACATAGGCAAATACGGTGCGGTACCGAAGCGCTGGGCCCAGTATTTACGGTAGGAGAAGAGGTCGCGGGCGCTGTGCATGATGAATACGGGAACGGCTTAGGTTAGAAACGGGCTAGAGCCTGATTTTAGCTCACGGCCTGGCTTTAGGGACGCGATTGTATCATCGAATGAGAAGTAGGGCATTTTGTTGCTTCTAAGGGGGCGCGGGAAGGGAATAAAAAAAGGGCCCCAATAGGGGCCCGAAGGGGGATATGCGCTAGGCGCATTCGGTGCGGGAATCAGCGCGGGCTAACACCCAAGGCTTGCAGGGTGGTGACATTCAGATATTTATCCACCGGCAGGCCTTTATCTTTTTGGAAGGCGTTTACCGCGGCGATGGTCTGCGTACCCACGATGCCGTCCGCCGGGCCGGGGTTGTAACCCGCCTTTGTCAAGGCTTGTTGCAACTGGCTGATGCGGGTGGGGGTGGTATTGGTTTCACAGAGAATTTCACGCCATTCCATTTTACCCTCGGAGCTCATCACCATCTTGGTGACGGTAGCGTATTCCTCGGCGATGGGGATGCGTTTTTCTTGACTTGCTTGCACCAGCTTGGTGACCTTCACCGTGTCATATTTGGCGGGAATCTTCACGACGCGGGTGGAGGCGGGCTGGTCTATGACCCGTTGTTTCACCGTCTCGAAAACGGCGGGGATCTCGGTCACTCGAGTAGTCGCCGGCGTTTTGAGCACACGCTTGGTCACGGTCTGGTATTGGGCAGGCACTTCGACGAGACACATGATCTCACCCGTGGCTTGATCGACCTTCTGAATGGGGCCGGTGCCTTTTTTCCACATCGTGTGCGCCGCTTTTATCAGCACTTGTTCGGTCACCGTCTCGTACGCTGGCGGTACTTCCTGGATGCGTTGCGTGGCGGGTTTGATCATCACTCGCTCTTCCACCCATTTATAGGTCGCGGGAATAACCTCGAGGCGTTCGGATTCAGCCTGAACCAGCACGCGTTCGGTCACCGTCTCGTACTTGGCGGGAATCACCTCGATACGTTCTGAGGCGGCGCGCTGTAAAACCCGTTCAGTCACCCGGTCATATTGCGGTGGCGCGAAGACGCGCGCATAACACTGCCCCGCTTTGGCGGGCGGCAGCATTTCATTGGACGCGGTTTGCATGGGGGTGGTTTGTCGTTGAGCGGTACGCTCGGCGGCGGCGCGTGCATCGGCCTCGGCCTGTTTTAAACGCGCGGCTTCTTGATCTAACTGGGCTTGCTTTTGTTGCAGGCTGCGCTTGCTTTCGGCGATTTTTGATTCTTGGGCTTTTAAGTCGGCTTGGCGCTGCTGAATTTCCGCAAGCCGCGCATCGGCATCAATTGAACTGGTTTTGGTCTCCGTGGTGCTGCATGCGCCCAGCGCGAAGGCTAGCAGTACGAACGAAGAGGCTTTGAGTGCGGTACTGTGCCTCATGGTTTGTCTCCTGTTCTGATTAAGTTGATGGTAAAAAATCACCCTGACGATTTCTGCTTTGACGCCCGTGGCTGGTGATCCGTCGTGTTGAAGTATAGGTAATATTTCGAGATATGCTCGTCGCTCAGTGTCAACAATTGCAAATATGCTCAATGGCGTGAGTGACATCGCGTGATTTTTAACCGTATTTTCGTGCGTTATTACCGTGTAATGACCTGGCGATATGCTTTACTGGACTACCCGCTGAGCCGGGGATTTTCTGGGCGTGCATAAAGTTTAAATGGTGAGCTGTCGACAAATTACCCGGTGTTTATCGCGATGCGGGTGGTGAAAAATGAGCGACTTATCAGTGGACTTGCGGCAGGGTTATGGATGGAGTGGTGAGAGCCGCTTGCGTCGTGTACGCAGCGCTTTTTTGCTAGGGTTCGCCGCCAAGCGCTTTATATTGCTGATAGCATTTTTCGCGCTGACGAATTTGACGCAAGCGGCGCCGGAGGTGGACTCCGCGCTGGCACGGGCCTGGACACTCAATGAACGGGGTGATTATTCAGCCGCGGTGCAAATTTGGCTCCCCCTCGCGCAATCCGGCAATGCCAGCGCCCAAGTGAGTCTGGGCGGTGCCTATGATTACGGCCGCGGCGTGCCGCATGACGCGATGCAGGCGATTAAGTGGTACCGCGCCGCCGCGGAACAGGGGCACGGCGGCGCACAATTTAATCTGGCCTTGATGTATGCGCTGGGTGAGGGCGTGGCGCGTAATATCGAAACGGCCGCCACCTGGTATAAAAAATCGGCTGAGCAAGGTCTGGCGATCGCGGAATTCAATCTGGGCATGCTGTATGTGGAAGGCGACGGCATAGCGCGGAACGCCGAGGAAGGTATCCAATGGCTGCGTCGCGCGGCCGTGCAAAATCATCCCGGCGCGCAATACAATCTCGGCATGATCTATGGCATGGGTAAAGGTGTCGAGCGCGATGTGAACGAGGCGGCTCAATGGTTGAGTAAAGCCGCCACTGCGTACATAGCACAATCTAAGCTGAACGATGCCCGCGATGCGTATCAAGCCTTGCTGCGTTATGACCCGGCACATGCATCCTTGGTGGATCTCAAGGCTCGTTTGGGCGATCTCCCCGCCATGCGTGATGCCAGTCTGGCATCAGATAGCGTGCCCGTCTCGCTGGGTACCGGTTGGCCGGTGGCGGGTGCTTATGTGGTGACTAATCATCATGTGGTGGCGGGCAGTGAGCAGATCACCTTGATGACGGTGCATGGCGATGAGATTCAGGCCGTTGTCGTGATGTCGGATGCTGAGAATGATATCGCCTTGTTGAAGGTGATCGATGGCAAGGCCTTGCCGCGTTCTCTGCCGCTCGCGAAAACGGGGGCGCGTCTGGGCAGCAGTGTGTTCACCATCGGCTTTCCGCGTATCGATGTCATGGGTAAGGCGCCGAAACTGGCCAATGGCATTATCAGTGGCGAGTCGGGTTATCAAGACAATCCCCGTACTTTTCAGATCAGCGTGCCGATACAGTCGGGCAACAGCGGCGGTCCTTTGTTGAATATGAAGGGCGAGGTCGTTGGCATCGTGACCTCAATGCTGGGTACTACCTCTACTGGTAAAGCGAGTGATGCGATGCCGATGGGTGCGGTGAATTATGCGGTGAAGGTGGCCTATTTAGAAAACATGCTGCACACCCTCGCCAACGGCACGGTGGCCTTGAGTGAACTGCCCGCGCAAGACGGTGACCTCGCGAATTTGGCCAGTCTAATTCAAGATTCGGTCTTGATCGTGATGGCGAAATAAGACGGCAGCTGGTTAAGCCGTCTTGCTCGCGGCGGACGCACGGCGCATTACTCCCGGTAAATCTTAAAGGGTGTTCCCATGAATAGGGGGCGCGGCAATCCGCGGTTACTAAAATCTAAAACTGATATTCAATGCCCGTACTGTAACTGGTGTCGGTCTTTTCCACGCTTTGCGGCGGACGGTTGTCGTGGAGAATATCGAGCGCGATTTTCAGTGAGAGCTGCTCGGTCATTTTGACATTGAGCGCCGCTTGTTCCATGAGGCGGAAGTCACCGGGGTTGCCGATTCCCGGTTGATAATAGGTGGTGCTGACGAGCTGCATCTGACTATTCAAGCGGCGCTTGTGGCTGATGTAGACATTGAAACGCCATAAGTCACTGAGGCCGTCGTCGGTGAGGCCGGCTTGTTTGTCCAACACTTCGACGGAATAGAACAGACCTACACCAAGGTGGGTGCTGCGCACCGCCGGATTTTTCTGCAAGGTGAAACGCGCGCCGCCGCCGATGAGGTTGCGAAAAGACAGACGGGTGAACTCGTTGGTTTCCACTTGGGTGAAGGCTTCGTAGGAGTGCGCCGGTCCGGCCTCTTGAATATGCCGTAAGTGAAAGAATGTTCTGTTGGTGTCGCGCACGCCCCGGCTTTGGCCATAGGCGTAATTGAGAATGGCGAAATTGGTGATGAGGTCACGGTGCCATTGCAGGCGGCCGCCGGCATCGACGGCCAATTTATCCGCGTTGCCCGACTTGCCGCTCACCGCGAAGTTGGCGCTGCCGGAGTAGCCTTCTTGCGGGTCGCCGGGGCGGATGTCTTCGATATTGACCACGGCATGGGCCGCGCCGCCCCAGCACAGGGCCAGGGCGGGAATGAGATTACGTCGCATATTATTTACTCAGAGATTGGCGCAACACGTAAGGCAAGATGCCCCCATGACGCACGTATTCAACTTCATTGGCGGTGTCGATGCGTGAGCGCACGGTGAAGCTTTTCGTCGTGCCATCTGATGCCGTGGCGACGACCTGCAACTGCTGACCGGGCGTGAGCGTGCCTAGGCCGGCGATGTCGAAAGTTTCTTCACCGCTGAGGCCGAGGGTTCCGGCATTTTCACCGGGCAGAAATTGCAGCGGCAATACACCCATGCCTACGAGATTGGAGCGATGAATACGTTCGAAGCTCTCGACGATGACCGCGCGCACGCCCAGCAGACGCGGGCCCTTGGCGGCCCAGTCGCGCGAGGAGCCGGTGCCGTATTCCTTGCCGGCGACGACGATCAACGGTGTTTTTTCTTCAGCGTATTTCATTGCCGCGTCGTAGATGCTCATCTGTTCGCCGCCGGGCAGGTGTTTGGTTTCACCGCCCTCAACACCCGGCACCATTTTGTTGCGGATGCGGATATTGGCGAAAGTGCCGCGCATCATCACTTCGTGATTGCCGCGGCGCGCGCCGTAGGAATTGAAGTCCTTCACGTCCACGTCCTGCTCGATCAGGTAGCGGCCCGCCGGACTCTTTTGCCCGATGCTGCCGGCCGGTGAGATGTGATCGGTGGTGACCGAATCGCCCAGTAGCGCCAGCACGCGCGCGCTCTTGATATCAGTGAACGGCGCCGGTTGCAGTCCCATGTCTTTAAAGAAGGGCGGTTCTTTAATGTAGGTCGAATCGCCGCGCCATTGATATAACTCGCCGGTGGGAACGGGCAAGGTGCGCCACTCCTCGTCGCCGGCGAAGACATCGGCGTATTGGCGCTGGAACTGCGCGGCGGTGACATGGGTCTCCACCAAGTCGAGGATCTCTTCGTTGGTCGGCCAGATGTCTTTCAAATAGACGTACTCGCCGTTGGGATCGGCGCCCAGCGGGTCGCGGGTCAGATCAAGATTGAGATTGCCCGCCAAGGCGTAGGCCACCACCAGCGGCGGCGAGGCTAAGTAATTAGCGCGCACCAGCGCATTGACGCGGCCTTCGAAGTTGCGGTTGCCGGACAATACCGATGCCGCGGCGAGGTCGCCGTCGGTGATGGCCTTGGCGATATGTTCCGGCAGCGGGCCGCTGTTGCCGATGCAGGTGGTGCAGCCATAACCCACCAAGTGGAAACCCAGCGCCTCCATGAAGGGCATCAAGTCGGCGTCCTTCATGTATTCGGTGACGACCTTGGAGCCGGGCGCGAAGCTGGTCTTCACCCACGGTTTCACGTGTAGACCGCGGCGCACGGCGTTGCGCGCGAGCAGGCCGGCGGCGATCAGCACCGAGGGATTGGAGGTGTTGGTGCAACTGGTGATGGCCGCGATCACCACCGAGCCGTGACACAGGCTGTAGGCCAGGCCGTTGGGTTGGCGCACCGGCACGCATTTGCCGAAGATGTCCATGCCGTTGTCGGGGTGCGCCTCCATGTATTCGGGGGCGATCAACATCGGCTGGCCGCCTTCTTCCAGCCAGCGGGTGACGTCTTCTTTTTCCAGATGCGCGGTCTCGCCTTCGTATTGTTTCACCAGCGCCTTGCGGAATGATTTGCGCACCTCGGGCAGGGTGACGCGGTCTTGCGGCCGCGACGGTCCCGCCAGGCTGGGCTCGACACTGGCGAGATCGAAATCGACCAGCGACGAGTACACCGCGTCCGCCTGCGTGCCGTCATGCCACAGGCCTTGGGCCTTGTAATAAGCCTCTACCAGCGGCACGGATTTTTCGCGGCCGGTCAGATTCAAATAGGCGATGGTCTTGTCGTCGACGGGGAAGATGCCGCAGGTGGCGCCGTATTCGGGCGCCATATTGGCGATGGTGGCGCGGTCGGCCAGCGCGAGGTGCGCCAAACCGGGACCGAAAAATTCCACGAACTTACCCACTACGCCGTGCTTACGCAGCACCTGAGTGACGGTAAGCACGATGTCAGTGGCGGTGACGCCGGCTTGCGGTTTGCCGCTGAGCTTGAGGCCCACGACTTGCGGCACCAGCATCGAGCTCGGTTGACCGAGCATCGCGGCTTCGGCTTCGATGCCGCCCACGCCCCAGCCCAGCACGCCCAGGCCGTTAATCATGGTGGTGTGCGAGTCAGTGCCGATGACGGTGTCGGGATAAACGAAGGTGTCACCGTTTTGTCCGGCGGTCATGGCGACGCGCGCCAAATGTTCCAAATTGATTTGATGCACGATGCCGCTGCCCGGCGGCACCACGCTGAAGTTATCGAAGGCGTTTTGGCCCCAGCGCAAAAACTCGTAGCGTTCCTGGTTGCGCTCGAATTCCTTGACCACGTTGTTCTTGAAGGCATTGGCGCTGCCGTATTGATCCACTTGCACCGAGTGGTCGATCACCAGCTCCGCCGGTACGAAGGGATTGATACGTTCGGGTTTGCCGCCCAATTGCTTGAGCGCCGCGCGCATGGCGGCGAGATCGGCCACCGCGGGCACGCCGGTGAAGTCTTGCAGCAGCACGCGCGCCGGCATGAAAAAAATCTCTTTCTCGGGTTCGGCCTTGGCGTCCCAATTGGCGACGGCGGCGATGTCCTCTTTCTTCACCGTGACGCCGTCTTCATGACGCAACAAATTTTCCAGCAGAATGCGAATGGAAAAAGGCAGTTGGGCGACTTGCGGGAAACCCGCCTTCGCCAATTCCGTGAGAGAGAAATAAGAATAGGTTTTGCCCGCGGCGCTGAGTTGGTGTCGGCTGCGGTAGCTATTGGGATTCTGTGCTTGGCTCGCCATCGGGCTCTCTCTCTCAAAATTCTAAAGAAATCATGCGTATAAAACTAGCTGGATTGCTGTTGTGATAATCGCCGGGGCGCGCGAAGTTGTCAACGATTCTCGTTGCGGGATATGCGCGCCAGCATCCAGTCGAGGGCCGCGTAGGGTAACACACGCCGGGCTACGGCGAACAGGTAAGTGGGTAGCGTTACGGGATAGCGGCGCCGGGGGCGCGGGTGCTCCAAGGCGTGAATCAGGCGTTTTAACACCGCTTCGGGCGGTAGGGTGAAGGGGGCGGCGGGGCCGATTTTTTCCAGGCGTTTGAGCACGCCCTCGTAGTGGGCACGGTGCGCGCTGCGTTCAATGTCGATGTTGCGCTGAAAAGTGGCGAGAGAATTGGCGCGGAAGCGGCTCTTGATCGGTCCGGGTTCTATTAGAGCGATATGGATGCCGCTGCCCGCCAATTCCAGCCGCAGGGTATCGACGAGACCTTCGAGGGCGAACTTACTGGCGTTATAGGCGCCACGATAGGGCATGGCCACCAGGCCGAGTAAGGAGCTGTTATAGACGATGCGGCCATGGCCTTGCGCGCGCATGACGGGGATGATGCGGTTGCTGAGTTCCTGCGTGCCAAATAAATTCGTCTCGAACTGGGCGCGCAAAACGGCGCGGCTTACATCCTCCACCGCGCCTGCCTGGCCGTAAGCGCCGTTATTGAAGAGCGCGTCCAGTGTGCCGCCGGTGCGTGTGAGCACCTCATCCACCGCCGTGATAATTGAGTTTGAGTCGTCGAGATCCAATTGCAGCGCTTCCAGTCCCTGGTCTTGCAGCGCCGCCACATCTTCGGCCTTGCGCGCGCTGGCGAAGACACGGTAACCGCGCGCCTGCAAACCCCGCGCGCAACACAGGCCGATGCCGCTGGAACAGCCGGTGATCAATATGGATTTGGAGCTCATTGCGGGTGGTCGCGTCGATTGCTGAAACAGCCGCGATTCTACGCGGCGAGCTGGGCGGTGTTAAGGGCTAAGATCGCATGTGCCTTAGTTCGCGTTGCCGGACAAGCTGTTTTTGGAACCAAACTGATCTTGAATCCGCTCTACCTTGTCACGGTTATCCACGAGCGCCTGGACGCAGTCGGCGTCTAATTTACGACCCGCCAAGGTGCGCAGCAAGGCGAAGGCTTGGTCATTGGCCCAGGCCGCTTTGTAAGGGCGCTGACTGGTGAGGGCGTCGAAGATGTCCGCTACCGCGATGATGCGCGCCTCGATGGGGATTTCATCGCCCTTGAGGCCATGCGGATAGCCGCTGGCGTCGATTTTTTCGTGATGCAGTTCGGTGATGTGGCGCAGGGTGTCGACATACGGCAAGGATTCCAGATTGAACTCCGCGAGCATGCTGTCGATCATCTCACGGCCCTTCACCGCGTGTTGCTTCATGATCTCGAATTCTTGCGGATTGAGGTGTTTGGGTTTGTGCAAAATGCTGTCGGGCACGCTGATTTTGCCGATGTCGTGCAAGGGCGCGAAGAGGAAAATATGCTCGATGTCTTCATCGTTAAAGTTGTATTTCGGTGCTAGAACCTTGGCGATGAGGCGCGCGAAGCGCGACATGCGATCGAGGTGGGCGCCAGTCTCAACGTCGCGGTGGGCGGTCATATCGCGCGCGGTCTTTACCGCCGCCAGCATGGTGTGGAACAGGGTTAGTTCGTTAATCACCGTGAGTGAGATCAAATGGCCGTATAGATCCAAGCTCTCCAGCGCGGACTCCGCGAAGGCGTTTTTCTGATAGGAGTTAAAGAACACGAAACCGAAAAAAACACCATTGAGATACATGGGCAAGGTATAGCTGGAACCGTAACCTTGCACGCTGATCTTACGGCTGTGCTCTTGCTTGCCGTGGTAGTCCAGGCCAATATTGTTCACCACGCGCGGCTTGCCCGTGCGGATGATTTCTTGCAAGGAGTCGAGTCCGCTGAGCAGGGCTTGATAATTGGACAGCGGGTCGGCGCCGCCGCTGGAATGGATGAAGGTTTTCAGCAAATCGGTTTTAGGGTCGTATACCGCGACCGAGATGCGGTCCACTTCGGGCAGGTGCTGGGCAAGCGCCTTGTGCACGAAATTGAGTTTCTGCGACAAAGGAATGCTTTTATTCAGCTCGCTCAGCGTGTACTCATGTTTATCCATGGTGCCGCCACCGATTATTTATTATCGCCTAAATGCCTCTTTGATGTTTGCGATGCTATCACACTCTCATCAGCAGGGCGTGCGCTTAGATGTGGTCTAAGCCTATGCCTGGAACTTCTTGTTGCTGTACAAGTAAACCCTTATTTAAGCCAGTAATACGGCGACAATACCGGTGATGAAAATGCCATCGAAAGTACCGGCGCCACCGATGGAGGCGGTGGGGGCGCCCATTTTGCGGATGTCGCGCAGCCGCAGTAGATCGGCGCCGATCAATACGCCCAGGGTGCCGCAGATGTAAGCCAGCGGTGCGCTGAGCTCGGGGTTGATGCCCACCGCCGTCACCGCCGCGGCGATGGGGCCGACGAAGATCGGCATGCCTATTCCTAGGCCTGGCACTGGGCGGCTGGTGAGCCGGCTGATGAGCGCCACGATCACGGTGGCGATGACGGCATCGTGCAGCGGTATCGGGTGGTGTTGCAACAAGTAATAACAAAACAGCACCGGGATCATGCAGCCGCCGACATTAACGGCGAGGAGGGTGGTGCCGTTGAAGCGGCGCAGATTGTATTCTAATAGGGTGCGCAAGTGTTCGGGGATGCTGTCCGCCGGAGGGCGTTCGGCGTTTACCTTTATCAAGGGCAGGTTGATGCCGCTGCCGAATAAGGAGCAGAACAATAAGAGAAACGCCGACTGCGTCGAGAGCCCGAGTTTTTCGAAGGCGATGGTGAGCACGCCGATTTGGATAAAGGTCAGCAGCAGCCCCAGCACGATGATGAATGCAATCATCTGAAACGGGTTGCTGGGCATGTGTTCTCCTTATCCTTCTATGGCCTCGGCGAGCAAGGGCGCGAGGGAAAATGCGTTGCTGGCGTGCGGTATGCTGTCGCTGCTCCAAATTTCTTGCACGCTGGCTTGCTGCAATTCTTGTTCAGCATTCTCCGCGAACAAGGCGTGGGTTATGCAACAGTGTACCGCCGCCGCGCCCGCTTCGCGCAACAATGTCGCGGTGGCGGCGAGCGTGCGGCCGGTGCTCGCGATATCGTCAATGATGACCGCGGTACGGCCGCGCAGTTCCCCTGGCGGCAGCGTGATGCGCACCTCGTGATCGGACAGCCGTTGTTTTTCGGCGATGATGAAGTCACAGCCCGCGTGCGCCGCAATGCGCGCCACCCATTGTCGTGATTCACTGTCAGGTCCTACCAGCAGCGGATGGCGCGTCCGCGATTGCAGCAACGCGGCGATTAACTTATCCGCGCTCAGGCTAACCGCATGGGTATTGGGCATCACCTCCGTTAAACTGTTGATGCGATGCAAGTGCGGATCGACCGTAATCACGCCGTCGAACAGGCGCGCTAGCCAGGCGGCGATGATGCCTTGGCTCACCGCTTCGCCGGGTGAGAAAGCGATGTCTTGACGCATATAGCATAGATAAGGCGCAACCAGAATGAGTTGACGCACGCCAGCGGCGCGGGCGGTTTCGGCGCTCAATAATAATTCGATGAGCTTGTCGTTGGGTTGATTCAGGCTGCGGCAGAGGATGAGGCTTGCGGGCAAGCTCGCGGGCAGTTTCACCTTGCTTTCGCCGTCGGGGAAGCGATGCAGCTCGATGGTTGCATACGGCAGCTTCAGCCAATTGGCCAAGCTGCGCGCGGGTGCGGCGTATTCGGGAAAGCCAAGCAGCAGGGTGTCGTTCATGAAGTTTTCTTGTGCTCCGTTATAAAAAAGCCAGAGACTTTCGTTGCGCATGTTGGCGGGTAAGTTTTTGTTTCCCGCCACGTGGTTGCTTAGACGGGTGATGGTTTTTTGCCGTTCGTTAACGGTTGTATTACGGCGCGGGGATTGGGTCTGGTTATTTTTGCAAGATAATAAACGGCTCGTGTATGAAGTCTGCCGTGATAGCACCGCCTAAAACTCCACATACAGTTTTGGCACCTCGTCCGCCGTGCCGATGCGGTAGCCGCTGCCGTGTTCCTCGTTAAAGGCGCGCGCGAATTTAAAATCGGCGTTGAATTGGGCGTGCACGCGATACAGTGGTTCGCCTTGCTTCACCGCTTCGCCGAGTTTTTTCAACAAGTCCACGCCCGCGCCTTTATCCATGGGCGCGCCCGCCATGCGCGCGATACGCGCCAGCAGAAAATTGTCGATGCCGGTGACGACACCCGTTTGCGGTGCGTTGATCTCATAGGTGATCTCACCCAAGGCGTAGCGTTCGCGGCGCGGGCCTTGCGCGGCGACCAGGGCGTTCATCTTGGCCAGGGCGCGGCCGGAGTCGAGGATGTCGCGGGCAATGTCATAACCCTGGCCGCCGCGCACGTCCGGGTCGAATTCCAGCACGCGGCCGGCGAGACGCAGCGATTTCTGCCGCAGGTCCGCCGGTGCCTGTGGATCATTTTCCAAGACTTGCATCACGTCGCGCGTCTCCAGCACCGGGCCGATGCCACGCCCTATGGGTTGGCGGCCGTCGGTGATGATGACTTCCAGATGCAGTCCGAGGCTGTCGCCGACGTATTCGAAGAGCTTGCGCAATTGCAGGGCCTCGCGCATATGACGCACCTTGGCGGTGGGTCCCACGGGGATGTCGATGAGCAGATGCGTGGCGCCCGCCGCGACTTTTTTGGCGAGAATGGAGGCCACCATCTGTCCCGGCGCATCGATGCCCAGCGGACGTTCCACCGAGATCAACACATCGTCGGCGGGGGCGAGGCGCGCCGTGCCGCCCCAGGCCAGGCAGCCGCGTTGATGCCGCACTAGTTCGTGCAAGGCCTCGGGGGTGAGATTCACCTCGGCCAGCACCTCCATGGTGTCGGCGGTGCCGGCGGGCGAGGTGATGGCGCGGCTGGAGGTTTTCGGAATCAACATGCCGTGCGCCGCGACGATGGGCACCACCAGCATCGAGGTGCGGTTGCCGGGGATGCCGCCGATGCAATGTTTGTCGGCCACCAAGTCTTCCTGCCAATCGAGGCGTTCACCGGACTCCACCATCGCGCGAGTGAGATGCAGCACCTCGTCGCGGTCCAGCCCCGCCTGGGCCGAGGCGACTAAAAAGGCCGCCATCTCCATTTTCGAATAACGGTGATCGGTGATCTCGAAGGCGATGGCGCGAAAATCTTCGGCGCTGAGGCGTTCGCCCGCCATCTTGCGCCGCACCGCGTCCATGGAGCGCGGCGGTTCGGCGTGATCGATTTGAATCGGGCTGCCCTCGGCGAGCCGCAGTTGCTCGAAGGCCTGCTCGGAGAGACCCAGTTGATGTTCGTCGACGATGGAGGCGTCGTCCACCACATTGAGCACCGCGAGGATACGGGCGCCGTTGGCGCAGATTTCCACCTTCGATAATGCCTGAAATCCTTCGGCGCGGTACACCGCGCAATCGCGATGCAGATAGGCTACGTTTTCGCGGTAGGTGTCGATGGCCACCCGCCGCAGGGTCAGCGGCGCGGCGGGTGATGTGGGTTTAGTCTCGTCCATGAGGCTACGTTAGCACAGGCGAGGGACGGGGTTGTATTGATTGTGAGTCGGTGTCGACAGGGCGGGCGGAAGGCAACGGCGCGGCGCGCGCATGGAGAGGCTAGTATCTCAGATGGGGTGTGCGGGGAAGCGGCGATGATGACATATCGCGGTCCATAGGAAAGGCTGCGCTCGTCCGTGTGTGCGTCGACACCGGTCTTGCGATTATAAGAGCCCTGAATAATGCCATCCTGGCATGGCCGTTCTGTGTCCGCCGCCACGCGCGGCCGTACACCTCGTCACGGCGCCCACCAAGTCGGAGGACTCCTCGCACTTATCGGAGGCGTCTCGCCCCCGCGTTCCTTGGCGCGTCGAAGGGGCGGACGCCTGACCGAGCCGCAGCGGGGCTTGCATCAGGGTTGCGCCGTGAGGCGAACATCTGCTTTGCACAGGCATAAAAAAAATGCGGCGCCTTCTGGCGCCGCGTGCATCCTTCATGATGCGCTGACCGGAATACTACGCCAGTGCGAGATCATTCATCGCCAAGGGCAAAACCGGGGTGTTTGCGATTGGTGATAGCGATGGTTTTGTCATTGCCGGTGCCAGAGTGCTGCACATTCACCCACAGGGTGCGTGGGTCCTTACCGAAGTAGATGCCGGTGCCTTCCGCCGGTTTGTCCTTCAGCGAGGCGAACAGGTGCACGCCATCGCGATAACCGTCCTTGTTGGCATCGCTGGAGTTTGGATCGTAGACCCAGATGTCGCTGAAGGCATTGTCCTCGACGATCCATAGTTTGCCATCCGGGCCATCGGCCAGGTTGTCGGGGCTCTTGAAACCGGTCATGCCGGGCGTGGTGGCGGAGGGTTGCATCTCGACAGGGGCGTTTTTGCCCGGGGCCACCACGTAGTGGGCAGCGGCTTGCTTGCCGAGTTCGATCGCAAGGATCGCGCCGGCTCCATTAATGTTCGCGGCATTATCCACGTCTTCGCAGGTCAGCGCGGCATAGAGGATGCTACCGATGCGCTCGATGTCTTCCGGGCGGCAAAATTCAGTGGCGCCCGCGGCTTGTGCCGCCACCCGCGCGTTGATCTGCACCTGGCTCATGTCGAGGGCCACCCACTGCGCGGGGCCAGTCTTGGCACCGTTATCGACCTTGAGTGCGTACAATTGGCCGCTGCTCAAATCACCGTAGGATTCGGGCACGAACTTATAGATCGAACCGCGCCGGTCTTCGTCGATGACATACACATTACCCTCGGCGTCGGTCTCGATGCCTTCATGCGCCAGGGCGCCGAGCAAGGGCCGCACCGTCACGCTCTCCATCGTCGTCGGGTCGCGACTTACCAGCTTTACTTCATAGAGTAGGCCGCTGGTGGCCTGGGGTGCGTCGGGGTCGGGCCGTGTCGAGCTGCCCACTTCCTCCGCGAACAGCAGGGTCTGCCATGGCGTCCACAACAGGCCATCAAGTGCTTCCCAATCCGCACGGCCGGTGAGTTCCTTGGTCGCGCCCGTTCTCAGGTCGACCACCGACAAGGCGCCGCCGCTGCCGCCGTCATTGCGCGCTGAGTTGGCGGGATCATTCGCCGAACTGGGGCGTACCTCGTGGGTGCGGTAAAGAAAATTACCCGCTGACTTGCCGCTCTCGTTGACCGTGTTCATGTCATGCCAGTCATTGCCCGCGTAGATATCCAAGTCGGATTCGTCGGACACGATGTATTGCTGATAGCCTGCGGGAATCACCCAGGGCTGGGTCGCGATGCTGGGATCGCTCTCCAGGCCGTAGGCCGAAGCGGCAATGGGGTCGAAATGCATGGGGCCGGTGACGCTAGGGGCGGCAAACGTGCCCGTAGACAGGATGGTGCCGATGGCAACCGTTAGGAGAGATCGCTTTTTCATGTTCATACTCCATTATTGAATATTGAAATGAGGTGGGCTTGCTGACTGCGCCTGATGCGCATGCAGTGATACAGACAGCCACCGCGAAGCCTAAACGCGCATTGTGACGTGCGTGTGAACACCGGGTGATATCGTTGGCCGGCCACAGCACATGGCCGTGGTCTGCGCGCCGGATTACCCACCCTGCAGATAAGATGCTTATCCCGCTTGGGCCTCGGCGCGATCAAGGGGTTTGCGGGGCGTTCGCAGCTGATAAAATCTGTCGGCTTCGTGGTTGTTCGCTGTTTGTGCTTGCAAGGACGAGACGGTTTTTCCATGAACTTTCGACGCGCCACGGACGATGCGCCCATGGGCGGGCGGATCGCCTCCAGGCGGCACGACACATCACCACCGAAGGTGTTGGATCACAAATTGGGCCTTCGCCTGTGGTGGCCCTCAGCCCGAGGCCGCGATGCGCCCCATGCGGCCTTGTTGATAATCGCGGATGGCTTGTTCGATCTCCGCTTGCGTGTTCATCACGAAGGGCCCGTAACCGACCACGGGCTCGGCGATGGGTTCGCCGTTCAACAACAGCAAGGTGGTGTCCTCCATCACATCCAAGGCGAGCTCTTCGCCTTCGCGCTCCAGCACGGCCATCTCCGCCTCGCCGATCTCGTCGCCGCTCGTCAATCTCACCCGGCCGCGCAGCACGAACAGGCCGGTGGTGTGCCCGGCGGGCACGCTGAACCCGGCATGCGCGCCCGCCTTCAAGCGCAGGTCCCAGAGATTCATCGGCGTGTAGGTGTGCGCCGGGCCCGCATGGCCTTTATAGTTACCCGCGATCACCCGCACCGTGCCCGCGCCGCCGTCCAGCGCCACGCTGGGAATCTGCGAGCTGGTGATGGCCTGATAACCGGGCGCGACCATTTTGTGTTTCGCGGGCAGGTTCACCCACAATTGAATCATCTCGAAGGGGCCGCCTTTTTTCGCGTACTCCTCGCCGTGATATTCCTGATGGACGATGCCAGCGCCCGCCGTCATCCATTGCACGTCGCCGGGGCCGATGCGGCCGCCGCCGCCCGAGGAATCGCGGTGTTCCACCTCGCCTGAATAGACGATGGTCACGGTCTCGAAACCGCGATGCGGGTGTTCGCCCACGCCGCGGCGTTTGTCCGTCGGCGTGAATTCCGTGGGTCCGGCGTAGTCCATCAGCAGGAACGGCGACAGCTCGGCGCTGCGCGCGTTGTAGCTGAAAATGCTGCGCACCGGGAAACCGTCGCCCACCCAGTGGCGCTGATGCTGACCTTGGACGAATGCGAGTTTTTTCATGTGCCGTGCTCCTTTTGCAATGGATTGCGCCTGTCGCCGATGATGCCTTATGCCGCCGCCCGCAACAAACGGCGGATCTGCGCCTGCGCGGCGCCGATCGCCTGCGCGCGTTTTCCCTTCATGCTCACGCCCTCGGCGCGCACCACGGTGATGTCGGTGATGCCGATGAAACCCAGCGCTGTTTTCAAATACGATTCCTGATGATCCATCAGCTGCGCGGGCGAACCCGCTGCATACACACTGCCGCGCGTGGAGACGATGATGGCCTGCTTGCCGTTCACCAAACCCACCGGCCCATTCTCAGTGTATTTAAAGGTGCGGCCCGCCACCATCACCCGGTCCAGCCAGGCCTTGAGCTGCGAGGGAATCGAGAAGTTGTACATCGGCGCGCCGATCACCAGCACGTCGGCCGCCAGCAATTCCGCCAGCAGGGGTTCACCGCGCGCCAGCTCGGCATGCTGCTCGGCGCTGCGCTCCTGCGGCGGCGTGCCGCCCGCGCTCAACACGGCGGCCGACAAATGCGCGGGCGCGTCGGCGGCGAGGTCGCGATAGCTCACCTCCAATGCCGGCTCGGCCTGCCGCCATTGCGTCACGATGGCCTGGGTCAGCTGCCGGGAAACCGAGTTGCCGCCCGAAATGCTCGAATCGATATGCAGTAATTTCATTGCTGTCCTCCCGTTGGTCGTGGTCATGGCGGTCTTGAGCGCAGGGCGCCTTTACATCCTCTGCGCCGATGATTAATGTTATCGACGAAGCCAATGATTGATTAGTGGCCAAGAATGCGAAGGACTATCATGGTGAAGGCAACAATCGGCCCGGGTGCCACGCCGCCAACAGAGGGCATGCAAGACCTCAACGACCTGTATCTCTTCACCGTGGTGGTGGAGCGGGGCAGCTTCACCGCCGCCGCCCAGGCCGCGGGCCTGACCACCTCGCGCATCAGCCGCCGCATCGGCGCCTTGGAAGAACGCCTGGGCGTGCGCCTGCTGCACCGCACCACGCGCAAGTTGTCACTCACCGCCATCGGCGAACGCTATTACCAGCACTGCCGGGCCATGGTCAGCGAGGCGGCGGCCGCCGCCGAGGTGGTGGAACAGACCCAAACCAGTCCGCGCGGCCGCGTGCGCGTCACCTGTCCCGCCTTCACGGGACAGTCGGCGCTCGGCCCCATCCTCACCGGCTTCATGCGGCAGTACCCCGAGGTGCGCATCACCCTCGCCGCCACCGACCGCTTCATCGACCTCATCGAAGAAGGTTACGACGTCGCCATCCGCTTTCGCGCCGCCGCGCTGGAAGATTCAAGCCTCGTCGCCCGCGCCCTGGGCGAAAGCCGCAGCTATCTCGTCGCCAGTCCCGCCTTGCTCGCGCGCCACGGCCGTCCCGCGCAAGTGGAAGACCTGTTGCGGCTGCCCAGCGTGGGCAAGCGCCGCCACGACACGGCCTACAACTGGACCTTGAGCGACGCGCGCGGCGAAACCCGCGTCATCCCGCATCAACCCCAACTCGAAGCCGACGATTGGCAGGTGATCAAACACGCCGCCCTCGCCGGCCTCGGCGTCGCCGCGCTGCCCGACGAATTATGCCGCGACGAAGTCAACGCGGGCGCGCTGGCAATACTCCTGCCCGCATGGCAACTGCCCAGCGCGACTCTGCACATCATCTACACCTCGCGCCGCGGTTTGATACCTGCCGTGCGCGCGTTCATCGATTATGCGTCGGAGAAATTGGGGGAGAGGTGTTTGGAGGGGGGAAAGAGGATGGACGCAATTTTGTGAGTGGAACGTCTCTTCGCGAGCCGTTGCAGGAATCCAGCTCACCCACCACGAACTGCAGCTACGCAGCGGAAGTGGAACCTGGCGAATACATAACTATGGGTTGCTGGCTGGTGAGAAGCCCACGCATGGGGTAAGCTGACGAGCTTCTACAGAGGCTGCCCTTGGAGGATCACCATGCCACTTGATGACGAGATCGCCCTAGCACGTAAAGAGATAGTCTCGGATGGCTATGACATGTCGGTGGGTGAACTTATCAATCTCTACAAGGACAAGGAAATTAGGATTCACCCTGAATTTCAGCGACTATTTCGATGGGACCAAACCCGCAAAACTCGATTTATTGAGTCCCTGCTACTCGCACTTCCGTTGCCACCTATCTTCGTCTATCAAGGAGATAAAGGTGTATGGGAACTGATTGACGGACTTCAAAGATTGTCCACAATCTTCGAGTTTGTTGGGATTCTTCTCGACGAATCCGGTGCCTTGCGGCCTCCAACAGCGCTTGAAGGCACGCGCTTCCTTCCGAGCCTTGCAGACAAGAAGTGGACACAGACTTCTGATAATTCGGACGATGGAATTGGCCCTACGCAACAATTGCAGATTAAACGTGCACGAATGCGTGTCGAGATACTAAAGCAGGAGAGCGACCCGCAAGCGAAGTACGAACTTTTTCAAAGACTGAATACGGGTGGCCAAAACCTCTCTGAGCAAGAAATCCGAAACTGCGTGGGTGTGATGCTCAACCCAACGTTCCAGGAATGGCTTTTCGGCTTGGCTAATGGGAAGAACTTCCGGGACACGATCAACCAAACAGATTCCGCAATTGAACGCCAAGCGCATGTGGAACTCGTGCTACGCCTCTTTTCGTTTAGGCATGTACCCTATAAAGCCGGCCTCGACGTGCATGAGTATCTTGACGACGCACTCGTCAAACTAGCCACAGATACGCAGTTCAATTCGTCTAGCGAAGAATCAATATTTTCTAGAACTTTTAGTCTACTTAACACAATCATGGGCGACCGAGCATTCAAGAAGTGGAATGGTTCAGATTTCTCTGGCAAATTCCTTATGAGCGTCTTTGAAGTTGTAGCGCTAGGGGTATCAAAGAATATCGATGCGATCGAAGTACTTGTCGATCAAGAGAGAACAGACTTCGTAAGGAAACGGTGTATCGCCCTATGGGCAGAGCCAACATTCACGCAATACTCTGGTGCAGGAGTCCGCGGCACAAGTAGGCTAGCAAACTTGCTTCCTCTATCGGAAAGTTTTTTCCGTCCGTGAGCAAAATACGAACCCTCTCACAGCTACAGGATAGTTTGGATAAAGACTTCTCCTGGAGACTGAAAGAGATCGCTGATTTGAAAGTTACAGTTAAGGGCACATCGTCCCTTGGGCAAGCCACCATCATCCGCGCCGGGGCCCCACTTTTGTACGCACATTGGGAGGGGTTCATAAAGCATGCTTCACAGTACTACCTGAACTTTGTATCGTGCCAACGACTGAACTACGGTGATCTCGCAAGTTGTCTTGTGGTATTTGGTGCGAAGAAGCACCTAGCAACTATCACTGGCTCCCGGAAAGCCTCAATGAACATCGCGGCAGTAGATTTCTTTAGACATTGTTCGGGTGAGCGAGCCGATCTTGCGCTCTCTAGCGCGATCGATACGAAGTCGAATCTCAAATCCGAGATATTCGAGAACATTGCGGTGTCTATCGGCGTCCCAGTGACGTCGTATGATGCGTACTATAAGTTTATAGATGAGTCGCTCTTAGCTAGGCGCAACAAGATTGCACACGGCGAATACCTCGACCTGAACGCAGATGACTTCCGCAGACTTGCGGATGAGGTCATAAAGCTGCTTCGGATATACAAAACGGACATCGAGAAATTGGCCTCAATGAGTGCGTTCAAATCCATGCCGATAACAATGACCTGATTTTAGCGTACTATGACAGTCTCCCATGTGACGAGACCATTTTATCAGCGGCGATTTATGGTCAGCAGTGCACTGATAAATTTTATTCCTGCATGTCTGCTTTCAGTATGGACCGGGCGTCGACCTGGTCCTTGGCGAACGGCTCTTCATGGCCGCTTTGAGTCATGCAGCGTGGGCACGCAGCCCGTGCCCGCGCATTTATTCTCCATCAGCCCGTAGAGCATATGCTTAATGGTTCACATAAACCCCGCCTCACTCACTCGCCACACTCGCAGCCGCCGCGCCGCGTTCCCGGATGTCCACCGCGTCACAGCGTTGCGAGGTATAGGCCACGCCGACGCTGGCGGTCTGGCCGCTGTTCACGGTGATTTGTTTCGTTGCGATTGAAGGGGTGAATATCCGGCAGGTCGGTTTGTTGATCTGGCCGGTGGTGAAGCCGTTCGCGGTGAGGGTGTAGTTGCCGGGCACCAGGCCGGTGAGGGTGGTGGTTTTGTTGAGCGCGCGGCTGAAACCCGGGCCGGTGACGCGCACGGGGCTGGTGGTGAGGGTGGCGGGCACGCCGCTGAGCGTGACGCGTAAACCGCCCGTGGTCACATTCAAGGGAGGGGCGGTGATGCGGCCCTGAATTTCCCAGTCGCCGTGATTCTTGAAGCGCTTGCGGATGCTGATGCCGCTCACGCCGCGCGCCTCGAGTTCTTCGTGCGAGAAGCGGAAGACCTCGCTGCCGATTTTGTCGTCCATATTGCCGAAGCCGCCCAGCCAGCTCCAGATGCTCACATTATTTGAAATGGCCTTGGTCACGGTGTCGCCGATCTTTTTCTTCAGCGCCTCGATCTCCGCGTCGGTGGGGGCCTGGTGGGTGAAGTTGAGGGTGGGGATGAGGGCGTTGAGGCTGTCGCGCACGGCCTTGTTGAGGGCGTCGTGGCCTTTGGCGATGGCGGAGTTGGGCGTGTTGTCCTCTTCCATCAACACGGCAATGACGCCGACCACGCCGCCTACTTCTTTCATATCGCCTATGGGTTGTTGCAAGAGTATGGGTTTGAGTTGGGTCTTGAATTCACCGATGACGCCGGGAATGGGCACGTTCTCGCCCGGGTCGACGTCGTGGTTGGGCAGGTTGCGGTGATTGCCGGGTGTGGTCACCACCGTGGCGCTGCCCTGCAGGCTGAGGCTGGTGTTGACCACGGTGGTGTCACCGTCGATCTTGAAAAACACCGTCCACAAATAGGGTTCCGCGCTGCCGATGCCGTCGCCTTCTTCAAAGCAGTGCAGGTTGTTCAGTTTCAGGGTGACGTCCAAGGTGTTCATGTAATCCTCCTAAACGAGATGCAATGTGTTGCGTCCTTGAATCTGGCTGTGGTGCGTGACAGGGACGCCCCGCTATTCCCACGGGTACCGAAGGGATGAGGCAAGATAGTCCTGCCTTGCCGTTGATGTAAGCTAGGAAAAATACGTGGCTGGTGCACGTAAAAATGCCCAAATCATTGTGTGAGGTTGTGCCTAGAAATGGGTAAAAAGGCTCTGGCACAGCGAGGTGGTGGATGAGCCTCTATGATCTGAACGGATGCAGTCAGTGGCGGTACGGCGCGGCCTGTCCCACGGGTCATGGCCCCATGATAATAGCGTCCGGCCGCGCCGTCAGCGTTCAAATTCTAAACGGCGAGCTCGTGTGTTTGAGCTTGGTGTTGCATATCCCCAATCATCAACAAGCTCACTCAGGCCCCGGCACCGCCGGCAACTGTTCCTTGAGAAGAATCATGCAGCTCTCATCTTCTTCGTTGAACACGATCACCGCGCTGCCCGATTCGAGTTGCCGCCGCACCTGCGCCACCTTGGTGGCCAGCGGCACTTCGCGCTCGCCGTAATCCGTGCCGTCGCGGGTGACGAAATCTTCAATCAGCCCTAATAGGGCCTCGGGGCTGAGTTGTTGATGGGGGATGATCATATCAAGGTGTCGTTGTTGCCGCTGCTGTTTGATTGAAAATATGAGGCAATTTGCCGGAGAGGGTGTGTCACTACGCAGCGCTTAGGATTGATAATCTCCAGCCCTTGTCGCGGAGGCTGCCCGTGTTGCCCGCGGGTGATAACCGCACGTTCTCTCCGTAAGGGGATTACATCATTCACTCGCTACGGGCGACACGGCCTCGCCGCCGCCCTTTTTCCGCTCCTCTTGTTGCAGCGCCCACATATGCGCGTAGCTGCCTTGTTGCGCGAGCAGTTGTTGATGCGAGCCGCGTTCGATGATGCGGCCCTGATCCATCACTAGGATTTGTTCGGCGTCGACGATGGTGGAGAGGCGATGGGCGATGACCAGGGTGGTGTGGTTGGTGGCGACGTTACGCAGTTCGGCGAGGATGGCCTGTTCGGATTTGGAATCCAGCGCCGAGGTAGCCTCGTCGAAGATGAGGATGCGCGGATTTTTCAGGATCACGCGGGCGATGGCGATGCGTTGTTTTTCGCCGCCCGAGAGTTTGAGGCCGCGTTCGCCCACCATGGATTCGTAACCCTCGGGCAGGGATTCGATGAAGTCGTGGATGTGCGCCATCTTGGCGGCGCGGATGACGTCGTCGCGCGCGGCCTCGGGTTGGGCGTATTGAATGTTGTAATAAATCGTGTCGTTGAAGAGCACGGTGTCCTGCGGCACGATGCCGATGGCGGCGCGCAGGCTTTTTTGCGTGACCTCGCGGATGTCTTGGCCGTTGATGAGGATGCGGCCGCCGTTGATGTCATAGAAACGGAACAGCAGGCGGGCGAGGGTGGATTTACCCGAGCCGCTGTGGCCGACGACCGCGACTTTGTGGCCGGCGGGGACTTCAAAATCCATGTCGAAGAGGATTTGTCGCTTGGGGTTGTAGCTGAATTGCACATGTTCGAAACGCAGCGCGCCGTCGCCCACGATTAAATCTTGCGCGCCGGGTTTGTCTTGCACGTCGGCGTTTTGATCGAGCAGGCTGAACATTTTTTCCATGTCGGCCAGCGAGTGTTTGATCTCGCGGTAGACGAAGCCGAGGAAGTTCATGGGGATGAACAGTTGGAGTAAATAGGCGTTGATGAGCACCAGGTCGCCCATGGTGAGACTGCCGGTCGCGACGCCGTCGGCGGCGAGGTACATCAGCCAGGTGATGCCGAGGGCGATGATGGCGCCCTGACCGAAATTGAGCAGGGAGAGCGAGGTCTGGTTGCGCACGGCCGCCTGTTCCCACACGGCGAGGTTGTCGTCGTAGCGCTTGGCCTCGTAGTCCTCGTTGCTGAAATATTTCACCGTCTCGTAATTGAGCAGGCTGTCGATGGCGCGAGTGTTGGCCTTGGAGTCCATCTCGTTCATGGTGCGGCGGAATTTCATGCGCCATTCGGTGATGATGAGGGTGAAGGCGATGTACACCGAGATGGTGCCGAAGGTGATGAGGGCGAAGGCGGCGTCGTAATTGATGAAGAGGATGAGCGCCACCAAGCCGATCTCCACCAGGGTGGGCAGCACGTTGAACAACATGAAGGTGAGCAGGAAGCTGATGCCGCGGGTGCCGCGCTCGATGTCGCGCGAGACGCCGCCGGTCTGGCGTTCCAGGTGAAATTTGAGCGCCAGATTGTGCAAATGCCGGAAGACCTGCAGGGCCACGCGGCGGATGGCGCGCTGGGTGACCTTGGCGAAGATGGCGTCGCGCAGTTCGCCGAAGGCAGAGCTGGCCAGGCGCATGGCGCCGTAGCCGATGAGGAAGGCGACGGGCAGCATCAGCACCGGGTTGCGGGTGGCGTCGAGGCTGTCAACGATGCCCTTGAGCATCAGGGGGATGGAGACATTGGCGACCTTGGCCAGCACCAGGCAGCCCAGGGCGAATACCACCCGGCCGCGGTATTCCCACAGATAGGGCAGGAGGGTGCGGATCACCTTCAAGTCGCGGCGGCTTTGGGGCGGGGTGGGTGAATCGGAAGGACGCATGCGCGCAGTGTACCCGGAAGCAGGTGCTCGGTGGAAACCTCTAATGGGCTATAATTGGCGGCCCTTGAAAAGCGCGCGGCTGAACGCCACTAAGCGGGGATAAAGTCTGGCGGTGCTGGTGTTTATGGCGCGGTGCGATTACCCGGCGCGCGGTAGGTGGGCTGAACGAAGGTTCAAGGTGCATGGCTCCCTGGCCGCGCCGGGTAAAGAGAGGTCGAAATTGTCTCGCGAAACGCAAGGGCGGGGTTGCTGCAACAACCCCGCCCTTTTTTAGCTTGAGCGCTGGCGGGGTCGCCTTAGCTCGAGAAGGTGAAAGGGATTCTTTTTCTACATTGAGACTGCATTGAAGATGAAGCCCAGTAAGATGAAGATGGCAATGAGGCCGAGGCAGATCGGATAGTCATCTTGGGAAATGGGGCGTTGAGTGGTCATATTAACTCTCCTATTTGCTATGGAAGAACCACACGGTATTCCTGAGTAAAATACCTGACAAAGAGCATGTATAACGAGCGCTCCGCGCATAACATTAGTAGTGGTAAGTTAATATTGCAAGGGGTATTTATATTAAAAATACCAAAGTAAATTAGTAAGATAATGTAGCCTTTGACTGCTTGGCAGTGAATAAAATATTGTAATTCCGGAGATTTATCATGCCTATTTATGAGTACGAATGTGGTTCATGCGCGCATCGTTTGGAGGCCATGCAAAAGATGAGTGAAGCGCCTTTGACGGAATGCCCACAATGCCATCAGCCTGCCTTGAGTAAAAAGGTGTCGGCGGCGGGTTTTCAACTCAAGGGCAGCGGCTGGTACGCCACCGATTTCAAAGGCGGCAGTAAACCGGCACCGACGGCGGAGGCCGCTCCGGCCTGCGGCGCGGAGGCCTGTTCCTCCAAGCCGGCTTGCGCGGCCGATTAAAAGGACTTATTTGACATGGCGAGAATGCGTCGTTACTTGATTACGGGTTTGCTGGTGTGGCTGCCGCTGGGTGTTACCGTGCTGGTGGTGAAGCTGCTGGTGGACATGATGGACCAAACCCTGCTGCTGCTGCCGGAGGCCTACCGCCCGGAAAATCTGCTGGGCTTCAATATCCCGGGCTTGGGTGTGGTGCTGTCGGTGTTGGTAGTTTTGTTCACCGGGGTGGTGATGGCGCATTTCTTTGGCCAGCAATTATTGGCGGCCTGGGAAGCCATCCTGAACCGCATCCCCTTGGTGCGCTCGATCTACGCCAGCGTCAAACAACTCTCCGAAACCCTGCTGAGCACGGGCGGGCAATCCTTCCGCAAGGTCTTGCTCATCGAATATCCGCGCCGCGGCCTGTGGACCCTGGCCTTTCAAACCGGCACCACCGTGGGTGAGGCGCAGGCCAAGACCGGCGAGGAGGTCATCAGCGTCTACGTGCCGACCACGCCCAACCCCACCTCCGGCTTCTTCATAATGGTGCCGCGCAAGGACACCGTGGAGCTGGATATGAGCGTGGACGAGGGTTTGAAGATGATCATTTCCATGGGCGTGGTGGTGCCGAAATGGCAAGGCGACAAGGCCGCCGCGGCCGCCGCCGTTGCGGAAACCCCCCTCAAAAAGTAACATGGGCCCCCTCTCCGGCGGCGAAAACGCGGCCTACTATAACAACCGGGAATTGAGTAATGCGTAGCCACTATTGCGGGCAGGTGAACGAATCTTTGGTCGATCAAAATGTCGACGTGTGCGGCTGGGTGCACCGCCGCCGCGATCACGGCGGGGTGATCTTCGTCGACTTGCGTGACCGCGAGGGCTTGGTGCAAATCGTCTTCGATCCCGATTCGCCGGACACCTTCGCCCAGGCCGAGCGCGTGCGTAGCGAATACGTGCTGCGGGTGACGGGGCTGGTGCGCCGCCGTCCCGCCGGCACCGAGAACGCCAATCTGCCCAGCGGCCAAGTGGAAATTCTGTGCCAGAAATTGGAGATACTGAACCGCTCCGAGCCGCTGCCGTTTCAAGTGGAAGACGAGGGCGAACTCAACGAAGAGATCCGCATGCGCTATCGTTATTTGGATCTGCGCCGGCCCTTGATGCAACGCCGCATGCAGATGCGCGCGCAGTCCACGCGGGTGCTGCGCCGTTTTCTCGATGAGCGTAATTTCCTCGACATCGAGACCCCCATCCTCACCAAGTCCACGCCCGAGGGCGCGCGCGATTACTTAGTGCCCAGCCGCACCCATCCCGGTGAATTCTTCGCCTTGCCGCAGTCGCCGCAGCTGTTCAAACAATTGCTGATGATGTCGGGCATGGACCGCTATTATCAAATCGTGCGTTGCTTCCGCGATGAGGACCTGCGCGCCGATCGCCAGCCGGAATTCACCCAGCTCGATATCGAGATGTCCTTCATCAATGAAGAACAGATCATGAACCTGATGGAGGACATGATCCGCGAGCTGTTCGCGCAGGTTTTGGAAGTGGCGCTGCCGCATCCCTTCCCGCGCATGACCCATGCCGAGGCCGTGGCGCGCTTCGGTATCGATCGCCCCGATCTGCGCATCCCGCTGGAATTGGTGGAGTTGAAGGACGTGATGGCCGCGGTGGATTTCAAGGTGTTTTCCGCGCCCGCCAAAGACCCCCATGGCCGCGTCGTCGCCTTGCGTTTGCCCAAGGGCGGTGAGTTGTCGCGCAAAGAGATCGACGATTACACCACCTATGTCGCCCGTTACGGCGCGAAGGGTTTGGCCTATATCAAAGTCAACGACGTCGCCCAAGGCCGCGAAGGCTTGCAATCGCCCATCGTTAAATTCCTGCCCGACGACGTCATCTCCGCCATCATGCAGCGCACCCGCGCCGGGAACGGCGATCTGATTTTCTTCGGCGCCGACAAGGCCAAGGTCGTCAATGAATCCATGGCCGCGCTGCGCGTCAAACTCGGCCACGATCACGGCTTGGTCGAACGCGGCTGGCGGCCGCTGTGGGTGATCGACTTCCCCATGTTCGAGCGCGACGACAAAGACAACCGCTGGGTCGCGTTGCACCATCCCTTCACCGCGCCCAAGGTCGATAGCGTCGATGAGATGAACGCCGATCCCGGCAATTGCATTTCCCGCGCCTACGATATGGTGCTCAACGGCACCGAGCTGGGCGGCGGCTCCATCCGTATTCACCGCCCCGAAATGCAGCAAGCCGTGTTTGGCCTGCTGGGCATCGGCGAAGAGGAAGCGAAAGAGAAATTCGGCTTCCTGCTGGATGCCCTGGGTTATGGCTGCCCGCCCCACGGCGGCCTGGCCTTCGGTCTCGACCGCTTGGTGATGCTGATGAGCGGCGCCGCCTCCATCCGCGACGTCATGGCCTTTCCCAAAACGCAATCGGCCGCTTGCTTACTCACCTCCGCGCCCTCGCCGGTGGCGGACCAGCACTTGCGCGAACTGGGCGTGCGCCTGCGCAAGCTGGAAGGCGATAAGCCCGCCGCGTAATAAACACAGTATGTTATCGTTTGATTGCGCGGCTGTTTTAGAATTTCAATGAAGGGACTATGTTGCATACTCCAGAGAGCATGAGTAGCGTGAACAATCTTCGTGAGCAAAGATAGAAATTATGTGGAAAGGATCAAGATGAAAAAATATTATTTCCTCGTGTCACTATTCTCTCTGCTCTTTATGAATTCCGTGAATGCGGCAAATGGATCTGGATGGGGCATTATCACTGAATTGAATATGCCAGCATCGGGAAATTTCATTCGGATTTCTTTTGACAAGCCTATAGTAAATGTTGGGTGCGGTGCGGGTGATTTTTATGTTCGAGAATTAGATGATACGGCCGGAAGTAATCGGTTTATATCGATGGTTACATCCGCTTTTATCGCGGGAAAACAAGTTCAATTTTGGATTGATAGTTGTACAGCTGCGCAATATTGGGGTGCCTCACGACCTAGTCCTTACGATATTTACATAAAATAATAACGATACTTTATCTATAGCAGAGTGTATTGATGTTATGTGTTGAAAAACATAATGTTTGATAAATAATTGGTAAAAAAGATGAGCGCCAACACACTTGCATTGCAGGAATTCACCGAACTCGACGAGGCCGAGATCGACGCGCGCATCCGCGCCGCGAAGGCCGCGCTGGGCGAGCGCGCCGTCATTCTCGGCCACCACTATCAGCGCGAAGAGGTATTTCGTCACGCTGACATTTCCGGCGACTCGCTCAAGCTGTCGCGTATGGCGGCGCAGTCGCGCGCGGAGTACATCATCTTTTGCGGCGTGCACTTCATGGCCGAGGTCGCGGACATCCTCTCGCGTCCCGAACAAATTTCAATCTTGCCCGACCTCGCCGCCGGCTGTTCGATGGCCGACATGGCCAATCTCGCCAAGGTGGAACGCGCCTGGCGCGAGTTGAACGAAGTCTTGGGCGACGCCGATCAGGCCATCACCCCGGTCACCTACATCAACTCCGCCGCCGACCTCAAAGCCTTTTGCGGTCGTCACGGCGGCATCGTCTGCACCTCCAGCAACGCGCAACAGGTGTTGAACTGGTCCTTCGCGCAGCGCGAAAAGGTTTTGTTTTTCCCCGATCAGCACTTGGGCCGCAACACCGGTTACGGCATGGGCATCCCGCTGGATGAAATGGTGACCTGGGATTTCATGCAGCCCATGGGCGGCCTCAGCGTCGAGCAGATTAAAAACGCCAAGATGATTTTGTGGAAGGGCTTTTGCTCGGTGCACCAGATGTTCCAGCCGCAGCATATCGACGCCTTCCGCGCCAAGCACCCCGACGGCAAGGTCATCGCCCACCCCGAATGCATGTTCGAGGTGTGTCAGAAATCCGATTACGTCGGCTCCACCGAATACATCATCAAGACCGTCACCGCTTCCGCGCCGGGCACGCGCTGGCTGGTGGGCACCGAGCTCAATCTCGTCAACCGCCTGCACGAAAGCGTCAAACACGAAGGCAAGCACGCGCATTTCATGGCGCCCACCATCTGCATGTGCTCCACCATGTTCCGCATCACCCCGCAACACCTAGTGTGGGTCTTGGAAAATCTGGTGGCGGGCAAGGTGGTGAATCAAATTAAAGTGCCGGAGGACGAGGCGCGTTCCGCGCGGATTACCTTGGAGCGCATGCTTGAGGTGTCGCCGCCACGGTGAGCGCGAGGCGGCCGTGCTTCACGTTAAGCCGATCTGTGTTTGAGCGCGGCGGCGCGCTTCAACTTATAAAATTCACCACATCGTCCAGCCGCCGCCGCGCCGTGCCTTCCGGCAATTCCGCGGGATAACCCAGGCTGAGCAGAGCCACGGGCACCAGGCCCGGCGGCAGTGATAAAAGTTTAGCGACTTTCTGATCGTCGAATTGACCCACCCAGGTTGAACCCATGCCCGCGGCGACGATGGCGAGTTGCGCGTAGGCGGCGGCGATGGTGGCGTCCTGCACGGCGTAGAGTTGCGCGCCGCGCGGACCGAACTCTTGCGCGGAGCGCGCCGGGTCGGCGGCGAATACCAGGCACACCGGCGCTTCGGCGATGAAATGCTGGCCGGAGGCGGCCTGTTGCAAGGCGGCGCGCGTGTTCGGGTTGGTGACTACGGTGATGCGGTAGGCTTGCAGATCACCGGCCGAGGGGGCGGCCATCGCCATTTCTAAGATGGCGTGAAGTTTTTCGCCTTCCACCGGCGTGTTGGCTTGATATTTCCGCACCGAGTGACGGTGGCGGACGGTCTCAAAAAAGTCCCACATCGTGCTCTCCTTGTTCGCCAGGTATTAAATACATTTCCTCTCCGCTGGCGGGAGAGGAGTAGAGGAGAGGGGGGCATCTGTGAATTCCATCAGCTCTCCGCTCTCTTGTTGGTTTCACTCCCTCGCCGCGTATTCTTTATTGGGAGAGGAGGCGTGTTAAACCAGGCCTGTTTTGTCCCTGGGTTAATAGTCGAGCTGCGCCGTGTGGTTGTGGTGCACGGCGCGCTAGTTCATTTCACCGTGCGTTCGGGAAAGTTGTGTGCCAGCACGCGCCGCGTGTCGGCGGCCAAATCCTCGATGCCGAGTTTGTCGTAGGCCTTGACCAGCAAGACCAGGGCGTCGGGTACCGAAGGGGTTTGGTCGTAGTGTTCGAGGACGTATTTCGCGCGGTTGGCGGCGGCGACGTAGGCGGCCTTTTTCAGGTAGAACTCGGCGGCGTACATCTCGCTGCGGGCGAGGTTGTTGCGCAGGTACACCATGCGTTGCGCGGCGTCGGCGGCGTAAGGGCTGGCGGGGAAGCGTTGTATCAGGTCGGCGAAGTATTGAAATGATTCCTGCACCGTGCGCGGATCGCGCTGCGCGGGATCGAACTTGAATTTCACTTCAAAGTAATCTTCCTTGGGGAAGCGCGCCAGCCCTTTTATGTAATAGGCGTAGTCCACGTGCTCGTGACGCGGGTAGAGTTTGATGAATTGGTCGGCGGCGGCGATCGACGATTCCGGCTCGTCGAATTTGTAATAGGCGTAAGCGATGTCCAATTGGGCTTGCTGCGCGTAGACGCCGAAGGGATGGCGCGCCACCAGATTTTCGAAGTGCTCGATGGCGAGTTTGTAATCACCGATCTTCATGGCCTGCTGGCCTTCTTCGTAGAAGCGGCTGGCGGCCCAGTTGTCTTTGTTTTCGCTTTCGCTGAACAGGGCGCAGCCCGAGAGCAGGGCGGCGCAAAGCAGGGTGGTTAAAAAACGTTGCATCATGCTGAAGTCCACTGGGTTGATGAGGGCTAATGATACGCGTTGACGGCGCATGGTGTTAGCGCTTGGAGGCGCTGAGCACGCCGTTTTCAGTTAATGCGTCCTGCACCTCGCCGAGCTGGCGGATGCGCGGTGTCGATACGCCCCAGCGTTTGCTCAGTTGTTTCGCCGCCATTTTGGCGGTTTCGGCGCTGGGGTAGAGGCCATGGATCAAAGTTTGCCGGGTGTCGCCGCCGGGCTTGGCCGGGTAGGCGGCGCCGCCTTGAATGCGATGACGGGTGACGAAGATATTCACCTCGTCCGGCGCGGCGCTGAGTAATTCCAAGGTGTAACGTTCCGGGGCTTGGCGCAAGATCCACTGTGGATCATGAATGGCGACGGGCGCTTCGGCCGCCGGCGGTGTGTCTGCTGCTTGGGTCGCGACGGTGTTTATGTTTTGCCGTGTAAGCATTGATGGCGCGGACATGGGCGGCCGCGCGGCGGTGAGGCGGTCGCTCTGCGGCGGCATCCCAAGCAGGGCAAGGGCCTCCGCGGCGGCGGGGGTGCCGCGAAATTCCGTGCTGATATGACGCAGGCGGACCAGCGCTGCGGTATTGTTGCGCTGGTTCAATTCGAGCTTGGCCTGATCGAGCTGGGCGAGGGCCTGCTGCTGGCGGATGAAGGCGAGGCCGAGCAGGGCTTTTTCGTTGAAGTCACTCGCGGGAAACAAGCGCGAAAAGTCTTGAAACAGGGTGAAGGCCTCGCGCAAGCCGTGCTCGCGTTGTTTCAGCGTCGCGCCCCGCGCTTGCAGGCTTAGCTGCAGCGCCGCCGTGGCGCGCAGATAGTGGGCGTAGTCGGCGCGCGGGTGCGTGGCGTAGCGTGCAATGAATTGTTCGCCGCTGCGCCGCGCGGCGGCGAAATCGCCCTGCTTGTGATAGGCGTACATCAGCTCCAAGCTGGCTTGCGAGCCATAGGGCTCGGGCGCCCGCGCGCTGATTTTTTGCAATTGCGCGATGGCGCTGGCGTATTCGCCGACCTGCAGGGCGCGGTGGCCGTCGAGATACCCCTGCCTCAGCTCCTCGCTGAGCTTGCCGGGTTGCGTAGCGCAGGCGCTCAAAACGGCGAGGAACGAGAGCAGGGCGAGGCCGCGGAAATAATGAGGCGTTGTCATCGTTGTATCAGCGCGCATTGCCGGTGATGGAAGAGAATTGGCGGGATTTAGTTTTCCCGCCCGTCCCGCATTATACTGGCTTTTTCCCAGCGGATACGCGCGACGTGAGTGAAGCAGATAAAGTGCAGACGGTTCAGCATGTAGTGGCCACGGTGCCGGCGGCCGCGGCCGGGCGGCGCCTGGATCAGGTCTTGGCCGAGCTGTTCCCCGATTATTCCCGCAGCCGCTTACAGGCCTGGATCAAGGCCGGTCAGGTTACGGTGAACGGCCAGGCGCCGCGCCCGCGCGACAAGGTGTGGGAGGGGGACGAGCTGGCGCTGCAGGCCGTGGAAACCGTGGAAACACGGTGGGAGGCCGAGGCGATTCCCCTTGAGCTGCTTTACGAAGACGCGGACATCCTGGTCATCAACAAGCCGGCGGGTTTGGTGGTGCATCCCGCCGCCGGTAATTGGGCGGGGACGCTGGTGAATGCCCTGCTGCATTACGCCCCGGAGTTGGCGCACTTGCCGCGCGCGGGCGTGGTGCACCGGCTCGATAAAGACACCAGCGGCCTGCTGGTGGTGGCGCGCACCCTCGCCGCCCACAAAAGTCTGGTGGCGCAATTGCAGGCGCGCACGGTCAAGCGCGAATACCACGCCATCGTCAACGGCGTGATGACCGCGGGCGGCACGGTGGAGGCGCCCATCGGCCGTCATCCCGTCGATCGCAAACGCATGGCCGTGGTCGGCGGCGGCCGCGAGGCGGTGAGTCATTACCGCGTGGCCGAGCGCTTCCGCGCCCACACGCATATCACCGTGCAACTGGAGACCGGCCGCACCCACCAGATTCGTGTACACATGGCGCACATACATTACCCGCTGGTGGGCGACGCGGTTTACGGCGGCCGCCTGCGTCTGCCGCCCAAATGCGGCGAGGCGCTGCGCGAGGGTTTGCGCGGCTTTAAACGGCAGGCGCTGCACGCCGCCGCGCTGGGCTTGTTGCACCCGGCGCGCGGCGAAGAGATGCATTGGGCCGTGCCCTTGCCCGCGGACATGCAACAACTCTTGGCGCTGCTGCACGACGATGCCGAAGCCGCTTGAGCCCGCGTCACACGGCTGGCTGTCGCCGGATTGGCCCGCGCCCGCGGCCGTGCGCGCTTGCGCCACCACCCGCGCGGGCGGGGTGAGTGCCGTGCCGTATGCGACGCTCAATCTCGGCGCGCATGTGGGTGATGAGCCGCGGCATGTTGCGGAAAACCGCCGCCGCCTGCGCGCGGCGCTATGTTTACCCGGCGAACCCCTGTGGCTGGATCAGGTCCACGGCACGCGCGTGGTGGACGCCGCGGCCCAGCCCCCGGGCTGCGTGGCCGACGCCAGCTTCACCCGTCAGCGCGGCGTGGTGTGCGCCGTGCTCACCGCCGATTGTCTCCCCGTGTTGCTCTGCGATGTGCGAGGCACCGTGGTGGCCGCCGTCCACGCGGGCTGGCGCGGCTTGCTGGCGGGCGTGATCGAAAACACCGTGCAGGCGCTGCAATGCCCCGGCGCAGAGTTGCTGGCCTGGCTGGGGCCGGCCATCGGCCCCGATGTTTTCGAAGTGGGCGCGGAGGTGCGCGCCGCCTTTGTCGCCGAAGACGCCGGGGCCGCCGCCGCCTTCCGTCCCTCGCCCGCGGGCCGCTGGCTGGCGGACATTTATCAACTCGCGCGGCGGCGTTTGGCGCGGATGCAGCTGAGCGCGGTGTACGGCGGGGATGAATGTAGCGTAAGCGGCGCGACGCGTTTTTATTCCTACCGCCGCGACGGCGTGACCGGCCGCATGGCCAGTTTGATCTGGCTGGACAGCCGGGGCGAATAGGGTACACTTGCGCGTTTTCACCTCGCGTCGCGTTAAATCTCAATGAGCGTACTTACCTGGATCATCCTGTTTTGCCTGATAGGCGGCCTCGTCAGCGTGCTGGCCGCCGCGCTGTTTTTATTGTTTCCGGAACGAATACGCGCGCGGCTCTTGCCCCATTTCATCAGCTACGCCATCGGCGCCTTGCTGGGCGCGGCCTTTCTCGCCTTGCTGCCGCATGCGATGGAATCCGCGGGCGATATCGATATACACAACATCAGCCTCACCGTGCTGCTGGGTGTGCTCTTGTTTTTTCTGCTGGAGAAAATGGTGCTGTGGCGCCATTGCCATCACGACCATTGCGAGGCGCATGATCCCGTCGAGATGCCGGTCACCAACAAGGCGGCGGGCAGCATCGTGATGGTAGGCGACACCGTGCATAATTTCGTCGACGGTATTTTGATCGCCGCCGCCTTTCTTACCGACACGCATCTTGGCATCGTCACCGCCATCGCCGTCGCCGCGCATGAAATCCCGCAAGAGCTGGGCGACTTCGCCGTGTTGCTGCACAGCGGCTTCAGCCGGGGCCAAGCGCTGTTGTTCAACGGCCTGTCGGGCCTCGCGACCGTGGCGGGCGGCCTGCTCGCCTATTACGGCTTGCAAGACCTCGATCATCTGCTGCCTTACGCCTTGGCCATCGCCGCTTCCAGCTTCATCTACGTCGCCGTCGCCGACCTCATCCCCGGCCTGCACAAACGCATGGAGCTGGCCGAAACGGTGAAGCAAGTGAGTTTGATCTCGGCGGGTGTGTTGACCATCTATTTCGTGCACGGCACCTTGCACTAAGGGCCTGCAAGCTGTTTTGCCGCGTTGCGCGCGGCACCCATGCCGCCTTTCTCTTCGAGTCACTGTTTCTTCGAGCGCCATGAGTGCCATGAGCGCCTGAGCGCCTGAGCACCTGAGCACCTGAGCACATGAGCACATGAGCACATGAGCACATGAGCACCTGAGCACCTGAGTGCCTGAGTGCCTGAGTGCCTGAGTGCCTGAGTGCCATGAGTGCCATGAGTGCCATGAGTGCCATGAGTGTTACGAGTGTTACTAGTGAGGACATAGCACTTTTTCTCCCTCTCCCCCCGGGAGAGGGCAGGGGTGAGGGGATCAAAACTAGGACGATGCTCAGCCCTCCGTCCTTTATTATTTGCGATTGCGAATGGAATGCGCCTTTTATAGTGATCTCGCTGGCAATCACGGCATTACTTCTCCACCCTGCTTGAGCCAAAGAGGGTAAAATCAAAAACCGCCGCCAGCGTAAATAATGCGCATGAATTTCGCCGCGTGGCACACTACAATGCAACGAGCGCGAGTCAATCCGCGCGCAGGATAATCAGGAGACAGCCATGAAACAGTGGTACATGTTGACCGTAGTGGGTAAAGACCGGCCGGGCATCGTCGCCCACGTCACCGCCGCGCTTTACGAAGGCGGTTGCAACCTCGGCGAGGCATCGATGATGCGCCTGGGCGGCAGCTTCACCATCATGCTCATGGTGCAACACCAAGGCAGCGTCAAAAGTCTGAACGAGATTCTCGAATCGGTGATCGAGTCCATGGACTTGCATCTGCACATCGACGCCATCGAAGGCCGTTTGCATGAACACGTCTTGCCCGATGTGCGCATCAGCGTCTTCGGCGCCGACAAGCCCGGCATCGTCGCCAAGGTGACCGGCGCCCTGTCCGAGGCGGGCCTGCACATTCTTAACCTCGAATCCGATGTCGGCGGCAACGACGCGCATCCGCTGTACATCATGCACATCGAAGGGCAAGCCAGCGAAGGCATCGAACCCCTGCGTTCCGCCTTGCAAGTGGCGGCGGGCGACGGCGTCGAGGCCAGCCTCACCCCCATCGACACCTTGGTGGGTTAGTCATGGCGCTGCTGGAAATCCTCACCTACCCCGACCCGCGTCTCAAAGACGAGTCGCAGCCGGTGACGGCTTTCGATGATGCGCTGCGCGCCTTCGTCGCCGATTTAGAGGAAACGATGCGCCTCGGGCCCGGCGCCGTCGGCATCGCCGCGCCGCAAGTGGGCCGCGCGCTGCGTCTCGCCATCGTCGACTGTTCCAGCAAAGCCAAGCTGCCGACGAATCACGGCCGCATGATACTCATCAATCCCGAAATCACCGAATGGGACGGTTTCGCCGTCGGCCGCGAAGGCTGCCTCTCCGTGCCCGACTTCACCGGCAACGTCATCCGCGCCGAACGCATCACCCTCGAGGCCCGCGACGAACACGGCGAACACCGGCAATATCAATTCGAAGGCTACGAAGCGCGCGCCGTGCAGCACGAGATCGATCACTTGGACGGCCTGCTATTCCTCGACCGGCTCGTGAGCCGGCGCAATGATTTATTCAAGCGCAAGACCTATAAATAAACCTGGTGCCGGCGACGAGCCACGGAGAGCGCAGCGAAGGCGATAAGCCCGCGGTAGACGCGAAGCGGCGTCAGTCATTGTGGTA
Organism: uncultured Gammaproteobacteria bacterium; assembly: GCA_947259075.1. GTDB lineage: Bacteria > Pseudomonadota > Gammaproteobacteria > DRLM01 > DRLM01 > CAKKSB01. The sequence continues at coordinate 109,965 of CAMYKQ010000057.1, read as the reverse complement.
GCCGTGATGCGCCGCGGAGTAGCGCCTCGGGGCCGACGCGGGACGTCCGCGGCAAAAGGAATCAAGGTCGCGAGACCGAGATCGATTCGCACAGGCCGGTGCGAAGCGTTCGACGAGCCACGGAGAGTGCAGCGAAGGCGAGAAGCGCGCGGTAGACGCGAAGCGGCGTCAGTCATTGAGGTAGCCGTGATGCGCCGCGGAGTAGCGCCTCGGGGCGGACGCGGGACGTCCGGTGCAAAAGGAATTAAAGTCGCGAGACCGGGGCCGATTCGCACACGGAGCTGCGAAGCGTTCCCTGTGGGCCGCGACACATCGCCCTGAGGGCCGCGATACATCGACTCCTACGGGCAGATACCACCCGGGGTGAGTTGGGCGCGTCCCTGCTCGGTATGCGCACGGTTTGCCGGACCTTGTCCCCATTCCGCCTCACTCTCAAAGAGGCGGGTGGAAAATATAGTTCCCCTCCTTTCACAAGGAGGGGTGGCCGCGCAGCGGACGGGGTGGTTTTGTCTTCTCAAGAAAAACGCGTACGGAACAAATTCACGAGCGGGCGAGAAAAAGGCGGGCCCTCCTTTCCAAGGAAGCAGAGCCGCATCGCCGCCTGGGCGGTTTGGCCATGGACTAGGGCGCGGTTAATAGCGCTAGCCATCTTCAAGCATCCCCTAATAAAAATAGGCTTGGCCACCCGGTGCCCATCCGTGCGAAAATTGCCCGCGTTTCTAACAAAGGATTTTAGACCGATGAAAAAACTTTTTGCGTTAACTTCCCTCGCCACCGTCATGGGGCTCTACACGGTTCAGGTAATGGCCGTCGACCTCGATACCGATAAAAAACGTTTCAGCTACATCATCGGCATGCAGATCGGCCAACAGCTCAAAGGCGACAATATCGATTTGGACGAGGCGGCCTTCATGGCGGCCATCAAAGATGCGTCGACCGGCGCCAAGCCGCAGCTGGATCAGAAAGATGCCGAAGCGACAATGCAGCGTATACAACAGCAGCGCCAAGCCGAAGATGAGAAGATCGCCAAGGCCAATCAGGCCGAAGGCCAAAAATTTCTCGCCGCCAATAAAAGCAAGCCCGGCGTAAAAGCCTTGCCCAGCGGTCTGCAATACAAAGTCATCAAACCGGGCACCGGCGCCTCGCCCAAAGCCAGCGACACGGTGGAAGTGAATTACCGCGGCACCTTGATCGACGGCACCGAGTTCGACAGTTCATTCAGCCGCGGCCAGCCCGCAACCTTCCAAGTGGGCGGCGTCATCAAAGGCTGGACCGAAGCCTTGCAAGCCATGAAGGAAGGCGCGAAATGGCAAATCTTCGTCCCCGCTGATCTCGCCTACGGCGAACGCGGCGCGGGCGGCAAGATCGGCCCCAATGCCACATTGATATTCGAAGTCGAATTATTGAAGATCAAAGCGCAATAAACGATCGACACCAAAATGCACTGATAAAGATGACCCGATCATCCCATTTACCCTCTCCCTCAGGGAGAGGGTGGGGTGAGGGGAGTAATGTCTCTCATCCCATCTGCGCAAGAGAAAAATGAACTCCGATAAGACAGTGTACGGAATTCTTCAACCGCTGTATTGGAACGCTAGCTGGCATGGCGCCGGGGGCATGAGTGATCGCCTACTATCACACATCGATGATGTTTCTCCCCATCGGGGCGACCTGTTTCGTGTAAAGATGAAATAAACCTGAGACCGCCGCATCGCCTCCGCATCCTTTCTCCACCCATATATCTTTCGCGGCTGAATTCGAAAACGCTTCGCCCGTGAGCCGATCCCGCCGCACCTGTGACGGTAAGATTACACACCGTGCTTTGGCGCTTGACAGTGTCCCGCTTCTTGTATTTACTCATTCCATCCCGCTGGCCTCGTTTGCGGTGCCTGATTCAGTGGTGATAGAAAAAATAAAAAAATAAGCAGGGCAGGAAGATCACAGCCGACGCCAAAGACGTCCCGCCCCAAGATGCATGTTTACATGACTCGCAGTGCGTAAGCTGGGTTGAACGTTGTTCGCGAAACCCGGGTGTTGGGGCGTGGGCGCCGCGAATCTTCGGTTTCGCTCTCGCTCGACCGAGGCGGCTTGCTCGTTATTCAACAGGAGATTAAGAATGATTAATTGTAAAAACGGATTAGCGGCATTGAGCTTTATATTTCTTAGTCCCCTGGCAACTGCAGGTGTAGAGTTTACAGTCCGGTAGGGTGAGCGCGCATTCCGTGCCCATGCGGGAGAAATAAAAATGATGTGCATAGCAAACAATAAAATATGGGTGCCCGTTATCGACATCACGTGTGAATGCTAAAAACGTATCTACCCTACGGTGCCGGAGGAGAAACAAAGAAAAATATAAGGGATCTGATTCCATTGACCAGAAAATAATATGGAGGGCAAAATGAAAATTAATCCAGTAAAGAATTTGACAGCGATAATTATTAGCGTACTTGTCTTGGGTGTCCCACAGGGCGCGTCGGCAGCTACTGGGGAAATGGGAGAAGGGGTGCCAGACTTTGGGATGTATTCAAATGCGGCTACACCACCTAATGGTATGGTCAATGTTTGGAAACTTACAAACGCAACTATTAACTTCCCAGCTGGCTGTCCGCACTTAACACTGACACCTGGATCCATGGGAGAGGATAACTATAAAATGGCCGTCGTTACTATGTTAACAGCTAAAGTTTCAGGAAAAAGAGTTCGGTTTTTTGCTCATGCGGAGCGTGATTCAGGTTGCGGTATCGATTATATACAACTGGTGGAATGAGTCCGGTAGGTTAGGCTGAACGTATTCTGTGAAGCCCAGCATTGCAGCGCGGTAGCCTAGTGGCGGATAAAATAAAAATGACCTGCATGGCAAACAATAAAATATGGGTGCCCGTTATCGACATCGTGTGTGGGCGCTAAAAACATGTCACCCTGCGGTGCTAAGTCCTTAGCTAATAACACGTCAAGAATAAATATATATCAACAGCAAGAATAAACTATATCGAGGGGATGACATGTCACGCCGCACTATCCAAAGCTTTGCCGCCGCGTTGGTCGTCGGTGGGGCAATCTTCTCACCCGCACACGCCAACATCCCCTACAACCCCGCGCAATACGATGCCAAACTGATTACGCTGATTGGTCTGGATGACTTGCTGGTGCCGGTGCCGGTTACTTTTGACCCTCCAGGCGATCATCTGGTTTATCAAGCCGACTTCAACGGCGACGGCATCACCGATCTGTTTCTGCAAGGCATGGGCAATAACGACAGCAGCTATATTCTTCTAGGTCACCGCAACAGCGCCGGCGCCATAGAATACCGCTCCATCAATCAAAGCTGGAATAACGGCCACCTCGGCCAGCAGTGGACCGCCAACGCCTCCAATATCTATGTCGGCGATTACAACGGCGACGGCCGTGCTGATCTGATCGTTGAGTCCAAGGCGACGGGCGGCAACAACGCCTTGCTGTATTCCAATGGGCAAGGGCAGTTTACCCAGACTTATGTCACTTGGGTGAATGCACCTGCCGCCGCAGTGCCGCCGACATTACCGACGGTGATCGGTGCGGTGCCGGGTGTTTCAGAGGTCAGCCCCACGGGTGCGCTCACTTATTCCATTCCAATTACGGTTCCGCCGGGTGCGTCGGGCATGCAACCCTCGCTTGCGCTCAATTACAGCAGCCAAGCTGGAGATGGCTTGATGGGCGTGGGCTGGTCTTTATCCGGTTTTTCAGTCATACACCGTTGCCCGCGCACGTTAACGCAAGATGGTGCCAAAGGCGGTATTAATTTTGATGCCAATGACCGTTATTGCCTGGACGGTCAGCGTCTGATCTCTATAGGGGCTTATGGCGGCGGCACGGAGTATCGAACTGAGATCGACTCTTTTTCGCGTGTCATCGGCTATGGTAGCCAAGGAAGCGGTCACGCCTATTTCAAGGTGTGGACCAAGGCGGGGCAGATCATGGAATACGGTGTGAGCGGCGATGCCCGCATCGAAGCCACAGCGCCCAATGCCGCCAGCGTGCGTGTGTGGGCTGTAAATAAAATTCAAGATACCGTGGGTAATTACATTAGTCTTCACTACAACGAAAATACTTCAACAGGCGAATATTATCCTACGGAGATTAAATACACCGGAAACGCAACGGCAGGCGTGGCGCCATCGCGTTCGGTTAAGTTTTTTTATAAAAGCCGCAGCGAAGTGTCGACGGGCTACATGGCGGGTTCGGTGGTTAATTCCAGCGTGCTGCTCACCAATATCCAGACGTTTATCACCACGGGTGGGCTCACGAATTTAGTGTTTGACTACCGCTTGCAGTATCAGCCGGAGAGTGCCGCCATCACTCGCCGCTCCCGCTTGGCGCGTATTGATCAATGCGGGACGAGTACCTGCGTCAATGGAACGGTGTTTGAGTGGCAGAGTGGACAGGCGAATTTTATGATTGCCGGCAGTAAGCCAAGCTCGATAGAAACGCCTTATACCTGGACTGGCGATTTCACGGGTGATGGAAAAAGCAATTTTGTCCAAAAGAACAGCAGCGGCAGTGTGACAATTACCTCATGGAATGGTTTGCCTCTGCTTGCATCATCTCAAACCCGGTCAGTCAGTACTCCTTGGGGCCCCTCGGATAAAACCTGGACGGGTGACTTTAATGGGGATGGCTTGACCGACATCGTCACTGCCGTCGGGGCTACGGCCTATGTACACATTTCAACCAGCACCGGGTTTTTAGCACCCCAGCAATGGAACGGGTTGACCGTGCCTTCTGGCACAACGACATTTAACTGCGCTAATAGTTTTTCAAAGGTAGGTTATGTCGGAGATTTCAACGGCGATGGCGTGAGTGATATCGCCACCAATTGCGGCACTGTGATTTACCTGCATCTCTCCACACGCACCAGCTTTAACGTGGTGGCGGTATCCGTGCCACACAATTGGGGCGAGGCCCATGTGACCTGGGCCGGTGATTTCAACGGCGACGGCATGACCGACATCGCCACCGCTTCTGGCCCGAATGTCTGGGTTTACCGTTCCACGGGCACCGGCTTTGTGGCTGAGTATTGGCCAGTGACCGCGACCTGGGGCGGCGCAGGTTATTCCAAGGTGGGCGATATCAACGGCGATGGCTTGATGGATATCGTTTCCATCGGCAGTACTCAGGTCTATGTGAAAAAATCCACTGGCCGTGGATTTATCAGCGAGACGTGGAACGCCCAATATAACTGGAGCGGTATCGCCCCGGGTTATATCTGGATCGCGGATGTCAACAATGACGGCCGCGCCGATGTGGTCACCGGTAAAACCGCGAATGCAGTGAATGTGCAGCTCGCCGTCAATAATGGACTCGTGCCCGCCACCTGGACGGGGCCGTCTTCCTGGTCCAGCACGGATACAACGCAGTTGGGCGACTTCAACGGCGACGGGAAGCTGGACATCATCACCGGCACGACTTTGCTTGCCCCTGACATGTATTACTATCCACCCGAGGGGATGCAGCCCAGCTATCCGGATATGCTTACCGCTGTGACCGATGGTCTGGGCATGCGTACGCGTTTTGCTTATTCGTCCTTAACTGACAGCAGTAGCGTCTTTGGCGTGTACACCAAAGGCAGTGGCGCGCTTGATCCCTTGGTCGATGTGCAAATCCCCATGTATGTCGCCAGGGCCATAACGACGGATGACGGCGTAGGCGGCACGCTTAAGCGCACTTACAAATATGGGGCGGCGCGTGTCCATCGCACAGGGCGTGGCTTTGCCGGCTTTGCCTGGATGGAAGAGACCACGCCCGCAAACATCGTTGGCCGCAGCGATTTCCGTCAGGATTTCCCTTATACCGGTTTGGTAAGCGCCAGCAGCCAAAAATTCGGATCGGGCATCATCGAGTCTGTCACCAATACCTGGAATAGTGCCAGCACGACCTACGGCAGCCACGCGGTAACGCGCCTGCGGCTGGATAAAGAGGTCAGATCTAACTACGAAATTCTAGGCGGTCCGCTAATCAAGACCGTCACAACCACCAACAGCTATGACCTTTACGGCAATCTCACGGCCGCCACCGTGCAAACCGTAGGCGGCGGAAAAACCTTTGAGACCATCACCAGCAATACCATCACCAACGACACCAGCAATTGGTTTCTCGGGCGTCTCATTCGTAGTGTCGTCACCAATAAACAGCCCAATGCCGCGGGCGTGCTAACGGCTGGGCCTGCGCGCACTTCCTCATTCGAATATGAGACGGCCAGCGGTTTGCTTAAAAGCGAAACCATAGAACCGGATAACGCCAGTCTTTGGCAAAAAAACAGTTATTCCTACGACGTCTTCGGTAACAAAATAACCGCGACCGTCAGCGGAGCGGACATCGTCAGCCGCACATCGACAACCGCCTATGGTCATGACGGCATCTTCCCCATCAGCGCAAGCAATGCGCTGGGCCAGATTGAACAGCGCAGCCACGACGCCCGTTTTGGCGGAGTCACGCGCCTCACCGGCCCCAATGGCCTCACCACCAGTTGGACCTACGACGACTTCGGCCGCAAAATCATGGAACGCCGCGCCGATGGCACCAGCACCCAATGGAGCATGGGCCTTTGCACATCCTGCACAGGCTCCGCGTTTGCCTATGGCTATTATTTTGTTAATGAAACCAGTTCTGGGCAGGCGCCCGTCACCACCTACTTTGATCGCTACGGACGCAAAATAGTAAGCGCCGGTCTGGCCTTGGACGGCCGCCAAGTCATTCAATACACCAAATATGATTTCTTAGGGCGAGTCTCGCGCCAGTCGCGCCCCGGGTATAACATCACTAACACGGAAACCGCGTATGCGTATGACATCCTCGGCCGCGAGACCCATCGCACGGATGCCAACTACACGTTATATCTTACTAGCTACGCGGGTTTCCAAACCACGCTGCGGTCCGATGCCAATGCTAAAAACCAAACCACCGTCCGCACCACCAATGCCTTGGGTCAATTGCTGCAGGTAAAGGACAGCCTCAACGGCACCACCAGCTACGAATACGACAGCCACGGTAATCTCATCAAGACCATCGATGCCGCCGGCAACGTCACTACCATGAGCTATGACATACGCGGCCGTAAAACCGCGATGTACGATCCCGACATGGGCCAGTGGTACTACGCCTACAACACCTTGGGCGAACTGATATGGCAGAAGGACGCCAAGAACCAAGTCACCAGCATGCAATACGACAAACTCGGCCGCATGACCCAGCGTGTGGAACCGGAAGGCACCAGCGTGTGGACTTACGATAGTGCAGGTGGGGCAGGGGTGGGCAAACTTCACAGCATCAGCCGTGCCGCCGACGCCTATTCGCAGGTGATAAGTTATGACGGCTTTGGCCGCGCCAGCAGTGTCACCACCACCATCTTCTCCGAAAGTTACACCCAGCGCAGCAGTTATGATGCCTACGGCCGCGTGAGCGAAATCACCTACCCCACCGGCTTCGCCGTGCGCAACGTCTACAACGAGCGCGGTTATCTCAGCGAGGTGCGCAACGCCGCCAGCAACGGCCTCTATTGGCAGGCCAACAGCACCACCGCCGACGGTCAATTGGAACGCGAAACCCTCGGTAATAACGTCGTCAGCTTGCGTGTCTACGATGCCCTGGGCCGTATGGAAGGCGTCAGCGCGGGCGTAGGCAGCAGCAGCAGTGTGCAATACAACACCTATGCCTATGACGCGCTCGGCAACCTCACCCAGCGCAAAGACATCAACCAGAACTTCACCGAAAACTTCAGCTATGACGGCCTGAACCGTCTCACCAGCGCCACCCTCGTCGGCATCGGCGTCAAAACCTACACCTACGATGCCATCGGCAACATCAAAAGCAAATCCGATTTCGGCAATGAATACCTTTACGGCAGCGGCAAGCCCCACGCCGTCAGCACCGTGAAACAAGGCGCCACCACCGTGGCCACGTACAACTACGACGCCAACGGCAATCTGCTCAATGGTTATGGCTGGGCGATCAGCTACACCTCCTTCAACAAACCACAGAACCTAAGCCAGGGTAGCGAATACTCCACATTCCAGTATGCACCCGACCGCCGCCGCATCGTGCAAACCAGCAGCCACGGCACCACCATATACATCAGCCCCAGCGAAGGCGCGGCCCACTACGAAAAGGAATACAATAACGGCGTCACCGAACACAAACACTACATCAACGGCGGCGGCGGGCCGGTCGCCATCTACACCAGCCGCAGCAACGGCGTCAACGACACCCGTTATCTCCACAAAGACCACCTCGGCTCCATCGACGTCATCACCAACGAAGCCGGGGCCGTCGTCCACAAACTCAGCTACGACGTCTTCGGTCAGCGCCGGCCCGTGCCCAACTGCGCCAGCGCGGTCTGCGTGCTCACTTCCGCCGTCACCCACCACGGCTACACCGGCCACGAGCACATCGACAGCGTCGGCCTGATCCACATGAACGGCCGCGTCTACGACCCGCAACTGGGCCGCTTCCTCAGCGCCGACCCCACCGTCGCCTACCCTGAATCCACCCAGGGCCTCAACCGCTACAGCTACACCGACAACAACCCCTTAAGCCGGGTCGATATGAACGGCTATAACTGGTGGAGCGACCGCTGGCAATCGGGGCGGCCAGCGATTACGGCGGTGGCCGCCATCGCCGTGGCGATCTATGCCCCCGGGGCCTTCAGCGCCCTCGGCCCCGTCGGCTCCAACATGGCGGCGGGTTTCCTCTCCGGCGCGGTGGCCTCGGGGGGGAATTTAAAAGCGGCCTTGCTCAGTGGCTTCACCGCGGGCTTGTTTATGGGTATAGGCCAGTTTGAACCCGTTGGTCTGGGACAACGCATCGGCAAAATCGTCGGTCACGGCCTCATCGGCGGCCTGTCGCAGGAAATGATGGGCGGCGAATTCCGGGCGGGCTTCTGGAGCGCGGCCATGACCCAAAGCTTCTCGGGTTGGATCGGCCGTCAGGGCGGTGCGCCCGGGCCGGATGTCGCGCGCACCATGTATGCGGCTATGATAGGTGGGACTGCCTCGGTGCTGGGGGGTGGGAAGTTCGCAAATGGGGCGGTGACGGGGGCATTCTCTAGGCTGTTTAATGATGAGGCAACTCATCCGGGAGAAGGCACTAGAGGAAGTGGTGCGCTAGGTAAGTTCGGCAGGGCGCTTGGGAAACTAGGGCAGAGAATATTTGGGCCAGTAGCTTCTCTCATTGGGCTAGATGACGTCATACAAAGGAACGCGTATTTAAATCACTACACTACAGAAGCAGGTAGAGTCGGTATTCTAAGGGATGAGATCATAATGCGTAGTTCTGATGGAAATGTTTATTTAACACCAGACTTATACGTAAGTGGCGCTGAGGCACAAGCTAGACTTTCCCTTTCTCAACAGCCAACAGGGTATTTTTCTGTACCGCTTGAAAATATTAATTCTGTGAGTGGTCAAGGCGTCGTTCAACCATTGAATGGACAACCTGGTGGCGGAATTGAAATCTTAGTACCTCACGATGTAAGTACTAGACGATCAAGATGGTATCCAATAGGCCCATGACACAGGAATATTTAACAGTATACGATTATGGCTCTGGAGCAGTCTGGCAGTACATTAAAGCGTCAAGTAAAGATGAGATTGCTGCTAAGTATCCTAAGCTGAAGGTGCTCGACTGTGAGCCTGATTGGTTTGATCAGGAGTTTCGGGGACGCATACGTAAATACAACATTGGTGACGTGCCAGACGAATTCTTGTCTAAAATGACATGAAATACTAACAGCCCAGCTTCGCTGGGCTGTTTACTTTTACCCGCTCAAATTACTCACCATCTGCTGAATGAAAACAATGGGGTCAGACTCGATAAAACAATGGCGATAAAACAATGGGGTCAGACTCTAAAACAAGAAACAATGGGGTCAGACTCGATTGATTTCGTTCTTTTAGCAAAGTAAGCTACCCTTTTTGCCGTTAAAAGGAATTAACATGGCCCGTCTGCCTCGTTTTGTCATCCCCGGACAGCCACAGCATGTGATTGTCCGCGGCAATAACCGCGACCCTATCTTCTATGCCGATCAAGACTATCGATTCTATCTGGACAAACTCAAGCAGGCCAGTGACCAACATGCGTGTGATATCCATGCGTACGTACTGATGACCAATCACGTCCATTTGTTAGTGACACCCCAGACGGAGCAGGGGATCGGCAAAATGATGCAAATGCTGGGTCGCTATTATGTCCAATATTTCAATTATACCTATGAGCGCACAGGCACACTGTGGGAGGGGCGCTACAAGGCCACATTGATAGATACAGAGAATTACCTTCTAACCTGTTATCGCTACATTGAGCTCAACCCCGTGAGAGCCCCCGATATGGTCGGACACCCCTCCGAGTACCCGTGGTCCAGCTATCGCTATAATGCCTTGGGTAAGCCGGATCAATTGGTAACGCCACATTTAGAATACCGACGGTTAGGCAAGACAGCGGCGGAGCGGCAGGCGGCCTACCGGGCGTTGTTTAAGACCCGAATCGCCGAGAAAACCCTCGAAGAAATACGAGCAGCGACCAACAAGGCCTGGGTGTTGGGCAGTGAGCGTTTTCGTGCGAAGATAGATCAGTTGCAACAAAGACAAACAGCACCCAAGGCGCGCGGGGGTGATAGGAAGTCCGAGGCTTATAGGGAGGGAATCAATCGAGTCTGACCCCATTGATTAATCTGACCCCATTGATTCAGCAGCAGCGGGATGCCGCGCTTTACCGTCGCCACGCCTTTGTTCATGACGATGCCGTACTCCGCCACCAGCGCCCGCAACTGGTTGCACAGCGCGGTCCTCTCCTTGACGCGCTGCTGACGCAAGCGGTGCAGCGCCTGAATATCCTGTTGCTCCACCGTTTTGATGCCGACAAAACGCATCCCGGGGCGCGTGGCGGCTTCGGCAATCGCGCGGGCGTCGTTGTAGTCGTTCTTGTTGCCTTTCACATAGGGCTTCACAAACTGCGGCGGGATCAGCTTCACCGTCTGACCGAGCTTTTCCAGCTCGCGCGCCCAGTAGTGCGCGCCGGCGCAGGCCTCCATCGCCACGACGCAGCCGTCGAGTTGGGTGAAGTAGTCTCGCATCTGAGCCCGCCGTAACATCCGCTTGCCGACCTCGTTATGCTTCCCGTCAAAACTGACGATATGAAATACGCTCTTTGCCAAATCCAGCCCAATCGTTGTAATCTTCATCTCGGTCTCCTCTTCCTCATTTCGATGGTGGTTAACAGCTCCATCGTGGCGCATTCGACGCCGGTTTAGTAGGGGGAGGAGACCATCACATCAGGCTACTTGTTATATCCGTCCGTGACCCTATATCCGCCATATCCGCTATATCCGAAAATATTAGGGCGACAGAATGCGAGGTTTATCGGAAGATAGGGCGTAGTCCCTGTGTTTTCCTATTAAGGTATGAGTATTAATTATGAAAGCGACCGCGGAATTACAAGTCGTCCCGATTGGTGCTGGTATCTCGGTTAGACGGGAGATCACCCGTGTTGCGGTCTTGCTCAAGGAATTTAATTTTGTTGTTGAGACCCATGCCTCGGGAACGAATATTGAGGGTGAGTTGGCGGAGATTCTCGCTGCCGTCGAGAGAATACATGAAACATTACATCGCGAAGGCAGCGTTCGTTTGCTGAGTTATTTAAAGCTGGAGACGCGTACGGATAAGACGCCGACCTTGGCTGGGAAACGGCTGTGAGCCCAGATTTGTCTTGAAGGCCTTGTGCCGTGATATCTCACTATCGCTGTAAAAAATGTGAAATCTCCCCGTCCGCCGCGCATCCACCCCTCCTTGGAAAGGCGGGGCGATGTCGTTATATTTCTCCCCTCTTCGATGATATGGGGTGTCCTGCAAGTGCGGAGTAGCCTCCAGGCTGGATTGAGTGAATGAAAGTACTGCTTACACTGAAAGAACACGTGATTTTGACCTCGGCGCTGCAATCGGGCGCGGCGGAGGTGGAGTGTTCGTTGGATCTGGGGCTGTCGGCGGTGCGCGTCGCGGTGGGCGCTGATGGTTGGGTTTGGCAAGGGCAATTATTTCCCTATCTCGATCATTGCAATGACCGGACTATTTATTACTGGCTGGACGGGGCGCTTCAGCCGGTGTCGCGCTACACCCACGCCTTGATTAAGCTGGTGCCAACGCATTGGGGGCCGCCGACGTTTGAGATCGATGGCATCAAGATGTTGCCCACGGCGCAAACCTCACCCTATACGGATGCTGAGCGTAAGGTGGCTTTGATTCAGCCCCGTGGCAAGGTGATTCTGGATACGTGTGGCGGCCTCGGTTATTTTGCCGCCTGGTGTGTGCGCGGCGGGGCAAGGCGGGTACTGTCATATGAGAAAAATCCGGACGTGTTGTGGTTGCGGAGTTTGAATCCGTGGTCACCTCAGCCGGATGCCGTGTTGAGTTTGACGCTGGGAGATATTGGCGAGCATATCACGGCGCTGCCTAATGATTCGGTGGATGCGATCTTGCATGACCCGCCGCGATTCGGCATCGCTGGCGAACTTTATTCGCAGGTGTTTTACGATCAGCTGGCCAGGGTGTTGCGGCGCAAAGGCAGGCTGTTTCACTACACCGGTACGCCGAATAAATTAACCAGTGGCCGCGACGTGCCCCATGAAGTGGCGAAGCGTTTGCGAAAGGCGGGGTTCATCGTGGAGCTGAACGGCGATGGTGTGCTGGCGGTGAAGGGTTGAGAACGATGCGTCCGGCGTCTGACAGGTAGTGACAATAGTATGGGCGCGGTGCGGTTAGGCGCTTATTAACATGCTAGCGTTGCCGCACGATGCTGCTGGCTGACGCAAAAACCGCTATCCCCTGCACGGATGCTGGCGTCGCTACTGCTGTGCGTGTTTCAGGGGGATGGCCCGGAAAATTCGGGTTTCGCTTATTCATTCCCTCACTCCAAGTCCCGCCCGAGGGGGAGAGATGATAAAATCGCGTATCACCATGATGTCTGCCACGATCTCTTTCCGGATCGGTGATATATAGGACGGTAAGACGATAGTAGAAACCTCTCTTCCATGCTCAAGAGAAGCTCGGGAGAAAATCGGAAAATTACATGAATCATAATGAAGCTCACCGTTCGCATCGCGTAGGCTGGTTACGCGCCGCGGTCATGGGCGCCAACGACGGCATCGTTTCCACCGCAAGTCTGGTTATCGGCGTTGCGGCCGCGCATGCGGCGCGCGGTGATATCTTGCTGGCCGGTGTCGCCGGTTTGGTGGCGGGGGCGATGTCGATGGCGGCGGGTGAATACGTGTCCGTGAGTTCGCAGGCGGATACGGAAAAGGCCGATCTGGCGCTGGAGCAACAGCATCTCGATGACAATTTGGAGTATGAGCAAGAGGAGCTCGCCGAGATTTACAGGGGGCGAGGACTGGATGAGGACTTGGCGCGCCAGGTTGCCGAACAATTGATGGAGCATGACGCCTTGGGCGCCCACGCCCGGGATGAGCTCGGTATTTTCGAGCGCGTCAGCGCGCGGCCTTTACAAGCGGCATGGGCCTCGGCGGCGACCTTTTCCGTGGGGGCCGCGTTGCCGCTCTTAGCTGCTTTCGTGGCCCCGGAAGGACAGGTGTTGTCCATGGTTGCGGGTCTATCGCTGCTGTCTTTAGCGGTGTTGGGCGGGCTTGCGGCACGCGCTGGCGGCGCACGCATCAGTGTTGGCGTGGCCAGGGTGACCTTTTGGGGTGCGCTGGCTATGGCCTTGACCGCGGGTGTTGGCCGCCTTTTCGGCGCGGCGGCGTAAGGCCCGCGGAGCCTGCATGCTTTGTCTGTGGTCATGGACATTTTTTCATATTTTCTCCCTTCGCAAGGAGGCGCTTAGGGCGGGGATGACATGCCGCGTATCACCCTAGCCGCAGCCTCATTTCCCATAATTCGCATTGACTGGGAAGGCGCCTAATTTTCCCCATTGTGCAATTAATCGGGACGCCCCAAGGCTTTTAACGGCCTTCCCGTGACGGCGGGTTCCGCAGGCCCTGATTTAAACGCACTAAAGCGCCGCTCTCCGTTACACTATGCCCGGCACACGGCCAATCGGCGTTTCCTCGGACACCATTTATGACGACGGTTCCTTTTTCCATTTTGGGTTTAGACCTGGCTTTGCTGGCCAATCTTGAGTCGATGGGCTATCAGTCCATGACCCCGGTTCAAGCGCAAAGCCTGCCGCTTATTTTGCAGGGGACGGACCTTATCGCCCAGGCCGAGACCGGCAGCGGCAAGACCGCGGCCTTTGGCATCGGTCTGCTCACGCGGCTGAATGCGCGCGACTTCAATGTGCAGGCCTTGGTGCTGTGTCCCACGCGCGAGCTCGCCGACCAAGTGGGCAAGGAGATACGCCGCCTGGCGAGTTTTATTCCCAATATCAAGCTGCTCACGCTGTGCGGCGGCGTGCCTTCGGGACCGCAGTCCATCTCCTTGGAGTATGGCGCGCATATCATCGTGGGTACGCCGGGCAGGGTTCTCAAGCATCTGCGCAAGGGCGCGCTTAAATTGGACCAGTTAAAAACCCTGGTCTTGGACGAGGCCGACCGGATGCTGGATATGGGTTTTTATGAAGACATGGCCGAAATCGTCGCCGCCACGCCCGGCACGCGGCAGACCTTGTTGTTCTCCGCCACCTATCCCGATGCGATCAAACACATCAGCGCGTCGATGCAGACCCAGCCCAGCCGCGTCAGCATCGCCTCGACACACACCAGCAATAATATCGAACAGCTATTTTATGAGGTGAGCAGCGAGGGTAAGCGGCTTACCGCGCTGATATCACTCCTGGGGCATTACAATCCGGCCTCCTGCGTGATCTTTTGCAACACGCGGCAGGAATGTCAGGAGATCGCGGACACGCTTGCCGCCAAGGGCTTTAGCGCCCTGGCCCTGCACGGCGATTTGGAACAGCGCGAGCGCGATCAAGTGCTGCTGCGGTTTTCCAATAAAAGCTGTTCTATCTTGGTGGCGACCGATGTCGCCGCGCGCGGTCTCGACATCAAGGATCTCGAAGCGGTGATTAATTTTGAGTTGAGCCAAGACCCGGAGGTGCATATTCATCGCATCGGCCGCACCGGCCGCGCGGGAAAGACGGGACTGGCTTTAAGTCTGTATACTGGGGCGGAATCCTATCGCGTGAATGCCATCGAGGATTATCAAAAAAGCCCGGTTAAACTCGCCGCGCTTGACGCTTTACAGGTGAATCACAAACTTGATTTGAGGCCGCCGATGATTACGCTGTGCATAGACGGCGGACGCAAGGCCAAAGTGCGTCCCGGCGATATACTCGGCGCCTTGACCGGTGAGTCTGGTATTGCCGGCACGCAAGTCGGTAAGATCGATGTGTTCGACCACCAGGCCTATGTGGCCATAGAGCGTGAGATCGCTGACCAGGCTTTAGACCTGCTCACGAGGGGTAAAGTGAAGGGCCGCTATTTCAAGGTGAGAAAGATACAGTGATGCCGGACCTAACTAGGGGCGATGACCACCACGGGTCTGATTCCTCCCTATCAGGGAAATGCCGGAGGCTGCGATGAAGAAACTCAAAAATGAGGCGGAGCTGGTTAAAGCGGCAATCATCGCGGGGGTGAAGTATGCCGAGGCCCGTGGCGCCGCGGTGTTTGAGCCGACGGATTCCGCGAGTGAGAAAATTTTATACATCTACCGGCTTTTGGTCCACGATGAAAAAATTCAAGCCTTGCCCGAGGATCAGGTCTCGCAACAAAGCATGCGGCATAAACTCGCCATCTGGTATGCCAAGCAGCTGCCTAAAGGCCATCCGCTACTGTAAGGCCGCGTGAGTTCATCGCGGTTAATACATTTACTCAAACAGATTCTGGTGGATGCATGAAAATATTGGTGCGTAATTTATCGAGAAAAACCAGTGAAGCGGAGATGCTGGCCTTGTTCGCGGAATATGGGGCCGTGCAGTATTGCAAGCTGGTGATGGATAAAGCGACCGGGGAATCCAAAGGCTTCGGCTTCGTGGAAATGCCGCGCGCGGGCGAGGCCAAGGCGGCTATCAAATCACTCAACGCCCGGGATGTCGGTGGCAATAAAATCCGGGTGAAAAAGGCGGAGAAGGACGAGGAGAGCGGCGCGGCGCCGAAACCGGCGCGGCCGAAACCTGAGTGATGCGATGCCTGAGGTGAGCGCGTGACGGATACTCAGCCCAATAATATGCTGCATGGTGTGACCTTGGAGATGATCCTGACGCGCTTAGTGGAACATTATGGCTGGGAAGAATTGGGCCGCAGTATCAATATAAAATGTTTCAACCACGAACCGGGTATCAAATCGAGTCTGAAGTTTCTGCGCAAAACACCTTGGGCGCGCGCGAAGGTGGAAGCTTTGTATTTGCGCAGTCTAGGTTCTTAAGCGTGAATGGTCTGCCCTCACCCCAGCCCTTTCCCGAAGGGCGTGAGGGAAGAAAATATTCTATTTGCTACCGCGAAGAATTATTCATTTCTAACCACCTTCACGTATGAGGCCGCGATGATTCCTTGGGTATTACTCGATAGCGCGCAGGTGCCCGGCAATGGTGGTGAGTTGCGTCTCTATCAACGCGACACCGAGATGTCGATCAGCATCGTCGGCCGCGGTGAGCTGATGAACAGCCGCGTCCATGGTTCAGAGGATGCGCTGGCGGAGCAGGCCTGCGCGCGTCTGATCGGCTGCGCGGCGCCGCGCTTGCTGATCGGCGGCCTCGGCATGGGTTTCACCGTAGCCTCGGCCTTGCGGCATGCGGGCGAGAAGGCGCAGATCGTGGTGGCCGAGTTAGTGCCTGCGGTGGTGAAATGGAACCGCGGCGTGCTGGGCGAGCACGCCGGCCATCCGTTGCAAGACCCGCGCGTGACGGTGCGCGAACTTGATGTGGCCCGCATTCTTAAAGCTGAGCAGTCTGCCTACGATGCCATTTTGCTGGATGTCGATAACGGCCCCGAAGGACTCACGCGCAAGGAAAACGACTGGCTTTATAGTGAGAACGGGTTGAACGCGGCCTACGCGGCGCTGCGGCCGCAAGGCGTATTAGCGGTGTGGTCGGCGGGACCCGATCCGCAATTCACTCAGCGCTTGCGCAAGGTGGGCTTCGAGGTCGAGGAGCTGCGGGTGCGCGCGCGCGGCAAGAAAGGCTCGCGTCACCTCATCTGGTTCGCGCGGCGCGTGGTTTAGGCGGGTTTTGTGCTGGTAATAAGCCGTGTAATTCTTTCTCCGTTAATTTGCGCCAATGGCCGATCTTCAGGCCGCCGAGTTTGATGTTCATGATTCTGACGCGTTGCAGGCGGCGGACCTCGTAGCCGAAGACCTCGCACATGCGGCGGATCTGCCGGTTCAAACCTTGGGTGAGGATGATACGGAAGGTGAATTTATCCACGCGGCTCGTTTTGCAGGCCTTGGTGCGCACGCCGAGAATAGTCACCCCGCCCGCCATGCCGCTGAGAAAGGCTTCGGTCACCGGTTTGTCGACGGTGACGATGTATTCCTTCTCGTGATTGTTCTCCGCGCGCAGCACGCGGTTGACGATGTCGCCGTCGCTGGTGAGCAGGATTAAACCTTCGGATTCTTTGTCCAAGCGCCCGATGGGGAAGATGCGTTCTTCATGATCGACGAAGTCGACGATGTTGCCGGCGACATGGCGCTCGGTGGTGCAGGTGATGCCCACGGGTTTGTTCAGGCAGATATAGACATGGCGTTTGCGGCGCGCGCCCACCACGCGCTTATCCACGCGCACCTCATCGCCGTCCTCCACCTGGCTGCCCAGTTCGGCGCGCCGGCCGTTGATGCTCACCCGGCCTTGACTGATCCAGGCATCCGCCTCGCGGCGCGAACAGATGCCGGTGTCGCTGAGATATTTGTTTAGTCGCACCTGAAATCAGACCTCAATGCGGATTCTTGGCTAGTTTTACACATCAAATTGCAGGTTCGCTAGCCGTGCATACAGCCCGCTTTGTTTGCGCAGATCCGCCGGGGTGCCGGTTTCGACGATGCGGCCTTGTTCCAGCACGACGATGCGATCCGCCTTCTGCACCGTGGCGAGACGGTGGGCGATGATGAGGGTGGTGCGGCCCCGCATCGCGGCGTTGAGACCTTGTTGCACCAGAATTTCGGATTCGGCGTCGAGGGCGCTGGTGGCTTCGTCCAGCAATAACAGCGGCGCGTCTTTCAATATCGCCCGCGCGATGGCGATGCGCTGGCGTTGACCGCCGGAGAGGCGGGTGCCGCGTTCGCCGAGAAAAGTCTGATAGGCCTCGGGCAGGCGGTCGATGAACACATCCACCAAGGCCGCTTTGGCCGCGGCGAGCACCTCGGCATCACTCGCCGCGGGGCGGCCGTAGCGGATGTTCTCCAGCGCATTGGCGGAGAAGATCACCGGCTCTTGCGGCACCAGGGCGATTTTATCGCGCAGATCATGCAGCCCGAGTTCGCGTATGTCCCGCCCGTTGAGGCGGATGCAGCCGGAGGAGACATCGTAGAAGCGCAGCAAGAGCTGGAACAGGGTGGTCTTGCCCGCGCCGGAGGGGCCGACCAGCGCCACGCTCTCGCCGGGGGCGATGTCGAGGGTGATGCCGTCCAGCGCCGCGGTAGCGGGCCGCGCCGGGTAATAGAAACTGACCTGCTCGAAACGCAAGGCCGCTTGTTGCGGTTGTGGCACTGGCTGCGGCGCGGGGTGCTCGGTGATGGCGGATTCGGCGCGCAATAATTCCAGCAGGCGTTCGGTGGCGCCCGCGGCGCGCATGACATCGCCCCAGACTTCGGCGATGGTGCCGACGCCGCCCGCGACCATGGCGGCGTAGAGGATGAAGGAGGCGAGTTCGCCGCCGCTCATACTGCCGTCGCGTACCTGATTGGCGCCCAGCCACAACACGAAGATGATGGTGCCCATCACCGCGGTGATGATGAGGGCGGTGAGCGCCGCGCGCACGCGGGTGCGTTTGATGGCGCTGACGAAGCTCGCCTCGGCGCGGTCGCTGAAGCGCTGTGATTCGCGCGGTTCTTGGGTATAGGCCTGCACCGTGGGCATGGCGTTGAGAATTTCGCCCGCCAGCGCCGAGGCATCGGCGATCTTGTCCTGCGATTCGCGCGAGAGCTTGCGCAGCTTGCGGCCGATGAGAAAGATGGGCAGCGCCAGCAAGGCCATCAGGCCGAGGTTGATGGAGAAGAGATAAAAGCTGGTGACGGCGAGCATGATCATGCCGCCGCTGAATTGAAACAGGCTGCGCAGGCCCATGGAAATGGAGCTGCCGACCACGGTTTGGATGAGCGTGGTGTCGCCGGTGAGGCGCGACAGCACCTCGCCGGTCTGCAGGGTCTCGAAGAATTGCGGCGATTGACGCAGCATGCGCGCGTACACCGCGCTGCGTAAATCCGCGGTGACGCGCTCGCCGACCCAGGTCACCATGTAATAGCGCGCCGACACCGCTAAAGCCCAGAAACTCGCCAGGCCGAACAAGGCGGCGAAGTGGCCGCCCAAACCCATCACGCCTAACAGTCCTTGATCGAGCCGGGCCGCTGTGCCGAAACCGAAGTCGATGAGGTCGCGGAACGCCAGCGGCACTAGCAGAATGGTGGCCGACCCCAAGCTGAGCAGCACGAAGGCGACGCTGATTTGTTTGCGGTAGGGCCGCAGGAAGGGCCAGAGCTCGCGCAAGGGCGAGAGGCGGCGTGCGGCGGGGGAGGGGCTGACGTGAGAGATGGTTGATCCTTTTGTGATTGGTTTGCTCATTGCGTGAAGGCTTGGCGGACTTGGTTTAACTTATTCATTACAGTGCGCCGCATCAAACCCTATCCTATTATGGCAGCGGGCGAGAGGAGTAAAACAGCCTTAAGACCGCGCCGTTGATGCCCTCATCCTGGCCTTCCCCCATAGGGAGAAGACACAAGTAAGGCGTGCGTCAGCGGGTTATTAAAGCGCCTTGCTATTTCGCGGATACTGTAGCAGATTCACCGCGTGCCATCAGGCGCTTCGTGCTTATTAATGAGCGTATGACGATGCCGGATTCTGTTTCACCATGGCTGAGCCAGCATGTGACGCTGCTGTGCGAAAGTTATCAACATTGGACTGGGCAATGTTTGCTGCCGCCTGAAATCAGTCCAGCCGCGGCGGTGGCCGCGCTGCACGCGGCGCCGTTCGCGCTGGTGTCGCACGGCGTGCAGCCGGACCCGGTGTTTAATTATGGCAATCAACTCGCCTTGGATTTGTTCGAAATGACTTGGGATGAATTCACCACGCTGCCCTCGCGCTTGTCCGCCGAGGTGGGTCAGCAAGACGCGCGGCGGCAATTGCTGGCCGAGGTCAGCGCGCGCGGTTACTCGGATAATTACGCCGGCGTGCGTATCGCCAAATCCGGCCGGCGTTTCATGATCCGCGACGCCACGGTGTGGAACCTCAGCGACACGGCGGGCGTGTATCGCGGGCAGGCGGCCATTGTTCGCGCATGGCAGACCTTGGCGTAGAGCGGAATTCTGCCGTTCTCTCTCGCGGCACCGCGCAAAATTGGTAATCTCACGAGGTTTGATTATTATTAAGGAAGCCCTGAATAATCTCATCCTGGCATTTTGAGAGCACGGAAAGCGAAACACGTGGTTTCCGCTTTTCTTTATTTTTAAGGGCGTTCGGCCAGGGAAAAATAGCGGCGAGTCCTTGCGCCACACGGAAGCGCTACTAAATCAGAGGTTCCTTAACGGTTATCGCGTTTTTCGGAACGAGCGGGCGTAATGCGGAAAAGGAGGGCCGAGAGAGTGAGTGCGTCTTTCACCATGAAATTTTTCGCTCGCCAGCCGCGACGTGCGCTCTTGGGCGCGCTGCTCTCTTTCGGGGTGTTGCCATCTTCGCATGCGGGCACGGCGCCGTTCACGCTCAGCGAACAAATAATCACCGTCGCCGGTGAACAGCGGCGGGTGCAAGTGCCCGAGGGTTATGTTCTCGAACTGCTCACCACCGCGCTCGATGGCCCGCGTATGCTGACCTTCGGCGCCAATGGCGATCTTTTCATCGGCTCAAAGTCCGATCGTGTTTATCGTTTGACGCCGCCGTATACCCGGCCCGAGGTGTTGCTGGAGTTGGATGATTATCCGCACAGCGTCGCGCTGCGCGGCGATGAACTATTGATCGCGCAAAAGACCGGCTTGTACCGTGCGCCATATCGTCCCAGCCAGGCGCGCATCGAGCGTGACACCGTGACCTTGGTTGCGGCCTTGCCCGGCGGGAGGGGACACAGCAGCCGCACCGTGGGCGTCGGCCCCGACGGCCGGGTGTATGTGAGCCTCGGTATCAGCGGCAATTGCAGTGATGAATATCTCGGCGCGGGTTATGACTTCAGTGAGCGTCGCGGCGGGGTGCTGCTGTTGCGCGAGGATGAGAAGCCGGCGCGCTGGGAAACTTATGCCAGCGGTCTGCGCAATCCGGTGGGCTTCGACTGGCAGCCGCAAACCGGCGTGTTGTACGCCAGCAATAATGGCCCGGACCATCTCGGTTTCGATCAGCCGCCGGAATATTTCAGCCGTCTCACCGCGGGGTCTTTTCACGGCATGCCGTGGTATCAGTACGACGGCAAAACCTTACGCCGTGATGAATGTATCAAGCGTGAACCGCCGCGCCCTATCGGCGACGTAGTCGCGCCGGCCGCCACCTTTCCTTCGCGTAATGCGCCGCTGGGAATGGGCTTCGTGCCCAAGGGCGGCATGGACGCGCGTTTTGAATTCGATGCCATAGTCGCGCTGCATGGCTCGTGGGGGACGCAACCCAGCGGCGGTTTCTTCGGCAGCTCGGCAACGCGGCGCCCGCCCAAATTAGTGGCGGTGCGTTTTGAAAAAGGCGAGGCCAAAGGGGTGGATGATCTCATCACCGGTTTTCAACTCGTGGATGGCGAGCGCTGGGCGCGGCCGGCGGGCGTGGCATTCGGACCGGATGGCGCGCTGTATTTCACCAGTGACAGTGAGACGAACGGCTTGTTTCGCCTCAAACGCTCGCCGTGAGCGCGCGATGACGGAGAGGAGTCATGGCAAGTTGGAGCTCGTTAAAATCCATCTCGATTTGCCGCCATACTGGCGGGATAGGCGGGGTGAATGTACCCGGCCCCAGCACGTTTATACGCCAGGTGAAAAGGCTTCGCTGATTATGTCGTGCCGCCGTAGTGGCGCTTCGGCGTTTGGGCGAGGCGCACGGCTTTGCCTCTATATTTAGCCGTTAAACCGGGATCAAACCAGCTCTGGTCTAGGACGCGTGCGCGCCCAAGGGGAGGAGAGAGGAAATATATTTAAGTGTCGGGTTAATAATGAACCGGGCAAGCGGCGAGCAGACTTAGGGATTAACGACGGCAGGCCACAACGGCGCGGGATCGGCGCAGAAGGGGTCGCCACCACAGGGGTTCTGCGCAGACCGCATCATGCCGCCAGTACCGTAAAATTTAACGCCGCCGTGATCGTAGGCGCCATCCCAATAGGTGTAGGTGCCGGGCTGGTAAATGGGATATTGCCCGTACACTTTGTTGCCACTGCCGCCTTGGAGCTTATAACGATTTTCATAAGTCTGGTAAGGCGAGCCGACTTCGGTCCAGCCGGCGCCGGGTGTATAGATGAAGCGGCCCGCGTTGATGGTCGACTTGCCCGCTTCACGGGTGGTGGCGATATTCCAATCGGCGGCACCGGCGCTGGGTAAGGCCGCGTCCACCAGGGTCATGCTATTGGCGTAAATATAGTTGTCCGCGTAGTTCGCGCTCACGGTCAGGGGCGTGTTCATGGTGTTGTAATTCAAGCCGCGCATATCGGCCTTGAATTGCAGGCTTAAGCCGCCATCCGTCAGGGTTTGAGTGATACGCGGCTTCATCCCCTTCACGTCTTGCAGATATTCCATCGTGATATTGGCATCGCTGACGAGCTGGCGCATATACACATGCGTCGGGTTTTCGTTCGAGCCGCCTTGTAATATTTTGTCCTCGGTACCCAAGGGACGGCACGCCATGCCGGAGATGGCCATGCAGGTCATGATGTCGTTGGGATCGAAGGTGTTGGCGATGTAGCCGGAGGGGAAGCCGCCGCCATCGGGAATGGCGACAGCCGGATCGTCCTGCCAGGACCAGCGCGTGGCGCCTGTTTCTATGAATACTTCTTGTTGTAGGCCGTTTGGGAGATCTTTCGTTACGACATGAAAGTATTCTTTGCCATCGGTGCCAACGACACGTTGCTGCATGAAACGGGTGTTGAGATCGGGGGAACCGTAGGAGGCCATGGTACACAGGGAGTCGGTGCTGCCCGTGCCGCAATCAATGCCCATCGGGGTACTGTTGTTGGTGGTGGCGACACCGCCAACGCCGGGAACGGCCCAATCGAAGTTCATCGCAAAGGCGCCATAAGCCGGCTGCGTGCCCATGCCGGGTAATAAGAGGCAGAGTAATACGCCTCCAAAGACGCGCCGTCTTACCGATGAGCGGCTCCGTTCAAGTGGTGTCGTCCCCTGACTGGCAATATAGTGCGCTGCTTGCGGCATGGGAATTTACTGTAATTGTGTACTTAGTTTTTCGGCGGGCAGGCTGAAAACTTAAGGCCGAGGCCGGTCGTGGAAGAGCGGCTGCAATAAAAAATAACTTCAATACAACAAGAAGTTACTATGTTTTTTGTCGGGGACGGGGGACGGGGGACGGGGGACGGGGGACGGGGGACGGGGGACGGGGATATAGCGGGGCCGCTGTGGCGGTTGATTATCTCGTTTAGGCCGAGAGATTTAGAGCAAATACGCATGTAATATGAGGGGAATGAAAAATCAAAAGGGGAGCGCTGGCGTTCCCCTTTTGATTTTTTGCGCGGCCAGTCCGTGACCGCTGCGCCGGATTACGGCGTCGGCAGCGGTGATTCCTTGGAGGCGGGGAAGTTGAATTTCAGTTCGTAACCCGCGGGCAGGTTCATGAGGTATTCCTGCGCGGCGGCTTCGCTGCCCAATTCACCCACCAATTTATTGTATTGGCCCTGGTTGTACACGGCTTGACCGGCGGGGGTCAGGTTGCCGTTGGCGGCCTCGGGCAGGGTCTTGGACCAGTTGGTCACGTCTTGCTTGGCGAAGGCGCTGCCGGCGAGCGCGAGACTGGCGGCGGCGATCAGGGTGATGGATATTTTTTTCATGGCAACTTGCCTCACTGTTATTTGAATAGTGCCCATTGATGATTGCTGTATGGCGATTGCAAGAAACTTCCTGTTTCCTGTCCGCCGCCCCGCGCAAACCGGAAGTTTACCGGGGTGATGCCGTGCGATGCCGCTGCACGGAAACGACGCCGCTGCCTTGCGCGCTGGTATCAGATCAGGTGTTCTTATCGAAGGCGGCGCGCGAACGCGAGCGGCCAGGCCAGGAGCAGGGCGCACAGAGTGAACAGGTCCAGCGGTCCGCCGCCACCGCCGCTGCTGGCCAAATTGTTAGCCGCATCATTATTTGAGACGGGACCCGCGCCTGGAGCAGAGGCCGCGGGCGAGGCGGCATCACTGGTTTGCGCGCGTTTCACGGCGGCGACGGTGAAGGCGCGCGGGCCACTGTTGTAATAGGTGTAACTGGATTCCTTGCCCATATCGATGCTTTCGCCCGTGGCGGCGTCGGTCAAACTCAGGGCATAGTCGCCGGGCAGGGCGGCGACGTCCCAGGACAGCTGGATGTCGCGATCCAAATACTGTTCCGATTCGGTATTGAACGACCATTGCTGTTTGTCGCTGAGCGCGCGTATGTCGTAGAGATAATCGCTGTCGCTGCGGCCCCATTCCGGATGGGGAAAACGCGCGGCGAGAGGGGGCAAGGTCAATGATGAGAACACCGGCGCGTCATATAAGGCGTCATAGGCGTCACTGGCGTCCGGGTGGGCGCCCAAGGTGACCGTGGTACGAAAATCGCCGGCGGTGTTGGTGATTTTTACGACCCAGCCGCCAGCGACGTTGGCGCTGGCCGCCGCCGCGCTGAGCGCGAGCGCCAGGCCCAAGGCCAGTCCGTGATATACGCGGTAATCTGACAACTTCATACTCATCTCCTCGACAGCGATGCATTGCAAGCAACGCATCGACGACGTGCCGGTTATTTAAAAAAGCGCAGTGTGATGGCGTCCTTGGTTTCGACGCGCAGCCACCAGCCTTCCCATGGCGCGAGATTGATGGCGCCATCGGCGATGCTTTGCACATATTCGTAGCTTTGCGTGGCCGGGTTGTAGCTGTAGAGCGCATTCAACAGCCAGCCACTGCTCACGGCTTCGGTGAAGGATTTCCAGTCGGCGGCGTTTTTGCAGCCGTTGGTCTTGGTGCTGTTGCACACCTTCGCCTGCGCGGGTAGCAGCAAGTTTTTCACCGTTTGATACGGATTGCCGATGAGGTTGCCGCCCGGGCTGAGCGCGACGTTCACGCATTGCACGCCAGGGAAGAGCGCGGGATCGCATTGCGTAGTATTGGCGCCGTTGAATTGATCGTCGATCACGGTGCCGTCTTTGTCCAGCACCAGCCAGTAAGCCCTGCCCGGCGTGGCGGTAGTGGCGGGCAGATAATAACCCTCGAAGGTGCCGGCGATGCCGTAGCTGGGCCAGGTATAGACCTCGGGGTTGGTGCCGAGATCGTCCAGCAACAGGCTGTTGAGATTATTGGTGGGTGACAGCGCGGTGGGGATGGAGACGAGATTCCAGCCGCTGTTCAAAGTGACGCTGGCCAAGGCGGTGCCGATGGTGACGCTGATGGTGGCGACGTTGGAATCGGAGTTGCCATCGTTGACCTTGAAGGTCAGGGTGTCTGTGCCGGTGGCGCCGGCCTTGGGCATGTAACGATAGGTGCCGGTATTCGAGTTGGTGAGCGTTGCCGTGCCGTTGATGCCCTTGGAAATGAGGGTGTAGGTCAGTGGCGCGTTACTCTCGTCGGCCGCCGACAATACGCCATTGGCGGCACTGTCCTTGAGCACGCTGAGGTTGCCGTTGTGAGCGACGGGACTGAGATTGGCAACGGGCGAGGCCTTGGTCTCGTTGGAATTGCCGGATTCCGCCGTACCGTTGAAGGCGCGAATTACATAAAAATACGTCGCGCCATTGCTGAGGCCGGTATCGATCAGGCTGGTCGCCGTGCCACTGAGGGTGCCGGCGAGGACATAGCCGCCGCCACTGCCGGTGCTGCGGTAGATGCGTTGTTGGGTAATGCCGCCGCTGGTGGACGGGGTCCACATGAGTTGCACCTTGGCGTCGCCCGCCGCCGCGCTCAAACGCGTGGGGGGATCGACCCGGTTCGACGCGGGGCTGGCGGCATTCGAGGCTGAGGACTTCACTTCCCAGGCGCCGTCATAAGCGGCGATTTGATAGTGATACGTCGTGCCATTGCTGGCGGTGGTGTCGATGTAATCGAAATCCAGGCCGTTTATATCGATCAGCAATGAATAACTGCTGCCGCCGTTGGTGCTGCGATAGATGCGCTGTTCATAGGCATCCCACGAAGTGGACGGCGCCCAGGACAAAAAGACCTTGCCGTTACCGGCCGTCGCCGTTACAGCGGTGGGGGCAGATGGAGGCAGGTCATCGACGACCGTGGCGCCCGCCGTCGGACTGTCATTGGATTCTTGGCTGCCGTTATACGCGCGGATGCGGTAGCTGTAGGTCTTGTTCTTCTCCATGAACACGTCTCGATACGAGGTGGCGCTGTTGCCGGGCAATATCTCCCACAACACAAATTCACTGCTGGTGGTGTCGTCCTTGCGATAAATACGTTGCTCGACCACGCAGCCGGAGGCCGAAGGTATCCAGCTGAGGTCGAGTGACTCGCCGTCATCGGCCGGGGTGTCGGTGACTTTGAGGGTGGTGGGTTGTTTGGGTTGCGCGTCACAGGTGCCGCTGCTGAGCACGATGTTGCTGACGGTTTGCGGATTGGCGCCGCTGACGCCGTCGGCATCATTGAAGGTCATGCGCACATCATAACTGGCGCCGCTGCTGAGCTCGGTAATGGTGGCGGTGTAGGGGCTGATGACATGCGCGGCGCTGGCGGTGAACACGTCCCAGGTGCCGGCCGAGGAGAGTTTGTATTCCACCTTGTAGGTGTTGTTGGCGTTCTGGTCGCCGCTGTAGGGCATGTTCACCGCGATGGCGCTATTGCCTGAGGCGCTGGCGCTGCTGACCCCCGCGGTGGTGAGATTGCCGCCGCTACCGCCCCCGCCGCCCGTGCCGATTTGCAGCGGGGTGGTCGAGACCCAATTGTCGTAGCCCACGCGCTTGATGCGCATATTGTCGTAGTCGGAAACGAAGATGTAATTCTGCGCGCCGATGGTGGCCAGCTCGATGCCGAAGTAGAAATTGGCGGAATTGAATTGATAATTGCCGGAGCCCGCGGAGGGGCCGCCGAAGGTCATCAGGCTGTTGCCATTGGCGTCGAACTGCTGGATGCGGTGGGTGACGCGTTCGCTCACCCAGAATTTACCGTCGGCTTGAATCTCGATCTGATAGGGGCCTTGCACCTGACCCGCGCCGGTCCCGCTGCTGATGGCGCTGATCTGGCTGAAGCTGGCGCAGCCGTTAGTGGATTTGAAGAGCCGGTCGCCGCTGGTGTCGGCGACGATGACGGTGTTGCCCGAGGGGTCGGTGCCCACGCCGCGCGCGGAATCGGTGAGACTCATGCCCGAGGCGGCGCACACCGACCAGCTGCTGCCGCCGTTGCTGGATTTAAACAGGCGGCGGTTGCCGTAATCCAGCACGTAGAGCACGGTGCCGCTGGTGTTGCTGGCGACGTCGGCAATCTTGGTGCTGTTATTGGGGAAACTGCCCGACACGCCCCAGGAGCCGCCGCCGTTGGTGGACACGAACAGCCTGCTTTGGCCGTCGTTGGCGATAAAGATGCGCTGCCCGTCGTTGCTGATGGCGATGCCGTAATCCTTGGCGTTGGCGCCGGTGGACACGCCTTGCCAGCTTGATCCGCCATTGGTGGATTTATAAACATAGGGGCTGGTCTTGGCCGTGGCCCAGATGATGGTGGGGTTGGCCGGATTGACGGCGATGTCGTGGGGGTTGACCTGTCCTAGACTGTAATGGGCGAAGTAAAAAGCGTTGTCGATAGTGTAGTTGTAACTGCCGATCGGCAAGGCCGAGCCGCTGCCGTTGCGGCCGTCCCACGGCGTGTTGTTACTGCCGGCATTACCATTGGGAGTGCTGTCGCTGGGCGTGAGTAATGCGCGCTGTTGGATATTGCTTTGGTCGTAGATGCGTAACCAGGTCAGGGCGCCTTGGCCCAAGGTGTAATTAATGCTGGTCGAGCTGCCCGCGCTAAAGGGGTTGGGCGTGGCGGAGACACCGGAGATATTGGCGGCGATGGCCGTGCTTGGAAGGGCGAGCGTAAACAAGCTGAAGGCTAAGGCGCCCGCGGAGAGCAGGGTGCTTGAATTATGAGCGATATTGCGTATTGATTGCCTAGTCATGGTGTTTGCTCGCCTGCTCGTCGGGCCTTGTAAAATTAAAGTTTATGTCGGTTTGTATGCATGACTTCGCGTCGTTTTACGGTGTTTGTTCACGCGATGGACTTAGCCTATTGTTTACCGCGCTTACCGCAGGCCGTTGCCCGTGTCTATTCTTGCGCTATCTAAATCGCCGCTTGATTAATTCGGTTCCGGCATCTTCTTGACGGACATTCTTTCTGGGAGCGGTCCGAACGGGTCGTCCACCCAAAAATCATCGACGGAGCGTTTCGGCGATATCAACCCTGCCTTGGGTTTTGTGTCGGATAAATTATCGAAACTAATGAAACTAACCGCCGCGCCACCCCAGCTTTGGTTGAGGTCGAGCGCGAGGTTACTGCTGCCTGGATCGACATCCTTGCCTTCGCCACGAAACACGTTCTTTTGGTTCATGTAGACGGCACTGATGTAATCGCCGGCCTTCCAGGTTGTAGTGGCCCGCCCCGGCAAGGGGGCGGAACCGCCGCGGGTGACCATGTCGCCGCCAACTGCGGAGTAGGCGAATCCTGTGCTCGCCTTTTGGGTGATCTCGCGGTTGGTTTGATCGATATCGACACGCAGGCCGCTGCGCTCGCCATTGGCGTTGAAGTTGGCGAGGTAGCTGAATTCTTCTACTGGGTTGCTTTGTTTGATATCCACGCCGGGCCGTTCACCGACACGCGCCCAGCCTAGGTCGATGCGTATGACGTTGGCCATGCTTTCGGAGCTGTCACGCACGATAGTGACGGCGGAAACGCCGGTGGCGAGGTTCTGATCGGCACCCACGGCCTGCCGCACGACGGCATCGGTCGCGAAGGCGAGGCTGCTTGCCGCGCCGCTGGCGCCTTTGTCCGTCATCATGGTGCGGTAGTAAGTCATTCCGGTTTTGGGATTGTAGATTTCCTGCTGCAGGAAACCGTTATCCTGCACCAGTGCTTTGCAGGTGTGGCCGGAAGGGCAGGACGCCGAGATGACGCCATTCGACACGTCCCAATTGGTGAGCGTGACCGGCGAACCGGAGCTGCCGGGCGGCGGCGGCGGTGCGCTCGTGCCGTGAGTTTGCGGGGTGGTGGCGGTGATGGTGTTGCCGCCGGTTTGGGGACCCGGTGTGGCCATGACGATACCACCCTTGTCTTTACCAGAGACTGGGGGATATATGGATCTATCCGTTTTTCTGTCGTGATCGGTACGCAGGGGCCCCGCGAAGGGCAGTGGATCAAACGGCAGGCCGGGCATGTCCAGGGTGTTCTCCAGGGCCAAGGTCTGATGTTTGTCGCTGGTATTACATTTGCCGCTAAAGTCGCCGTTTGAGATGCAACCGAACCAATGCCCGCGCATGGGCATGTTTTGCCGCGGGTCTAACCCAATCCCTTGAAAGTGGAACATCCATAACACATCGCCGCCGCCAGTCATGAGCGTGCCATCGGAACGCCGCACTACGAATATCTGGCGTTCGTCGGGATCGACGATGCCCACGGTGGGGATTTGTATCGTTCTGTCCTGACCATATTCGAGGGTAGACGTTTTTTGCGTTATCCCTACGTTTTGACTGATGGCCAAGCGCGAGCCGGTTTTGTTGCCGTTGCTATCACTGCGGCTGGCGTAATGGTACACGCTGTCGAACTCATCGCCTTGCACCTGGCCGGGGGCGTGCAAATCTTGCGTGATATTGATATCGCTGCCGCTGCTGGTGCCGGTGTAACGGAAGCTCGCGTCGAAGTCACCGTCGGTGGGGTGACGTTCGGACAGGGTTTGGCTGATATCGACCAGGGGCACGCCCGTGCTCGCCGCCCAGCCGGATTGAATCAAGGTGATGGACTCGAAGCTGGAGGTGATGGCGCCGAGCGTTTGTTGCGATTTGAGGTGTTGTTTATCGGCGATGCCGTTGAGCGCGGGGGCGGTGGATTGCCCTAGGCGCACGAAACTTTCGTCGCTGAATTCCAGGCCGCTGCCCGGTATGCCGCTGGCCCGCGGGCTGGTAACGATGGTTTGCAGGAAGGACTGCCCGGCGCTGTCTTTGATATTGCGCTGCAGAAAACCGCTATCCCCGCCTTGCAAGACTTCGCAGCTGAGTCCCGCGCCGCAGCTCGCGGCGACGCTGCCGCCGCTGACTGACCAGCTGTCGAAACTCTGTGGCGGTCCGGCGTGAAGAAGGGAGCTTGCAGCTAAACCAGAGACTCCCAGCATCGCTGTTAGTAGAACAGGCCATCTCATTGAACATCCCCGCCTTATTTATAATTGCACTCTAGTTATCTAACGATTGGGCGCGTTTGCTTGTTGCTGGTTGCATTGAGATTTATGCCGGAACCATAGCAAATTACGGGAAAATAAGTCAACGAGCTCGGCTCGTTAGTGAAGATGTTCTGAGATGTTTGTCATCTGGAGTTACCTCTGTCGTGAGGCGGAAGGCGTCTAAAATCCATGTATTTCCTATTCTTCAGCGCATCCCGTTGCGGGGTGAATCCGCTGCGCGGATTTTGCCGCGAGTTTGAGTGTGTGAGTATTTTCAACGGCCTCGGGCGTGATGGGTGTTGAATCAGTGATTAAAGTGATTCCCCGCCGTTTAGTTATTATGCAATACAGAGGTAGGCGCAATAATCCGCTAAGTTGGCTCGCCGCGGCAGGGCCTAATATAATCTGAATCCCCGGGGTTGATTGTCATCCGGCGAACATGGGGCGCGCTATATTCCCATGCGCTTATTTGCTTTATGGCTTGCCGGGCGTTATTTTTTACCTAGGTTTTGGGTGCCCAGGAGCGCCGCGGTTCTCAGCAGTTAGTTGACTTGCGCAGCCCAAATCGGTTTAATAGCGGTATATCGCGCCAAAGCTTTAGAGAGCGCGAAATTAATGATGGCAAAAAAGATAAATAATATTTTGGGGGAAGTCATGAAGCACATCACGTCAGCGGATGCTGGTCGGTCTCAGTAAAACCTCACGGATATAACGGCCTGTATGAATAGACGGGGCCGCGAAGTATTGCTTGTAGTGCGCGCCAAGGGTCAAGGCGCAAGCCGCGGCAAGGATTCGTAACTATTACAATGACAAGCGTTGAGCGGAGGCACCAATGAGTGGCACCATCACAAAGAGAATAAAGAGAGCTCCGAATACTAAGAATCGTGGTCTATCTCGTTCGCTCCTCGTATTTCTCCCGATCTTCACCATGACCGCCTTAAGCTTGGGGCTGCAGCAGGGCGCGGCGGCGGCGGAAATTGCTGTTAGTGGCGGCAACGCCCAAGCCTTGATTCAGGCGATTAAAGACGCCAATGCTAACCCTGGCGCAGATGTGATTACGCTCGGTGCGGGTGTCTATACCCTGACCAAGGTTGAGTCGGAGTTATTCGATCAGGTCTCAGTCATTGATCCCGATGGCACGGTCAGGAAGCTCCCAGATGAATATATCTACGGCCCGAATGGCCTCCCGCTGATTACCTCGGACATTACCATCAAGGCCGCCGGATCCGGCGACGTGGTGATCAAGCGCGAGGGTCCGAGAGGCAAGGAGTCGTCCCCGAGCGAATCCAATCGTTTTCGTTTCTTCCATGTGCGTCCCGGCGCCAGCTTACGTCTGGAAGGCATCACCCTGCAGAACGGCTATTCGAGATATGGTTTCGAGCACGGTAAAAGAGGCGGTGCCATATTTAATGAAGGTAAGACCTTTATTCATAACGGCGTTTTCATCGAGAATTCCGCGGGTGATGAGGGTGGTGCCATCGTGAATCGTCCGAATGCGGTGTTGGAAGTACGTAACAGCACCTTTGAGCGCAACACCCTTCTCAAAGAAGACGTGAAAGGCGGCACCTTGGGTGGTGCGATCATTAATATTCAGGGGCGTTTGACGGTTGATGGCAGCACCTTTAATGGCAATGCTACTTGCTTCCTGCCTGACTGTATCACCGAGGATGGCGACGGTGGCGCCATCGAGAATATCGCCGGCGATGCGACCATCACTAACAGCACCTTCTTTGAGAATAAATCGGTCAGTGGCGGCGCCATTGAAAACAACCGCGGCAAACTGACCATCGTCAACAGCACCTTCTATAAGAACGTGGCAACCCGCTGGGCCGGCGCCATAGGTTCCTACGGTGACAACAGCCCCGATAGATATCCGGGCGAAGACAGAGGCAAGACCGTTTGGGGTGAAGGCATCATCATCATCATCAATAGCACCATCGTGGGCAATCACGCGGGTGATGATGGCGTGGGCAGAGAGGGTTTCAGCACCTTCGGCGGCGGCGGCATTCTGGTCCAGAAGGGCGCCATTGTATTGAAAAACACCATACTTGCGGATAACACCGCGCCCGCCGGCATGCCGCAAAACTGCACCGGTTATCCTTACTTCCACAAAAATCCGGTTTATATCATCTCAGCCGGCAACAATATCATTGGCGACACCGACGGTTGCCTGACCGTGCCCACCGAGATGCCATATCTAACAGATATCCGCTACGCGCATGAAGAAGGCGGCAAACCTTTGTTCTTCACCCTTGACACCGGCACCAGCACCAGCACCGATCTCAAGGCGGGCACGCTGAATGCGGCAGACCTTGGACTTGCTGCTTATAATCCGGGCAGTGCGGGTGCTACCGGCGCAGGCCATCTGGCGCTGAACTTTGACAGCCGCGCCATCAACAAGGGTGACAATATTTTAACTGTGGAGTTGAATCACGCCAGCGTGGGCGGCACCGTGTGTGCCGCGCCTGGCTCAGCGGATATCAATACGGATCAAATCGGTAATAGCATCCATCTGGAAGTGCGCGATATCGGCGCCATCGAATATGTCGGTGCTATCACAGCTGCGCCGGCAAGTTTGGATCTGCTTGGCTTGCCGCTCTTCGTAAATGGTGCGATCGAATGTGCCGCGGAAGCCCGCTTTGTCGCCGACGGCGCCGCTGCTGTGGGCAGTTCCTCCGGCGCTGGCGGAACAGGTGGTAATGATACTTCGGGCAATACCACGGCAGAAACCAATACCAATAGCGGCGGCGTTAACACGCCGGTGCCCGCAGCGCAAACGGCTGGCAACGCTTCGGCGAGCACGGGTGGTGGGTCCCTGGGTCCCTGGGCCTTGATGATCATGATGGGGGTCACTGCCTTTGCCAGAAGGCGGCGCCAGGTTCGTTAACAAAGATAAGTGTTAAGTAAAAGGGCGCCTCGTTGGTAAGCCTGATGGAACAAAAAACATAGGACGTGTTTCAACCCAATTCAGGCAGGTTGCGGGCCAGGTGGGTAGAGAGAACAAAGGTAGTCAATAATTGTTCTGTAGCGGCTGTGAATGTGATCAAGAACGGCCCTAACGATAAATAAAATCGGGTGGCAAATATGAACTGCGAAAATAAAATGCGTCCGGCTCTCATGATGATTAACGTGGCCTCTTTTCTCGCGCTGGCGCCTATCGCCGCGGTGGCTGGTCCGCCGGT
Source organism: uncultured Gammaproteobacteria bacterium (assembly GCA_947259075.1). Classification (GTDB taxonomy): domain Bacteria; phylum Pseudomonadota; class Gammaproteobacteria; order DRLM01; family DRLM01; genus CAKKSB01. The sequence continues at coordinate 76,120 of CAMYKQ010000057.1, read as the reverse complement.
GCCGTTTAATGGCTGGTCGGCGAGTAACGGCACGATAGCGGCCTCCTGTCCGACGGGTTTCAGCTGCGAAGTGGTCGGTACCTCTCCGGGCTTTTTGCAGCGTTCTGTCTCGAGCACCGCTCCGGGCGGTCTCAGTTATGTCCAAACCATCGTCGCCGGGTCAACGGCCAGTGGCACGCCGCTAGCCGGTCTTCCATTTTCCGATGAAGGCTTCGTACGGGCGGCGGGTGGAAGACTGGGCACGGGTTCGGATATCCCGACGGCGCCGCAAACAGGCGGGCAAGGGCAGACCTCGCTGACGGGTATCGCCGACAGGCAAGCCATCAAGCTGCAAAACATCACCTCCAACGCCACACAGAATTTTGAATATGCGGCAATGATCAAAACCGGCTGGGCGGCGGACGCAGGCCAGCCCAATGTCGACATTACGCAAATCATCAAGGAAACCTCGAACACGGGGAAGACTTTCGATGCGGTGACCTTGATTCAGAGCAATAACAACAGTGACGGCCTCCAGACGGGTACGCGTCTAAACTATGATACGGTCTTCGTTCAGCCGACCAGGATCGACCAGTCCAGTGAAGATAGTCGTAATTCATACAAAGAGTCCCAGGCCGTGTCCATCCGTCAGGTCGGCGGTGACATGTTGAGCGCCGCCGGCAGCGCCAGTTTGCCTGATGGCCAAAACATTACCTGGCAGCCGGGAGATACCGTCACCACCATGTGGGGTGGTCAGCGCATGACCAGTACCGATGAGTGTAAATGGGAAAGCCGTCCCCGCGGCCGCTGTGACCTCGCGCAAGGTTTTCAGTCAATTGATAATTTAAATGACGCCAAGGAGATCGGCCGTTATTTTGTCTTTGGTAATGCCGGTCCGTTCGCCTGGTGGGAAAATCCTTTCGGACCCAGACCCGGCATGCCGGCCGTGAGTTTTGGTCCGAGTCGCGGCAAAGATTAGTACTCCGTGCTTATCTATATCTATAAGGGTGGCTGCAAATGAGCGGCGCGATAACAAGATTCGGGAGACAGACGATGCGTAATGGTCTTGTAAGAACGGTGTTGGGAACGGCGACGGTGGGCGTGCCTTTGTTAGCCATCGCGGCGGCACCCATGCCATTTGACAGATGGTCGGTCAACAACGGCACCATCACCGCGGAATGTGTCGCGGGGGTTTCCTGCAGAGCGCCGATGACCACCCCCGGCATGTTGCAGCGCGAGATCAACAACCCAAGCGGCAAATACATACAAAGCGTCATCACCAATTCGAATGCCACCGGCACCGCGGCTACGCTGTCTTTTTCCAGCGAAAGCTTCGTTAAACAAGGCTGGGGTAGTACAGAATCGACTAACGGCACAACCGGCGTGCCAGGCGAAAGCAATATCATCACCGATGGTGGCACGGCGGTCAGCGGCATTGCATTGAAGCAGACCCTCACTGATTCGGGTTCAGTCAACAAGCAAGGCCCTTTCAGCCTCACCACCTTGATACACACGGGATGGGCGGCCGACAGCGCCACACGGACTGTCGAAATCAAGCAGAAAAATGGACCGGCTTCCCCGGTACCAGGCGCCACCTGGCAAAATGATTTCTGGTTTGCCCAGAACGTGGACGCCGCCGGTAATCAAACTGGCGTGGCCTGGGATATCGACCAGGTCGGTATCAATATGCGCTTTTTCGACCCGATCAAGGCACGCGAATCCATGCCCCAGGACGTCTATGCGTTCTCGCGCAGACGCCGCGCCGGTGATCTGAACCCAGGCCGGCTGGGCGGGGGACCCACGGGCGGCAGTTCGGATAATGGCAGTTCCTCCATTCCCGCCTTTACCAAAGGCGGAGATGCGGTCGCGACTTGGTTCGGTATGTTCTACACCGGCGGAGAGGGCCGTACCAGCATCGGCTACCAGTCATACGATAATCTGAATGATACGACGCCCGGCACCTGGGCCTGGGACAAGGAGAGCGCGCCTGGCCGTCCCTGGTCCTGGGATAATATGTTTGGGGTGATGCCGACCATGCCCGTGCCTTTTTCCGGTGGTAAAGACTAGCTATCCAGCAAAGCTGGCCTCATCGCCATCTTTGTATCACGCTTAAAATGAATCGGGTGACCCACTAGGAAGAGGTCACCCGATTTTTTTATGATTCCCTCGGATGTTTCCGGCATGGTTAGATGTTTGGGGCGCCGGCTATTTTGCGGCCGGCGTGCCGATTATCTATTGCTTTTACACCAGCCACTTACGCGTCGCCTACCGTGCCATGAATCCGCATAGAATTGAGATGGCTGAGTGGAATATTAGTCATAATATTGATCCCGCCAGACCATGGTTATTTATGCGAGACGATAGCGCCAATCCCCGCTACAATAACGCCCCATGTCTGGAAGCACCTTTGGTACTTTATTTTCCGTCTCCACCTTCGGCGAGAGCCACGGCCCAGCGCTGGGCGCGATCGTCGACGGCTGCCCGCCGGGGATGACATTATCCGCCGCCGACATTCAGCACGAGCTCGACCGCCGCAAACCCGGCACCTCGCGCCACACCACCCAGCGCCGTGAAGCCGACGAGGTGGAGATTCTTTCCGGGGTGTTCGAGGGCCGCACCACCGGCACGCCCATCGGCTTGCTCATCCGCAACACCGATCAGCGCTCCAAGGATTATTCCAAGATCGCGGAGCAGTTCCGCCCCGGCCACGCCGATTACACCTACCAGCAAAAATACGGCTTCCGCGATTACCGCGGCGGCGGCCGCTCCTCTGCGCGCGAGACTGCGATGCGGGTGGCGGCGGGCGCCATCGCCAAGAAATATCTGCGCGAGCGTTACGGGGTGGAGGTGCGCGGTTACCTCGCCCAGCTCGGCCCTATTCGCACCGACACGGGCGCCTTTGATTGGGCCGAGGTCAACAACAATTTTTTCTTCTGCCCCGACCCGGGCAAGCTGGCGGAGTTGGAGGCCTATATGGATGCCTTGCGCAAGGAAGGCAATTCCATCGGCGCGCGCATCAATGTCGTCGCCACCGGCGTGCCGCCGGGCTGGGGCGAGCCGGTCTTCGATCGTTTGGATGCCGACATCGCCAAGGCGCTGATGTGCATCAACGCGGTGAAGGGAGTCGAGGTCGGCGCCGGTTTCGCCTGCGTGGAACAGAAGGGCACCGAGCACCGCGACGAGATCACCCCCGCCGGATTTCTCAGCAACCATGCCGGCGGTGTGTTGGGCGGTATCTCCACCGGTCAGGACATCGTCGCCAGCCTGGCGCTCAAGCCCACTTCCAGCCTGCGCCTGCCCGGGCGCAGCGTGGACTTGCACGGTCAGCCCGTCGAGGTCATCACCACCGGCCGTCACGACCCTTGCGTCGGCATCCGCGCCACGCCCATCGCCGAGGCCATGCTGGCCCTGGTGCTGATGGAACACATGCTGCGCCACCGCGCGCAGAACGCCGACGTGCGCAGCGAGACGCCGGTGATTCCCGCCAGCGCGCCGGGCGCGGAATAGCGGCGGCCTCGGCCGTGCCGCACCCACATACCACTTGAATTCCAGCGAGCGATCCATGCCGGTGCCTTATTGGCGGCTCTCGGGCTTTTATCTGTTTTATTTCGCCGCGCTCGGCGCGCTGCTGCCGTACTGGTCGCTTTATTTAGAGAACCTCGGTTTTTCCGCGCTGGCCATCGGCCAGCTCATGGCGCTGATGATGATGACCAAGATCATCTCGCCCAATGTCTGGGGCTGGATCGCCGATCACACGGGTGAACGCATGCGCATCGTGCGCATCGGTTCCTTCGCCGCCGCGCTGACTTTCGCCGGGGTGTTTTTCGGCCAGGGTTTTTGGTGGCTGGCGCTGGTGATGATCGTCTTCAGTTTTTTTTGGAACGCGGCGCTGCCGCAATTCGAGGTGACCACGCTCAATCACCTCGGTGAACAGCCGCACCGCTACACCAGCATCCGCATTTGGGGCTCGATCGGTTTCATCGGCGCGGTGGCCGGACTGGGGCCTTTGCTCGATCACTACGGCATTGGGTTGTTGCCCGTGGTGCTGGTGATGTTGTTCGCGGGGATTTGGTTGAGCAGTTTGAATGTGCCGGAGCGTGCCGCGCCGCCGGTCTCCGCTCAATATGAGCCGCTGGGCCGTGTGCTGAAACAGCCCCATGTCTTCGCGCTGCTGGCGGTGTGTTTTTTGATGCAGGCCAGTCACGGGCCTTATTACACGTTTTATTCCATTTATCTTGAGGGTCACGGTTATTCCCGCAGCCTGATCGGCCAGTTATGGGCGCTGGGGGTGATCGCCGAAGTCGGGATTTTTCTGGTGATGCACCGCCTGGTGCCGCGCTTCGGCCTGCGCATTTTATTGCTGGCGAGTGTGGCGCTGGCGACCCTGCGTTGGCTGCTGATCGCGTTTTTCGTTGATAATCTGCCGGTGTTGATAGCCGCGCAATTGTTGCACGCGGCAACCTTCGGGGTGTTCCACGGCGTGGCGATTCAGCTGATTCACCGCTATTTTCAGGGGCGGCATCAAGGGCGGGGCCAGGCTCTATATAGCAGTCTCAGCTTCGGCGCGGGCGGGGCCTTGGGCGCGTTGTACAGCGGCTTCACTTGGGAGAGCGCCGGGCCGACCGTGAGCTTCGTGAGCGCGGCGCTGGTGAGCGGCGTGGCGTGGCTGGTGGCGTGGCGCACGCTGCGGGTGTCGCACTGAAAGAGAGGGTCGCATGTCAGGTAAATTACTCAGGGCTGTGCCGACCTTGAGGGTCGAAGACGCCATGCGTAGCGTGGCGTTCTACGGTGAGCAACTCGGTTTCAAGGAGGATTGGCGTCATCAACATGCGCCGGCTCTGCCGTGGTTCGTTTCACTCAGCCGTGACGGCCTCAGTGTGTTTTTGACCGAGCACCCTGAATGTGCCGCCGGGGCCTTGGTGTATTTTTATGTCGCGGATGTGGATGACTTGTTTCGCGCGTTCGGCGCGCGGGGGGCGGTGACCGAGCAGGCGCCCGTCGATCGTCCCTGGGGAATGAGGGAGATGCAAATTCGCGATCCGGACGGTAATCGCTTGCGTTTCGGCCAGCACGTTGAGGGCGTGACGGGTTAAGGATATCCTCAACGCCCGTAGAAATTGACGCGATGGCGGGGGATGCGTATCATCCCCGGCTTCGCACGGACTGGTGTCCCGGAAGGGCGTAACGACCACGTTGTGATCGGATGAGCGGGGTATAGCGCAGTCTGGTAGCGCGCCTGCTTTGGGAGCAGGAAGTCGTGGGTTCGAATCCCTCTACCCCGACCACTTTCGTAGGCAGACGTGCAGGGTGGCCGGCGGGTTTTCACGGCGCCGAACAAGATCCCACGCTGAGTGGTGTGATACGGTGGTCCTGAAGAGGCTAGGTGTTGAGTTCGAAAAAGTCTGCGCCCGTAGCTCAATCGGATAGAGCATCGGCCTTCTAAGCCGAGGGTAGCAGGTTCGAATCCTGCCGGGCGCGCCATCCTCCATGGTATGATGCGCGCGCGGCGGCCGTAGCGGTCGCGAAATGTTTTTATGGTGGGCGTAGCTCAGTTGGTAGAGCCCCGGATTGTGATTCCGGTTGTCGTGGGTTCGAGTCCCATCGTCCACCCCAACTCTTGCAGTGCGGGCTCCGGCTCCCCAAGCGTTTATTGAACGGGTATACTTTCCACCCGCTTCCGGGCCATTAGCTCAATTGGTAGAGCAGCGGACTCTTAATCCGTTGGTTGTAGGTTCAAGTCCTACATGGCCCACCATTTTGCACTTGTCCACGCCTAAGCCTTGCGCCGCTCATAAGAATGAAGGCATGCTAATCATCCGAATCTGTTGACGGGTGGCCTTCATGTCCGACAAATCTTCGAAAAAGCAGCCCGCTTCATCCGTCAGTTCCGCAAACGGTCAAGCCGACCACCCGGCGGTGGATCTGGCCGCGGCCTTGTTGCGCGCCTTCGGGCGTTACGCCGTGCCTACCGAGCGGATGCCCGCCGCTGAACTCGATGAGCTGTGCGAGGCGTGGGCGCGCCATGTTTTGATCGGCGCGCCGGCACCGGGCACGGACGGCCAGAAGGCCGCGCCGGAGATGGCGCGGCGTGATTGGGACGGCGCACGGCGTTTCTTCACCGACGCGCGTCGCAGTGAACAAGAGTTCGTCAACACCCGCATCGGGGATTTTCGTGACATGTTGTGGGTGTTCATCCACGGCCTCCGTGCCACCTTTGTGGATGAGCAGGCCGCTGACAAAGAGGTGGCCGCGCACCTCGATCACCTCAAGCTGGCGCTGGAAACCAACTCCATCGACGTGTTGCGCCGCGAGGTGGTGGGGAGTCTGGTGATGATAGGCCGCACTCTCGAAACCCGCCGCAAGCGCCAGGCCGCGCAGATGGAGCAATTGGGTGAGCAGCTGCAATCCTTGCGCAACGAATTGGTCTCGGCTCAAGAGGCGATGGCGCTGGACCCCATGACCCGCTTGTATAACCGCGCCTCGTTCGATGAGATGCTCGCCAAGACCGTGGAGATCAATCTGCTTTCCGGTCAATCGGCCGTGCTCATTATGGTGGATGTCGATGAATTTAAAGTCATCAACGATTCGCGCGGTCATCAAGCCGGTGACGCGGTGATCAGCGAAATCGCTAAGTTATTGTTGCGCACCTTCCCCCGCAAGACCGATTTCGTGGCGCGTTACGCGGGCGATGAGTTCATCATCATTCTCCAAGACACTTCCGCCAAAGAAGGCAAAATGCTGGCTGACCGCCTGTTGCAGACGGTGCGGGCGGCGCGTATCGCCCTGCCGGGCGGTGATGACTTTGGTTTCACCATTTCCGTGGGAGTGGCCGCCAGCCGCCGTGAAGACAACCCCGAGGATTGGTTAAAGCGCGTCGATGAGGCGCTTTATGCCGCCAAACAGGCCGGCCGCGACCGCGCTCAATTGGCCGAAGGGCCGGTCAAATAAGCCCGCGACGTGAAAATATAGTGTCCAAGGGCCGTGATGGGCGCCTTGCCGCTGGATATTTTGTATAATCGCCCGTTTAACGGTCACTGGATAAAGTCGCGAGAGTGGCGGAATTGGTAGACGCGCTGGATTTAGGTTCCAGTGGGGTAACCCGTGAGAGTTCGAGTCTCTCCCCTCGCACCAGACCGATGAGTTAAGCCCGGGTCGGCAAGACCGGCGGAATGCCCGGCAGAGTTTATAGCCATTTATCTACGAGGATTGAGGGTCATGCAGGTTCAAGTGCAAGCGAATGGGTTGGAACGCCGGCTTACCGTGGCGCTGCCGTTGGAGCAGATTAACAAAGAAATCGAAAACCGGCTTAAGTCACTGAGCAAAAAATCGAAAGTCGATGGCTTCCGCGTCGGCAAAGTGCCTTTGAAAGTGGCGGAACGCAAATGGGGCAGTTCCGTGCGTCAAGAGGTCCACAATGATCTGATCAAATCGAGCTTTTACGAGGCCATCAGCCAAGAGAAGTTGCGGCCGGCGGGCGCGCCTCATTTTGAGTTGAACCCCGAAAGCGCCGATGCCGAGCTGAAATACACCGCCACTTTCGAGGTGTACCCCGAATTCGAGGTGAAGATTCCGGAAAATCTGCAAGTGAACAAGCCGGTGACCACGATCAGTGATGCCGATATCGACGCCATGGCGGACAAGCTGCGCCAGCAGCGCAAGACTTGGGAGACCGTTGATCGTGCCGCGCGGCTGGGTGACCGTGTCGTGATCGATTTTGAGGGCCGCATCCATGGCGAGGAGTTTGAGGGTAATAAGGCCAGCGCCTTCCCCTTGGAGTTGGGCTCGGGCAGTTTGATCGCCGGTTTCGAAGACAAACTGGTCGGCGCCAAGGCGGGCGACCACGTGGGCTTTGACGTCGATTTCCCGGCGGATTACCGCGTGGCCGACTTGGCGGGTAAGCCCGCGCATTTTGCCATCACCGTGGGCTCGGTCACTGAGGCCAAACTTCCTGAAGTGGATGAGGATTTTATCAAGAGCTTCGGCGTGCCCGATGGGACTATTGAGGCGTTCCGCAAAGAGGTGAAGGCCACCATGGAGCGCGAGCTCGAGCAAGCCATAAAAGACCGGGTCAAAGGCCAAGTCTTGGATGCGCTGATTGCCGCGAATCCCATTGACTTGCCCAAGGCCTTGATTGATGACGAGATCGCCCGCATGAAAGAGCAATCGGGGCAGCAGGGTGGTGCAGGGATGGAAGAGCACGCCCGCCGCCGGGTGTCGCTGGGCTTGATTATCGCGGAGATCATCAAGAAAAATCAGTTCAAGGCCGATCCCGCCAAGGTGAGGAAGATAGTCGAAGCGCAGGCCGCCACCTATGAACGGCCCGAGGAAGTGGTGCAGTGGTATTACGCCCGCCGCGAGCGCTTGGGTAATGTCGAGGCCTTGTTGCTGGAGGATCAGGCCGTGGATTGGCTGGTGCAGCAGGGTGAAGTGAAGGAACAGCCGACGCCGTTCGCGGAGTTGGTGGGTAAGCAATAAGGGGCGGACGAGGGTTTATCCCGCTTGACCTTCTTAAAAAGTAGGTCAATATTGCTTCGTAAGCAGCTGAATTTTTTAAAATCGCCACGAGCTGGGCATGAGTAATATGCCCGTTCCATACTTAGGGATATATATGATTTACAACGGTGAAAAAATGCCTACCCGAGCATTGAATCTGGTGCCTATGGTGGTGGAGCAGTCGGCGCGAGGCGAGCGGGCCTACGATATTTACTCCCGCCTGCTTAAGGAACGGGTCATTTTTCTGGTTGGCCCCGTGGAGGACTACATGGCCAATTTGGTGGTGGCCCAGCTACTGTTCCTCGAATCGGAGAATCCGGACAAGGATATTCACCTGTATATCAACTCGCCAGGCGGTGCGGTGACCGCTGGTTTGGCGATCTACGACACCATGCAATTCATCAAGCCCGATGTCAGCACCTTATGTATAGGGCAGGCGGCCAGTATGGGCGCGCTGCTCTTGTCTGGCGGCGCTGCGGGCAAGCGTTATTGCTTGCCGCATTCGCGGGTGATGATTCACCAGCCCTTGGGCGGTTTCCAGGGCCAGGCTTCCGACATTGATATCCATGCCCGTGAAATCTTGTTGATTCGCGAGCGGTTAAATACAATTTTGGCCAAGCACACAGGCCAGCCCTTGGAGAAAATTCAGGCGGATACCGACCGCGACAACTTTATGGGTGCGCACGATGCCAAGGAATATGGCTTGATTGACGCCGTGATGGATTCGCGTAAACAGATCAAGGAATAGCGCTAGGGGTATTGGTGGCCGTGCGGGTTGAAGGATAGCCTCGCACGGCCGATGACACTCTTAGGAAAAAAACTTGCAGCTTGAGCCTGAAAACTGCATTCTGAGGGCAGGGGAACCGGTAGCAGGTACGAGGTTAGTTTTATGAGCGACAACAAACACGGTTCAGGTGAAGACGGTAAAAAACTGCTCTATTGCTCCTTTTGCGGTAAGAGCCAGCACGAAGTCAGGAAACTGATCGCCGGCCCCTCGGTGTTTGTCTGCGATGAGTGCGTGGAACTGTGCAACGATATTATCCGCGAGGAAATGCAGGATAAGACCGTGGCCGGTAAGGGCAGTAAGCTGCCCACGCCGCGCGAGATCAATGCGATTCTCGATGAGTATGTGATCGGACAAACCAAGGCCAAGAAGACGCTCTCCGTTGCGGTATATAACCACTACAAGCGGTTGGACTGTAATCCTGGTAAAGATGAGATCGAGGTTTCCAAGAGTAATATCTTGCTGATTGGCCCGACGGGCAGCGGCAAGACCCTGCTGGCTGAAACCTTGGCCCGACTGCTCAACGTGCCGTTTACCATCGCCGATGCCACCACGCTCACCGAGGCGGGCTATGTCGGCGAGGATGTAGAAAATATCATCCAGAAATTGTTGCAGAAGTGCGACTACGACGTGGAGAAGGCGCAGACCGGCATCGTCTATATCGACGAGATCGATAAAATTTCCCGCAAGTCGGAAAATCCATCAATTACCCGTGATGTTTCGGGTGAAGGGGTGCAGCAGGCTTTATTAAAATTGATCGAGGGCACCATTGCCTCGGTACCGCCGCAGGGCGGCCGTAAACACCCCCAGCAGGAATTCCTGCAAGTGGATACGTCCAATATATTGTTCATATGCGGTGGCGCTTTTGCCGGTTTGGATAAGATCATTCGCTCCCGTTCCGAGAAAAGTGGTATTGGCTTTTCCGCTGAAATTAAGAGTACTCAAGACCGCAAAGACGCCAACGAAGTATTGCATAGCGTCGAGCCGGAGGATCTGGTCAAGTTCGGTCTGATTCCCGAGTTCGTCGGCCGTCTGCCTATCATGGCCACTTTGGATGAGCTGGATGAAGAGGCCTTGGTGCGAATTCTCACCGAACCCAAGAACGCATTGAGCAAGCAGTACGCCAAACTTTTCGAGATGGAAGGCGTTGAATTGGAGTTCCGCGAAGAGGCGTTGCGCGCCATTGCCACCAAAGCGATGGTTCGCAAAACGGGTGCGCGCGGTCTGCGTTCCATCATGGAACATGTATTGCTGGATATCATGTATGAGCTGCCCTCAATCGCGGGGGTGCGTAAGGTCATCGTGGACGACAATGTCATTCAGGGTGATTCCGAGCCGCTCATGATTTACGAAAACACGGAAAACCCGCGGCTCGCCAGGCAAACTGACTGATCGATCCGGTCGCAGGGTCCAACTCCCGGCGTTATCTCAAACGGTATTGACGCCGTCCCATTGTGGGGCGGCGTTGTCGCGCCCGGACGCCGCGCGTCCGTCGTTGTGTGCTTGAACTCATCCGCGCTCGACCCTATCTATACAAAAGAGCGATTCAGCGTAAAGACTTTATAGTGCATGGTCGATAGTCATAGGAGAGGAGAGATGCATGTTAAGGACAGACAAGGGGCGGTTTTGTGACTATCATTTCCATTATGTTCGTGACCTTGCTTAAACATGCGCAAGGTCAATGCGGGCGTCATTCAAAGAGAGGTACTCCATAATGGAGAATCAGGGCGAAAAACCAGTTGTAAGCAAAGGATCTTCAGCAACGATTCCCGTGCTCCCTTTACGTGATGTGGTGGTCTATCCCCACATGGTGATTCCGCTGTTTGTTGGCCGGGAAAAATCGATCCGCGCCTTGGAATCCGCCATGGAGGGTGACAAGCGCATCTTGCTAGTGGCGCAGCGCAGCGCCGCGGTGGACGATCCGCAGCCCGACGATATTTATCATATCGGCACCGTATCCAGCATTTTGCAATTACTAAAACTACCCGATGGCACCATCAAAGTCTTAGTAGAGGGTACTGACCGCGCGCGCATCACCGCCTTGCATGAGACTGATCAATTTTTCTACGCCGAAATCAATCCCATCACGCTACTGCCCGCCGAAGACCGTGAGTCGGAAGTGCTGATGCGCGCCATCCTGGGTCAGTTTGACCAGTACGTGAAGCTCAACAACAAAGTACCGCCGGAGATTTTATCTTCACTTGCCGGTATCGAAGATCCGGGCCGGTTGGCCGACACCATCGCCGCCCATCTGCTGCTCAAGATTGAAGAGAAGCAAAATATTCTTGAAATTGAAAGTGTGCGCGCCCGCCTCGAAAAACTCATGATCATCCTCGAGTCGGAGATCGATCTGTTGCAGGTTGAAAAGCGTATCCGCGGCCGCGTCAAACGCCAAATGGAAAAGAGTCAGCGCGAGTATTACCTCAATGAGCAGATGAAGGCCATCCAAAAAGAATTGGGTGAAATGGATGATGTGCCCAACGAGGTCGAAGACCTGCAGCGGCGTATCGACAAGGCCGGCATGCCCAAAGAGGCCAAAACCAAGGCCAAGGCCGAGTTGAATAAACTCAAAATGATGTCGCCCATGTCGGCTGAGGCCACCGTGGTGCGTAATTATATCGACTGGATGGTCAGTGTGCCGTGGAAGAAGCGCACTAAAATTTGTCACGAGCTGACCGCCGCCGAAACGGTGTTGGAAGAAGATCATTTCGGTTTGGAAAAAGTGAAAGAGCGGATCTTGGAATACCTTGCGGTGCAGAGCCGGGTCAATAAATTAAAAGGCCCGATTTTATGTCTAGTAGGGCCGCCGGGCGTGGGGAAAACTTCGCTGGGCCGTTCCATCGCCCGCGCGACTAATCGTAAGTTCGTGCGCATGGCGTTGGGCGGGGTGCGTGACGAGGCGGAGATCCGTGGGCATCGGCGCACTTACATCGGCGCCTTGCCCGGCAAAATCATTCAAAACCTGTCGAAGGTGGGTGCGCGTAATCCGCTCTTCCTCCTCGACGAGGTGGATAAGATGTCGCAGGATTTCCGGGGCGATCCGGCTTCCGCCCTGTTGGAAGTGTTGGACCCCGAACAGAACAGCACCTTCAACGACCATTATTTGGAAGTGGACTATGACTTGTCCGACGTGATGTTCGTCTGTACCGCGAACAGCTTGAACATCCCGGCGCCTTTGCTCGACCGCATGGAGGTCATTCGCATCTCGGGTTACACCGAAGACGAGAAAGTGAATATCGCCATGCGTTATCTGGTACCCAAACAGGTCAAGGCCAATGGTTTGAAGGAGACCGAGATCAATCTCACCGAGAACGCCATCCTCGACATCGTGCGCTATTACACTCGCGAGGCGGGTGTGCGTAATCTCGAGCGCGAATGCGCCAAGATTTGCCGCAAAGTGGTGAAGGAGATTCTGCTCAAGCCCACGGCCAAGAAAATCACCATCAAGGGCAAAGACCTTGAAAAATACCTTGGCGTGAAACGTTTCCGCTACGGGCGTGCCGAAGAGCATGACGCCGTCGGTCAAGTTACGGGTCTGGCCTGGACCGAGGTGGGGGGCGAGCTGCTCACCATCGAGGCCGCCGTGGTGCCCGGTAAGGGCAAGTTCACCACCACCGGACAATTGGGTGAGGTGATGCAAGAATCAGTGCAAGCGGCGATGACCGTGGTGCGCAGCCGTTCGCTCATGCTTGGCATTGATCCGGAGTTTTATCAGAAGAACGACGTGCATATCCATGTGCCGGAGGGTGCGATCCCCAAGGACGGTCCCAGTGCGGGCATTGGTATGTGCACCGCTTTGGTATCGGCCTTGTGCGGCATTCCGGTGCGTGCCGACGTGGCGATGACCGGTGAGATTACGCTGCGAGGCGAGGTTTTGCCCATCGGCGGCTTAAAGGAGAAATTATTGGCGGCGCGCCGCGGTGGTATTCGCACGGTGTTGATACCGGTGGAAAACCAGCGTGAGCTCAGTGAGATTCCCGGCAACATCAAGCAAGATTTGGATATCAAACCAGTCAAATGGATAGATGAGGTTTTCCAAATCGCGCTGCAACATATGCCGCAGCCCTTGGTGGTCGAGCCCGCCGCCAAAGCCGCGCCAGAGGTTGAAAGGCGCGAGAAAAAGGTAGCGAAGGCGAAGAAGGGTGGCGATATTCGCGCACATTGAAATTTGTTTATATAAATAACTAATGGGCGCCGTGAGGCGCCCATTTTTTTGCGGACATCGATGCGCGCCGACCTGGAGCATAAAAGCGGTGGCGAGTGCAATGCCCGTAATAAATATTTCTAATTAATTCGACCGCATATTAATGCGCGAATACGGCGCGCTTCGCTTGACAGTCATCGAGACGGTATGTATAAATTGCGCCTCTAGCGCGGAAGTGCCTAATCCGAAGAAGACGCGCTCTGATGATTGGGCGGCAGCGTAGATAATGTTAACGAGGAGAAATAAAGGGTGAATAAATCAGAATTGATCGACGCCGTAGCGGAATCGGCTGATATTTCAAAAGCGGCCGCTGGCCGCGCTGTGGATGCGCTGGTTGACTCTATCACCAAGGCACTGCAGAACAACGATCAAGTCACCTTGGTGGGTTTTGGTACCTTCAGTGTGCGTCAGCGTGAAGCCCGCGACGGTCGCAATCCCCAGACCGGTGAGACCATCAAGATTAAGGCAGCCAAGATCCCTGCATTTAAGGCTGGCAAAGGGCTCAAGGACGCCGTACAATAGCGGCCCGCCCTTGGGGTGCGGCTTAGCTGGGGTGCTTAGCTCAGCTGGGAGAGCGTCGCCTTTACACGGCGAATGTCGGGGGTTCGATCCCCTCAGCACCCACCAAAAAAGTTTTACGATTTAGGAGTGGTAGTTCAGCTGGTTAGAATACCGGCCTGTCACGCCGGGGGTCGCGGGTTCAAGTCCCGTCCACTCCGCCATATTGCAAAACTAAAAGGGCGCACTGGTCAGTGTGCCCTTTTTTATTTATAGCGTAATGCGTATACAATAACGGCCTTTAACGGGCGCGGCAGTTCAGCGCATTCCAGACTCACAACGACGCGGGGACACACTCGGGCATGCTTGAATTCATTCGTGAACGCGCTCAAGGTTGGATTGCATGGGTTATCGTAAGTTTACTTATCGCCACCTTCGCCCTTTGGGGAATCCAGGAATATACCAGTCCCGAGGTATCGGTGAATGTCGCCGAGGTTGATGGGACGGAAATTTCCGCTGACCAATTTCAACAAGCCTATCAGCAGCAGCGCGCGCGCCTGCAACAGATGCTGGGCCAGAATTTCGACCCTGATTTATTCGACGAAAAAACCATGAAGGCCGATGTGCTCGACGGCATGATCGGGCGCGAAGTCCTGGTGCTAAATGCCGCGCAAAGCGGTATGCGAATCAGCGATGTTCGTTTGGCGAATTATATCCGCACCATTCCCGAGTTGCAGAACGCCGGTCAATTCGACAAGGAGCTCTACAATCGCCTCCTGCGCTCACAGGGCCTGTCGGTGAAGGGTTTTGAACAATCGGTGCGCGGCGATTTGCTCTTGCAGCAATTACGTCAGGGCGTGATGGACAGCGCTTTTGCTACCCGCGCCGAAATAGAAGCCTTGATTCGTTTGCGCGAGCAGCGGCGCGAGCTTGGTTATATGATCGTGCCGGCCGCTCAATTCGCGCAGACGGCGGCGATTGACGATGCCACCATCGAGAAATATTACAATGACAATCGCGACCAGTACCGCACGCCCGAACAAGTGAGCGTCGAGTATCTCGAATTATCGGTGGCCAGCTTGGCCGGCGGCGTGCAAGTGACTGAAGAAAATTTGCAGCAGTTTTACCAAGAGCGTAAACGCGACTTTTCCGTCCCGGAAGAACGGCAGGCGCGGCATATCTTGATTCAAGTGGGCAGTGATGCGCCGCAGGCGGAAGTCGATGCGGCGCGGACCAAGGCGCAGGATGTTCTCGCGCGCGTGCGTCAAGGTGGATCTTTCGCCGATCTGGCCCGTGAGGTTTCGCAAGATCCCGGTTCGGCGCAGAATGGCGGTGACTTGGGTTTCTTTGGCCGCGGCATTATGGACAAGGCTTTCGAGGATGCGAGCTTCGCCTTAGCCGTGGGGGATGTGAGCGAGCCGGTGCGCAGTGCCTTCGGTTTTCACATTATCAAACTGGAAGCGCTGCGAGGCGGCGAGTCCAAGCCGTTTGAAGAAGTCCGCGCGCAATTGGAGCGTGAGCTCAAGCGTCAGCGTGCCGAGGAGCAGTACTTCGCCCAGGCCGAGCAGCTTTACAACCTGACGTTTGAAAATCCCGATAATCTGAGCGTGGCGGCGAAAGCCTTGGGTTTGCAGCTGCGCACTACCGAGCCCTTCAGCCGCGAGCGCGGTTTAGGTATCGCCGCCAATCCCAAGGTGCGTACCGCCGCCTTCGCCGAGGATGTGCTGCAGCGCGGTAACAACAGTGAGCCTATTGAGTTGAGCGCCGACCACGAAGTGGTGCTGCGAGTCAAGGAACGTAAAGCCGAGGGCGTGCGTTCATTGGACGAGGTGCGTGAAGACATCCGTCAAACGCTGCGCCATAGCGCCGCGATGAAAAAGGCGCAAGAGACCGGCCAAGCCCTGATCGGCCGCTTGGAAAAAGGCGAAGACATCGCTGAGCTGGCCAAGTCCGCCAAACTTACGTGGGAGCGTCCGGCCGCCGTGGGCCGGGTAGCGGCCGAGGTGAATCCGGAAATTACCGGCGAGGCCTTCCGCTTGCCGCGCCCCTTGCCCGGTAAGCCCGTCTTTGGTGGCAAGGTCTTAGTCTCGGGTGATTTCGCGGTGATCGCGGTGTACGAGGTGAAGGACGGTGATCCGGCTTTGGCCGATGACGCGGCCAAAAAAAGCGCCACCGAGACGCTGGTGCGCAGCCGAGGCGGCAATGAGTTTCAGGCTTATGCCAAGGCGCTGGAAGCCAAGACCACGATCAAGCGTTATCCCGATAAGATGTGATCATGGTCCGCGCGGGTCTTCTCCGCGGGACTTCACTTGCTTGCGCCGCACCCGGCCGGGTGCGGCGCAAGCAAGCCGGATAGGCCGCGTTTAATTTCCCTTGGGTAAAAAACGGTGGACCACCGCCGCGCCCACCGCGTCGCCCCAGACATTGATGCTGGTGCGGAAGCGGTCCAAGAACCAATCCACCGCCAGCAACAAGCCGATGCCTTCCAGCGGCAGACCCACCGCGCTGAGCACGATCACCATGGTGACCAAGCCCGCTTCGGGAATACCCGCCGCGCCGATGGCGGCGAGGGTGGCGGTGACGAAGACGATGGCCTGTTGCCCCATGCTCAAATCAAAACCGTAAGCCTGGGCGATGAACATCACCGCCGCCGCTTCATATAATGCCGTGCCGTCCATGTTCACCGTGCTGCCCAAGGGAATCACGAAACGCACGGCGCGCTCGTCTACCTTGTTCTCACGCGCGCATTCCATGGTGAGCGGCAGGGTGGCGGAGGAGCTTGCGGTGCCGAAGGCGGTGAGCAGCGCGCGCAACATGGTCACTAAATAATCCACGCCGCGCCGCGCGATGAAGATCAAAATGGCCATGAGCACGAGAAAGTGGAGCGCCAGTCCGCTCAATACCGTCACCACGTGCAAACCTACGGCCTGCAATTGCGCGAGAAAGGCCTCGCCGCCGCCGGCTTGACCCAGCCGCGCCGCCACCAGCGCGAAGATGCCGATGGGCGCGAAGTACATCACCCAGATCACGATCTTCATCATCGCCTCGTTGACGCCGTCGAAGAAGCTGATGACGTGTTGGCCCTTCGCGCCTATCGTAGTGAGCGCGGCGGAAAACAAAATGGCGAAGAGAATGATCGGTAATAATTGGGTGTCGGCGGCGGAGGCGATGAGATTGGGTGAGACCATGGACAGTAGAATGTCACTGACGCCCGTGTCTTCCTTGCCCTGCACCTTTTCGGGGATGACGCCGCCCTGTAAGTCCAGCCCCGCGCCGGGCTGGATGATGTTGACCACGATCAGGCCGATCAAGACCGCGATGGCGGTGGTGCTGGTGTAATAAATCAGCGTGACCCCGCCGATGCGTCCCAGCTTGCGCACGTCGCCGAGCGAGGCGACGCCGCTGATGACCGCCGCGAGGATCAGCGGGATGATCATCATTTTGAGGGCATTGAGAAACAGGGTGCCGAGCCAGCCCACGCTTTGCATCGCGGGACCGAAGAACCAGCCCGATAGCACACCGGCGATGACGCCGATGATGATGAGCCCGAGGAGAATGACGGCATGCTTGTGCGGCATGGTGGGCCTTTCGTTGGTGAGGCCGCGCGGCAAGGCGTCTTGCCGCGCGGAGTGAGCGGGATTTAGCCGATGCTCATGCCGACGGTGTTGTAGCCGCCGTCCACGTAGAGGATTTCGCCGCTGATGCCCGAGGCGAGGTCGGAGCACAGAAAGGCGCCGGCGTTGCCGACTTCGTCGATAGTGACGTTGCGGCGCATGGGTGAATGCTGGGCTACTTGCTCGAGCACCTTGCGGAAATCGCTGATGCCCGCGGCGGCGAGGGTTTTGATGGGGCCGGCCGAGACGGCGTTGACGCGTATGCCTTCCGGCCCCAGGCTTTGCGCCATATAACGCACATTGGCCTCGAGACTGGCCTTGGCCAGGCCCATGACATTGTAGTTGGGGATGGCGCGTTCGGCGCCGAGATAACTCAAGGTGAGCAAGGCGCCGTTACGGCCCGCCATCATTTTACGTCCGGCCTTGGCCAGGGCGGTGAAGCTGTAGGAGCTGATCTCGTGCGCGGTGATGAAGCCTTGGCGCGTGGTGCAGTCGACGTAATCGCCTTCCAGCTCGGCGCGCGGCGCGAAGGCGACGGAGTGGACGATGATGTCGAGGTGGTCCCAGTAGTCGTCGAGCTTCTCGAACATCGCCTCGATCTGACTGTCCTCGGCGACGTCGCAGGGCAGCACGATCTGCGAGCCGCATTCCGCCGCGGCGTTTTCCACCCGCGACAGCAGTTTTTCGTTTTGATAGGTGAAGGCCAGTTCGGCGCCTTCACGGTGCATCGCTTGGGCGATGCCCCAGGCGATGGAACGGTTGCTGGCGACGCCGACGATCAGCGCGCGTTTGCCTTGTAGAAATGCCATAACATGGGTCCTTTGTTGTGGTAGGTGGCGCGTGGAGCACCCAGAATCCTGCGGCTATTTTCGCCCTTTTCTCGGCGCTAAGCGAGCCGGGCCGTGACTACGGCTAACAGTACCGAAAATCCGGCGGCGCGTGAAGGGGAGATGTATGCACCGGCCCGGTGATTAGTGCGCGGGATTATGTTTATACTGAACGCCGTGAGTTGGGGAGTGCTGGCGGCGGAATGGAATGACTAATCGCATATTTCGATGGGGCCGGGCCGCTGTGGCCGGTCTGCTTATCATCGCGCTCGGCGCCTGTGGCGAGGGGCCTTGGAATAATCCGCACTCCGCCGCCGAAGAGCGGGGTAATGTGTTGTTTTCCTCTTTTTCGGAGCGGCCCAAACACCTTGACCCGGCGCGTTCCTATAGTTCCAACGAGTATGCCTTCATCGGCCAGATCTACGAGCCGCCGCTGCAATACCATTACCTGAAACGCCCCTACGAACTCATCCCGCTCTCCGCGGCAAGCCTGCCCGAGGCGCGCTACTATGATGCCGCGGACCAGCCGCTGCCCGCTGACGCGGCGGCGGAAGCGGTGGCGTACACGGTGTACGAGGTTCATATCCGCCCCGGCATGCACTACCAGCCGCATCCGGCCTTGGCCGTCAACGCGGCGGGCGAGGGCGTCTATTTCAAGCTGTCGCGCGAACAAGTCGCGGCGGCGAACACCCTGGCGGATTTTCCCGAACACGGCAGCCGCGAGGTTACCGCGGCGGATTTCGTCCATCAGATAAAGCGCCTCGTTCATCCCAAACTGCATTCGCCCATCGTCGGTTTGATGAGCGAGTACATCACCGGTATGCAGGCCTATCAAGCCAGCGTGCAAAAGGCCTACGAGGACGCGGTGGCGCGGGATGGTAAAAATGCCTTCATCGACCTCAGCCGTTATCCTTTAGAAGGCGTGGAGGTGGTGGACGATTATACTTACCGCATCAAGATCCGCGGCGTTTATCCTCAATTCGTCTACTGGCTGTCCATGCCCTTCTTCTCGCCCATGCCGCCGGAGGCCGACCGCTTTTACGGCCAGCCCGGCATGGCGGAGAAGAACCTCACGCTCGATTGGTATCCGCTGGGCAGCGGGCCGTATATGCTGACGGTCAATAATCCCAACCGCGAAATGGTGCTGGAAAAAAATCCGCGATTCCACGGTGAGCTTTATCCCAGCGAGGGCGAGGAGCAAGATGCGAAGAACGGCTTACTCGCCGATGCCGGTAAAGCGCTGCCCTTGATCGACAAGGCGGTGTACAGCCTGGAGAAGGAGAGCATTCCCTATTGGAATAAATTTCTTCAGGGTTATTACGACGCCTCCGGCGTGAGTTCCGACAGCTTCGATCAAGCCGTGCGCGTTGGCGCCCAAGGCGAAGCCAGCTTGACGGATGATATGCGGAAAAAAGGCATTGCCTTGAAGACGACGGTGGCCGCGTCCACCTTTTACATGGGCTTCAATATGCTCGACTCAGTCGTGGGCGGCCTGAATGAACGCGCGCGCAAACTGCGTCAGGCCGTGTCCATCGCCATCGACTATGAAGAATACATTTCCATCTTCGCCAACGGCCGCGGCCTGCCCGCGCAGGGGCCGCTGCCGCCGGGCATCTTCGGCAATGTGAGTGGCCGCGCCGGTATCAATCCCTATGTCTATGACTGGGTAGGCGACGCGGCGCGGCGCAAGTCGATCGACACCGCGCGGCGTTTGCTCGCCGAGGCCGGATATCCCAACGGCGCGGATGCCCAGACCGGCGCGCCCTTGCTGTTGAATCTCGATATCACCGCTGGGGGGCCCGATGATAAGGCGCGGCTCAATTGGTTTCGCAAGCAGTTGCAGAAGATCAATGTCGAACTCAATATACGCAACACCGACTACAACCGTTTTCAAGACAAGATGCTCAAGGGTAACGCGCAAATCTTCATGTGGGGCTGGAACGCCGATTATCCCGACCCGGAAAATTTCCTGTTTCTGCTATACGGCCCCAACGCCAAGGCCAAGAGCCAAGGGGAAAACGCCGCCAATTACGACAATCCCGCGTTCAATCGTCTATTCAATCGCATGAAGAACATGCCCAATGGCCCGGCGCGCCAGGCCGTCATTGACGAGATGGTGGAGATCGCGCGGTACGATGCGCCGTGGATCTGGGGTTTTAATCCCAAGGATTTTCGTCTCTACCATGCCTGGTACAAAAACGCCCAGCCCAATCTAATGGCCAATAACACGCTTAAATATTTGCGCATTGACCCGGTTCTGCGCGCCGAAAAACAAAATGAGTGGAATCAGCCCGTGCTCTGGCCCTTGGGTCTCGTCGCCGGTGTCTTGCTGCTGAGTGTGTTGCCGGCGCTTGCGCTCTACCGCCGCCGCCTGCATACGCCGGTGAAAAAACGTGCCGCGGCCGCGGCGAGCGGGGCCTGAGACGATGCTGGCCTATATCGTCAGGCGTATGTTGTACGCCATCCCGATTCTGATCGGCGTCAATCTGCTTACCTTCCTTTTGTTCTTCGTGGTCAACACCCCCGACAATATGGCGCGCATGCAGTTGGGCATGAAGCATGTCACCCCCGAGGCGATAGCGAATTGGAAACGCGAACGCGGCTACGACAAGCCGCTGCTGTTCAATAGCGCCGCGCCCGGCGTCGAAAAATTCAGCGACACCATCTTCGTCGAGAAATCCCTGGCCCTCTTCGCCTTCGAATTCGGCCAAGCGGACGATGGCCGTGACATCGCCTATGACATCAAGCAACGCATGCTGCCCAGTTTGGCCCTAGCCGTGCCGGTGCTGCTCATCGGCCTGCTGGTCAACATCACCTTCGCCATGCTGGTGGCCGTTTTCCGTGCCACCTATGTCGATCTCTGGGGCGTGATACTCTGCGTCATCCTCATGTCCATCTCTAGCTTGTTCTATATCATCGGCGGTCAATATCTCATCGGCAAAGTCTTGCAATTGGTTCCCATCTCGGGCTACGACGGCGGGATAGATGCCTTTAAATTCGTGATACTGCCGGTCATCATCGGCGTGATCGGCGGCATCGGCAGCGGCACGCGCTGGTACCGCACCATTTTTCTCGAAGAGATCGGCAAGGATTACGTGCGTACCGCCTGGGCCAAGGGGCTGACGGAGCGCAAGGTACTCTTCAAGCACGTGCTTAAGAACGCCATGATTCCGATTCTGACCGGGGTCGTGGTGGTGTTGCCCCTGCTGTTTATGGGCAGTCTGGTCATTGAATCCTTCTTCGGTATCCCCGGCCTGGGCAGTTACACCATCGACGCCATCAACTCACAGGACTTCGCCATCGTGCGCGCCATGGTGTTTCTCGGTTCGGTGCTTTACATCATTGGCCTGATCCTCACCGACATCTCCTACACCTTGGTCGATCCACGGGTGAGGTTGGCATGAGCATGACGGCGATCAAATTTGTGCCTCTGTGGACCGATGTGCTGATCTACCTGCTGGTGGCGGTGATCGTCGCGTTCGTCTTATACGCGCGTAAGCGCGAGCATCTGCGCTCGCAGTGGCGGCAAGTGGCGCGCAGCCGCATGGGTATGGCGTCCTTGGTGGTGTTGCTGGTCTACGTCGCCGTCGGCTTGTTGGATTCGGTGCATTTTCGCGAAGCGGTAGAGCGCAATGGTGACAATGCTGAGGTGCATTATTCGGCGGAGGTCTTGAGCGTGCTCGACGTCGTGCTGACGCCGCTGCGTGAGCGCGTGGAAAAAACCTACTCCGCGCCCTTTGCCACGCATCTCTACGCCAAAGAGATGATGGAACTGCCCGATGGTTCTAGCGTGCGCGATTATCCGCGGCTGGACTACGGCGGCGCGCATCTGGTTAATCCGGCCGCGGACCGCGGGGCCGATATCCTCGCTACCGCGACGCAAGCCGCACTGCAAGCCGCGGCGATGCTGCTAGTGTTATTCATGCTGGTGAGCGGCGTGCTCGCGCGAAAAAATAAACTAGGCTTTGCCACCAGCATGGGCCGCGTGCTGCGCGGACGCACCGAATTACCTTGGCATATCATGCTGCTCACCTTTGGCGTCCTGCTGATCCTGGGCATGCTCGCGGCCCATCTTGGCGTGAAATACCACGTGTTCGGCACCGACAAGGTGGGGCAGGATGTGCTCTATCAAGTGCTGAAAAGTATCCGCACCGGTTTGGTCATCGGCACGCTCACCACCTTGGTGATGCTGCCCTTCGCGGTGCTGCTGGGCATCATGGCCGGCTATTTCCGCGGCTGGGTGGACGATGTGATTCAATATACCTACACCACTTTAAGCTCCATCCCCGGCGTTCTGCTCATCGCCGCGATGGTGCTCACCTTGCAAGTCTATGTGGAGACCCACCCCGAACTGTTCGATACCATCGCCCATCGCGCCGATATGCGCCTGCTGTTTTTATGCATCATCCTCGGCATCACCAGTTGGACCGGGCTGTGCCGTTTATTGCGCGGCGAAGTGATGAAATTGCGGGAGGTGGACTACATTCAATCCGCCACTGCCTTCGGCGTCGGTCATTTCAAGATCATCGGCCGCCACCTGCTGCCCAATGTGATGCACATCGTCCTCATCAGCGTGGTGCTCGATTTCAGCGGCCTGGTGCTGGCCGAGGCCGTGCTCTCGTATGTGGGCGTGGGCGTGGACCCTACCATGAATAGCTGGGGCAATATGATCAATGCCGCGCGCCTAGAGATGGCACGCGAGCCCATCGTGTGGTGGTCGCTCACCGCCGCCTTCATATTTATGTTTACCCTGGTGTTGTCCGCCAATCTGTTTTCCGACGCGGTGCGCGACGCCTTTGATCCGAGATTGAGGAAACAATAATTTCCCATGAATGACATCCTGCTTTCGGTGCGCGATTTACGCACCTGGTTCGACAGCAGCCGCGGCCCCATCCGCGCGGTGGACGGCATCAGCTTCGACGTGCGCCGCGGCGAGACCTTCGCCTTACTCGGAGAATCGGGCTGCGGTAAATCCATGACCGCGCTGTCGCTGATGCAACTGCTGCCGCCGCAGGCGGCGGGTAATGTCAGCGGCGAAGTGATTTTGGACGGCCAGGATTTGCTGGCGCTGCCGGAACTAGCGATGCGCGATGTCCGCGGCAATCGCATCGCCATGATCTTCCAAGAACCGATGAGCTCGCTCAATCCGGTGCTCACCGTGGGCGAGCAGATTGGCGAGACCTTGCGTCGCCATAAAAAAATGAGCGGCGCCGCGGCGCGTACCCGCGTGCTGGAATTGCTGGACGCGGTGGGTATTCCCGACCGTCAGCGGCGTTGTGACGAATACCCGCACCAACTCTCCGGCGGCATGAAACAAAGAGTGATGATCGCCATCGCCCTGGCCGGTGAACCGGAACTGCTCATCGCCGACGAGCCCACCACCGCGCTCGACGTCACGATTCAAGCGCAGATACTCGACCTGCTGCAACAACTGCAACAAGACACCGGCATGGCCATCCTGCTCATCACCCACGACCTCGGCGTGGTCGCGGGCATGGCCGATCACGTCGCGGTGATGTATGCCGGACACATCGTCGAACAGGCAGCGCGCGCCGATTTTTTTGCGCGGCCGCTGCATCCCTATTCACAAAAGCTATTCGCCTCGCTGCCCGGTCGCGCTAAACGCGGCCACGCGCTGGCGGTGATCGAAGGCAGCGTGCCTTCGCTGGCGCAGGAATTTCGCGCCTGCCGCTTCGCGGCGCGCTGCGAATTCGCCTGGGATAGCTGCCGCGCGCAAGCGCCGCGCTGGCTGACGCCCGAAGGCGAACATGGCGTGCGTTGTCATTTGTACGATCCCGCGATTACCGCGCCAGAACAAGTGCTCAAGGCGCAGGCCGCGGCGGAGACGCACAAGCCACCGCAACCCGGCAGCGGCGGCACGCTGATTCATGTCGATCGTTTGAAGGTCCACTTCCCGATTCACAAAGGCTTGTTCAAACGCGTGGCGGGGCATGTGCGCGCGGTGGACGGCGTGTCGCTGGAATTGCAACGCGGCCGCACCGTGGCCTTGGTGGGCGAATCCGGTTGCGGTAAGACCACCGCCGGCAAGGCGATCCTGCAATTGATCCGGCCCACTGCCGGCAGCGTGCGTTATGGCAATCTGGAATTGACCGCGCTTAGCGGCGGCGCCCTGCGGGCGCACCGCCGTGATTTGCAAATCATCTTTCAAGACCCATATTCCTCCATGAATCCGCGCATGATGGTGGGCGACATCATCGAAGAGGGCATGCTGGCGCAGCGCGTGGGCGGCGCCGCCGCCGGACGCGGCCAGCGCATCGACGCGCTGCTGACGCAAGTGGGCCTCGCGCCCGAGGCCAAACACCGTTACCCGCATGAATTCTCCGGCGGCCAGCGCCAGCGCATCTGCATCGCCCGCGCCTTGGCGGTGGAGCCCAAAGTCATCGTCTGCGACGAGCCCACCAGCGCGCTCGACGTCTCGGTGCAGGCGCAGATACTCAATCTGCTGAAAGGCCTGCAAGACGATCTCGGCCTGAGCTATTTATTCATCACCCACAATATGTCCGTGGTGGAATACCTGGCGCACAACGTCGCGGTGATGTACCTCGGCCGCATCGTCGAGCAAGGCACGGTGGAAGACGTGCTGCAAAATCCCAAACACCCCTATACCCAAGCGCTGTTGTCGGCGGTGCCGAACGTGGATGAACAAACAAAACGCGAAGTGATTCGCCTTGAAGGCGATATGCCTTCCCCGGTCAACCCGCCGCCGGGTTGCCACTTTCATCCCCGCTGTCCGCATGTGCGCCCCGAATGCCGCAAGCAATATCCGCGTTACACCACCCTGAGCGAGACCCATCAAGTGAATTGCTTTTTGTATGGGCAGGGGAGTGAACGGTGAGCTGTCGCGGCACTTATTGTAGTGGCGTTGGTTTTCGAAAATATCCTTCAGCACAAGGCTCTGGATTTGAAGTGCGCGGCGGGGCGCGCAGCCGGCTGGAAGGAAATGGCATGCGGTCGGCGATTTGAAGGCGTATTGCGGCCCCTGATTTCACCGCGCGCCAAGACGCTGAACCATAACCGCACATGTTTAACCCGCGCTTGAATCCGCGGTGACGTCGATGAAGACGGTGAGCTGTTGCCCGGGTTTGATGATGCGGTTTTTCGAGAGTTGATTCCAATTGAGCAGTTGCTTGACCGAGACATTGAAGCGTTGCGAGATGCGCGCGAGTGAATCGCCGGAGCGCACGGTGTAGACGATTTTGCGTTGGGTTGCGGCCTTGCCCAGGGCGGTGGCGTTGTCGCCGCGCGTGCCGGATTTGACGATAAGATTTTGGCCGGGGCGCAGTGGCTTCTTCGCGTCGATGTCGTTCCAATCCGCCAGTTGTTTTACCGAGACGTCATAACGGCGGGCCAGCTGCCAGAGGCTGTCGCCGGATTCGACCTTGTGCTTGTATTGCCGCGTGGCGCCGCTGCTGGCGCGGGCGGTGAGCATGTCACCGGCTAATTCGTGGCCTGCCACGGGGATCATCAAATATTTTCCTGCGCGGATATTATTGCCCTTGATCTGGTTGATGCGGCGCAGCACGTCCACCGTGGTGCCGTAGCGTGCGGCGATGTGGCCGAGGGTTTCACCGTTGCGGATGCGATGACGCACCCATTGCACCCGTTGTTCCGGCGGCAGGCTGGCCAAGCCTTGGTTGAAGATCTCGGCCTTGTCGGCGGGCAGTAATAAGCGGTGCGGGCCGTCGGGGTCGGTGGCCCAGCGGTTGAAGCCGGGGTTGAGGCGTTGGAGCTCTTCGACGCTCATATCGGCCAGTCCGGCGGCCACGCTTAGATCCAATTGCCCGTCCATGTCAACGCTGGTGAGGTAGGGCTGATCGGCGATGGGCTGGAGCGCGACGCCTTCTTCTTCCGGGCGGGCGACGATGGCGCTGATGGCGAGCAGGCGCGGCACGTATTCCTGGGTTTCGCGCGGCAG
The DNA here is from genome assembly GCA_947259075.1 of uncultured Gammaproteobacteria bacterium. GTDB lineage: Bacteria > Pseudomonadota > Gammaproteobacteria > DRLM01 > DRLM01 > CAKKSB01. The sequence goes on along the minus strand of CAMYKQ010000057.1, from coordinate 49,785 downwards.
GCGCAGCGACCAGTAGTCGGTGGGTTTACCCTTCTTTTTGTTTTCGCGGATCGCGCGCTGCACGGTGCCCTCGCCGGAGTTGTAGGCGGCGAGGGCCAGCAGCCAGTCGCCGTCGAACATATCGTGCAAGTATTGCAGATAGTCGAGGGCGGCTTGGGTGGAGGCGACCACGTCGCGGCGGCCGTCGTACCACCAATTGAGTTTGAGGCCGAAGCGTTTGCCGGTGGCGGGGATGAATTGCCACAGGCCGGCGGCGCGACCCGGCGAATAGGCGAAGGGTTGATAGGCGCTCTCGACAACCGGCAGCAGGGCGATCTCGGCGGGCATGCCGCGCTGTTCCACTTCGTTGACGATGTAGTGCAGATAGGGCTCGGCCTGTTCCGTGACCCGCGCCACGTAGCTGGGGTGGCGGGTGTACCAGGTGGTGGCGTTTTTCACTCGTTTGTTATCGGGCTGGTTTAGGGCGAAGCCGTCGCGGATGCGGACCCACAAATCGCCGGGTTCGTCATTGCCGTCGTCTAGGCCGGGGGTGTTGTCGTCCGCAACCAGGTCCGTGCCGTCGCTAAGCTCGGGGTCGTCCTCAATCGTGTCCTCGGCCGCGGGCGGCAGCTTGTCGCGGAGGCCGGGTTTGCTGGCGCGCTTGAGCCGCGGGCCGCTGGCTTCGCTGGTAAACGCCAGTGCCGCCGGGTCGAGGAGGCGGGTGTCATCCGGGATTTCGCTGGCGGCCGTGTCCCCGGTGCCGGGCGTGGCGTGCGGCGCGGGGGTGACGGCGCACGCGGACAACAGGCCCAGGATGAGCACGCTCGCCGCCACCGTCATCGCTAACTGTTTGTTATTTTGTTTTTTCAGCACTCTTAGTCTTCTCGCGCGCCTTGTCATCTAGAGTAAGTCGGCGCGGGGTGGTGGCTAGTTTAGCCGCTCCAATGGTCCTTCCAGTTGCGCACGGTGGCGAAGGTGTCGGCCCCGGGCTGGCGGGACTGACCGGCATGGCGGGACGCGGCGGCGGTAACGGCTGGGATGTGGCTGCGGAGAAAGGGGTTGGTGTCTCTCTCCACACCCAGCAAGCTCGGCACGGTGGCGAGGCCGCGGCGGCGTAAATCCTCTGCCTCTTGATAGCGTGTTCGTAACGCCGGGTTGTCCGGTTCCACCGTCAGGGCGAAGCGTAGGTTACTCAAGGTGTATTCGTGAGCGCAATAGATTTGCGTCGCCGCGGGCAGGGCCGCGAGTTGTTGCAGGGAGTGGTGCAGCTGCGCGGCCGTGCCTTCGAACAGCCGGCCGCAGCCGCCGGCGAAGAGGGTGTCGCCGCAAAACAGCAGGCCGCCGCCGTAATAGGCGATGTGGCCGGCGGTGTGGCCGGGCACCTCGATGACGCTGAAACGCGGCAGGCCGGGGAGGGCGACCTCATCACCCTCCCGCAGCGGATGCGTCATGCAGGGGATGGTTTCGGCGGCCGGACCGTAGACGCTGAGGGGGTAATGGGCGCACAGCGCCTCGACGCCGCCGATGTGATCGGCGTGATGGTGGGTGATGAGCAGGACGCTGGGAGTCAAGCCGCGCTGCCGCAGCGTTTGCACGACGGGCACGGCATCGCCGGGATCGACGATGGCTACCGCGGGCGGGGCGCCTTCCCCCACGAGCAGCCAGATGTAATTGTCGCGGAAGGCGGGGATTGCCTGTACCTGAACCATGCGCCCATGCTGACAGTCCGCGTCCCGGCGGTCAACGCGGACGCGGTACATGGGGTGGTGCCGGCGGCGCTAGGCCGGTATGCTGTATCACGTTTTTCAGTTGGACGCCGAGGTATGGAGACGCAAGACGCCTGCATCGATAACAATGGCGAGCGGTACGCGCTGCGGGCCTGGTTCGCGAGCGGCTTGGGCGCCAATTTGCTGGAGCAGGAACAAGCCGCCCTAAAGGGTGTGTTGCAAGACTTGTTCGGTTACTACCTTTTGCAATTGGGGGTGGTGACGCCCGTCGACCTGCTCAGCGAGAGCCGCATCCGCGCGCGGGTGATGATGGACGGTGATTTGCCGCCGGGGCTTGCGTCCACGCCGGTGCGCGGCGCGCCGGACGCGGTGCCGGTGGCCACCGATAGCGTGGACGTGGTGCTGTTGCATCACACCTTGGAATTCGCCGCCGACCCCCATGCCATCCTGCGTGAAGTCGAGCGCATCTTGATCCCCGAGGGCCATGTGGTGATCGTGGCCTTCAATCCTTGGAGTTTTTGGGGCGCGTGGCGCTTGTTGCGCCACCGCAAGGGCCGCCCGCCGTGGTGCGGCCATTTTTTAGGGGTGACGCGTATCAAGGACTGGATGGGCTTGCTGGGTTTCGACACCGTGGAGGTGCGGCCGCTGTTCTTTCGTCCGCCGCTGCGCCATGAAGGCATGATGCGGCGCATGCGTTTTCTCGACCGCGCGGGCAGGCGCTGGTGGCCTGTCCTCGCCGGGGTGCATGTCGTGGTGGCGAAGAAGCGGGTGGCGACCCTCACGCCCATCAAGACCAAATGGCGGGCCAAACGGCCTGCCTTGGTTGCGGAACCCAGCAGCGGCCGCGTCATTAATGGCTGAAGCGGTGGAGATGTTCACCGACGGGGCCTGCCGCGGTAACCCCGGTCCCGGCGGCTGGGGCGTGCTGCTGCGCTTTAAGGGTTCGGAAAAAACTCTTTACGGCGCCGAGGCGCACACCACCAATAATCGCATGGAACTGATGGCGGCCATCGCCGGACTCGAGGCCCTCACCCGGTCTTGCGACGTCACGCTTACCACTGATTCGCAATATGTAAAGCGCGGCATCACCGAGTGGCTGCCCAGCTGGAAAAGCCGGGATTGGAAGACCGCCGACCGCAAGCCAGTCAAGAACGTCGATCTATGGCAACGGCTGGACGCCGCCGCCGCGCGTCACCGGGTGAGCTGGCATTGGGTGCGCGGCCACACCGGCCATCCCGAGAATGAACAGGCCGATGCTCTAGCCAACCAGGCCATAGATGAGTTACAAAAGCGCTAAACTATTCGCCACCGCATCAGCGGCGGGGCGGGTCACAGCAAAGGGGATGGGATGAGGCAGGTGGTATTGGATACGGAGACGACCGGGCTGGAACCGGCTCAGGGTCACCGCATCATCGAAATCGGCTGCGTCGAGATGATTAACCGGCGTTTGACCGGCAAACGTTTTCACCAATACCTGCAACCGGACCGCGAGATCGACGCCGGTGCGGTGGAAGTGCACGGCATCACCAACGATTTTCTCGAGGGTAAGCCGCGTTTCGCCGAGGTGGCCGGCGAATTTCTGGCCTTCATCCGCGACGCCGAACTCATCATCCACAATGCCCCCTTCGACGTCGGCTTCATCAACGCCGAATTCAAACAGGCGGGCGCGCACTACGGCGACTTGAGCGCGTATTGCAGCGTGCTCGACACCTTGGTCCAAGCGCGGCAGCGCCACCCCGGTCAACGCAATAATTTGGACGCCTTGTGCAAACGCTACGGCATCGATAACACCCAGCGCGAATTGCACGGCGCCTTGCTCGACGCGGAGATTCTCGCCGAGGTGTATCTGGCCATGACCGGCGGCCAGGTGGCGTTATCACTGGATGCCAGCCGCGAGGCGGCCGCGGCGCATGGCACCGACATCCGCCGGCTGGACGGTGAGCGGGCGCCGCTGCGAGTGCCGCGCGCGAACGCGGATGAACAGGCGGCGCATGCGGCGTATTTGCGCTTCATCGCCGCCAAGCACGGCGGCCCCAGCGTGTGGGAACAGCTGGAGCCGGACGTTGCCGCGCTCACCAATTAAGCGCGGGCGTGAGGCTGGGCGGCGCTGCGCGCTATCGGTTTAGAGAAGGTTAAAAAAGAAGAGAAAACACGGGTCGATTTTACGCAGCTCTTCCGGCGGGAGGGCGCTGCTCCGGGTTTTACTCAATAAATTCGCTGACCAAGTTGCCGGATCAAAAACGGGGGGACGCCTATCATGAAAATCAGCCATCGCAATGCCCAGCTAGAGATCGCCGTGCGCCGCGGCCTGTGTGCGAGCTTACTCGCCCTAAGCTGCGCCGCGTCCTTGCCCGCCCTCGCGGCCGATGCGGCCAGCGCGCCCGCGGCGAACAACTCTCAGCCCGGCACGCAAACCGCGGTGGACCCGGAGCTGGTGCTCAGTTTCGTCAAGGGCGCGCGCTTCGGTCAGGAACAGACGGTGAAAGCCTATCTCGATCGCGAGTTACCGGTGAACGTGACCGGTGATCGCGGTGATACCGCGCTGATCGCCGCCGCCGGTGGCGGGCATATAGATATCGTGAAAACCTTGCTCGCCGCGGGCGCCGATGTAAAAAAACTCAATATCGAAGGCCGCTCGGCCTTGATGGCGGCGGCGCTGCGCGGTGATGAGGCCATCATTAAAATACTGCTGGACAGCGGCGCCGATGTGAAGGTGAAGGACCAGCAGGGCGAGACGGCGCTGTTCGACGCGGTGCGTTACGGCCACGTGGGTACCGTCAAGTTACTGTTGGAGGCGGGCGCCGAGCCGAATATTCACAATCAACGTACAGCCAAGGCGCCGGACAATGGCTACACGCCGTTGATGTACGCGGCGCGCCGCGGCGTCGCGGGTAATACCGCCTCGGTGCAGAATTGGAACGATGTCATCACGGCGTTGCTGGAGAAGGGCGCTGATCCCAATGCGCGTAACAGCCGCGGCGCGACGTCTCTGGGTATCGCGCAAGATGCCGGTTATCAAGACGCGGTGAAACTATTGCTGGCGGGCGGCGCCAAGGAAGTGTTCACCTACGCGGGCATGAATTTGAATGACGCCTTACAGGTCTCGGCCAGCAATGGTGACGCGGTAAAGGTGATCGAATCCTTGAACGCGGGCGCCGATCCGCACGCCTCCTCGCGCGCGGGCGTCACGCCGCTGATGGCGGCGGCCTATGGCGGCAACGTGGACGCGGTGCGCACCTTGGTGGAACGTGGCGCCCGCGTTAACCATGTGCCCAACGGTTTCCGCGCTTGGACTTGGACCGGCGCCAAACTGCCGCAGCGTCAGCAGGCCTTGGCGCAGTCCGCTTCCATCGGTGACACGGCATTAATCATCGCGGCGCGTCTCGGTCATCAAGATGTGGTGGCCTATTTGCTCGAACACGGCGCCGATCCCGCGCTCGCCAATCCCCACGGTGATTCGCCGTTGGCGGTGGCGGCGGAGCAGGGCCACGCCAAGATCGTTAGCCTGATACTCGCCAAAGGCGTCGATCCTGACGAAGGCCGGCAAAGCACGCCGTCTTTCACGGGCAGCGCCTTGGTGGGAATGAAAGCCGAGGAACATAACACGCCGCTGATGAAGGCGGCGCAAGGGGGCCATATTAACGCGGTGCGGGTGTTGCTCGATGCGAAGTCCGATCCGAACATCCGCGGTTTAGCGGGAAAAACCGCGCTGTATTGGGCGGTGGAGCGCGGATACGGCGATGTGGTGAATGCATTGCTGGAGCAGGGCGCCGCCGCCGATATTAAAACCGATGCGGGTTTCACCCCTCTAATGGAAGCGGCGAAAAGCGGCCGCATCGATATCGTGCGGCCTTTGATCGCTAAAAACGCCGACGTCGATGCGCGCGAGGGCGGCGATGTCTTGCCCGGCACCTTGGATACCTCCGGCGGCGCGAGTATGACCGCATTGATGTTCGCCGCGATGGGCGGTCATGCGGATGTGGTGAGCGCCTTGTTGGACGCCGGCGCCGATGTCTCGCTGCGTAACCGCAACGGCCAGACCGTGATCGATGAAGCGGAAAAAAGCGGTCATGAGGATATCGCGCGGCTGTTGCGCGGTGGCGGTCTGGCGGGCAAGTGATGACAATGTATTTCAATCGAGCCGGTGTAGTGCAATATGCTTAAACGTATCCAAGATTTTTTCAGCAGCCAGATACAAACCCGGGCTGGCAGCGGTGCGCAGGCCTCGCAACAGGCCTTGCAATTGGCCACCGCGGCCTTGCTCATCGAGGTGACCTACGCCGATTTCAAAGTGGAGGCAAGCGAGCGGCGGGCGGTGGCACGCGCGGTGCGCGGTTTTTTCAACTTGAGTGAACAAGAGACGGCTGAGCTGATCGCTTTGGCCGAAGAGGAGGCCAAGCAATCGGTGTCACTATTTCAATTCACCGAATTGGTGGATAAGCAATTTTCAGCCGGAGAGAAAATCCAGATCGTGGAGTTGATGTGGCGCGTGGCCTACGCCGACCGGGACAATGAGATGCACGAGGAGCATTTGGTGCGTAAGGTAGCCGATTTGCTGCACGTGCCGCACAGCGCCTTCGTGCGTACCCGGCACGTGGTGGAAACTGAAACGGGAAAATAAAAAATCAGTGTGGTGGTGTCGGGCGCCCCGCTTTAGGGTTTGAGCGCCAGCGCGGCCTCTTGTTTGAATTCTTTTAAGCGTGCTTCGATGCGTGAGGCGCGGTAAAAATCATCTTTCTTGGTCAAACTCAGCGCCTGGTTGAGGTGGTCGATGGCCGCTTGGGTCTGGCCGTTCAAATAGGCGAATTCCGCCAAGGCTTGTTGTGATTCGATGGGCGCGCCGGCGTCGTTTTCCGCCTGTGCCAGCAGTTTGTACACCAGCGGGCGCGGCTCGCGGGTGCGCAGATAATCTTGTAATAGCAGCCGCGCCGGCACGGCTTGTTTGGTCTGCAGCAGTTCGCGGGTATAGGCCGCGGTGAGCGGGTAGTCACGCGGATAAAGTTTCAATGCCTCGGCGTAGATCTTCAAGGCCGCGTCCGAGCCGCCCCGCGCCGCGGCGATCTGGCCTTGCGCCAAGCGGTATTGAATGCGGTCCGGATCGTTTTTAAGCAGCAGATTTATCTGTTCGTCCGCCTTGTCGGCTTGACCCGCGGCGAGCAGGGCCAAGGCATAACCGTAACGCTCGGCGCCGGCTTGCGCGGGTTTGGCCTCTTCTAATTTGTTTTCAAAATACGTCAGCAAGGTTTGCGGGTCTTTGCTGGTGAGCACCCGCAGTTTGGCGCGTATCAATTGAAAGCTGAGGGGGTTGGCGGTGTTTATCTTTGGGTATTGTTCGGCGCGGTTGCGGGTGTCGGCGATGCGCGAGGTGGTTACCGGGTGGGTAAGCAGCAGTTCGGGCGCGCCGCTGGCGTAGAAGCGATTGGCCTGTTGCAGTTCCTCGAAAAAGGCGGGCATGCTGCGCGGGTCATAACCGGCGCCGGCGAGGATTTGCAGGCCGACCCGGTCCGCCTCCAACTCGTGGGCGCGGGTGAAATTGATCGCCGCCTGCTGACTGCCGGCCAGGGTGGCCGCCACCGCCGCGGTGCCTATTTGCGCGTTTTGACCGGCGAGGATCAGCGCCGCCATCAAGGCCGCGGTGGCGGGCAGGGCCAGACGGTTGGATTTGTCGTAGGCGCGCAAGAGGTGATGTTGGGTGACGTGGGCGATTTCATGCGCCAGCACCGAGGCCAATTCACTTTCATTTTCGCTGGCGAGGATCAAGCCGCTGTGTACGCCAATGTAGCCCCCCGGTCCGGCGAAGGCGTTGACGCTGGGATTCTCCACTAGGAAAAAAGTGTAGGGATAAGCCTGTTGATCGGCATGGGCCACCAGACGGTAACCGAGGTTTTGGATGTATTCGCTGGCTTCGGGGTCGTCGGTGATCTTCACCGATTGGCGCAGGGCGCGCATGAACTCCTGGCCCAGACGCTGTTCCTCCAAGGGCGAGATGACCGTGGTGGCGGCGTCGCCGAAGTCGGGGAGCACGATGTTGGGCATGGGCTCCGCGGCCCAGGCCGGCACGGCTAAAAATAGGAAGAGGGTAAGCCAGCGCGCCCGCGGACGGTGAAGTGCTTGGGCTTGTTCTAGTTTTCTGGAGTTCATTGTTACCACCATAATCTATCAGCGGCCGTGTTTCCATCCGCGCGGCTAGCGGCTTGTTGCGCGCGCGCGGGCTGTGTCATCGTATATGGCTTATGCGGTAGTGGCTGACTGCCGCAATAATTAAGGCAATTCATCATAATTAGTTAACGGCGGGAACAAAGCATTATGCCTAGCAAGAAACTCGCGATTATCGCCACCAAGGGCAGCCTGGATTGGGCCTATCCCCCGTTTATTCTCGCGTCCACCGCTGCGGCGCTGGGTTACGAGACCAAAATGTTTTTCACCTTTTACGGCTTGGAATTGCTGCGAAAAAATTTGAATTTGCAAGTGAGCTCCTTGGGGAATCCGGCCATGCCCATGCCCTTGCCCATGCCGGTGTTGTTGCAGGCCTTGCCCGGCATGCAGGCTCTTATGACCACGATGATGAAGAAAAAAATCCAGACCAAAGGCGTGGCCAGCGTGGAAGAGCTGCGGGGTTTATGTATCGAGGCGGGGGTGAAGATGATTGGTTGCCAGATGACGATAGACCTTTTCGATTTTAGCCGGGAGGATTTTATCGACGGTATCGACTATGGCGGCGCCGCGACCTATTTCGAGTTTGCTGGCGAATCCGATGTGAGTCTATTCATATAAAACCATAGGTTTGGCCGCCGATGTGGGGTTTGGCCACCGATATGGATTTCTCCGTGTTGCTACGGAGAAGCAGGGATCTTACCGGTCAGCGTGCTTGCCGCCGACGGAGAAATTTTCCACTTACTCCTTGATAACAAGCTAATACATATCTCTTTTGTGTTGTCGTGGCGCTGGGTTAGGTGTTCTGTGCAACCCACCCAGCTATCTATGTGGCAGCTATATGGAAGAGCTAGTGGAGAAGGTTTGACTTGCAGAAATATAATGATATTCTAATATCATAATTAGTTAGCAAGGATAGTAAGGCCATGTCATATCGCTCATATCGCGAATTCACCCCGGCCCTGTTGGCGGCGGTGCTGGGGCTGACGCTGGGATTTCCCGCCTTGGGCGCGGCGGATGAGCCTTTGCCCGTCACGGCAGCCGCGTACCACCTCATCGCCGAGGAACGGGTGTTCGACGGGGTGGTGGAAGCGGTCAAGCAATCCACCGTGGCCGCGCAGGTGTCGGCCCGTATCGACGAAATCCATTTTGATGTGGATGACGTGGTACCCAAGGGCGCTGTATTGATCCGGTTTCGCGATAAGGAGCAAAAGGCGCGTTTGGCCGAGGCTAAGGCGGCACGGGAAGAGGCCAAGGCGCGCTTCGATGAGGCCGAGACCGAATTCCGCCGTATGAAAAATCTTTACGAACGTAAGCTGGTTTCCGCGGCGGATCGCGATCGCGCCGCGGCGGCCTACGCGGCGGCGCAGGCGCGGATGAATGCGACGGAGGCGCAAATTCAAACCATGCAAGAGACCTTAGCCAACACGGTGGTGCGCGCGCCCTATGGCGGCATCGTCGTCGCGCGGCATGTGGAGGTGGGGGAGACGGTGCAAGCCGGTCAGCCTTTGATGACGGGGCTGTCCTTGGATCAATTACGGGTGCTGGTGCAGTTGCCGCAAAGTATTGCCGACAGCGTACGCGGCACGGCGCGGGCGCGCGTGCTGCTCGGCACTGAGACGCCGCGCAGTGTCGCGGCCAGCTCGGTGACGGTGTTTCCCTATGCCGATGTCCAAAGCCACAGCGTCAAGGTGCGGCTGGGTCTGCCTGATGGAACCGGCGGCATTTATCCCGGCGCCTTCGTCAAAGCGGCCTTTGCATTGGGTGAGCAGCGCCGCTTAGTCGTGCCGCGGCAGGCGGTGGCGCAGCGCAGCGAGGTGACCGCGGTCTACGTGGTGGATGACTCAGGGCGGATTAGTATGCGCCAGATCCGCCCCGGCGCCCGTTTTGACGATGTGATGGAAGTGCTGGCCGGTATTAGTGAGGGTGAACGCGTCGCGCTCGATCCGGTGCAGGCGGCCTTGTTGTTGAAGCAGCAGGCGGCACGCCATGAGTGAACGGCTGGGCATCTCCGGCGTTATCGCCAAAAAATTTCTTCATTCTGAAATCACGCCGCTGCTGGCGCTGGTGGGTTTGCTCATGGGCGTATTCGCGGTGCTGGTGACGCCGCGCGAGGAAGAGCCGCAGATTGATGTCACCTTCGCCAACGTCTTCGTGCCCTTCCCCGGCGCGACGGCGCAGGAAGTGGAGCAGGTTGTCAGCACGCCGGCGGAGCAGGTCTTGTCGGAACTCGAAGGCGTGAAGCATGTTTACTCGGTGTCGCAACCGGGCTTGGCGGTGTTGACGCTGCAGTTCGATGTCGGCGAGCCGCGCACCGAGGCCATCGTTCGACTCTATAATGCGGTGTTTTCCAATCAGGATTGGCTGCCGCAAAATCTCGGCGTGGGCCAGCCCATCGTCAAACCCAAGGGCATCGACGATGTGCCCATCGTCACCTTCACCTTGTGGACCGATGACGCGCAGCGCGGCGCCTTCGATCTGCAACAGGTGGCCCACGCCATGGAGGTGGACCTGAAACGGGTGCCGGACACGCGGGATATATATACCCTCGGCGGCACCGATCAAGTGGTGCATGTGTTGCTGGACAGCCAGCGCATGGCGGGGCATCACATTACCGTCGCGGATTTGCGCGCGGCGCTGCAAGTCTTCAATGTCGCGCATGAGGCCGGCGCGCTGACCTCGGACAATCAAGAGGTGCTGGTGCGCGCGGGCAGTCTCTTAAGCAGCGTGGAGGACGTGGCGGGTTTGGTCGTGGGTCTGCATCAAGGCGCGCCGGTGTATCTGCGCGATGTCGCGGCGGTGAGCCGGGGCGCGGATCAGCCGGAGCAGTATGTGTGGTTCGGCAGCGGCGCCGCCGCGGCGCAAAAAAATATCGGCGCGCGCGGCGAGTTTCCCGCCGTCACCCTCGCTATCGCCAAGAAGCCGGGCAGTAACGCGGTCGATATCGCCGATGCCCTGATAGACCGCGTCGAGGCGCTGAAGGGCACGCTGATTCCCGACGGCGTGCACGTGACGGTCACCCGCAATTATGGTGAGACCGCCAATGATAAAGCCATCAAGCTCATCACCAAATTAGTATTCGCGACCCTCTCGGTGGTGTTGCTGGTGTGGTGGGCGCTGGGTTATCGCGAGGCCTTGATCGTCGGCACCGCCGTGATTGTAACGCTGGCCTTCACCTTGTTCGCTTCCTGGGCCTGGGGCTTCACCATCAATCGCGTTTCGCTGTTCGCCTTAATTTTTTCCATCGGCATCTTGGTGGACGATGCCATCGTGGTGGTGGAGAACATTCATCGTCACCGCCAGCTGGGTGGAAAAAGTTTGGCGGAAGCGATTCCCTTGGCCGTCGATGAGGTCGGCGGTCCCACGATTCTCGCCACCTTCACCGTCATTGCCGCCTTGCTGCCCATGGCCTTCGTCAGCGGTTTGATGGGGCCGTATATGAGTCCCATCCCCATCAACGCCAGTACCGGCATGTTGATCTCACTGCTAGTCGCCTTCGTGCTCACGCCGTGGTTGAGTTACAAAGTGATGCGCACCGCGCCGCAGCATGCCGCCACGGAGCATGCCGCGCAGGGTGGACGGCTTTATAGTCTGTTTCAAAAAATAGTCGGCCCCTTCTTGCACGAGACCCGCGGCCGCCGCCGCCGCTGGGGATTATTCGCCGCTATCGTGGCGTTGATCCTGCTTTCGGTCAGCCTCGCGGTGTTTAAATTGGTGGTGCTGAAGATGCTGCCCTTCGATAATAAGTCGGAGTTTCAAGTCGTCGTCGATATGCCGGAGGGCACGGCGCTGGAGCACACCGCGCGCGTGATGCGGGACTTGGGCGCGTACCTGTCCACGGTGCCCGAGGTCAGCGATTACCAGGTCTACGCCGGCGGCGCCGCGCCCATCAATTTTAACGGGCTGGTGCGGCAATATTATCTGCGCAGCGGCCCGCATTTCGGCGATATTCAAGTGAACTTGGTGGATAAGCACAAACGCTCGCGTCAAAGTCACGAGATCGCCTTGGCGCTGCGCGCGCCGTTGCAAGATATCGCCAAAAAATACGCCGCCAATGTGAAAATCGTGGAAGTGCCGCCGGGGCCGCCGGTGCAGGCGCCGCTGGTGGCCGAGGTCTACGGTCTCGATTATGCGGGTCAGTTGCGAGTGGCTCAGCGTTTGCGCGAAGTGTTTGAGGCGACCCCCGATGTCGTCGATGTCGATGACAGCGTGGAAGCGGCGCAGCGGCGCTGGTATGTGCAGGTCGACCGGCAAAAGGCGGCGCTGCTGGGCGTGACCCAAGCCGAGGTGACGGCCACCATCGCCAGCGCCTTGAAGGGGGAGGACGCGAGTTATCTCCACGGCGCCCATGTCAAATATCCCGTGCCGATTCGCATCGAATTGCCCGCCGAGCAAAAGAGCGCCCCGGCGTTTTTGTTGAATCTCAAAGTGCGCGCCACCAGTGGTGCGCTGGTGCCTTTGTCCGAAGTGGTGACGCTGCGCGAGGATGTGCGCGAGCAGGCGATTTATCACAAGGATTTATTACCGGTGGTGTTCGTTACCGGCGACATAGCCGGGAAGTTGGACAGCCCCTTGTACGGCATGTTCTCCATCTATGCCGATCTGCCGCGGACCCTCCGGGAACACGGGGAACCGCTGCGGCAATTCTTGCTGTCGCAACCGGACAACCCCTACCAGTACAGCATCAAGTGGGACGGGGAATGGCAAGTGACCTACGATACCTTCCGCGACATGGGCATCGCTTACTCGGTGGGTTTGATTTTGATTTACCTGCTCGTGGTCGCGCAGTTTCGCTCGTATTTGGTGCCGCTGGTCATCATGGCGCCGATTCCGCTGACGATTATCGGGGTGATGCCCGGCCATGCCTTGATGAGCCTGTTCATGGACGCGAAATTCACCGCGACATCGATGATAGGCATGATCGCCCTCGCGGGCATCATCGTGCGCAACTCGATCTTGCTGGTGGATTTCATCAATCAGGAGACGCGGCGCGGCACGCCCTTCGCCGAGGCGGTGATCCGCGCCGGCGCGGTGCGCGCCAAACCCATTGTGCTGACCGGATTAGCGGCGATGCTCGGCGCGTTCTTCATTCTTGATGACCCTATCTTCAGCGGTTTGGCGATGGCGCTGATCTTCGGCGTGCTGGTATCCACTCTTTTGACGCTGGTGGTGATCCCCGTGTTGTACTACGCGCTGATGGTGAAACGGATGGGGGCTCAGGCCGCGGCGTGAGCATGGGCTGTACGCGCATTATCAATTGGAGCGGAAGAGGTGGGCGATGTCTTGCAGCGAGGCCTTGATCTTGCGCGGCAGCAGCACGGAATAACTATCGAGTTTGGTCAAGGCATTCACCGCCGAATCTTCCTCGCTGATGGCGCGCAGGCGTCTTGCCAAATATAGATTGACGCTGTGAATGTCTTTATAGCGCTCCTCCAGCCCCTTCAACTCCAAGTCGGGCGCGCCGCCGGACTGCGCGTGGAAATATTGCGCGAGCAGATACATTGATACCACCCGGTAAAGTGTTTCACTGCCGTCGGAAAATGGCAGATGAAAGCGTGCCATCGGACGAAGAAAGCGCGCGTGCGGGCAACCGCTGGTGGCGGTAATCAAGCCCATCAATGAGCTCAGTGCCACTTGCGCGGTGGTGTCTTTGGTGATGGTGCGCGCCTCGGTGCGGACCTCGACATGCACGGCCGCATGTGAGGCAATGCGATTGCCGTAATTGACCAGGGGCACGAGTTGCGTCGCCAGGGGACAGCGGGGATGGCTGCCGCTGTGCAAAGGGCAATTGGGGCATTTATGAAAATCCAGCGCGGTCCACTTGGGTAGTGACGGCAGCGCTGGCTGCGCCACATCCAAGCTGCGTGAGTTCAGGTTGAGGGAAAAGACCTGCACCGGCCCCTCTCCCTGTTGAATGCGATATTCTACGTTCATCTTTGATGCTCACGAGGTGAATATTGGCTCGACTATGCACCAATCAGTAAGTCGCAAAGGCCGACGATATTCAAGGTGGTTCCAGCGGGCGGACTGACGCTGACTGGGCCAAAGTATACGGAGGTAATCGGACGCAGTGGCGGTTAATTAACTTATGTTAAATCCGTGAATTGGCCGTGGTGCAGCGCCTTGGCAAGGCGGTATGGCCGGTCAGGTTATGTCTGCGGGTGATTTCGCCGCTGAGGCCGGTGTCCGCGGCCTTGCCCATGCAGGCTTGGGGGAGATGCAAATACCGGCTATCCTTTACTGGAATGCGCCAGCTAAGGAATCACGCGATGGAAACGGTGAGCACGGCTAGTTTAAAACCGCCTAAGCGCAAAGCGCTGTCTCGATGTCTGGCGTTCGTGGTGGAACGCTATCCACAATTGCGTTCCCAAACCCTGGAATTATGCGCGCCGCTATTGGAAGAAGATTACGGCGTGCAGACGGCGGAATTCGTCAGTCCGCCCAAATGGCACTTGGCCCACACCAGCTGGTTTTTCGAGCGCTTCGTGCTGGAGCCTTTCTCGCCGGGGTATACGGTCTTTCACCCGCATTATTCTTATCTGTTTAATTCCTACTATGAACAGATGGGGGCGTTTTATCCTCGCGCGCAACGCGGCTGGCTATCGCGGCCCGCCGCCGCCGAGGTGCGTGATTACCGGGCGCATGTCGATGAGGCGATGCGGCGTTTGTGTGCCGGATTGAATTTGATGCGGGATCAGCAAGCCATCGCCCGTATTGAGTTGGGCCTGCATCACGAGCAGCAACATCAAGAATTATTGATGACCGACATCAAACACAATTTCGCGATGAATCCGTTGCGGCCCGCGTATCACCCCGCCGCGCCATCGCGGGCGGGCGAGGCCGCCGCGTTACGCTGGTTAACCTATCCCGGCGGTTTGGCCAGCATCGGCCATGGCGGCGAAGATTTTTGCTTCGACAATGAACGGCCGCGCCACTCGGCGTTCGTGCCGCCTTACCGCCTGGCTTCGCATTTGGTCACCAACGGCGAATACATGGAATTCATTAAATCCGGCGGCTATGAACGCGCCCATTATTGGCTGGCCGACGCTTGGCGCGTGCTGCGGGAAAATGACTGGCAGGCCCCCTTATACTGGGAACATATCGAGGGGCGGTGGTGGCAGATGACGCTGGCGGGGATGCGGCCGGTTGAAGAGACTGAGCCGGTATGCCACGTGAGTTTTTACGAGGCGGATGCTTACGCCCGCTGGGCGGGCAAGCGCTTGCCGAGTGAAACCGAATGGGAACTGGCGGCGCGTGAACAGCCCATTGCCGGTAATTTACTCGAGTCCGGCATCTATCAACCGGCACTAGTGGCTGAAGGTAGTGATGAGCTCAAACAAATATTCGGCGATGTGTGGGAGTGGACGCAAAGTCCTTACACCCCTTATCCGGGTTATCGCCCGCCCATGGGCGCCATCGGCGAGTACAACGGAAAATTTATGTGCAATCAAATGGTGCTGCGCGGCGGTTCCTGCGTTACCCCGCGCACGCATTTGCGCGCGAGTTACCGCAATTTTTTCTACCCCGCCGATCGCTGGCAATTCAGCGGCATCCGTCTCGCGGACGATTTATAAGGGGAATGCATGATGCGGTTTTACGATCAACATCCCGCCGCGGCACAGCTCTACTCTGAAGTGATACAAGGTTTGCGCGGCGAACCTAAATCGATCCCTCCCAAGTTTTTCTACGACGAGCGCGGCTCCTTTCTCTTCGGTGAAATTTGCCGTTTGCCAGAATATTATTTAACCCGGGTGGAGATGAGCATTCTCCGCGAGTGCGCCGCCAGTTTGGTATATCTGATTCCGCCGCGGCATGTGATTATCGAATTGGGCAGCGGCGGCAGTGACAAGGTGCGGATACTCTTGCAGGCTCTGCGGCCAGTGGCCTATGTGCCCATTGATATCGCTCAAGGCCCGTTGCTGACGTCCACGGAACGGCTTAAGGCCGATTTTCCAGAGATGGAATTGCACGCCATCTGCGCCGATTACGCCAAGGATGTCGTCGTGCCCAGCTCGGTGCCCGCCGCGCCGCGCCTGGTGTTTTTCCCCGGCTCCACCCTGGGGAATTTCGAGCCCGCGGAGGCGGAGATATTTTTACGCCGCTTGCGCGCGCTGGTGCGCGAAGACGGCGGCTTGTTGATAGGCATTGATTTGAAGAAGGATCGCCGCGTGCTGCACGCCGCGTATAACGATGCTCAAGGCGTGACGGCGGCCTTCAATCTCAATTTGCTGGCGCGCGTGCAAAACGAATTGGGCGCCGAAGTGGCGCTGGAGTGGTTTCGTCACGAGGCGTTTTACAACGAAGCGGCGGGCCGGGTGGAGATGCACTTGGTCAGCCGCCGTGAACAAGAAATCGTGATTAACGGCGACCGCTTTTCCTTCGAAGAGGGCGACGGAATTCGCACCGAGTATTCCTATAAATACACCGTCGAGGAGTTCCATGCGCTGGCGGCGCGCGCGGGCTATTACTGTGAACAGCTGTGGCTGGACGCGCGGAAGCTGTTCAGCGTGCATTATTTGCGGCTCGCCCCGTGTGCCGGTCACGGGGTAACGGGACCTTCTTGAAAAATATGCTTGGCACCCCCGCGTCTTTAACCGGCCGTGCCCGCGAACGCTATTTTTTCCTGTTGTGCAACAATAACGCCTCAGCCTTGGCGCCGAGAAAAACGTAGAGTCCCAGACCCGTCAACAAGCCCACGGCGGCCAGCATCATCCACACCGCTTCAAGCAAGTGTTCGCTATTGCCTAACGCGGCTTTGAACATAAGCAATAAGGCTTCGATGGAGACCGCGATGAGAATGGCGGCGATGAAACGCGTGATGGTGCGGCGGGTCGAGCTGTGGCGGAAGATGTCTTTGTGCATCAGCACCTCTTCCTCCAAGGTGGTTTTGCCCAGGTCGAAGACCGCCAGCGCCAAGGTGAGGAAGATGATGGCGCCGAAGGGTCTGAGGTGGCGTTCCTCTTCGTTGCCGCCGCCGAAAAATAACAGGCCTATTTCGTGGAACGCGGAGTAGAGCAGGGCGGATACCACGATCAACAGACCGACGACGATGGTGCTGTATACGCCTTTGAAGAAGGGTTGAAAGCGGCGCCGCGCGGTATCGCCCATGAGAAATTCGATGGTCTTCACCAAGTCGATGTCGAGCAATAAATAGCCTTGGGTCTTTTCACCTTTAACCGTCCAGCGGCTGGCGGTGGTGATGCACAACTTGCGGCTGGCGGAGGACAGGTAAGGGTCGGTGAGGATGACACCGTCGGTTTCTTGAACTAGGCGGAAATAAGGGCGCTGACTGCGGTCTTTGCCTTTGCCGCTATACGCAGCCTGATGTTTGCTGTTTACCGCGATGTTATCGCTGACCTGCGTGCCATCGGCGTCAAGCATGTAGAGTAAGTCGAGAAAGGGATAGGTTTCGCCGAGGCGTTCCATGGCCTGGCATTGTATGGCCTTGTCCTCGAAGAGATGATCTTCGCCGATGCTGGAGAGGATGGACGACATTAACTCATGCACCGCATCGCGGTGGTCGTGATAACGTTCAATGACGCTGATGTAACTGGCGGTACTCATGGTGCGCGTATTCCTTTGCGGCTCTCCGTAACCCTGTAGCACAAGGCTTGCCAGTATTGCCGCGGCGCATTATTGGCCTGAATACAGGTTTTTTTGCCCGATCGTGGACGGTGTCCGCGGCAGGCGGCGGCGGATGATCCCGCGAACGAAGCAGCCGGTTTGCCGTGCGGGCCTTTTTGGTGCGGCGGTGGCCGCCTCGCGGGTGTTTCTCCCTGCACCGCCGCGCCCGCTATGATAGAATCCGCCACCTTTATAAGCACTTTGGCTTGGAACCATTCATGTTGGAAACTAACCCGCTGCACCGCCAGATTGAGGATATGAGGGGGCGCGCCGCGTCCCTGAGGGGGTATCTTTGACTACGATCACAAGCGTGAGCGTCTGATCGAGGTCAAGCGCGAACTGGAAGACCCCGGGGTTTGGGATAAGCCGGAGCGCGCGCAGGAATTAGGCCGTGAGCGCGCCAAGCTGGAGGAGGTGGTGGACACCATCGACGGCTTGGAAGGCGGACTCAACGATGCCGGCGAGCTGCTGGGCATGGCCGAGGAAGAGGGTGACGAGCCTACCGCGCTGGAAGTGGCGGCGGATTTGGAAAGACTGGAGGAGCGTCTCGCCGCCCTCGAATTCCGCCGCATGTTCTCCGGGAAGATGGACCCCAATAACGCCTTCGTCGATATCCAGTCCGGTTCCGGTGGCACCGAGGCGCAAGACTGGGCCAATATTCTGCTGCGCATGTATCTGCGCTGGGGTGAGCGCCGCGGCTTCAAGACCGAGATCATCGAACTGTCCGAGGGCGAGGTGGCCGGCATCAAGAGCGCCACGGTGAGCTTCGAGGGCGAATACGCCTACGGCTGGTTGCGCACCGAGAGCGGTGTCCATCGCTTGGTACGCAAATCCCCCTTCGACTCGGGCAACCGCCGCCACACCTCGTTCGCCTCGGTGTTCGTCTCGCCCGAAGTGGACGACGATATCGACATTGAGATCAACCCCGCGGACTTGAAGATCGATACCTATCGCGCCAGCGGCGCCGGCGGTCAGCACGTCAATAAGACGGAGTCGGCGATCCGCATCACCCACGCGCCCAGCGGTATCGTGGTGGCCTGTCAAAGCGACCGCTCGCAGCACAAGAACCGTTCCACCGCGATGAAGCAGCTTAAGGCCAAGCTGTATGAGCTGGAGATGCACAAACGGCAATCAGAGCAACAGAAGCTGGAAGACAGCAAGGCCGATATCGGCTGGGGCAGCCAGATTCGTTCTTATGTGTTGGACCAATCGCGCATCAAAGATTTACGCACCGGCGTGGAGACCGGCAACACCCAGGCGGTGCTGGATGGAGATCTCGATCAGTTCATCGAGGCCAGCTTGAAGTCGGGGCTGTGACATCCGTTTTGGGTGAAGCAAAAATTTAAAGTGTGGCGGCGGAAATCATGGACTGAATCTTCTCCATTTTTAAGGAAGGGAGCCGCGCGGTGGCGGGGTGCTTGCGTTGCGGCACCAGACGCGGTGAAACCAGGGTCTTATCGCCGAATGGATTTTTGATTTCCGTGTCATGGAGTGATTTGTTAGTTTAGTGATCGGCGTGGCGCCTCCGGTGACCGCCTGATCCGCCTAAAAGGTGATGCATGAGTAACGACAAACAAACCGAACAGCCTGAAGACGAACACGCACTCATCGCTCAGCGCCGCGCGAAGTTGAGCGCCTTGCGTGAACAGGGCGGCGCCTTTCCCACCGACTTCCGCCGCAATGTCATGGCCGGTGAGCTGCATGCGGAATACGGTGATAAAGACGCGGACACCCTCGACGCCACGCCGCTGCGGGTGAGCGTGGCGGGCCGCATGATGGCCAAACGCCTCATGGGCAAGGCCAGCTTCACCCAATTGCTGGACATGTCCGGCCGCATCCAGTTGTTCATTCAGCGCGACGCCCTGTCCGAAGGCGTTTATGAGGCCTTCAAGGGCTGGGACGTGGGTGACATCATCGGCGCCGAGGGCGTGCTGTTCCGCACCAAGACCGGTGAGTTGTCGCTGAAGGTGGATAGTCTGCGCTTGCTTACCAAGTCGCTGCGGCCCCTGCCGGACAAATGGCACGGCCTCGCCGATACGGAGCAGCGTTACCGCCAGCGTTATGTCGATCTCATCATGAACGAAGTGGCGCGCAACACCTTCCGCACCCGCACCGCCATCGTCAATTACATCCGCAATTTTCTCAACACGCGCGGCTTCCTCGAAGTCGAGACGCCGATGATGCAGGTGATTCCCGGCGGCGCCACCGCGCGGCCCTTCGTCACCTTTCACAATGCGCTGGACATGGAGCTGTTTCTGCGCGTGGCGCCGGAGTTGTATTTGAAGCGTCTGGTGGTGGGCGGTTTCGAGAAGGTCTACGAGATCAACCGCAACTTCCGCAACGAGGGATTGTCGACGCGGCACAATCCCGAATTCACCATGCTGGAGTTCTACGAGGCCTACGCGGATTACCGCGACTTGATGGACCTGACCGAGACCTTGTTGCGCGGCATGGCGCAGGACTTATTGGGCTCGCCGTTGATTAATTATCAAGGTGAGCAATATGACTTCGGCAAGCCGTTCACGCGCATGACGATCAAGGAATCCATCCTGCGTTTTAATCCCGGTTTGTCCAGCGCGGATCTCGACGAGCCATCGCGCGCCCGTGCCGTGGCGCAGCGCCTCGGCATCCCGCTCAAAGACGGCTGGGGTTTGGGCAAGGTGCGGATCGAGATCTTCGAAAAGACGGTGGAATCACAATTGAAAGATCCCACGTTCATCACCGCCTATCCCACCGAAGTCTCACCCTTGGCGCGGCGTAATGACGCCGACCCCAGCGTCACCGACCGCTTCGAATTCTTCGTCGGCGGCCGCGAGATCGCCAATGGTTTTTCCGAGTTGAACGACGCCGAGGATCAAGCCGAGCGTTTCCGCAAGCAGGTGCAGGAAAAAGAGGCGGGGGACGACGAGGCCATGCATTTCGACGAGGACTATATCACCGCCCTCGAACACGGCCTGCCGCCTACCGCGGGCGAGGGTATCGGTATTGACCGGCTGGTGATGTTGTTTACCGATTCACCTTCGATACGCGACGTGCTGCTGTTTCCGCATATGCGGCATAAATAAATTCAGCATGCCGCGCCGGCAGGCGTGGCGCAGGCCGGCGATTACGCCGCAGTTATATTTTACGATGGCGGATATGTTTGATGCGTCGTGCCGCGGAGTTCACTGGATTACGCTAGACGTTTAAGCGGTCTGCGGCATTGATTTAAGTGGGCCGTTGCCACTGGCTTACTCCGGAGTTATTCCGGCGCATCATTTTTCGCCGCCAGACGCCGCTGTTCCGCCTCTTCGCGCGCCGCCTCGATTTCCTTCAAGACGCTGTCGATGTCGGCCGCCGCTTCATCGCGCTCGAAGCGGCCGGTCAACTCCACGGCGGGATGGAGCAGGCCATCTTCGTAAATTTCCCAGATCTCCCTGCCGTAATCCGTGGCGCGGATTTGCGGGGCGTAGCGGCCGAAATACGCGGCCAGATTTTCAACGTCGCGCAAGAGCATGCGGCAGGCGTTGTTGTTGCCCGAGGCATTCACCGCTTGGGGCAGGTCGATGATCACCGGCCCGTTCTCATCAACCAGCACGTTATATTCCGACAGATCGCCGTGAATGATACCGGCGCAGAGCATGCGCACGACGTCCATGATGAGTTTGCGGTGGTATTCCTGGGCGAGCTCGGGGGTGAGCTCCAAGTCGTTGAGACGCGGCGCGGCTTGGCCATCCGCGTCAGTCACCAATTCCATCAGCAATACACCGTCGAAATAACCATAAGGCCGCGGGACGCGCACCTCCGCGGCGGCCAGCCGGTATAAGGCGTCGACCTCGGCGTTCTGCCAGGCCTCTTCGGCCTCTTTGCGGCCGTAGCGGCTGCTCTTTTCCATGGCGCGCGCCTGGCGGCTATTGCGCACCCTGCGCCCTTCTTGGTATTGCGCATGGGTGCGGAAGCCGCGTTGATTGGCTTCTTTATAGACCTTGGCGCAACGAATCTGGTCGCCGCTGCGGACGACGAAGACCGAGGCCTCTTTGCCGCTTTTAAGCTGGCGGAGGACCTCGTCGACCAGGCCGTCGTCAACCAGGGCTTGAATGCTTTTAGGTGTCTTCATGGCCGCCCTTATACACGAGACCGCCGTAAACGGCCATTGCCCGCGCTTGCCTTGGCGCGGTAAGGCGTATAAGCGCTTCTCTGTGCTCGCACTACGTCTGGGAGGGGGAGGCGTTTGCATCCAGGTTCCATCGTCTACAGGCGGGATGGAGGCGTGAGCCGGTAGTTGCCGCTGGCTGGGCGCCCGCCGGTGTTCCCGCGGCGGCCGTGTTCAAACTGGCCGGGTGTCATTGCCAGGCTTGCGCCGTTAGGCGCATTTTCGGGGGTTAAGCGGTGCATCGTCACGCCTTAGCGCAGTGGCCGCGGCCGCTGATACGCGTAAGTTGTCCGCGCTGTATCGCGGTGGTGCCGGTCTTATCCCCGCAACAAGGCTTGCGCCTCCCGCAATTCACCTTGCGCCTCTTCCATTGCCTTCATGCTTTCTTCCGGCGTCATGCCCAGGCGGCCGAAGGCGGGGATGGTGTCCCAGTCGATTTTGGCGAGACGGTGCTGGGTGCCGATGTGGCTGTGGAGATTGGCGACGATCACCACGTCCACGTACTCCACCGGTCCTTCGCGGTTGACGGTGATGTCTTCGTGCTCGGCGGCGACGGTGATGATTTCATGAGGGAAGCTCCATTCCTCGAGCACGGTGGGGCCGACCAAGGTGTGCAGGCGGCGCATGAGGGTTTCGAGGGTGGCGGTGTCTTTAAGCAATTCCGGTTCGAGTTCGGCGCGGCTGAGCACGGGCAGCATGCCGATGTCATGCACCAGACCGGCGAGCAGGGCGTGGTCGGGGCGGAGGTCGGTGAAGTGTTTGCAGATGACTTGGCTCAAGGTCGCGACCTTGGTGCTGTGCTGCCACAGGTTCTTCATGTAATTTTTGATCGCCGGGTGGGTGTTTTTGGATTGGTAGAGCTGCTCCATGACCAAGCTGGTGACCAAATTGCGGATCATGTCGGTGCCGAGACGGGTAATGGCGACGCGCAGATTGTCGATGGGCGAGGTGCCCCGGTAGGCGGGGCTATTGACCACTTTGAGCAGCCGCGCCGACAAGGCCATATCCATATTGATGAGTTTTTCCACTTGCGCGGCGGTGACGTTGGGGTCTTGCACCTGTTTGCGCACCCGCATCGCCACCTCCGGCAAGGTCGGCAGGCTGATGCGGTTGGCATTGAGGTCTTCGAGAAATCCCGAGAGAAAGCGCTTTTCCAGTTCCATGTCAGCTCATTCCTATTACGCCCATACGACCTTGGGTATCGGCGGGCGGCGGAATTTCTTCAGAATGGTTTAACCGCCGCTCTCGAAGGCATAAGGCAGGGGCAGCGGGCGGCAGAGGGGACCCGCGTGTTGGCCCAGGCGCAGTTCGCCGCCACTGCCCGCTTCGAGGGGCAGCACGGCCAGGAGTTCGCAGCCGCCGCCGGGCGCGGCTTGGGCGCGGACAACGCTGCCCGCGCTTTCATCCGTGCGCATGCCGGAGTGGAACAGCGGGGTGCCGGGCGCGGGCGGCGTGTCGCCGTCACAGTGCAGGCGCTGCAGGCGGCGTTTGATTTTGCCGAGATAATGGGTGCGCGCGACCACCTCTTGGCCGGTGTAACACCCTTTTTTGAAGCTGATGCCATCCAGCAGGTCGAGATTGAGCATCTGCGGCACAAAGGCGTCGGCGGTCTCGGGGTAGACGCAGGGCAGGCCCGCTTGGATCTCCAGATAGTCCCAGGGTCCGGCGCCCACGGGCGCGGCGTGCGCGTCGAGTTTTTGCCAAAGGGTTTTCATCGCGGCGTATTCCCCGAAGAGTTCGAAGCGCGCATGCGCGCCCGGCACGCGGATCACGCTGATGCCACCCGCATGCACTACGCCGTTCACCGCCGCGGGTAATGCCACGCCGAGGGCGTCGCGCAGGTGCGCGCCGCCGCGCGGGTCGGCGTAACCGATATGGGCCCAGTCCGCGACCGCTTCGAGCGTGACCTTGCTCATCAAGACATATTTGCGCAGACGGCTGAGGGTGGCTTCCAGCAAGGCCGCGGGCAAGACGAAGTAATAGCGTTCATCCCGGCGAAAGAAACGGGTGAGCGCCAATGCCCGGCCTTTGGGACTGCAATAGGCGCTGAGTTGACTGTGGCCGTCATTCACCGCCGCGATATCGTTGGTGAATTGGCCTTGCAGAAATTTCGCCGCATCGGCGCCGTGGGCGCAGGCCAGGCTGTAATGCGAGAGATCGGCGAAGACCTCGCCGGTAGTGACGACTTGGATTTCCTGCGCCGGATTGCCAAAGCCTTGTACCCGGCCGTCACTGATGACCGCGCCGGCTTCACTTAGAAATTGACTCCATGCCAGCGGCATCGTGTTTTGTGGAGATTGATCCATAAGAAAATTCACCTTGACCATTGCAATCGGAAACGTGGGACATAATACTAGACCAACGGCAGGAGATGGCTACACCACGATTTGTATGCCTAATAAGAAGGACCGACCAGTATTCCTCGATCTGACGCGCATCCACATGCCCGTCAATGCGGTGGTGTCCATCGGCCATCGACTCTCCGGCGTTCTCTTGTTCCTGTCCATTCCCCTGGTGATTTACCTGTTGGGCCTGTCCTTGCGCGACGAGCAAGGCTACGCCGAGGTGGCGGCGCTGCTCAATAGTGGCGTGGCGCGGCTAGCGGGGGTGTTAATACTTTGGGCGCTGGCGCATCACCTGTTCGCCGGTCTGCGTTTTCTGCTCATCGACCTGGGTCTGGGCATCGACCGTGAATCGTCACGGCGCACGTCTTGGGTGGTCAATATCGCCAGCGTCATCGCGCTGCTCTTGGCGGGAGGCCTGTTGTTATTGTGATCGCGCGTTCTCACGGATTGAAGGCTTGGTTAATCCAGCGGCTCAGCGCCGTTTACATGGCGACCTATCTAATCATCGTCTTCGTATGGCTCGCCGCCGCGCCCCCGCAGGATTATCCGCATTGGAAAGACTTCATCGCCGCCCCCGCCATGAGCGTGGCGAGCCTGCTCTTCTTCGGCATGCTGCTGCTGCATGCGTGGGTGGGCATGCGTGACATCGTGATGGACTATGTGCATCCCTATGCCCAGCGTTTGGCGATACTGGTGCTGGTCGCGGGCGGTTTGGTGGCCATGGCCGCGTGGGCGCTGCAAGTGATAGCGGGGACTTGGTGATGCTGGTCAAGAGCGCGGTGCCGATAAGGCGATTCGATACCTTGGTGATAGGCGCGGGTGGCGGCGGTCTGCGCGCCGCGCTGCAATTGTCGCAAGCCGAGGCCACGGTCGCGGTGGTGTCGAAGGTGTTTCCCACGCGCTCGCACACCGTGGCGGCGCAGGGCGGCGTCAATGCCGCGCTGGGGAATGTCACGCCGGACAACTGGCACTGGCATATGTACGACACGGTCAAGGGCAGCGATTTTCTCGGCGACCAAGACGCGATTGAATACATGTGCCGCGCGGCCTCGCGGCTGGTGGTGGAGCTGGAGCACGCCGGCGTGCCTTTTTCACGCTTGGATAACGGCAAGATCTATCAACGCGCCTTCGGCGGCCAGAGTCAGAATTTCGGTGGCGACCAGGCCTCACGCACCTGCGCCGCGGCGGACCGCACCGGCCATGCCATCCTCCATTCGCTGTATCAACAGAACATCCGCGCCAAGACCCATTTCTTCGACGAGTACTACGCCATCGATCTGATTAAAGACGCGGAGGGTGCCATCCTCGGCGCGGTGGTGCTGGAGATCGAAACCGGCGAGCCCTTAATCATCGAGGCCAAGACCACTTTGTTGGCCACCGGCGGCGTGGGGCGTTTGTTCCGCAACAACACCAACGCGCGCATCAACACTGGTGATGGCATGGGCATGGTGCTGCGCGCCGGCATACCCATCGAGGATATGGAATTCTTTCAGTTTCACCCCACCGGCATCGCCGGCAAGGGCATGTTGATTACCGAGGGCGCGCGGGGCGAGGGCGGTTATTTGCTCAATAAAGACGGCGAGCGTTTCATGGAACGCTACGCGCCGCACGCGAAGGATTTGGCGAGCCGCGACGTGGTGAGCCGCGCCATCGCCACCGAGGTGCGTGAAGGCCGCGGCTGCGGCCCGGAGGGTGATTACGTCTTGCTCAAGGTCGATCATCTCGGCGAAGAGGTCGTCAATAAACGTCTGCCCGGCATTCGCGATATGGTGAAGACCTTCTTGCACATCGACCCGTCGAAGCAACCCATCCCGGTTTTTCCCACGGCCCACTACACCATGGGCGGCATCCCCACTAATCGTTTCGGCGAAGTAGTGCAATCCGGCGCGGACGGCGGCGAAGAACCGGTGCCGGGTTTGTACGCGGTGGGCGAGTGCGCCTGCGTCTCGGTACACGGCGCCAATCGTCTCGGCGGCAACTCCCTGCTCGACATCGTGGTGTTCGGCCGCGCCGCGGGTAATCGTATCATCGAGTATCTGCGCGACCATCGCTATCACCGTCATATGAGCTGGCCGGGGGTGGACGGCGCCTTGGCGCGGCTGGCGCGGTGGGACCAGCGCGGCGAAGGCGAGTCAGTGGCGCAGTTGCGCAATGAGCTGCAGAAGGCCATGGAACATTACTGCGGCGTATTTCGTACCGAGGACGTGTTGCGCGAGGGCTTGGAAAAGGTCAAGGAGATCGAGCGGCGTCTCGCCGACGCGCGTTTGCGTGACCACAGCAAGGTGTTCAACACCGCGCGCATCGAGGCCTTTGAGCTGGAGAATTTAGTGGATGCCGGTTTGGCCACCGTGACCGCCGCGCTGGCGCGGCAAGAAAGCCGCGGCGCCCATTCGCGCATCGACTATCCGGAGCGTGACGATCAAAACTGGATGAAGCATTCGCTGTATTACAAAGAGGGCGGCCGTTTGACCTATAAACCGGTGCGGACTCAGCCGTTAACCGTAGAGCCGTTTCCGCCGAAGCCGCGGGTGTATTAAAAATATTTTTTGCTGGAGTGGATGATGGGCGCGATGCCGCTGTACTTGGATTTAGCTTCTCCCGCCGCGAGCGGGCGCGCCGCTACCAGTCAGGCTGATCTTGGCGGCGGCGTCTTCAAACAGTAGGAACTCAGTCATGCGCTTTTCCATTTATCGTTACAATCCGGAGACTGATCGCGAACCGCGCATGCAGGACTTCGAGTTGAAGAACGTCGAGCCCGGCATGATGCTGCTCGATGGCTTGCTGCGGCTCAAACAGCAAGACGAGACCTTGAGCTTCCGCCATTCCTGCGGCGAGGGCGTGTGCGGTTCCGATGGCATGAACATCAATGGCCGCAATGGCCTGTCGTGCATCACGCCGCTGAATGGGTTGAAGGAGCCGGTGGAGATCCGGCCGTTGCCCGGCATGCCGGTGATCCGCGACCTGGTGGTGGACTTGAGTCAGTTCTATCACCAATACCGTTCGGTGAAACCCTGGCTCACGGTGCATGAACCGGAAACGGAGGTGGAGTACCGCCAAAGTCCGGCTGAGCGCGACAAATTGGACGGCTTGTACGAATGCATACTCTGCGCCTGCTGTTCCACGGCCTGCCCCTCGTTTTGGTGGAACCCGGACAAATTCCGCGGCCCCGCCGCGTTGCTGCAGGCCTATCGTTTTCTCGCCGACAGCCGCGATCAAGCCACCGCCGAGCGTTTGCAAGCGCTGGAAGGGCCGTACCGTTTGTTCCGCTGCCACACCATCATGAATTGCGCCGAGGTTTGCCCCAAGGGCCTCAACCCCACCAAGGCCATCGGCCACATCAAAGAGCTGATGCTCAAGCACATGGTATGAGCGGCGCGCCCTCCATTCTGAATTCGGCGCAGCGCGCCCGTTTGGGCTGGCAGTGCCGGCGCGGCATGCTGGAGCTGGATCTATTGCTGCAAGATTTTCTCGATCATCATTACGATGGTTCGCCGCCGGCGCAACAGCAGGCGTTTGAATTGCTGCTGACCTATCCGGATCAATTGCTCTTTGACTACGCCTTGGGCCGCAGCTTGCCCGCGGATCCCATGCTCGCCCATGTCGTCACCCGCCTACGCGCTGCCCCTGCGGATTGAGCGGCGTTTCTCGCGCGTTTTAGCCTGCGCGTTGTTGTTGATATGCGGGATTAGCCTCGCCGTATTGCCTCTCCTCGATGTGCCGTGGTGGTCGAAGCTCTTGGCCGCGGCGGCGGTGTCACTGCAGGCCGTGCTGACGTGGCGCGGGCAGGTGCTACCGCGCGCGCCCGGCGCAATCCACGCTTTATCGTGGCAGGCCGATGGGCAATGGGAGTTGACGCGGAGGGACGGACGCGCGTTTACCGCGCGTTTGCGCCGCGCCAGTTTCGTTCACCCCGCCTTGGTGATTTTGCGTTTCGTGGCCGATGACGGTGCGCGTCATGCCGTGCTGTTGCCTGCCGATGCGATGGACGCGGAGCTGCACCGGCGCTTACGCGTGGGCTTGCGTTTGCAGGCGGAGCTGGTTTAGTGCGCGCGCCGGGTTTTATGGCGGGGTGAGGATGGTGTAGCGCGGCGGCTGGCTTTTATCTGGCTCGGGATAATTGAGCGTGTAATGCAGGCCGCGGCTTTCCTTACGCAGCATCGCGCAGCGGATGATGAGCTGCGCCACCAGCGCGAGATTGCGCAGTTCGATGAGGTCGTTGGTGACGCGGAAATTACCGTAGTATTCGTCGATCTCGCCCAGTAATAATTCCGCGCGATGCTTAGCTCGTTGCAGGCGTTTGTCGGTGCGCACGATGCCGACGTAGTCCCACATGAAGCGCCGCAGCTCGTCCCAGTTGTGCGCCACCACCACCTCTTCGTCGGAATCGGTGACGCGGCTCTCGTCCCATTCCGGCACTGGCGGCGGCGCGGGTGTGTCGAGGAGTTGCGCCTGAATATCCTCGGCGGCGGCCTGGCCGAAGACCAGGCATTCGAGCAGGGAATTGCTCGCCATGCGGTTGGCGCCGTGCAGGCCGGTGTGGGCGGTTTCGCCGATGGCATACAGCCCCGCGAGGTCGCTGCGGCCGTGCAGATCGGTCATCACCCCGCCGCAGGTGTAATGGGCGGCGGGCACGACGGGGATGGCTTCTTTCGTGATATCGAAACCGTATTCCAAGCAGCGGGCGTAGACACCGGGGAAGTGGGTTTGGATGAACTCGGCGGGTTTGTGGCTGATGTCCAGATAGACGCACTCCGCGCCCAGCCGTTTCATTTCGTAGTCGATGGCGCGGGCGACGATGTCGCGCGGCGCGAGTTCGGCGCGCGGGTCGAATTTTTCCAAGAACGGGCTGCCGTCCGGCAGCAATAAACGCCCGCCTTCACCGCGTATGGCCTCGGTGATGAGGAAGGATTTGGCCTTAGGGTGATAGAGGCAGGTTGGATGAAATTGAATGAACTCCAGATTGGCCACGCGGCAGCCGGCGCGCCAGGCCATGGCGATGCCGTCGCCGGTGGAGACATCCGGGTTGCTGGAATATAAATACACCTTGCCCGCGCCGCCCGTGGCCAATACCACGAATTTAGCGCGCAGGGCTTTGACTTGGCCGCGCTCGCGATCGAAGAGATAGGCGCCGAGACAGCGATGGTCCGGCAACCCTAGCTTTGCCGCGGTGATGAGGTCGATGGCGATGTGGTTTTCAAAGAGATGAATATTGGGATGGCGGCGCGCCTGCTGTTCCAGGGTCATCTCGATGGCGCGGCCGGTGGCGTCGGCGGCGTGTAAGACGCGGCGATGACTGTGGCCGCCTTCACGGGTGAGGTGGTAATCAAGCGTGCCGTCGGGGCGGGTCTCGCGGGTGAAGGGCACGCCTTGGTCGATCAGCCATTGGATGGCCTCGCGGCCGTGCTCCACGGTGAAACGCACCACGCCTTCGTCGCACAGACCGGCGCCGGTGCTGAGGGTGTCGGTGATGTGTGATTCGATGGAGTCGTCGCGATCCCAGACCGCGGAGATGCCCCCCTGGGCGTAGAGCGTGGCGCCTTCGGGCAGCGGTCCTTTGGTGGCGAGGGCGATGCGCGCGTGCGGCGCGAGGCGCAAAGCTAGACTCAGTCCAGCGGCGCCGCCGCCGATCAGTAGTACGTCAAAGTGCTTGTCAGTCATAAAAAAGTGTGTTGGCTCAGGGGAATTTTAAAGTCATAATGAGCCCTTTGTCGTTC
Source organism: uncultured Gammaproteobacteria bacterium (assembly GCA_947259075.1). Taxonomy (GTDB): domain Bacteria; phylum Pseudomonadota; class Gammaproteobacteria; order DRLM01; family DRLM01; genus CAKKSB01. The sequence continues at coordinate 20,111 of CAMYKQ010000057.1, read as the reverse complement.
GCCGCAAAATGGGTGGCACAAGGCTAGCGCAGCATATCGCCGCAAAGCTATTGCGTCCAGCGAACTAATGTAGACCGGTACTGTCTAGGGGAATGAGTAAAGGGATTTACTCCTCAGCACGAAGGGGAAGGCCCGGATGGGCGAGCAGAACGTTGACCAGCTTCTTGTTGAGCGTGTTCAGCGAGGTGATAAAAAGGCATTCGATATTCTGGTGGTTAAATACCAGCATAAGATTGTCAAACTTATCTCGCGTTATATCCGCGATCAGGCCGAGGTGTGGGACGTAGCGCAGGACACCTTTATTAAGGCCTACCGCGCTCTCCCCAAATTTCGCGGGGATAGCGCGTTTTATACTTGGCTATACCGCATCGCGATCAACACGGCCAAGAATTATTTGATTGCTCAAGGACGCAGGCCGTTAGACATTGATGTCGATATCCAAGAGGCCGAGCAATTCGAGTCGGCGTCGGATCTGCGGGATTACGCCACGCCGGAACGCTTGCTCTTGAAGGACGAAATCGAGAGGACGGTGTTCGAGGTGATCGAGCAGTTACCCGAGGATTTACGCACCGCCATTACACTGCGGGAATTGGAAGGTTTAAGTTACGAGGAAATCGCCGAGGCGATGGCCTGTCCGATTGGCACGGTGAGATCACGGATTTTCCGCGCCCGCGAGGCGATCCATAGCAGACTCAAGCCTTTGCTATCATGATCCGTTAGGTTGAAGGTAATTATTTAAAGAGTGGGGAACGCGCATGGCAGACCATCTCAACGAGCAAATTTCGGCGCTGGTAGACGGCGAATTATCCGTGGAAGAATGTAAACGCTTGGTGGATGGCATGCGAAGTGACGCGAACGCCGAGTCGTGTTGGTGTCATTACCACCTGATCAGCGATGCACTGAAGAATAACTTGCCTGATAAACTCTCCACCGATTTCGCCGCCTGTGTCTCCAAAGCCCTCGACTCCGAACCTCCCATTATCTGCGCGCCGGCACGCCGTCCCGCCTCCAATAACGTTAGCCGGCCTGTTATTGGTTTCGCCATGGCCGCTTCGGTGGCCGCGGTCGCCTATCTGGGTTTTAGCGGGAATGAGATCGCGCCTGACCTTATGCCGGCACCACAACTCGCCTCCAATGCGCCGGTGGCGTCAGCCCCGTCTCAACAAATTAGTCAAGTGAGTAAGGTGCGTGGGCGGCAATGGGATGTGGAGCAACCCGCCGTTGCGTCCCGTCTCAACGATTATTTATTGAGCCACGGTGAGTATTCGGCGGTGGCGGGCATGCAGCGCGGCGTGATGCCGCAGGTGAGAATCGTCGGTTATGAGCGCCATGAAGCCGTCCCCCTCATTAGAGCGGACGAACGCTGAAGTCGATGATGGTTAAGCCCTGGCAGGGCATGGATACGGTGAGGAAATCTGTTGAACAACATGAAGGCGGTTCTGTGCTAAGGGTGTGGCAGTTTCACGGTGGTGCGCGATTTCCCCTCTATGGACGGTCTGTTTGGCTGCTCGCGTTGTTGCTGGGTTTGAGCGTCACCAGCGCGGCGCGCGCCGCTGACTTGGATGCGAAGGCTTGGTTGAACAAGATCGTCTCCGCCGCGATGAATCGCAGTTATGAAGGCACGTTTGTCTATCGCCGTGACGATCAGTTAGTGGCGATGCGCATCGTGCATGTGGCCGATGGCGAAAGCGAACGTGAGCGCTTGACTGCCTTGAACGGCCGTCAGCGCGAAATCATCCGTGACAGCGATGGCGTGGTTTGCATTTTACCCGAGCAGACACAAGTCACCCTCAACCGGGCGGGCGTGGGTAAGCATTTTTCGCCTAAGTTTCTTGAGAATCTCGCCGGGCTGGAAAAAAATTACCGCTTTTCCTTGGGTGACTCGGACCGCATCGCCGGCCGGCTCGGGCGTATGATCGTGATCGAGCCGCGCGACGCCCTGCGCTACGGTTATCGCATTTGGGTGGACGAAGAAACCGGTTTGTTATTGCAATCCGATTTGGTCGATGAAGAGGGTGATGCGGTGGAGCAGGTGATGTTTACTTCGCTCAATCTCGTGACTAAAGTGCCGCCCGCGATGGCGGCCTCGGTGGTAATTACCGAGGAGATGCGCAAGCAAATGAAGAGCACGGCGCCCAAAACACAGGCGCAATCGAATGCCGATCTTTCCTGGAGCATCACGCAGGGTCCCAGCGGTTTTGTCTTGGCCGAGCGTTATGCCCACAGCGCCGAGGCGGGTATAGCCGTCGAACACGGCGTCTTGTCCGACGGCATGGCCACGGTGTCGGTTTTCGTCGAGCCCTTGGGTTCGGCGCAGCCCTTCGTTGGCGTGTCGCATATGGGGGCGGTCAGCGCCTTCGGCGCGGTGGTCAATAACCGTCAGCTCACCGTGGTGGGCGAAGTCCCCATCGCCACGGTGCAAATGATCGGCAAAGGCATTACCTTTCAAAATCAAGGTGAGCAATGATCGAGCAAAACGCCATCGTAATAGAGCTTGACGGCGCGACGGCCTGGGTCGAAACCTCGCGTCAAAGCATCTGTGGCGCTTGTGCCGTGAATAAAGGTTGCGGCGCGGGCGTACTGGCCAAGGCCTTCGGGTTTCGTTCCCCCGTGTTACGGGTGCTGAACACACCGCAAGCCGAGGTGGGCGAACAGGTGGTGCTGGGCATCGACGAGCAGGCCTTGGTGCGAGGCTCGCTCGCGGCTTATCTGGCGCCGTTGTTGAGTATGTTGCTGTTCGCTTTGGGGGCGGAGGCGCTGTCAGAGGCATGGGCGCCCGCCACCGGCGAGGCATTCACCGTGCTTGCGGGGGTGATAGGTTTGGTGATTGGTTTTATCTGGTTGAGGCATCACTCGCAACGCATCCGTGTCGATGCGCGTTATCAACCGGTTATTCTTCGCCGTGCCGATCTTGCGGCGCCGTGTAACTGGGAAAAGGCGTTTACTCGGCGATGATGCTTGTCCGTTATGACTTTTTAATCCGGTTGAACAGGGGAAAGAGTGTCCTATGTTGAAATGGAATCAGACGCGCTTTGTGACGGCGATGTTGCTTGGTGTTTTTTTGGCGATGGCGGGTCCCGCCGAGCTGGCGCAAGCCCAGGCCGGTTTGCCGGAATTTACCGGCATCGTGGAGAAAGCCAGTCCCGCGGTGGTGAACATCAGTACCACCCAAACCGTGAAGCAGCGCATGCCGGGATTTCCCCACGGCGAGATGCCGCAGATGCCTGAAGGCACGCCCTTCGATGATTTCTTCCGCCGTTTCTTCGGTGAGCGCGGCGAAGGCATGGAGGAATACGACACTCAGTCCTTGGGTTCGGGTTTCGTGATCTCGCCCGACGGCTATGTGCTGACGAATTTTCACGTCATCAAAGACGCCAAGGAGATCGTGGTGCGGCTCAGCACGCGCCAGGAGTATGTGGCCGAGGTGGTGGGCAGCGATCCGCGCAGCGACGTGGCGTTGCTGAAGATCGATGCGAAAAACCTGCCGGTGGTGAAGGTCGGCCGCTCCTCGGAGATCAAAGTCGGCGAATGGGTGCTGGCCATCGGTTCGCCCTTCGATTTCGATCACACCGTCACCGCGGGCATCGTCAGCGCGGTGGGGCGCAGCCTGCCCAACGAGAATTACGTGCCCTTCATCCAGACTGACGTAGCGATCAACCCCGGTAATTCCGGCGGTCCGCTGTTCAATCTGGATGGCGAGGTCGTGGGCGTCAACGCGCAAATCTATAGCCGTACCGGCGGTTTCATGGGTCTGTCCTTCGCCATTCCCATTGATATGGCCATGGATGTGGTGGAGCAGATTAAAACCAAGGGCAGCGTGAGCCGCGGCTGGCTGGGTATTTTAATTCAAGACATCACCCGCGAGCTGGCGGAATCCTTCGGCATGGACCGCCCGGGCGGGGCCTTGGTGGCGCAGGTGCTGCCGGACAGCCCGGCGCAAAAGGCCGGACTTCAAGTGGGTGACGTGGTGCTGGAATTTAATAACCGCGCCATCAGTGATTCGGCGTCCTTGCCGCACATCGTCGGCCGCACCCATGTGGGTGACGAGGTGCCGGTTAAAATCATGCGCGACGGCAAGACCCGTATCATCAAGGTGAAGATCGGTGAATTGCCCGCCGATGAAGACATCAAACTGGCGGAAGGTCCGGCGGAAAGCAAAAAAACCGACAATCGCTTGGGTGCGATGGTCTCTGATTTAACCGAAGAACAGCGCCAAAGTCTGGAAGGTAAAAAGACCGGGGTCTTCGTCGAGGAGCTCAAAGCGGGTCCGGCGCGGGCCGCGGGCGTGCGCCGCGGCGACATCATATTGATGATCAACAATGTCAATGTGAAGGATGCCAAACATTTCATCCAGCTGGTGAAAGACTTGCCCGTGGGTAAATCGGTGCCGTTGCTGGTGCAGCGAGGTTCGGGGCCGTTGTTCTTGGCGCTAAAGCTCGCTGACAAGGCTGGCTGAGGCGCCGCCGCCGCGTTTGGTTTTCCGTGGAGATACTGGGAACCGGAAAAATCCGGTACACTTGCCGCCTTTGGGCGTCAGGGGTACCCGGGTTTTCCGGTTTCTAAACAATGAAGCACATTCGAAATTTTTCCATTATCGCTCACATCGATCACGGCAAGTCGACACTGGCTGACCGCTTTATCCAGATTTGCGGCGGTTTGCAGGACCGTGAGATGGCCGCGCAGGTGCTGGATTCCATGGACCTGGAGCGCGAGCGCGGCATCACCATCAAAGCGCATGCGGTGAGCTTGCGTCACACCGCACAGGACGGGCAGAGCTATCTGCTCAATTTCATCGACACTCCCGGTCATGTGGATTTTTCCTACGAGGTTTCCCGCTCACTCGCCGCCTGCGAGGGCGCTTTGCTGGTGGTGGACGCCTCGCAAGGGGTGGAGGCGCAGACCGTCGCCAATTGTTACACCGCGCTTGAGCAGGGATTGGAAGTCGTTCCCGTGCTCAATAAAGTCGATCTGCCCACCGCCGACGCCCCGCGAGTGATTAGCGAGATCGAGGAGATCATCGGCATCGAGGCGGAGAACGCGGTGTCGGTGAGCGCCAAGACCGGCTTGGGTGTGCGCGAACTGCTCGATGAATTGGTCAAACGCATCCCGCCGCCGCTGGGCGATGATGACGCCCCTTTGCAGGCACTGATCGTCGATTCGTGGTTCGATAATTATCTCGGTGTCGTGTCTTTGGTGCGGGTGATGCAGGGTACGATCACGGCCAAGGACCGTATCACCGTGATGTCCACCGGCCGTAATTATTACGCCGATAAAGTCGGCATTTTCACGCCTAAGCAAAAAGACCAAGCCTGTTTGAAGGCCGGCGAAGTGGGATACGTCATCGCCGGCATCAAAGAAGTGGATGGCGCGCCGGTGGGTGACACCCTCACTCACACGCAGCGGCCCGCCGCCACGGCCTTGGGCGGTTTTAAAAAGGTGCAGCCGCAAGTCTTCGCCGGCCTGTTCCCCGTGACCGCGGAAGATTACGAAGAATTGCGCGACGCTTTGGCTAAATTGCGGCTCAACGATTCATCTCTATTTTATGAACCGGAGTCCTCGCAAGCCTTGGGTTTCGGTTTCCGCTGCGGTTTTCTCGGCATGCTGCATATGGAGATCGTGCAGGAGCGCCTGGAGCGGGAATACGATCTCGACCTCATCATCACCGCGCCCACCGTGGTCTATGAAGTGCTGACCCGGCAGGGCGAGATTCTGCCGGTGGACAATCCGGCCAAATTGCCGCCCACCGGCGACATCGCCGAGTTGCGTGAACCCATTATCAGCACGCATATCTTAGTGCCGCAAACCCATTTGGGTTCGGTGATCGGCCTGTGCGAGGAGCGCCGCGGCAAGCAGAAGAAGATGCAGTTCCACGGCAACCACGTGGCGCTGACCTATGAAATGCCGATGGCGGAAGTGGTGATGGACTTCTTCGACCGCCTCAAATCGGTCAGCCGTGGCTTTGCCTCCATGGATTACGCCTTCGAACGCTTTGAACCGGCGGATCTGGTCAAGCTGGACGTGATGATTAACAACGAACGGGTCGATGCCCTGTCAGTGATCGTGCATCGTTCCAATAGTTTTCAGCGCGGGCGCGAGTTGACCGAAAAACTCAAGGAAGTCATTCCGCGGCAGATGTACGATGTGGCGATCCAGGCCTCGATCGGCGTCAAGATCATCGCCCGCGAGACGGTGAAGGCCTTGCGCAAGAACGTCACCGCCAAGTGTTACGGCGGCGACGCCAGCCGCAAGCGCAAATTGCTGGAGAAACAAAAAGCGGGTAAAAAACGCATGAAACAAGTCGGTTCGGTGGAGATACCGCAAGAGGCCTTTATGGCGGTGCTACAAGTGGGGAAAAAATAATGGACTTTGCGACGATCATGGTGATCGCCTTGGCGGTGTGCGGTGTCATCTGGGCCGTGGACGCGCGTCTGTGGGCGCCGGGCCGGCGCGCGGCGCTGGCGGCGGCGGCCGAATCCGCTAAGGGGACGGGCGTTGAACTCAAAGAAGAAGAGCAGCAGCGCATCGCCAAGGAGCCCGTGCTGGTTGAATACGCCCGCTCGTTCTTTCCCGTAATTTTGATCGTGCTGTTGTTGCGCTCGTTTCTGGTCGAACCCTTTCGCATCCCCTCCGGCTCGATGATCCCCACTCTGTGGATAGGCGATTTCATTTTAGTGAACAAGTTCGCCTACGGTATCCGTCTGCCGGTGGTTAATATGAAGATCATCGATATCGGCGAGCCCAAGCGGGGTGACGTGGTGGTGTTCCGTTACCCCGATGATCCCTCCACCGATTACATCAAGCGCGTGGTCGGCCTGCCGGGCGATCGCATCACCTATCACAGCAAAACCCTGTTCATCAATGGCCAGCCCGCGGTGCAACAGCCGGCGGGGCCGTACACGGAGGTGGACACCGGGATACCGTTGCCCGCGAAATTGCAACTGGAGTCGGTTGACGGCGTTGAGCACCAGATGGTGGTGCATCCTGATTACTTCGGCCGTCTCGATTCGGGGGACTGGCGCGTGCCCGAGGGCAGCTATTTCACCATGGGTGATAATCGTGATAACAGCAATGATAGCCGGGCTTGGGGTTTCGTACCCGAGAAGAACTTGGTGGGCAAGGCCTTTATGATTTGGATGAATTGGTCGAATGGGATTACATGGGGCCGGATAGGCGACAGCATTCACTAACAAGGCGCGGCGATGGGAGACAGTGTATGAATACGCTTGGTAATAAAAATGGGCAGTCCGGCATGACATATATGGGTATGTTGTTTCTGCTCATCATTATCGCCATGTTCGCGGTGGTGCTCGTCAAGGTCGTTCCGTTGTATCTGGGAAACTTCAAAGTGCAGTCTATTCTCAAGAGTTTGGCGGAGGAAAAAGAAACGGCCGGTTCGACACCGGGTGAAATTGAAAAACGCATCCTTGCCCGTCTAAGCATCGATGACGTCGATAATGTAACGAAAGAGCACATCAAGATTTCCCGCGAATCGGGCAAGCTGGTGATTACGGTGAATTACGAGTCCCGCGTGCCCTTATTCCTGAATTTGGATGTGGTGGCGAAGTTCGATGCGAACCGGGTGGAGTTGCTGGCGCCTTGATAGATCAACTGGCCCGCGTCGAAAAGGCATTTTGTTATCAGTTTTCCCAGCGCGCTTTGCTGGAGAGCGCCCTCACTCACCGCAGTGTCGGCAAGGATAATAATGAGCGGATGGAGTTTCTCGGTGACGGGGTACTCAACTTTATCATCGCCCATTATCTATTCGAGCGGTTTCCCGCCGCCAGCGAAGGTGAGCTGAGCCGCTTGCGCGCCTACCTGGTCCGCGGCGTCACCTTGGCCGCGCTGGCGCGTCAACATCAATTAGGCCAGTATCTGCGGCTGGGGCCGGGCGAGCTGAAAAGCGGGGGTTTCCGCCGCGAATCCATTCTCGCCGGCGCCGTCGAGGCCGTGATTGGCGCGGTTTATTTGGACGGTGGATTTGATGCGGCGCGGGACATGGTGCTGGCCTTGTATCACGATGTCTTGGCGGATTTGTCGCTGGACCAAGGCTTGAAAGATCCCAAGACCCGTTTGCAGGAATACTTGCAATCGCGCGGCTGGCCCTTGCCGGAGTATCGTGTGTTGAGCGCCGAAGGCGATGCCCATGCCCAGGTTTTCAAGCTGGCCTGCATCATCAGCGAGCCGGCGCTGACTACCGAGGGCGAGGGCAATAGCCGCCGTAAAGCGGAGCAGGCGGCGGCGGGCGCGGCTTTGGTCCTGTTGACGGAAAAATAGTCTTTTCTTTTTTTGCCGCGCCGCTGTCCGCGCGGCGCGATTAATCGAGTCATTTACCATGCCTGAACAGATCACCTCATTCCGCTGCGGTTATGCCGCCATCATCGGCCGTCCCAACGTCGGCAAATCCACCTTGCTCAATCGAATCCTCGGCCAGAAGATCGCCATCACCTCGCCGCGGCCGCAGACCACGCGGCACAAAATTATCGGCATTAAAACCGATGCGGCGGGGCAGGTGGTGTACGTGGACACCCCGGGTATTCATCGCGGCGGCAAACGCGCCATCAATCGTTATATGAATAAGGCGGCGCGTTCGTCCGTTGCGGATGTGGATGTGGTGGTGCTGGTGCTGGATGCCACCCGCTGGACCGAGGAGGATGAAAGTATTCTGCAAGGCTTGACCGCACAAGAGGCGCCGGTGATCGCCGTGGTGAATAAAGTGGATAAGCTAGCGGACAAGGATGTCTTGCTGCCTTATTTGAAAAAGCTGGCGGAGAAATTTAACTTTGCCGCCATCGTGCCCTTGTCGGCGCGCAAGGGCGATAATGTCGAGGGTTTGGAGGCCGAGGTGCTGGCGCGCATGCCCGAAGGCGAGGCGATGTTTCCCGAGGATCAAGTCACCGACCGCAGCCAGCGTTTTATCGCCGCCGAACTCATCCGCGAAAAACTCATGCGCCGTTTGGGTGAGGAATTGCCCTATGCCTTGACCGTGGAGATAGAAAAATTCGCGGTCGAAGGCAACCTCTTCCGCATTCACGCGGTGATCTGGGTGGAGAAGGCCAGCCAAAAGGCCATCGTCATCGGCAAGGGCGGCGCCATGCTCAAAGAGATCGGCCAGCGCGCCCGCGAAGACATGGAAAAGATTTTCGACGCCAAGGTGTTTTTGGAAACCTGGGTGAAGGTGAAAGAAGGCTGGTCGGAAGACGAGCGGCTGCTGCGCCAGCTGGGCTATGATGAGCGGGAGTTGTAAGCCCGGCCCGAGACCCGCCGGGCAAGAGGAAGCCCGATGGTCATGAACCAGCGCGCCCGGGTGCTGCTGCAACCCGCTTATGTTTTACACAGGCGGCCTTATCGCGACAGCAGTCTGCTGCTGGATGTCTTTACCCCGGAGTTTGGCCGGGTGGGACTGGTGGCGCGCGGCGCGCGGCAGGCCAAGTCCCGCTCGCAAGGTTTGCTGCAAGCCTTTTGTCCGGTGCTGCTGAGTTGGTCGGGCGCGGGCGAATTGGCTACGCTGGCCGCGGTCGAGAGTGGCGGGCCAGCGCGCTGGCTCAGCGGCTCCGCCTTGATGAGCGGGCTGTATTTGAATGAATTACTGGCGCGCCTGCTGCATCGTTTCGACCCCCATCCTGAGTTGTACACGGCGTATGAAACCGCGGTGGCCGCCCTGGCATGCGGCACGGCGGGCGCGCCGCTGGAGCCGGTGCTGCGCATCTTCGAAAAACACGTGCTCGCCGGGTTGGGTTACGCTTTAGTGCTGGAGCACGAGGCCGGCAGCGGCCGGCCCATCGAAGCCGGCCAGCTTTATGCGTATCATTTGGGCGCAGGCCCGGTACGCTGGGACGATGAGACGGCGGCAGCGCCGGCGGATGCCTTGCTGATACACGGCGCCAGCCTGTTGGCCCTGGCGCGCGAGCGTTTTAACGAGGTCAATGGTCTGCGCGAGGCCAAACGTTTGATGCGCGCCGCCCTGGCGGTGCAGCTGGGCGCCAAACCCCTGGCCAGCCGCCGCCTGTTCACCCCCACGGCGGGCGGCGCTGTTTCATCATGAAGCTATTGATTGAATCGAGGACACGATTTTGACTGCTGCTAACGCCATCTTACTGGGCGTCAATATTGACCACATCGCCACCCTGCGCCAGGCGCGCGGCACGCGTTATCCCGATCCGGTGCAGGCGGCTATCGAGGCCGAGCAGGCGGGCGCCGATGCCATTACCCTGCATCTGCGCGAAGACCGCCGCCACATTCAGGAACGCGACGTCGAACTGCTCAAGGGTATTCTGCAAACGCGCATGAATCTGGAGATGGCCGTCACCGAAGACATGCTGGCCATCGCCGAACGTGTGCGGCCGGAGGAATGCTGCTTAGTGCCCGAGCGGCGCGAGGAGCTGACCACCGAGGGCGGTTTGGATGTGGCGGGCAATGAGGCGCGCATTCGTGAGGCTTGCGCGCGCTTGGCCGCCGCCGGTTGCCGCGTGTCTTTGTTCGTGGATGCCGACCCGGCTCAAGTGGATGCCGCGGCGCGTTGCGCCGCGCCGGTGATCGAGATCCACACCGGCCATTACGCCGAGGCGCGCGACGCCGAGGCGCGCCGCGCCGAGCTGCAAAGAATTGACGCGGCGGTGACGCGGGCGGTGGCGGCCGGTTTGCATGTGAACGCCGGCCACGGTTTGCACTATCACAATGTGGCGGCGGTGGCGGCCATCCCGGCGATACGGGAGCTGAACATCGGTCACGCCATCATCGCCCGTGCTTTATTCACGGGATTGCAGGCCGCGGTGCGGGAGATGAAGGGGCTGATGCAGGCGGCGAGGGTCCGGTGATTTACGGTATCGGCACCGACATCGTCCGCGTGGCGCGTATCCAAGCCAACTGGGAGCGCTACGGCCAGCGCTTCGCCACCAAGATTTTAACCCCCGCCGAGCTGGCTGGCTTCGCGGGCGACAAACGGCCCGCCGCCTTTCTCGCCAAGCGCTTCGCGGCTAAGGAGGCGATGGTCAAGGCCTTGGGCACGGGGTTTCGCGACGGTGTTAAACTCAGCGACATCGCGGTGGTCCACAATGCCGCGGGCAAGCCCGGCCTGGCTTGCAGCGGCCATACCCGGGCGTTGATGGAGACGGCCGGGATCGGCGAAAGCCACCTCAGTTTGGCCGATGAGCAGGAGTATGCGGTGGCCTTTGTCATTTTATTGTTGAAAGAACCCAAGTTATCTCACGCATTCCCTTGATGCGTGACAAGCGCTTTGCTAAGATACGCGCTCTGCTGCGGGGTGGAGCAGTCTGGCAGCTCGTCGGGCTCATAACCCGAAGGTCGCAGGTTCAAATCCTGCCCCCGCTACCAGCCGATATATAACAACAAAAAGCCCCGGAATCGGGGCTTTTTGTTAACTGCACTCGTGCGGTGATGGACGGCCAAGTTGAAAGTGATGGTGCCCAAGCGGGCATGCAGCGGCGAGCCTAGCCGGTTGGTCGCTGCCATTTCTGAAGTAGTGATGCAGTGGGCCGTTGGCCCATTTTTTGTTTTTGGAGGCGTGTGTGGCGCGGGCATCCGAGAAGGTGCGCCGGCCCGTCGAGGCGGCGGTGCGCGGACTGGGTTACGAACTGGTCGGGGTGGAATATCTTCCCCAAGGCCGGCGTTCCCTGCTGCGGATATACATCGACAGCCCCGAAGGGATTACGGTGGATGATTGTGAACGGGTCAGCCATCAAGTGAGTGGCGCCTTGGAAGTGGAAGAACCGATCAGCGGCCACTACATTTTGGAGGTATCCTCGCCGGGGCTGGACCGGCCGCTGTTTACGGCGGATCATTTCAGCCGCTTCGCGGGGAATCAGGTGAAGCTGCGGCTGTCTTTGCCCTTGGCGGGACGGCGCAATTTCGCCGGTCTATTGCAAGGTGTGCAGGGTACGGAGATAGTGCTGGTCCAAGACGGCGAGGAAGTGCGGATCGCCTTGGATAATATTGAGCAGGCGCGTTTGGTGCCGCAGCTATAAAAGGCGCTGGGCGGTTGGATTTGGGTAAGGTCGCGGCCAGGATCGTGTGCAGGGATGGCCGGAAACTCAAGTAGGGGCGAGAAGCATGAGTAAAGAAATTCTGTTGGTGGTAGAGGCCGTCTCAAACGAGAAGGGCGTCGATGAAAATATTATCTTCGAGGCCATCGAAGCGGCCTTGGCGACGGCGACCAAGAAACGCCATGACGAGGAAATCGACGTCCGGGTGAGCATCGACCGCAATACGGGCGATTACGCCACCTTCCGCCGCTGGGAAGTCATCCCCGATGAGCAGCCCATGGAATTCCCCGAGCGCCAGGAGTATGTCAGCGAGGTGCAGGACACCCATCCCGGCATCACCGCGGGCGAGTTCATCGAACAGCCCATGGAATCGGTGGCCTTCGGCCGCATCGCCGCGCAGACCGCTAAACAGGTGATAGTCCAAAAGGTGCGTGAGGCCGAGCGCGCGCAGGTGGTGGATGCATACAAAGACCGCGTCGGCGAATTGGTGACCGGCGTGGTCAAGCGCGTCGAGCGCGGCAGCGTGATTATGGACTTGGGCGGCAATGCCGAGGCCATCATCAGCCGCGAGGACATGATCCCCCGCGAGAACGTGCGTAATGGCGATCGCGTGCGCGGCTATTTGCGCGAAGTGCGTTCCGAGGCGCGCGGTCCACAGTTGTTCGTCTCGCGCACCGCGCCGGAATTGCTGATCGCGCTGTTCAAGCTGGAAGTGCCGGAGGCGGGTGAGGGCGTGATCGAAATCGTCAGCGCCGCGCGCGATCCCGGTTCGCGCGCCAAGATCGCGGTGAAGACCAATGATCAGCGCATCGATCCCGTTGGCGCCTGCGTCGGCATGCGCGGTTCGCGGGTGCAAGCGGTGTCCAATGAGTTGGCCGGCGAGCGCATCGACATTATTCTGTGGAACGAAAACCCCGCTCAATTCGTCATCAACGCCATGTCGCCGGCGGAAGTACAGTCCATCGTGGTCGATGAAGAGACCCACAGCATGGACGTGGCGGTGGCGGAAGAAGGTTTGTCGCAGGCCATCGGCCGTGGCGGGCAGAACGTGCGCCTCGCCAGCCATTTGACCGGTTGGGAACTCAATGTGATGAGTGAATCGCAGGCGGTGGAGAAGAGCGAATCGGAAACCTTGGCGCTCAAGGCCGCGTTCATGGAGCAGCTGGACGTCGATGAGGAAGTGGCGAATATTCTGGTGCAGGAAGGGTTTTCCAGCGTCGAGGAAATCGCCTACGTGCCGGTGCAAGAGCTGATGAATATCGAGGAGTTCGATGAGGCCATCGTCGATGAATTGCGCAACCGCGCCCGCGACGTGTTGCTGACCCGCGCCATCGTCAAGGAAGAAAGCGCCGCGGAACCGGCGGAGGATTTACTGGAGATCAAGGGCATGGACCGCAGCCTGGCTTTCAGTCTAGCGCAACGCGGCGTGCTGACCCGCGAGGATTTGGCGGAGCAATCCGTCGATGAATTGCTGGATGTGGAAGGAATGGATGAACAGCGTGCCAGTGAATTGATCATGACGGCGCGCGAACCCTGGTTTGCCAATGAACAGCAAGGGTGAACACACTTGGGTTTAATGGAGCGAGAGGCTACGCATGTCGGAAGTAACCGTAAAACAATTCGCTGATGTCGTGGGGATACCGGTAGACCGTTTATTGGTCCAGCTTGAAGAGGCCGGATCGAATATACGCTCGGCTGAGCAGACGATCACGGATAAAGAGAAAGTGGACCTGCTGCAATATCTGCGGCGCAATCACGGCCAGCCGTCTGAACAGCCCGGGGCGGCGGAGCCGAAAAAAATCACCTTGAAGCGCCGCACCCTCAGCGAGCTGCGTCAGTCCGGGCCGCAGGGTAAGGCCAAGACGGTCAACGTCGAGGTGCGGCGCCATCGTACCTACGTTAAACGCAGCGTGGCCATGGCCGATGAGATGGCCCAGCTCGAAACCCAGCTGGCGGAACGCGCGCGGGTGGAGGAAGCGGAACAGGCTCGCCTCGCCGAGGCGCGGCGCCGCGAGGAAGAAGAAAAACGCCGCATCGAAGAAGAAGCGCGTCTCGTCGAGGCGCGCCGCCTGCAAGTCGAGGAAGAGGCGCGGCGCGCCGAGGAAGAGGCGCGACGCAACGCGGAGATGATCGCGAAGGTCAAGGTTGAGACGCCAGCCGCCGTGGAGGTGGCCAAGGCCGCTCCCGACGCCGCGAAAGATAAGGATAAGAAAGAGAAGCGGCGTCCGGGCAAAGAGCGTGGACGCGAGGACCATCCCAGCGGCAAATACGGCCGTCAGGAACTCCATCTCGCCGAGGCCAAGGCCGGCCGGCGTAAAAAGGGCCGTCAGCCCCGCGAGCGCGGCGGCGTGGCGGTCAGCGGCAAACACGGTTTTGAACGGCCCACCGCGCCCATCGTGCGTGAAGTGACGATTCCCGAGACCATCACCGTGGCCGAGCTGGCGCAGAAGATGTCGGTGAAGGTCACCGAGGTGATCAAGTTCATGATGAGCATGGGCAGCATGGCCACCATCAATCAGGTGCTCGATCAAGAGACCGCGACCCTGGTGGTCGAAGAGATGGGTCATATCGCGAAACCTTTACAGGAAAGCGCGCTGGAAGACGCCTTGGTGCAACAGGCGAAAGCCACGGGCACGCAAGTCGCGCGCGCCCCGGTGGTCACCATCATGGGTCATGTCGATCACGGCAAAACCTCCTTGCTGGATTATGTGCGCCGCACTAAGGTGGCGGCCGGTGAGGCGGGCGGTATCACCCAGCACGTCGGCGCTTACCATGTGCAGACCGACAAGGGCATGATCACCTTCTTGGATACGCCCGGCCACGAGGCCTTCACCGCCATGCGCGCCCGCGGCGCCAAGGTGACCGACATCGTGGTGCTGGTGGTGGCCGCCGACGACGGCGTGATGCCGCAGACCTTGGAGGCCGTGCAGCATGCCAAGGCCGGTGGCGTGCCCATCATCGTCGCGGTCAATAAGATCGACAAACCCGGGGCGGAACCGGAGCGGATCAAGCAGGAGCTGGTGGGCCACGAGGTGGTGCCTGAGGAATGGGGCGGCGATACGATGTTCGTGCATGTCTCCGCCAAGACCGGCGAGGGCGTCGACGCCTTGCTGGCGTCGATTCTGACGCAAGCCGAAGTGATGGAACTCACCGCGGTGAAAGACGCGCCGGGCAGCGGCGCGGTCATCGAATCCACCTTGGATAAAGGCCGCGGTCCGATGGCGACGATCTTGGTGCAGAACGGTACCGTGCGCAAAGGTGACATCCTGCTCGCGGGACATGAATACGGCCGCGTGCGCGCCATGTTCGATGAGAGCGGCCGCGCCGTCGATGAGGCCGGGCCGTCGATACCCGTGGTGGTGCTGGGCTTGTCCGGTACGCCCAATGCCGGCGACAGCGCGCAAGTGCTTACCGATGAACGCAAGGCCCGCGAAATCGCCTTGTTCCGTCAAGGTAAGTTCCGTGATGTCGAATTCGCCCGCCAGCGTGGCGCGAAATTAGAAGACGCGTTCTCGCAAATGGGCGCGGGCGAGATCAGCACCCTCAATATGGTGGTGAAGGCCGATGTGCAGGGTTCCTTGGAGGCCTTGCGCGAGTCGCTCACCAAATTGTCCACCAAAGAAGTGCAGGTCAAACTCATCGCCAGCGGCGTCGGCGGCATCAACGAATCCGACGTCAATCTGGCCGTGGCGTCGAATGCCGTGGTGGTGGGCTTCAATGTGCGCGCCGATGCCTCGGCGCGCCGCGCCGCCGAAGAGCGGGGTCTTGAACCGCGTTATTACAGTGTGATTTACGACGTCATCGATGACGTGAAAAAGGCGCTCTCCGGCATGTTGTCGCCGGAGATCAAAGAGCAGATCGTGGGCTTGGCGCAGGTGCGTGACGTGTTCCGCTCGCCGAAGATCGGCGCCATCGCCGGTTGTTTGGTGATGGAAGGGTCGGTCAAGCGCAACAGTCCCATCCGCGTGCTGCGCGATAATGTGGTGATCTACGAAGGTGTGTTGGAATCTCTGCGCCGCTTCAAAGATGATGTCAACGAAGTGCGGGCCGGGACCGAATGCGGTATCGGGGTGAAGGATTACAACGACGTCAAACCCGGCGATCAGATTGAAGTGTTCGAACGCATCGAGGTGGCGCGCCAGCTTTAAGGCGCGGCCCGCGCGGCGAAGACACGTGCGCCGCGGTTTCGCGGCGCCGCGTGTTAATAGGCCCTGAATTATGCCCAAAGAATTTAACCGTACCCAGCGCTTGGGCGGACAAATCCAGCGCGAGCTGGCGCTAATCATTCAGCAAGAACTGCGTGACCCGCGCGTGGGTTTCGTGACCATTTCCGCCGTGGAATTGTCGCGTGATCTGTCCCATGCCAAGGTGTTCATCACCCTGATGGATCCGGCGCAAGATGTCGCCGAGACCTTGACCGCTTTAAAGAAAGCGGCTGGTTTTTTGCGCCACCTGCTGGGGCAGCGCATGGTCATGCGCGTCCTGCCGGAATTGCGTTTTGTCTTCGATAAGTCCTTGGACGAGGGGTCACGCATCGACGCCTTATTGCATCAAGTGGCCGCCGAACAAAAAAGAGACTCGGATTCCGAGGATGATGATAAGGAGCAAGATTTAAAGTGAACCGTCGCGGCAAACTCCGGGATGTGAATGGGATCATCTTGCTCGACAAGCCCATCGGCATTACCTCCAACGGCGCTTTACAACAGGTCAAACGCCTGTTTCAGGCGCGCAAGGCCGGTCACACCGGCAGCCTTGACCCCTTGGCAACGGGCCTGTTGCCCTTGTGTTTCGGCTCGTCCACCAAGGTGTCCGCCTTTTTATTGGAGTCGGACAAGGAATACCGCGTCACCGTCAAACTGGGCGAGAAGACCACCACCGGAGATGCCGAGGGTGAAGTGATCGCGAGCCGCGATGCCCGCGATGTCACCGATGCGGCGATAATGGACATCCTGCCGCGCTTCACCGGGACAATACAGCAAGTGCCGCCGATGCACTCGGCCATCAAGCACCAGGGTCAGCCTTTGTACAAGCTCGCCCACCAGGGTATCGAGGTGGAACGTCAGCCGCGGGAGGTCACCGTGTACGCGCTGCGCTTGCTAGGGCGTGAAGGCGATTTGCTGGATTTGTACGTGAGCTGTTCCAAAGGCACCTACGTCCGCACCCTCGCCGAGGACATCGGTGAGGCCTTGGGGGTGGGCGCCCACGTCGCCGCCCTGCGCCGCACCGCGGCGGGCCCCTTTAAAGCAGAACAAATGCTCAGCGTGGAGACCTTGCAGGCGGCGGCCGAGCAGGGTTTTGCGGCGCTGGATGCCTTGTTGCTGCCCATGGACACGGCGCTGGAAAGCTGGCCGGATGTCTGTCTTTCCGAAGATATGGCCTATTTTTTACGTCAGGGCCAGCCGGTATTCGTGCCGCGCGCGCCCACCAGCGGCTGGGTCAAGCTGCGCACCGCGGATCGGCGTTTTCTCGGTGTGGGCCGCGTGTTGGAGGACGGCCGCGTGGCCCCCAAGCGTTTGGTGGGGGGTGTTTAAGCCCCATCGTCCCGGCAATAGCGTGCCGGACCCGTTTTAAATGTTGTATGTATTGAGCTTTACTAGGTAAAATACGGCCCTTCTCATGAGAGCGTTAAAGACACTTGGAGTTATTTCATGTCACTGAACACTGAAGCCACCCAGCAGATCATCAAAGAATATCAGCGGGGCGCTAACGACACCGGATCCACCGAAGTACAAGTCGCGATCCTGTCGGCACGCATCGATCAATTGTCCGGTCATTTTAAAGACCATGCCAAGGACCATCATTCCCGCCAGGGTTTGTTGCGCATGGTGAGCCAGCGCCGCAGCCTGCTGGACTACTTGAAGCGCAGCGACGCTGAGCGTTATCGCACGCTGGTGTCCCGTCTGGGTCTGCGTCGCTGAAATGATTTTTTCCGCTGGGGTGTTGGCGCCATGCGATCGAGGGCCGAACGGATGTTCGGCCTTTATCGCTTCTGAAGGGCCGCCGCGCTGATTTGTTCCTGCCTGATTGTAAGGATGCTTACGTGAAACCTTATACAAAAACCTTCCAGTACGGTGATCAAACGGTCACCATCGAGACCAACGAAGTTGCGCGACAAGCCAGCGGCGCGGTGATGATCAGCATGGGCGGCACCGTGGTGATGGTGACCGCGGTGGGCAAAAAAGAGGCGGTTCCGGGCCGCGACTTCTTTCCGCTGACCGTCAACTACCAAGAACGCACCTATGCCGCGGGCAAGATTCCCGGCGGCTTCTTCAAGCGCGAAGGACGGCCTTCGGAAAAGGAAACCCTCACCTCGCGTCTCATCGACCGGCCGATACGCCCGCTGTTTCCCAAAGGCTTCATCAACGAAGTGCAAGTCATCGCCACCGTGGTGTCGCTGGATAAAGAGATCGACGCCGATATCCCTGCTTTGCTGGGCGCCTCGGCGGCGCTGGCCCTCTCCGGCCTGCCCTTTGAAGGACCGATCGGCGCGGCACGCGTAGGTTATGCCGACGGCAAATTCGTGCTCAACCCCTCCATGAGCGCCGTCAAGGCCTCGCAGTTGGATTTAGTCGTGGCCGGCACCGCGGATGCGGTGTTGATGGTCGAATCCGAAGCGCGTGAGCTGCCCGAAGCGGTGATGCTCGACGCGGTGATGTTCGGCCATGAGCAAATGCAGGCCGCCATCCGCGCCATCAAGGAACTGGCCGCCGAAGTGGGCAAGCCGCGCTGGGATTGGCAAGCGGTGGAGACCGATAAAGGCGCGAAAGAGGCGGTGCGCGGTTTGGCCGCCGCGGCCATTGCCGATGCCTACAGCATCGCCGAGAAACAGGCGCGCCAAGACCGCGTTGCGGAAATCCGTCAAGACGTAGTGGCTAAACTGGCCACGGCGGCCGAAGGTGCCGAACCCGCCCACGGCGCCGAAGATGTGCGCAATGCCTTCGGCAGCTTGGAAAAAGAAGTGGTGCGGGGGCGCATCATCGCCGGTGAGCGCCGTATCGACGGCCGTGACACCCGCTCCGTGCGGCCCATCTTCGTGCGCGTCGGCGTGCTGCCGCGCACTCACGGTTCCGCCTTGTTCACTCGCGGTGAAACCCAAGCGCTGGTCGTCGCCACCCTGGGCACGGCGCGTGATTCACAAATGATCGACGCCATCGAAGGCGAATACCGCGAACCCTTCATGCTGCACTACAACTTCCCGCCTTCTTGCGTGGGCGAGACCGGCATGGTCGGCAGCCCCAAGCGCCGCGAGATCGGTCACGGCCGCCTCGCCAAGCGCGGCGTGCTCGCGGTCATGCCCGATATGACCGAGTACCCCTACTCGGTGCGCGTGGTGTCGGAGATCACCGAGTCCAACGGCTCCAGTTCCATGGCTTCTGTGTGCGGCTCCAGTCTAGCGATGATGGACGCGGGCGTGCCCCTGAAGGCGCCGGTCGCCGGTATCGCGATGGGTTTGATCAAAGAGCAAGAGCGCTTCGTGGTGCTCAGCGACATCCTCGGCGACGAGGATCACCTCGGCGACATGGACTTCAAAGTGGCCGGCACCACCGCCGGCGTCACCGCCCTGCAGATGGACATCAAGATCACCGGCATCACCCGCGAGATCATGTCCGCCGCGCTGGAGCAAGCCAAAGAAGGCCGCATCCACATCCTCGGTGAAATGGCCAAGGTCATCTCCACGCCGCGCAGCGAGCTGTCCGAATACGCGCCGCGCTACATCACCATGAAGATCAATCCCGAGCGTATCCGTGACGTCATCGGCAAGGGCGGCGCCACCATTCGCGCCCTCACCGAAGAGACCGGCACCGAGATCGACATCACCGACGACGGCACCATCAAGATCGCATCGGTCGATAAGGCCGCGGGCCTGGAGGCGCAACGCCGCATCGAAGAGATCACCGCCGACGTCGAAGTGGGCAAGGTCTACGAAGGCCGCGTCGCCAAGATCATGGACTTCGGCGCCTTCGTCAGCATCCTGCCGGGCAAGGACGGCCTGGTGCACATCTCGCAAATCTCCGAGGAGCGGGTGCAGAACGTCAGCGACAAGCTCAACGAGGGCGACATCGTCAAGGTCAAGGTGCTGGAGATCGACAAGCAGGGCCGCGTCCGCCTCAG